>NZ_JBBOTY010000001.1:515000-717500 GCF_038005805.1 Bacillus sp. FSL R9-9497 | reverse complement strand
GACTTCATCATATTAACATCTTCATTTTTCGATGTCAACTAAGTTTTAAAATTTCTTTTTTGTCGTTTTCTGCGTTTCCGCATCAGCGACGTTTATTAATATACCATCATGATTTTCAAATAACAAGTGTTTTTATAAAAAACATAAAAAAAATTATCTACCCTAATTTCTTCTATAGAAATAACTATTATCCTTACTACTGAAAATAGTTATTTTAATTGTATGCTAATACACTCCGTTCAACCAAATTGTATTTCACAATGCCTTCCCAAATTTTCATTCTCTTCTATATTAAAGTTTATAATAATTATCCTTCTATAAAATAACCATACAAATTAGCCGTAAGAAAAAATCCCATCTACATTAAACAACCACTCGCGCGCATTATCCCCTTCCTTCTCATTCAAAATTTATCTCCCTACAAATTAACAACATTCCAACCCTAATATAAACTTAAGGATATTGTTAGAATTTTTTTACATTTAATTGATGAAAAATATCCATTTTTTGTTATATAGTAAGAAAGGACGCACTCAACTATAAATAAACCAATGGAGGAATTATTTTATGGATAGGTTAACAAAGTTTTCATTAAAAAACCGAGCTGCCATTATCATCATGATTTTTCTCATTTCCATACTCGGTGTTTATTCCGGCTCTAAATTACCTATGGAATTTTTACCAAGTATCGACAATCCAGCAATTACCGTCACAACCTTATCTCAAGGACTCGACGCTGAAACGATGACAAAAGATGTAACTGATCCTCTCGAAAAACAATTTCGCAATTTAGAGCACGTCGACACCATTACTTCTTCTACATACGAGGGATTATCACGTATCGACATTGCGTATACATCAAAAGCAAACATGAAAGATGCAGCACGCGAAGTCGAAAAAGCCGTCAATACAATTAAATTACCTAAAGATGTAACCAAGCCCGTAGTTAGTCAATTAAACACTTCTATGATTCCACTCGCTCAAATTACTATCCAGAAACAAAACGGTTTTTCAAAAACAGATGAAAAACAAATTGAAAAAGAAATCGTACCACAACTCGAAAACATTGATGGTGTTGCCAACGTTATGTTTTTCGGAAAATCCACCTCTGAATTATCTATCGTACTTGATCCGAACCAATTAAAAAACAAAAACGTAACATCACAGCAGATATTAACTGTTTTACAAGGAAAAGAAACTTCTACTCCAGCTGGGGCATTTACTGTTAATCAGGAAGAATACAACCTCCGCGTCATTGGGGACATAAAAAATGTAAATGACATTAAAAACATCACTGTGGCACCCCAAGTGAAATTGCAAGACATTGCTCAAATTGAAATTAAACAACACTACGATACAATCTCACATATAAACGGAGAAGAAGGCACAGGATTAATCATCATGAAAGAGCCAAGTAAAAATGCAGTTGCCATTGGAAAAGAGATTGATAAAAAAGTTAAAGAGATAGATAAGGAATATAAAAATCAATTTTCTATTAAACTTTTGGCTTCAACCCATGAACAAGTTGAAAATGCTGTTACTAGCATGGGAAAAGAAGTAATACTTGGAGCAATCGCTGCAACTCTAATTATCTTAATCTTTTTACGTAACTTCCGAACAACACTCATCGCTGTTGTCAGTATTCCATTATCTATTTTATTAACACTCTTTTTACTACATCAATCTAACATTACGCTTAACATTTTAACCCTCGGTGGTTTAGCTGTTGCGGTTGGACGTCTCGTCGATGATAGTATCGTTGTCATCGAGAATATTTTCCGCCGTTTACAAAAAGATTCTTTCTCTAAAGATATCATTCTCGATGCAACGAAAGAAGTCGCAGTCGCAATTACTTCTTCTACTTTAACAACGGTCGCTGTTTTTTTACCTATCGGCCTCGTATCAGGAGCAATCGGAAAATTAATGTTACCTATGGTATTAGCAGTTGTATATTCTATACTATCATCCTTAATCGTTGCACTAACAGTTGTTCCACTTATGGCTTTTTTACTACTCAAAAAAACAAAGCATCGAAAGCCAAGTTCTTCATCACGATATGTCGCTACATTAAAGTGGGCTCTTTCTCATAAATTCATTATTCTACTTACTTCATTTTTATTATTTGCAGGATCAATTGCGGCCTATATATTACTACCGAAAGCAAACATAAAATCTGAAGACGACACAATGTTATCTATTAACATGACATTTCCAGCCGATTATAATGCTGAATCTCAAAAACAAAAAGCATTTGATTTTGAAAAGAAATTACTTTCTAATTCAGATATAACAGACGTTATTTTACGAATGGGATCTAGCGCAGAAGATGCACAATGGGGGCAAACAACTAAAAATAACCTTGCTAGTATATTCGTAGTCTTTAAAAAAGGTTCTGATATTGATCAATATATTAAAGAGTTAAAAAAGGAAAATAAAACTTTTGAGCCTGCTGAACTTGATTATATAAAAACAAGTTATTCAAGTTCTGGCGGCGGCAATAACTTACAATTTAACGTAACAGCTACTAACGAAGCGGATTTAAAAGAGGCGGCTACTATCGTTGAAACAAAACTAAAAAGCATGGATGATCTTTCTAAAGTAAAAACAAATTTAGAAGACTCTAAGAAAGAATGGCAAATTCATATTGATCAAACAAAGGCTGAACAACTAGGTTTAACACCAGAAATAGCTGCGCAACAAGTAGCATTCCTTATGAAGAAATCACCTATTGGCGAAATTACAATTAATAATGAAAAAACTACTATTATGATAGAACACAAAAAAGAAAACATTAATAAACAAGAAGATATTTTAAATACAAACATACTATCACCTATTAATGGCCCAATACCTTTAAAAGACATCGCAACTATTTCAGAAAAACAAACGCAAACAGAAATTTTCCATAAAGACGGAAAAGAAACAATCCAAATTACAGCCGAAGCTTCAAATGAAGATTTGAGTAAAGTAAACACAGCAGTAAATAAAGCGATAACTGACTTAGATTTACCTAGTGGTGCAAAAGTCAATATCGCAGGAGCTACTGAATCTATGCAAGAGAATTTTACAGATTTATTCAAAATTATGGGGATTGCAATAGGGATTGTATATTTAATTATGGTTATCACCTTCGGGCAAGCACGTGCTCCTTTTGCAATCCTATTCTCCTTACCGTTAGCTGCTGTCGGTGGTATTTTAGGCTTAATCGTTTCACGAACACCTGTTGATGTAAATTCCTTAATCGGCGCATTAATGTTAATCGGGATTGTTGTTACAAACGCTATTGTATTAATAGAAAGAGTCCAACAAAATCGGGAACACGGAATGGAAACAAGAGAAGCCTTACTTGAAGCAGGTTCTACTAGACTACGCCCAATTATTATGACAGCTATTACAACAATCGTTGCTATGCTCCCACTTTTATTTGGCCAATCCCAAGCAGGGAGTATGGTATCAAAAAGTTTAGCCGTCGTTGTCATCGGTGGTTTGGCAGTCTCAACTGTTCTTACATTAGTAGTTGTTCCAGTTATGTATGAACTATTAGATAAAATCGGGAGAAAAAGACGCTCCCGTAGAAAAATAAGCACTTCTACAGAAACACCTGATATTTAAAAGAAAAGGGTTATCTTCACGAATGAAGATAACCCTTTTTCTCTACCTACTCATATAATCCATCATTTTTTCCGCATACCGTTCTAGAGATTCACTAGAATCCACAATCTAAATTACATCTGTTCGTCTATATAATTAATCACAAATTCAACAATCGTTACGCCCTTTCCTTCTATAATTAAAATACAAAAGAACCCCCTATCTATAAGTAGAGAGTTCTTCTTTATAATTTATGCCGCTTTTACCTTTTTCGTCGTTTTACTTTTTCTTTTCGTTCCTGTAAAGCGCTTGTGTAATATAGATGCTACTAAGCGTGAAATAACATTGAATAGTAATACCATAATAATTAATACAGCTGCAGATTTTGTCGCAATTAACTTCGCATCCGGGATAATTCCTTCAGAATTTAACTTCCAAATGTGAACCGCTAACGTTTCAGCTGGTCTAAATGGATTTAAAGGATGAGCAGGACTTGAGAAGTCCGCTGCTGAATTTAAAATCGGAGATGTTAAACCCGCTGTATAAATTAATGCCGCTGCTTCACCAAATATACGACCCGCAGCTAAAATAACACCTGTAATGATTTGTGGTAATGACGACGGAATAATAATACGAGTGATCGTTTGCCACTTCGTTGCACCTAGCCCAAGACTTGCCTCTTTCACATTAGAAGGAACTTCTGAAATCGCATTTTCACAAACACGCGTTAAGCCCGGTAAGTTTAAAATAGTTAAAGCAAGGGCACCACCCATTACTGTATATCCCCAACCAGTCATTGTAACGAACACTAACAAACCGAATAAACCAACAACAATAGAAGGTAAAGATGCCATTGTCTCGATACATAAACGAACAAAGTTTAAAAAACGTCCTTGCTTTGCATACTCTGCTAAATATATTCCAGCACCTAATCCAAGAGGAATAGATATAATAAGCGTTATAACAAGCATATAGAAGGAATTGAATAACTGCGGACCAATCCCACCACCAGCTCTTGTATTACTTGGTTCTCCAAACAAGAAATTAGGATCCCAAAAACCCCATCCCTTTTGTAAAATTTCAAACACTAAGAACACTAGCAAAGCTACAACTAAAGCTGCAATCGTATAAAAGATACCTGTCCAAACTTTATTTACCGTTCTTGCATTCATTATTATCGCTCACCTCTTTGCCCAATCGCTCGAATTACTAAAATAAACAGGAATGAAATAACAAGTAAAATCATTGCTAAAGTCCATAGCGCATTGTTCCAAGCAGTTCCGTTTAATGTATTTGTCATGTCCATTGTTAAAATACCAGTTAACGTCGCTGTTGGACTGTATATTCCTTCTGGTAATTTAATCGTATTCCCGATTACCATTTGAACCGCTAGCGCTTCACCAAAAGCACGCGCTAAACCTAAAACAACACCTGTTAAAATCCCTTTCTTCGCAGCAGGAACAATTACTCGGCTAATCGCTTGCCATTTCGTTGATCCTAGACCATAAGAAGCTTCTAAATAATCAAATGGAACAGAACGTATTGCATCAGAAGCGATACTAGCAATAGTTGGCAAAATCATAATACTTAATACAACAATACCCGCAATTAAACTAAAGCCTACTCCCCCAAACGAATCACGTAATAGTGGCACTAAAATCGTAACCCCTAATAATCCGTATACAACCGAAGGAATACCAACTAATAATTCTAAAACAGGCTTCAATACTTTATTTCCAAACTTTGGCGAAATTAAATTCATGAATATAGCAAGAGCTATAGCAATTGGTGCACTAATAATGACCGCACCTAACGAAACCACCGTTGAACCTACAATGAAAATTAAAGCCCCGAAGGATCCTTGATCAGCATTTGGATTCCATTTTGTCGATGTTAACATCTCAGTAAATGAGATACCACTTTGTGTAAAAGATTGAATACCTTTACCACAAATAAACGCAATAATAGCTAATGTAATTAAAACAATAAAAATACCACAAAACGTAACAAGTGATCTTCCTATATATTCACTTTTTACGTAATTAATTTGTTTTTTCCCCTTCATCACAGGACAGACCCCACTTCATAAATTGAAATGAACAGGACTGGCCTTGCAGCCAGCCCCATAAATTTTATTACTTATTTAATTTAGACATTGGAATATAACCCATATCTTCTACTTGCTTTTCAAAATCTTTACCTTTTACATAGTCAATGTAAGCTTTTGTTGCTTCTTTTGCCTCACCTTTCGTTACCATGTACTCGTAAGACCAAAATGGATATTTACCAGACGCAATGTTTTCAACTTTTGGTTCAGCACCATCAATTTTTACTGTTTGTAGCGCACCTTTTTTCTCGCCAACCATGTAAGACATCGCTAAATAACTTACTGAACCTGGAGTAGAGTTAATCGCTTGTTCTACTGCACCGTTAGAATCTTGTGTAGTACCAGTTCCATCATTGATTTTCGCGTCTTTCATAATTGTTTTTTCAAATGTAGCACGTGTACCAGAAGAAGCTGGACGATTAATCACGTTGATTTTTTCATCTTTCCCGCCTACTTCTTTCCAGTTTGTTACTTTTCCAGTGAAGATATCTTGTACTTGTTGTACTGTTAAGTTATCAACTTTTACATCTTTATTTACGACAAGTGCGAATGCAATACCCGCTACCTTGTTATCTACTAATTCTTTCGCCTTATTAGCATCTTTTATTTTATCTGCAGATGGAACATCTGAGTTACCAATTTGGACTGCACCAGAAGCTACTTGGTTAATTCCAGTTCCACTACCGCCACCTTGCACTTGAATAGAAACGTTTGAATTTTTCTCCATAAATTTCTTTCCAGCTTCCTCTGCAAGAGGTTGAAGTGCTGTAGAGCCTGCAGCTGCTATCGTACCTGACAATTCTTGTTTTGCATTATCGTTTCCTTTAGCATCTTTACCTGATGTCTCTTCTGCTTTTCCACATCCCACTAATGAACCCGCTACCACTAAAGCTGCTAAAGAAAATTTAATACCCTTTTTCATAACCATGTCTTGTACCCCCATTTGGATTATCACTTTTCACATTTGTCTACTTCTTTCGAACACAAATTCATTGTAGGACAATAATATTATGTAAGTGTTAAGCAATTTTTAATTTTAAGTAAATGACGATAATAATCCTTAAAAACTAGGAATCCCAACATTTATAGTTAAAGAACCCAACAAAATCCACACTATTTAAGCTGTAATGTAAATTTATTCTTAACAATGTAAATCCAATGTAAATGTTTTTCTCTCTTTTTCCCTTTTAATTAAAGTTATATTTACAATTCCGCTGTATTTTGTAACTTTTACACGCCTAATTTATGCACATAAAAAAGAATTTCAGTAATATTTTTTAGTACAACTAAATAAATTGGAACAATTCTAAAATTAAATGAATATTTTTAAAGTACCAATTGACAGCATCATCCAATGTAGTCTACTATATTACTAACAAAAAGTTTACCTAAGGAAACTTTTTAAACTCAAACTAAAAATATAGAGATGAGGTAACTTTTATGGTATCGGCTAATATAAAACCACTTTCCGAATTTAAAATAGGAGAGTTTGTACAAATTGAGAAGATACAATTAGAAGGAACTATGAAACGACGCTTATTAGATTTGGGATTTATCCCGGGGGCGACGATTAAAGTATTGCAACGCAGTCCACTTGGAGATCCGGTCGCTTATCAAGTGAGCAACACAACTATTGCACTGCGTAAAGAAGAAAGCTCCCTTATTTTCGGGGTATTAATAGGAGATGATTTCAGATGAGCAAACATCGTATCGCTTTAGCTGGTAACCCGAATACAGGGAAAAGTACATTATTTAATACTTTAACAGGCTTAAAACAACATACTGGAAACTGGACGGGAAAAACTGTTTTAAAAGCTGAAGGAGAATATGAACATAACGGAAGTAATTATACATTAATAGATTTACCTGGAACTTACTCACTATACTCAAATTCCGCAGACGAAGAAGTAGCAAGGGATTATATTATATTTGAAAAACCAGAAGTAACTGTAGTTGTTATAGACGCAACTGCTATGGAAAGAAATTTAAATTTAGCACTCCAGGTGATGGAGATGACAAATAATGTAGTCATTTGCATTAACTTAATTGATGAAGCCGAGAAAAAAGGGATTGTTATCGATGAAAAGAAATTAGCAAAATCACTTGGTGTGCCTGTCGTTAAAATTTCAGCACGTAACCGAGTAGGTATTGGTCATTTGCTAAATGTTATTGCAAAAGTAGCAAATAAAAAACTAATTCCAACACCAATTAAAATTACTTACAGCGAAAAAATCGAAAATATGATTCAGGAATTAGAGCCACAAATTTATAAAGTATTCGGTGATACGTATCCAGCACGTTGGATTACGTTACGTATATTAGATGGAGATAAAAATTTCTTAACTACACTTCAAAAACACCATAATGAACCACTTGTAAGGGAGGTCGTAATTAATGGAATCTCACTCAGCCAGTAAAGCTCTTCCATTAGACTATATTATTCAACATGCACAAACACTTTCAAAAGAAGATATACGAGATGATATAGTCGGAGATATTTACCGAACATCCGCAAGCATATGTAAAGAATCCATCCAATATACAAATACTGATAAATTATATCGTTCCGAAAAACTAGATAAAATTTTCACATCTCCAATCTGGGGATTCCCAATTATGCTCGGTATTTTATCTATTATTTTTTATCTTACAATTGCAGGCGCTAACGTACCATCTGATATGATTGCCGAATTCTTCGGATGGGCCGAAGGATATTTAACATCTTGGTTCCAAGCAGCGCATGCACCTGAATGGTTACATGGCATTTTAATACTTGGTTTGTTCCGTGGTATCGGTGCTGTTATTAGCGTTATGTTACCACCTATGGCAATCTTTTTCCCTATGTTCGCGCTATTAGAAAACTACGGATACTTACCACGTGTCGCGTTTAATATGGACCGCTTATTCAAACGATCCGGCGCACACGGGAAACAATCTTTAACAATGGCAATGGGATTTGGTTGTAATGCAGCAGCCATTATGTCAACACGTATCATTGAATCACCACGTGAACGTATGCTAGCAATTTTAACGAACAACTTCGTTCCTTGTAACGGTCGCTGGCCTATGTTAATTTTAATGGCTTCACTATTTATGGCTGCTGGTTATACAGGCAGTATGCAAACATTGGTTACTGCTGGTGTTGTAGTTGGAATGGTTGTAATTGGTGTTATTATGACATTAACCGTTTCTTGGGTACTATCAAAAACAGCCTTAAAAGGGGTTCCAACTCACTACACACTTGAGTTACCTCCGTACCGCAATCCAAAAGTTTGGAATACAATTGTTCGCGCAACACTCGATAAATCAATCTATGTTTTAAAACGAGCTATAGTTGTTGCTGCCCCTGCGGCTGCATTAACTTGGTTACTTGCTAACATTTTTATCGGTGACACAAGCTTACTTATGTATTTTGTAAACTTCCTAGATCCATTTGCTAAAATGTTAGGACTTGACGGGTTTATTCTAGCTGCATTCATTCTTGGACTACCCGCTAATGAAATTGTAATCCCAATTTTATTAATGTCTTACTTATCAACTGGGGCTTTAACTGAAATAGATGATTTTAATCAAATTAAAAATCTATTCCTAGAAAATGGTTGGACTTGGTTAACAGCGTTAAACACAATGTTGTTCTCACTTCTTCATTTCCCGTGCGGAACAACACTTGTTAATATATACAAAGAAACAAAAAGTGCAAAATGGACATTCTTATCGTTTGCAATCCCTACCGTTATCGCCATTGTTGTTACATTCCTCTCTACACAATTGGTACATTGGTTAGGGCTTGTATAAAGCAAAGCATACATAGAAGGTATCCCCCTTCACATATGCTTTGCACGAAAGAAACCTGAAATTATTCAGGTTTCTTTTTTTGCACATCAGTATTCCACGGCTGTGCTCCATACGTTGTGAGTTTTTTATGAATAAAATATATAGTTCCTGGAAGAACTGCCATTAATATCGTGCAACTAATTCCTAATCCAGTAAACAACTTTCATCACCTTATTTCACTCTTTTCGGTAAAGCTGAACCTGAATGTTCAATTGTTGGATGAACATGAACAGTAATTTCAGCATTACTAAAGTAATTTTCGCCTTGATCCCAATTCTTACTTACCTTTTTCCACTCTTTATAATTATGTCGCTTATACACTTCCCCTAACTCTAGTACATCTACCTTATATTTTTTTTGAACAAGTTTAATTGATTTTTGAATACGCTTCTCCATTTCTTCCGATATATCCTTCTCTAAACGCTTTTCATTCAAAACCTTTTTATGATCACTAAAATGCAACTCAGCCAATGTGCCTTCCAGAGATAAATGAATATCAAACTTTGGTTTTGTAGCATTCGTTGTGGATACTTTAATTTTTCGACGTAACTTATGAATTTCATATGTAATAAGTTGATTCTTTTTACGGATGGTAAAAAAACCTCCAATTTTTTTACCTATTATATAATTCATCCCTACTGTTTCTTCCCCACTCAAATTGCCTACACACTTATTATCCTTTCCACGAAACAATGCTGCACCGTTCATTTGTACTCCTTGTTTTGTTAGTTCCAGAATAGGTAATACAAAACTTCGGTTAGAGATCATCTTTTCCTGCACCTCACCAATTCTTGCAGCCTCAATCATTTGGGCATTTTTCGGAGGGTGTTCAGCTAACATATCAATATACTGCGCCGGTAAATTTTCAGGCTTGGCACTTTGTTTTAAAATAGCTTCGGCATTTTTATTAGAAACGAACAAACGAATATTTCTTCTCATCTCATGATCGCGAATATATACATCTAACGTATTTTGTAAAATGTATGGATGTGAAAGTAATTCTTCAGAGAAAATAATCACCTGTATATGAGGGAAAAATAATGTACGACTAATTTTTTTGGCGATTATTCTTATTTGTTCAAATACACTATCTGCTTTTGCACTAACATTAATATAATTTTCGCTATCCCCACCCCCTTGTCCACCCTGTTGAGACAATTTACTGGGGAGTACCATCTGATAGGTCCCTTTCATAATTGGATTCGCTTTCTTCTCCTTCACAATATCGTAAGCCGCTCCTACTACAAATCCTCTTTCTTCTATCTCTTCTAACTCAGAACACCCACTCATAAATCCAGTTAAAGCCATAACCATTATAATTTTAAGAAGGTGTTTCATTTCCACCATTCCTTCTTTTTATTTTATATACAATTAAAACGAGCAAAGGTGCTAACACAACACACCCCATATCTATCCAAGCTAAATAAGTCCCATAACTTGATAAAGTATTTAAACTACTAGGTATCATATTCACCATAAAAATAATAGGGGCACTTACGAAAATAAAAATTTGTTTCTTCACTTTCGGAAACATAGCACAAAACAATAAAGATGCGACGTCATAATACATTGCTGTAGTGTTATAAATAGTAATAATCCAAGTCGTAAAAAAAATCGCATCAAACCTTTCTAAAAATCCTCCACCAATTTCAATTTCTTTCCCTAATTCAATTGTTGGATATGTCAATCCACGTGTTGTCATATAAGTAAAAACACTAATACAAGTTACATAAATTAAAATGTATGACAGCACGTTTACCATCACCGCTTTCGCGACTGCCATTGGCGCTTTTTTCGCTGTCTTATTATTCAGCAAAACTGCATAAAATAACGCTACTTCAAATCCAATAAACGTAAAAATAGAATTTTTAACTCCAACAGCATATTGACTTACTTTCGTTTGAAAAGCTGGTAGTAAATTATTTATTTCCATTAAATTTATATTCAATAAAGAAAGAAGTACTATCGCAATTAAAACAATAGGCAAGAATAAAACATTTAACCTTAATAAGGCTGCTCTTGATCCTGCTATTCCATAAATAACAACTAATAAGAAGAAAAAAGACAGTAGTTGTATTGGTGTATCACTAAATAAATACGTTTGAGAAATAACTGAAATCATTCGCGATTCATACGCTGTCAAAGCAGCAAAAGTTAATACTAAAATACTACTAATTGTGTATGCAACAGGCTTCGTCAAATGCGCACTCGTATATTGAACAAAATTTTGTTTTGGAAATAAGATAGCCACTCTCGTCACAAACCAGCCTAAAACTGCGCAAATCAGTCCACCCAAAAGCAAGATAATCCAACCGTCCGAAAATAAAGTTTGGTTAGCGATATCTCTTGGCATAGACAATGCCCCTATACCAATAATGGTCGATGATACCGCAAACCCAATTTCCCGAGATCCAATCTCTTCATCGCCATACTCAAATGGTTTCACTTATTTTCGCTCCTTTGGACGTATTGTAGAGTCTTTTGTTTGTAAGTACTCTGGTCTATCTTTCAACATCGATTTTGGCATGCGAATAAATTCTTCTTTCCAATCTTTATAAAATGCAGGAGCAATGGGAGTTGTATACGGTATACCAACACTTGTTAAATTTGTAATATGAATAGCAAGTGCGATCAGAGCTAGAATAATCCCATACAGTCCAAAAGCCGTTGCAGCTAATACAAAGACGAAAAGTAAAATTCGGAACGTAATCGTAATACTATATACAGGAAGCGAAAACGTAGCAATCGCAGTAACTGCAATAATAATAACTAAAAACGGATTTACAATCCCTGCATTTACCGCAGCTTCTCCAATTACAAGACCTCCTACAATCCCTATCGTTTGCCCCATCGGTTTCGGCAATCGGATTCCAGCTTCTCGTATTAATTCCATAGTCAAGGCCATCATTAATGTTTCAATATATGCAGGAAACGGAACACCTTCCCTCGCACCTGCAATTGAATAAGCCAATTTAGAAGGAATAAGTCCTTGATGATAAGATACAAGTGCTACATACATAGCTGGTAACAAAACCGCAATTATGCCTGAACCCATACGTAAAAACCTTAATAACGTTCCAATCACCCAGCGCTCATAATGATCTTCTACAGATTGAAAAATATCAACAAACACAAGTGGTGCAATAAGAGCAAACGGGGATCCGTCTACTAAAATGGCCGCCTTCCCTTTCGCTAATGAGGCTATAATATTATCAGGCCTCTCTGTATTCAAAAACTGTGGAAATGGGGATAAATTATTATCCTGAATTAATTGTTCAATCGTACCTGTTTCCAAAACGACATCTGTCACTATTGATTGAAGACGGCGATCTAACTCTTTTACAATGTGAGGATTAATAATATCTTCTATATATACTAGGGTTACTTCTTTCTGCGATCGCTTCCCCATAATATAAGATTGGAACCTCAACTTTGGATCGCGTAAGCTGCGTCGGATTAACATTTTATTCACATTAATATCTTCATTTAATCCAACTCTCGGTCCGCGTATTAAATCTTCTGTCACTGGTGGTTCTAAACTTCGCTTCTCCCAAGCCCTACTATTAATAATGATAGCAGTTTGAATATTATCAATTAATATAACTGTATCTCCCGCTAAAATCGCATTTATAATATCCGGAAATGTTGTCTTCTTACCCACTTCCGCAATAGAAATAAAACGGTCCAATAACGTCTGAACGACAGCCGCTTCATTTTGCACTTCTTCATATTGAAGAGTACGAACTACATATTTATAAACATTATCCTTGTCTGTTAACCCACATAAAAACACAACCGCACAACGTGTAAAACTCCCAGCAAGAGCAACTTCTCTAATTGTTAAATCATTAGGTGAACCTAACTCATCCCTAATTTCTTTCATAACTTCAAATAAGTTACCTTCAAGCTCTAACAATTTCCCCACCTAACTTCCTTTTCAACAAGTTTTTAGTTAGATTCCGCTAATTGAAGAAAATATATACAAAAAAGAGCTATCTCTTTTCAAAGATAGCTCTAATAAAGTAAAACTTTAATCACCCCTCACCAATCGGGCTTTTACAGGCAGCAAGGCCCCCACCTAACTTCTTTGCTTCCGCTGAATTTTGAGGTGGGGGTCTTACCGCTTGTTAATGCGGGATAAACGAATTACTTTTCCACTATTATAGTGTTTTTCTTTATAAATACACCTTTTGTAAATCCACTGACTACAAACATCACAATTATATTAATTAACAATGCGACTATACCTACATTCAAATCTTTTATATACTGCGGGAAACTCGGAAACATCGTGGCTATAGTTGAACCAGATAAGGTAATATATGCGACCACTAATAGCCCAACTCCCATTCCTGCAATAGCTCCTTGCTTCGTAATAATTTGACGTGGAAACAAACTACATACAAGTGCAGGGAAAAGTTGTGTAACGATACTGTATCCCATTAATAGAAGCGCTCCTATCGTTTCTCCTCCTTTAAATGTAAATAAAACTGCCACGAGCGTTACTACAGGCACAAATAATTTTGCCATCTTAGCAACTTGTCTATCTGAAGCAGATGGAACTATCGTTCGATAAATATTTTTCGCTAACAGTGTAGAAGCCGCCATAACAAGCATCGAACCCGGAACCAATGCCGTTAATACTCCCGCACTACCAATAATTCCAATAAACCAAGGGTCAAACGTTTGAAGAGCAAGTCTGAACAATGAAAGGTCTACATCCGCTCCTTTTAATCCCGGAACCTGTAATATAGCAGCAAATCCTGCAAAAAATACGAAAAGTAAAACTAAAGAATACAATGGCATAATTGCTGCATTTTTACGAAATACTTTTTTATTTTTTGCAGAAAAAGCAGAAGCAAATGTATGAGGCCACATATAGAAACCGAGGGCCGTTAATATAATAGTAGAAACAAACCAAGAAATACTCATTCCTTCTTCAGGTAAAGATAAAAATCCCGGTTTCGCTGCCTCTACAGCCTCAAACATCGGCTGAAATCCTCCATAATAATGATACGGTAAATATATACCTAAAAACATAACGATAAACAGTATCATAATATCCTTCAAAGCGGCCGTCCAAGCCGAACCATGTATACCTGAAACCATTACATATATAGTTATAACAATAGCACCAATCCAAACCGCAACAACAGGTGACACCCTTCCGTAAGAAGCTTCTGAAACGATAATTCCCAGTCCTTTTAACTGTAAAACAAGATATGGGATGATGGAAACAACACCAACAATTGAAACAATAATCCCAAGCGCTTTACTTCTATATTTCTTCGCAAAAAAATCCGACTGTGAAACAAGGTTATGCTCTTTCGCATACTTCCAAATCGGTGGCAATAAAAAATACGATAAAAGATAAGCTAAAGCGCCATAGCCTAAAATATAAAAGGTAGGTGCTCCTTTACTATACGCCCAGCCACTTCCTCCCAAAAATGTAAACGTCGTATAAATTTCACCTGCCATAAGGAGAAAAACAAAAATAGTGCCAAACCCTCTTCCCCCAACTGACCATTGCTCTAAATTCATATCTTTTCCATGTTGTGCCCGAATCCCTAAAAATAGTGCGAGAAACAAAAATAAAATAATGATAAGTAATGCAGTCATTTTACATCCTCCTTATTAGCAGGATCAAACACGTACACAAGCCCCATACAAAAAGATGTAATAAACACTGATAATAATACCCAAAATAATAAAAATGGCATCCCTAATACGTAAGGAGTAACTGAATTCGCAAATATTGGCCCAACTACTAAACAAAGAACTGGGATAAGCGCTAGAATGTGTATTTTCTTCATCTCATTCTCCTTTACTTATAAAGTTCATAATGGCTGATACAAAGACTTCCACTCCAATCGGTAATGCATCTTCGTCAATCGTAAAACGAGGGTGATGGTGAGGATATATAATACCTTTCTCTTTATTTCCCGCTCCGATAAAAAAGAATGTCCCCGGTGCCTTTTGTAAAAACGCTGAAAAATCTTCTCCAGCCATCGTCGGCTGTAAACGAACAACTCTATCCCTTCCATAAAGTTGTAATGCCGTTTGTTCAATAAGCTCTGTAGCTTCATAGTCATTTACAACTGGTCGATACCCATATTCATATGAAAATGTATATTTCGCTCCGTAAGATTCCGTAATATGCTTCACAATCCGCTCAATCTTCTTCTCTGTTTCACCTCGTAATTCATGTCTTAAACTTCTCACTGTCCCTTCAATCTCGGCTTGCTCTGGTATTACATTATGAGTTGTCCCCGCATGAAATTGCGTAACAGATATTACGAGAGAATCTAATGGATTCGTGAGGCGAGATACAATTTGCTGAAGTTGCGAAACGACTTGTGTTCCAATTGCAATACTATCCACCGTTTCATGAGGGATTCCAGCATGTCCACCTTTTCCCTCTATCTTAATTTTAAAAACATCCGGTGCAGCCATTGCAGGACCATAAATAACACCTATTTTCCCAACCTCTAACGACGCCCAAAGGTGAGCACCAATAATATAATCCACACCTTCCATTACACCTGCAGCAACCATCTCCTCTGCACCACCAGGAAAATTCTCTTCAGCATGTTGGAATAGAAAACGAATCTCCCCTTTAATCTTCTCTCTTTCTTCTACTAACTTATATACAACCCCAAGTAATATCGCTATATGTCCATCATGACCACATGCATGCATTACACCTTTATATGTAGAAATAAAATCAAACTCATTTTCTTCATGAATAGGAAGAGCATCCATATCGGCGCGAATCGCAACTGTTTTGCCCGGATGTTTACCTACTAACTTTGCCATCACACTATATTTAGTCGGCCGTGACACTTCTAAACATGGAAATTTCCGAAGTATATCGAACACAAACTGCGATGTTTTTTCTTCTTGAAAAGATAACTCTGGATACTTATGAAAATGCCTTCTCCACTCAACTAACTGATTTTTTGACAAAACAAGTTCCTTTGCAACATCCATTTCTCTTCTCCCCTTCTTCACCAAGTTAAATGTTATTATAACGTGAATTGTTAACTTTTAAAAGAATCTTCTGAATTTTCAGTGATGATAAACTAAAAAGAAAAAGCCATCCAAAAGATGACTTTTTCATTATTATAAAATAGTAATTGCTTGTTTTCCCATTTGCTCCCAAGCTTTCTCAAATTCTGCTCGCGGAACAGCCAAACGTGGATTATTTTTAAGAGGATCATTTACATATACAAAGTTTTGATCATATCCAATTACTACTGCACTATGCTCATAATATGTAATTTTCACTTCGCCTGAACTCGTATTCCATGTTTCAAAACTACTTTCAGCTAGCGGCTTAAACGTCGTATTAATAATGACCCATACCGGAGAGCCTGAACTAATTACTTTATATATATCTTGCATGTCTCTAGCTGTTAAATTAATTACTTTTTCAGGAACATATTTTTCTGCTAAATCAAAGATTGGTTTATTGTACACACCATATCCAGGCTCTGCCTTTGTATAAATATTTCCCACAAATCCCTCGTAAGGATTTCCACGCAAACCATTTTGTTCAAATGGAACACGATGAATTTCGCTAGCAAGTTGCATCTTATCTACTTGTACACCTTTATATTGCAGCAACATAGCTAAACTTGTCACTTCACATCCTCGAGGTAATTCTGGTAATTGTTTAATAAACGGAACATCTTCAATCATAGCTGCTTCTTTCATTTCAGATAGAAATTCTAGGCGTAGAACTTGCGCCTTTTGCATGATTTTATCTTTCCCTATAAAAAACGCAGCAGCAATTATAATCCCAAAAACAAAAAGATATTTTAACTTTTTCATTATAAACAAAACTCCATTAATTATTATTTTACAGATACAACTCTTATCATTGTACCCTTCTTCTTACTAGTTTGCTAGAAAGATCATGTGAATTATCGCTCATAGAATGAATTATAAAAATTCTAATTATTTTTAATAAAAAGAAAAATAAATATACATTTCCAGAATATTTTGCTAAAATCAAAATTGTTAACATAGTGAAGATATCACCATGTTAACAAACATTCTTAGAGTATTTAGTCATAGTTCGTTTTTTTACATACTCCATTCATTTCATAGCAAATAAACCGAGTGTGTGTTGCATCCCCCACTAATGATTAAAAACTCAGAATAAAACGAAGTTCACACATTCAAGAAAATACGGGGTGAGGGCATATGAATCAACAAATTGAACAAACAGATTTAAAACGAACAATGAAAAGTAGACACCTATTTATGATTGCACTCGGCGGTGTTATCGGAACCGGGCTATTTATGGGATCTGGTCAAATTGTCCATAATGCCGGACCTGGTGGTGCTATTCTTGCATTTTTAGTCGGTGGATTTGTTATGTATTTAACGATGTTATGTCTTGGTGAATTATCCGTTGCTATGCCAGAAGCAGGTTCATTCCAAAGTTATGCAAGCAAATTCATTTCACCTGGTTTTGGATTTGTTGTTGGTTGGATGTATTGGTTAAATTGGGCTGTTACAGTTGGCGTGGAGTTAACAACTGTAAGTATTTTAATGAAACGCTGGTTTCCAGACGTTTCTTCCTGGATTTGGTGCGTTACATTTGCAGCAGCACTCTTCCTTGTAAACGCTTTATCAGCAAAAGCATATGCAGAAGCAGAGTTTTGGTTCGCAAGTGTAAAAGTCGCGACAATTGTTATTTTCATCGTGCTTGGTGGTGCTGTTATGTTCGGTCTACTAGACTTCAATGGAAAGCCAGCTCCAATGCTTCATAATTTCACTGAAAATGGTGGGCTATTTCCAAACGGTGCATTAGCTGTTCTTCTTACGATGATTACAGTAAATTACTCCTTCCAAGGAACAGAATTAATTGGAATCGCTTCAGGAGAAAGTGAAAATCCTGAAAAAACAATTCCAAAAGCAATAAAAAATACAATTTGGCGAACTCTCTTCTTCTTCGTCTTAGCGATATCAGTTGTTGTAGGTTTACTCCCATGGCAAGAGGCTAATCTAGTCGAAAGTCCCTTTGTACTTGTATTTGATGTAGCCGGTGTCCCATATGCAGCAGACATTATGAACTTTGTTATTATTACAGCTGTATTATCCGTTGCTAACTCTGGTCTATACGCAAATTCTCGTATGCTGTGGGCGATGGCAAAACAAGGAATGGCAAGTCCAGCATTTACGAAATTAACTAAAAAAGGTGTACCGCTAAATGCATTAATTTTCAGCCTAATTTTCGCTAGCCTGTCCTTACTAACAAGTGTATTTGCGGCAGATACTGTCTTTCTAGTTTTAACATCTATTGCAGCAATGGCTGCCGTTGTAGTTTGGATGTCAATCGCCGCTTCACAGTTTTTCTTCCGTAGAAATTTCGTGAAAAATGGTGGCGACATAAATGATTTAAAATATCGTACACCGCTCTATCCACTCGTTCCAATCGTAGCGTTCTCGCTCAATTTCATTACATTTGTTAGTTTGGCTTTCATTCCAGATCAAAGAATTGCTCTTTATTGCGGCATTCCATTTATGATTATTTGTTACATTTTATACCAAGTTAAATATAAAAAAATTGTCACACTTGAACAGCCACGAACTGTCACACAACAAATAAACTAAATATACAAAATATTCAGCTATCTTTCTTATCATAAGATAGCTTTTTTCTATTTCTTGGATATCCTGGTATAACTTTATTTATCTTAAAATTTTCACAATCACGTTTTTCTCTGGAAAATAGTTTACAATGTAATCAAGTTACAAATGATATTCACCTTAAAAAGTGTGCATTTGTGTCTATTTTTTAACAATATATCAAAAACTATTGCCTTCTATAAATTAATAGGTTTATATTGTTTTATTGGCATAGTTTCAATCCAAGGAGAAAGGAGATTTTCAATCGTGCAACTAAAGAAAGCGTTTTGGAAGTTGGCTTCACTTCTTCCGTTATCATTACTTCTGTTCCTCGGTGGCTGTGATAAAAAACTCGCAGTATTAAATCCGCAAGGACCTGTTGCAAAAGCACAGTATGATTTAATTGTTTGGTCATTCTTGCTTATGTCATTAATTATCGCAATTGTATTCATTCTGTTTACAGTCATCTTGATTCGTTATCGTGAAAAACCAGAGAATATGGACTATGAGCCACCTGAACAACACGGTAACACATTACTAGAAATTATTTGGACGCTTGTTCCTGTTATTATCGTTATCGCATTATCGATTCCAACAGTAAAAGCAACTTATGCTTCGGAAGAGGTTCCGAAAGAGTCCGAACATATTAAACCAGTTGAAATTTATGTTACATCTGCAAACTGGAAATGGTTATTCAGTTACCCAGAGGAAAAAATTGAAACCGTTAACTATTTAAACATCCCAGCTGGTGTACCAATTCAATTCAAACTGACTTCTGTCGGCCCAATGAATGCTTTCTGGGTACCAGAACTTGGTGGTATGAAGTACACAATGGATGGCATGATTATGGATCTTTATTTACAAGCTGATAAGCCAGGTTCTTACCTAGGCCGTAGTGCGAACTTCTCTGGTGAAGGATTCACACACATGGAGTTCGAAGTTGAAGCAAAAACTAAAGAGAAATATGACAAGTGGGTTAAAGAAGTACAAGAAACTGCTCCTAAACTAACAGAAGCTAAGTACAACGAAATTGTTAAACCTGGTGTAGTTGGTCGTATGACATTCTCTAGTCACCACTTAAGTTATGTAGATCCAAAATCACTTGAATATTGTGATTACAACTACTACAAAAACAAAAAATAATAGCTATTATTCCAACAGATTGGAGTGAACACAGTGAAGCTTGATGAATTCTTTGTCACAGGTGACCCGATTATTTACGGTGCAGACGCTTCTATCGTTCTTGTGACATTAGCAATCATTTTCGTACTAACAAAGTATAAAAAATGGAAATGGCTTTGGGACGAATGGTTAACAACTGTTGACCATAAAAAAATCGGAGCTATGTATATTATTTCTGCGGTTATCATGTTATTCCGTGGTGGTATGGATGGTTTAATGATCCGTGCACAATTAACATTCCCAGAAACAACTTATTTAAACGCTGAACACTATAACGGGATCTTTACAACACATGGTACAGTAATGATTCTTTTCATGGCAATGCCATTCGTTATGGGATTAATGAACCTTGTAGTACCATTACAAATTGGTGCTCGTGACGTTGCATATCCGTTCTTAAATGCTTTAAGTTTCTGGTTATTCTTTGTCGGAGCAATGTTATTCAACATCGCTTTCGTAATCGGTGGTTCTCCAGACGCTGGGTGGACTTCTTACTTCCCAATGGCAGGTACAGAGTTTACTTCAGGCGTAGGAAATAACTACTACGCAATTGCATTACAGATTTCAGGTCTCGGTACGCTAATGACCGGTATTAACTTCCTTGTTACTATCTTAAAAATGCGTACACCTGGTATGACTTTAATGAGAATGCCAATGTTTACTTGGTCAATCTTAATTACAACAATTATCATTATTTTCGCTTTCCCAGTATTAACAGTTGCTCTTGCATTAATGACATTTGACCGTCTATTCGATGCTCACTTCTTTACGATGGCGAGCGGCGGTATGCCGATGTTATGGGCCAACCTGTTCTGGGTATGGGGTCACCCTGAAGTATATATCGTTATTTTACCGGCATTCGGTATTTTCTCTGAAATCATTAGTACATTCTCACGTAAGCGTCTATTCGGTTACAGTGCGATGGTATACTCAATGGTTGCAATTTCTTTACTAAGTTTCGTCGTATGGCTTCACCACTTCTTCACGATGGGTGCAGGTCCAGCGGTTAACTCATTCTTCTCGATTTCGACAATGGCGATTTCGATTCCAACCGGGGTTAAGATCTTTAACTGGTTGTTTACACTGTATAAAGGACGTATTCGTTTTACAGTTCCAATGCTTTGGTCATTGGCATTTATTCCAAACTTCGTAGTCGGTGGGGTTACAGGGGTTATGCTTGGAATGGCAGCAGCTGATTATCAATACCATAACAGCTACTTCCTAATCGCTCACTTCCACTACGTATTAATCGCAGGTACAGTATTCGCTATGCTTGCTGGATTCACATTCTGGTATCCAAAAATGACTGGTCATATGTTAAATGAACGCCTAGGTAAATGGACATTCTGGATCTTTATGAGCGGATTCAACATCTGTTTCTTCCCAATGTACTTCTTAGGTTTAGACGGTATGACTCGTCGTATGTACACTTACTCTGAAAGTCTTGGATGGGGATGGCTAAACCAAATCGCATCTGTTGGTGCGGTAATGATGGGTATCGGCTTCCTACTTCTTTGCTACAACGTAATTTGGAGTGCACGTCACGGTGAACGTGACACAACTGGAGATCCATGGGATGGTCGTACACTTGAATGGGCAACTCACTCTCCTGTACAACATTACAACTTCGCGAAGCTTCCTGAAATTAAAGAAGCTGATGCTTTCTGGTACATGAAAAAACGCGGAGAAACAGTTACACCAGCAGCAGAAGATATCAAACCAATTCACATGCCAAGTAACTCTGGTGTGCCTATTATTGCGTCTGGATTCTTCGGTCTTGCAGGTTTCGCATTAGTATTTAGCTGGTTCTGGCTTGCAGCAATCGGTGGAGTTGGTATTTTAGCTTGCTTAATCTATCGTTCATTCGATTATGATGAAGGTTACTATATCAGTGTTGATGAAATTAAAAAAACAGAACATATAGCATGAGAGGTGAAATGACATGGCGGCTTTAGATAAAAGCTTACCTTTGGAATATCAATCCGAACAAAGCAGATTGAATATCCTAGGATTCTGGATTTTTCTTGGGGCTGAAATTATGCTGTTCGCAACACTTTTCGCCTCTTATCTAGTCCTTGCTGGTCGTACGGCAGATGGCCCAACACCAGCGCAACTGTTTGAACTTAAAACGCTTTTAATTCAAACATTACTACTTTTAACAAGTAGTTTCACATGTGGTATCGTAATTCACGAAATGCGTAAGCACAACCAAAAAGCGATGCTTGGATGGTTCGTCCTTACATTACTTT
The DNA here is from genome assembly GCF_038005805.1 of Bacillus sp. FSL R9-9497. Lineage (NCBI taxonomy): Bacteria > Bacillati > Bacillota > Bacilli > Caryophanales > Bacillaceae > Bacillus > Bacillus sp. FSL R9-9497. The sequence goes on along the minus strand of NZ_JBBOTY010000001.1, from coordinate 694,898 downwards.
TAGGTGCAGGTTTCCTATTCTTCGAGATTGAAGAATTCATTATGTATATTGGTGAAGGTGCAACAATTCAAACAAGTGCCTTCTTATCTGGATTCTTCGTTCTTCTTGGAACGCATGGAGCCCACGTAACAGGCGGTATCATTTGGGCAATTTGTGTTATTATCCAAATTTTAAAACGAGGTTTAACACCAGTTACAGCTCGTAAAGTATTCATTATCAGCTTATACTGGCATTTCCTCGATCTTGTTTGGGTCTTTATTTACACACTAGTTTACTTGAACGGGATGGTGGCGTAAATGGGTCAAAATAACAACCAAGCAAACGGACATGCGCATAGCGGATTCCCTTGGTCACACGTTTTCGGATTTATTTTATCGCTTGCATTAACGTTCCTAGCGTTATACGTGGCACTTTACACAACATTGCCACTTTCAACAGTCCTAACAACTATTATCATAATGGCTGTTGCGCAAGCGTTGTTACAATTAATTATGTTCATGCATTTAAAAGAAGGAGAAGGAAGAGTTCAAATTCTTACAATGATATACAGTTTCTTCGTTGCAACTGCAACAGTTGGTTTAACTGTATGGATCTTCTTCTCAATGTAATGTACATGAAAAAGACTGCTGAGATTCCTCAGCAGTCTTTTTTTATCCCCCCCTATTACATCCACATTACGGAATTAACAGCATAATCATGAAAAATATACTTATTATGACAAATGTTAAGAAAAGTCTTTCTTTATGAAATCGAATCCATATGCGTTGCTTTTCTACCTATTATATGGCTAAATAGGTACTATATTTATTTGAAGGGAGAGAACGCAATGGAACATCATACTTCTGTTCTATCACTTATGGTTGTCGTTGCAATCGCGTTTTTCGTTCCCCTTTTGTTACAACGCTTTAAATTAAAAGCACTTCCTGTGGTCGTTGCAGAAATTATTGCAGGAATCTTTGTAGGTAAAAGTGGGTTTAATATTATTGAGCCAGATATATGGCTTCAAGTTTTATCAACATTAGGATTTATCTTCCTTATGTTCTTAAGCGGTTTAGAAATTGATTTTTCTATCTTTAAACAAAAAGGGAAAAAGAATACGACAAACGAGCCAAATACATTTCAAGCAGCAAGCATTATCTTCTTATTTATTTTCATCTTGTCTTATGCCCTATCATTACTATTCGTATGGCTAGGATTCGTAGATAATGCAATGTTCATGACTTTAATTATTTCAACTATTTCTTTAGGTGTTGTTGTACCAACATTAAAAGAGAACAACCTAGGAAAAACTGCAATCGGACAAATCATTTTATTAGTTGCTGTTATTGCAGACTTAGTTACAATGATTTTACTCGCTGTTTTTGTCGGATTAAATTCCGAAAGCGGTCAGAGTATGTGGCTCTTACTTATTCTATTCGGTGCCGGTATTGTCATTTACTTTATTGCAAAACGCTTTAAAAACATTCCATACTTAGATAGTTTAAAAGCTGGTAGTGTACAAATTGATACACGAGCTGTTTTTGCACTCATTTTAATCTTAGTTGGGTTATCGGAATCTGTTGGAGCAGAAAATATTTTAGGCGCCTTCTTAGCAGGTGTACTTGTATCGTTATTATCACCAAATGAAGATATGGTGGAAAAACTTGATTCTATCGGCTATGGTTTCTTCATCCCTATTTTCTTCGTAATGGTTGGTGTAAATCTAGAGGTGTGGTCTATTTTCAAAGAACCTTCTAGCATGCTAATGATTCCAATCTTAATTGTAGGACTCTTTATTTCGAAACTCTTACCATCACTCGTCTTAAGAAAATGGTATCCACGTAATATCGTACTTGGAAGTGCAATCTTATTAACATCGACACTTTCTCTAGTTATTGCGGCTGCACAAATTGGTGAAAAACTGGAGATCATCAGTCCAAGTTTATCTGCCTCTCTTATTTTAAGCGCAGTTATTACTTGTATTTTTGCACCTATATTGTTTAAAAAAATGTTCCCAAAAGTAGAAACACCAAAACCAAAAGTAGCTATTATTGGCGCCAGCAGAATTACCCTTCCGTTATCACTAGATTTAAAACGAGAAGATTATGACGTAACGCTATATATGATGCGTCAAAACAAAATAAATGATGAAGAAGCGAAATCACATGACTTCCCTATCGTGAAATTAGATGACATCACAATCGCATCATTAACTGAACAAACAGCATTTGATGCAGATCGCGTCGTTGTTGCAACAAGCGATGATGAACAAAACTTATTATTGGCAGAACATGCAAAAGAGCTAGGTGTTGAACATGTTATTGCAAGTGTAGAAGATCCACTTCTACAAGAAAAAGCAACGCAAGAACATATCGCTGTATTCTCAACAATTAACTCTACACGTATTTTATTACGTGCACTTATTGATAAACCTAGTCTCGTTCGCTTAATTACAACAGCAAACGAAACAGTACGTGAAGTTGAACTGCGCAGCAATAAATATAACGGCGTTGCGCTTCGCCGCCTCCCGTTTTTAGGTGATGTACTTGTCATTCAAATCTACCGCGGTAACAAAGCATTAATACCACATGGTGATACAAGACTACAACACGGTGACACATTACTTGTAACAGGTTCAAAAGAACATATCGATACACTAAAAAACATATTAGAGTAAAAAAATGCCCCTCACATAATTGAGGGGCATTTTTTTAACTTCATATGGTAAAATGTTACTATCACATATTATGAGGATGGATCACATTATGTCTATTGTAACTTTAGCTCTTTTATTATTAGCAGAAATACTCGTTGCCATTATTCTCATCGGTGTTAGTATTGAGATTTGTAGTTACGGATGGAAAAAATCGAATGGAATAAAATATTCTTGCCTCCTACTTTCACTCCTTCTCGGAACTGCTAGCATACTCGGACTTCTCGCCGCACCTGCTTATTTCTTTATACAATTAACAGAAAAAGCCTTATAAGAAAGGATGTTAATATGATTATCGTGAAAAATATTGAGGGATCTGAAACTTACGTATTACGTCAAAAAATTTTACGCCCCAATCAAACATTAGCAGATTGTAAATATCCTTCCGATTATGAAACAGACACCTTCCACTTAGGCGCATTTATAAACGATGAACTAATTAGTATCGCTTCCTTCTCAAAAGAAATATATCCTGACCTACCAGCCGGTATTCATTATCGTCTACGAGGAATGGCCACATTACCTGAGTTTCGAAACAACCACGCTGGAAGCTCCTTAATTCAGAATGCAGAACAAATCTTACAAGAGCGTCAAGCAAATATGTTATGGTGTAATGGCCGAATTACTGTAGCTGACTATTACAAGCGCTTAGGCTTTCAGGAACATGGTGAAATTTTTGAAATTGAACCAATTGGCCTTCATAAAGTTTTGTATAAAAAGATATAAGAAAAGCTTTCCTCAATACGGGAAAGCCTTTCTTATATTTCAATCTTCTCTTTTTATTTTTTTCATATATATGTATATAAACAAACTAGGAACTAAAAAACAAGCAAACATAATAAGTCCTGTCATACTAATTTCCTTTATCGAAATATCTGGTGTTACAACGATACAAATAGCTAAAATCCCAATAATAATACCCACTGGAATGAATAATAGCTTCATAAAATAACGACGCGACACTCCGCCCGTATGCTCATACACTTCCACTGAATTTTTCAGATTTAAAAAGTTAATAATTATTATCCCGCCCATAAATACCATTAATAAATCTGAAACACTTTCATATCCTGCCCCTTGCAAGACATAGCGGTAAAAGACGATAGCTAGTATGACGATGTTTTGTAAGATGAAAGCTAATCTAATATGTTTTAACCCTTCAATCATTAAACGTTCATCTTTCACGATTTTCATCCTACCACTCCTTTTCCTCCCAAAATAAATCATTCAACGTTTTATCTACTGCATAACAAATTTTTAAACATAAATCTAAAGATGGATTGTATTTCCCCTTCTCAATTAAACTAATCGTTTGCCTTGTAACGCCTACTTTTTCTGCTAATTGTTGCTGTGTTAAATCTAACTGAACACGTGCGACTTTTATTTTACTTACAGCCATTCATGTTCCTCCTCTATCTATATTGTAACATATATATTCCATTAAGTAATTTATATTTTACGAAACCAATTAAGTTTTCATCTTATCCCGATTGGTGCGGGCTAATACACAGTGAGGATATCCTACTGCCCATAGTTTCACTTTATTATACACAAAAAGGGAGCCTCCCATAAGAAGGCCCTCTCCTATATTTATATTATAAGAATAAATGACATCCAAATAAGAATGCAAATAAGTATAGTAATGGATGTACTTCCATCCCTTTACCCTTCACAATTTTCAAGACTGGATATACTAAAAATCCAATTGCGATTCCATTTGCAATACTAGATGTTAACGGAATACCTATAAAAATTAAAAATGCTGGTAACGCATCTTCAAATTCATTCCAATTAATATCTCGAATGCTTTGTGCCATTAAACTACCTACTATAATTAATGAAGGAGCTGTAATAGCGGCTACACTTGATAAAGAAGCAATAACAGGACTAAAAAATGCCGTTATAATTGTTAGACCAACAACTACAATCCCTGTTAATCCAGTTTTACCACCTGCAGCAATACCTGCTGATGATTCAATCGTCGCTGCTGTTGGGCTTGTTCCAAAGATAGAACCTGTAGTCCCGCCAATTGCATCTGCAATAAACGCTTTACCAAAACGCTTCTCTGTATTGTCTGTAATTAAACCTGCTTGTTTAATTAAACCGAGTAATGCACCTGTTGTATCGAATAAAAGTACAAGTAAAAATGAAAATACAACGCCGTATAATCCGTATTCAATTACATCTGAAAAGGCATTGATTGGGTTTGAAACGATGATACCCTCTGGTAAATGAGGCATCGCCATAATTTTATCAGCAAACTTCAATTGCCCTGTAAAGAAGGCAATAATTCCTGTCACAATCATACTAATAAATAATGCACCGCTCACACGCAATGTCATTAATACCGCCGCTAATATTAAACCAATTAAAGTTAAAATAACAGCTGGAGAATGAAAATCACCAATCGTAACTAAATTAGACGGATGATCCACGATAATTCCAGAAAGGCGCAATCCAATAAAAGCAATAAATAGTCCAATTCCACCTGCAATTGCATGCTTTAAACTATCAGGAATTGCTAAAATTAACTTTTGCCTAAACGAAGTAAAAGATAATAAAAGAAAAATAATCCCCGTTACAAATACAGCTGAAAAGGCAACTACATATGTAATCCCTTCTGCCTTCTGTACAACAGAATAAGCAAAATATGCATTCATTCCCATAGCTGGAGCAATAACAATCGGGTAATTCGCGAAAATCGCCATACCTACTGTTCCAACAACGGTTGCAATAATTGTTGCTGTAAACGCTTGGTCAAATGGTACACCTGCATCAGATAATATTTTTGGATTGATGACAAGAATATACGCAAATGTAAAAAAAGTTGTGATGCCAGCTAAAAACTCTTGCTTCACAGAAGTGTTATATTTTTGTAATTGAAACATGCTTATGTACCCTTCCTACACCTGAATTATTATCACACATTCTTTTTCTTACTAGTATGTGAGAAAATATAATACTTAATCTTAACAATCAATAAAAAGAAGAGTCAATATATTCCCTAATAGTTCGAATTTTAAGTTTAAGTCTGACAAGTACAGATGTAGTACAGTTCATTATGATTATTTTTGTAGCATAACAGATAGAAATGTTTTATAATTTGAAATAGTTAAATATTTAGTAAACGCATTCAAATATCGTTCACTCTACAAGGGGGATTCTTCTTATGCAGCACACAAACAAATCTGGAACTTTAAATCGTGGTTTAAAAGAACGACATATTACTTTAATGTCACTGGGCTCAGCTATTGGCGTTGGGCTATTTTTAGGATCCGCTTCCGCCATTAAACTAGCAGGTCCTTCTATTTTGCTAGGCTATATGATTGCCGGTCTCGTTATTTTTTTCATTATGCGAGCGCTTGGGGAAATGGCAATTGAACAACCTGTTGCTGGTTCTTTTAGTAAATATGCATATGATTATATTGGACCACTCGCTGGTTATATTACTGGTTGGAATTACTGGTTCTTATGGGTTGTTACTTGTATGGCTGAAATTACAGCAGCTGGCATTTACATGCAGTACTGGTTCCCTGATATCCCGCGCTGGACTTGGGCATTACTTGCTCTATTATTAATGAGCGCTTTTAACTTCTTATCGGTAAAAGTATTTGGAGAACTTGAGTTTTGGTTTGCTCTCATTAAAATTGTCACAATTATCTGTATGATAGTAGTCGGAGCTGGTATTATTTTATTCGGATTCGGAAACGGTGGTATCGCTACTGGTATTTCAAATCTTTGGTCACATGGTGGCTGGTTCCCAAATGGATTTTCTGGGTTACTACTCTCCATGCAGATGGTACTATTCGCTTATTTAGGCGTTGAATTAATCGGTGTTACAGCTGGTGAGGCTCAAAATCCGAAGAAAACACTCGCAAAGGCAATTGATAACGTATTTTGGAGAATTCTACTCTTTTACGTTGGGGCATTATTCGTTATGATGGCAATTTATCCATGGAACGAACTTGGTGAGAAAGGCAGTCCATTTGTATTAACATTCCAGCAAATTGGTATCGCAAAAGCAGCAGGTATTATTAACTTTGTCGTATTAACAGCAGCTCTTTCTTCTTGTAACGGTGGTTTATTTAGTACAGGCCGTATGCTATATACATTAGCTCAGCAGAAAAAAGCTCCTGAAAGATTTGGTCGTTTAAATAAAAATGGCATTCCAAGCCAAGGAATTGTAGCAACTGCTATCGTTTTACTCATTGGTGTTATATTAAACTATCTCGTACCTGCAAAGGTATTTACATGGCTTACTAGCATTTCAACTTTCGGCGCAATTTGGACTTGGGGCATTATATTAGTTGCTCAAATTAAATTCCGTAAAAGCTTGCCTACTCAAAATAAACAAAGGTTATCGTATAAAATGCCTTTATACCCATTAAGCTCATATTTCTCACTCGTTTTCCTTATATTAGTATTAGGTATAATGGCGTATTCAGAAGATACACGAATTGCATTGATTGTTGGCCCAATTTGGCTTATCGGCTTAGCAATCGTATATTACATGAAAGGGTTTCATAAGATTGATGAAACACCTAACTCAAAAATTAGTTAAGCAAAACATCCCTTCCTTATTACTTGGAAGGGATGTTTTTATATCTATATAAATATTTCTCAACATAATTCACGGTATTTTTACAATCTTTTAATATTTTTTATGTTTTCCGTCTTTATTTTTACAGAAAAATAAATTACATTATTAAAGCACATATATTTATTATTAGGGGGATTCTTCTATGAAGAATAAAAAATGGATTACATTTTCTTTAGCAACAGCAATTACACTAAGTATAGGGACCTCGTTCATACCGTCTACTTATGCCGAAAGCTCTGTAGACCCAGCTCCTGAAATTGCTGCAAAAGTTGTGAATCAAAACAATGGGAAGAAAGTATTATTTGATAATACACACGGTCAAACTGCTGGGACAGCTGACTGGGTTATTGACGGCGGCTTTTCTGACTTCGGAAACGGCATTGCAAAAAACGGATATCACGTAAAGGAACTTCGTAAATCAACACCTATTACGTACGAAGATTTAAAAGATTACAATGTATTTATCGTTCCAGAAGCTAATATTCCTTACAAAAAATCTGAGCAGGACGCTATGTTACAATATGTAAAAAATGGTGGTAGTATCTTCTTTATTGCTGATCATTACAATGCAGATCGTAATAAAAATCGCTGGGACTCTTCTGAAGTATTTAATGGATATAGACGCGGTGCTTGGGATAATCCAGCAAAAGGAATGTCTAATGAAGAAACAAATTCACAAGCTATGCAAGGAGTAGAAAGCTCTGATTGGCTCTCTGACAACTTCGGTATTCGCTTCCGCTACAATGCACTTGGTGATGTTTCAGCGAAAACAATTGTATCGCCTGAACAATCTTTCGGAATTACAAAAGGTGTTTCGTCTGTAGCAATGCATGCTGGTTCTACTCTGGCAATTACAAATCCAAAACTAGCAAAAGGACTTGTTTACCTTCCAGAAAATCCATCAAAATGGAATAACGCTGTTGATAGCGGCGTTTATAATGGCGGTGGTATTGCAGAAGGCCCATATGCTGCAATTGCAAAAGTAGGACTTGGAAAAGCTGCCTTTATTGGTGACTCTTCTCCTGTTGAAGATGCTACGCCAAAGTACGTTCGTGAAGATTCTGGCCAAACAAAGAAAACTTACGATGGTTATAAAGAAGAAAACGATGCTATCTTATTAGAAAACATCGTAAATTGGTTATCAAATAAAGAGACATTTACAAGTTTAGATCAAGTAAATGGTTTACAACTTGATTCACCTACAGCTCTACAAACATTTGAACAGCCAAGCTTATCAACAGAACCACAACCTGAACCTTGGAGTGCACCAAATGCAGGTTATCAATGGTTTAATACAAATACTTTTAAACCAGGTTCATACGGTTATAACGGTGCGGTAACAACAAGCGACTACGTCGTTACACACCCTAGCATTCTACCAAACAATGAAATTTTCCAAATGAAGATTCAAGTAAACAACTTACTACCTAATACAACTTATAACAACTATTCTTTAGGTATCTTCACTACTGGTGGAACACAAGTGGCTAAAGTACAAAATGCAAACGGCACTTGGCCATCTACTTTTGGATATAGTAGTGCATTTTCTTTCACAACAAACAGCTTAGGCTCTGCTGAGAAAGTTGTAAATGTACAGATTGATTCAAATACAATTGGACAAGCAACGCTTCGTCTACGCCAAAATACAACAACGAAATATAATGAAACTGTAACAATTAATAAGAAATAATAAAAGAGGCAATCCATACATGGATTGCCTTCTTCTCACTTCTCTTCCTTCGAGAAAAACATTCTTGAAATAACGATACCTATACTACCGACGATTAGGAATAACACTGCCCTAATCATCATCGATACCTCTGGTAAGTCAAGTAAGAATAACTTCCCTACCGTTACGACTAAAACGACTAAACCAGCATATAATATTTCATTCATATTTCTATTTCTTCCAAACCAAACCGCAAATAATGCATATACCATCCATAATAACGATACTGATACACTAATTACGCTTCCATCTGTAGATAAAACTTCACCGATTCTCGTAATTGTAATAAATACAATTATCATAAACCAATAGAGCACTATAGAATACATATATTTGCCGAAGCTCGCTAATACTTCTTTCGCTTCTCTCATGCAATAATAGAACGTTCCTATTAAAATAAGATGAGCAACAAAGCCTGCCGAAATAAATTGATCAAACGGGCTAAAAATAGTCTGTATCATTCCAATTGCGTAAACCGTCGCACTAACATACAATTTTATCTGTTGTTTTACTTTAATAGAAGTGACCATGCCGAGGAAACCTTGTAATAATAGTACAATCGCTGCATTCACTAAACTATACTCATATAAAATTGCTAAACTAAATGCTCCCATTGCGAAACCAAATAAGAGATTTGTAAATGTAGAATGTCTATTTTTCCTATATTCAAATACGAACATAGCGGCATGCACGATTGCACTAATAATTAATCCCCATGTTGTAAAATCATGTATTTTTGAAATAGCTAGTATAAAGAACACTGCATTTGCACTAAATATCGCCAAACGTGGTTCTAGTATAAAACTTCTCTCCGTAAACATATGCCAAAATAATAGTAAATGAATCAAACCATATACAATCGTTAACTGTACTTGCAAGTTCTCTACTAACATTGACATAACAGCAAAGAAAACGAAAAGGACAATGGCAGCAACAGCGTAAGAAATCATATATAAGTATTTATAACGATTTTTCAACGCATACCATAATAAACTAAGTGTTAATACTGTCTCATATCCAAAGAAAATATAAGGATTAGGAGTCGTACTATTTAACAAGAATGGTACGAAGAACGCTCCGACCGCTACGAAAATAGTGAGATATTCCGATTGATATCTTTTCGCTAAATAAATACCTAAAATAACCCATGCAATATTACAGAGAAACGCGACACTTGCCGGAATAAATCCATATAAATAATGTGCTGCAAACGTTGTTAGAACAATCCCGGTAATACTTCCTCCAGCTAATACTAACCCTAACGCCTGCCGCTCTCTTTTAATTTGAATATCTCCTATATAATACAATCCGATAGATAATACGATACCAAACACAATTCGTATCGCTGGTGTTAATAAGCCAGCATCTACCCCTGCTTTAAATAACCAGATCACTCCAAGCAACATAATACCGACAAATACACGCGGTAACCATGTTTGACAAAACTTAATAATATTAAATGGCTCTGGTTTAAAAGCAGATATATCTACTTGTTTTACCTGACGTTCTTGCAAAGGCTCTTTTATCTTAACTATTTCTTCTTTTGGCTTTTCCTCCATTACTGTTTCAATATATTCTTTCTTGTTCTTACTAACATGTTGCTGAGCGTTTTCTACTTCTATTTCCCTTTGCTTCACTTTTAATTCAGCAAGTGCTTCTTGAATTGTTTCAATTGCCGTTTCGAGTGCTTCTATTTTCTTATCCAAATCCTTATTCATACGCTCCCCCCTCATTTGTAACTCTCATTAAACCTATATATTACCAATTATCTTTATCATACTCCTAGTCTATTCATTTTCAATAGTATTTTTTCCAAAAAAAGAAAGGCGTCTTCCAAAATCGGAAAACACCTTTTTACTCAGTTATTCTTATTTAAAACAATGCTAACGATGAAACCAAGACACATGCCTACAATAGCTGGAACAATCCACCCAACACCTTCTGTATAAAACGGAATGTATTTTAATGCTGACGTCCACTGATTCATCATTACATTTTTATTTAAAATATCAATTGCACTAAATATCGCTACAACCAAAACAGTTACTGCATATACGTATGCATACTTTCCAATATACTGATGGAATAACCCTAGAATAATAAGCGTTAACGCAATTGGATAAATAAATCCAAGAATTGGTACTGATACTTTTAAAATTTGCGTTAACCCTAAATTAGCTAAGATCATACTAACAACGCTTACTATAAATGCCCACAATTTATAAGATACTTTCGGAAATGCACTCGCAAAAAATTGACTACAAGACGTAACAAGTCCAATTGAAACACATAAACACGCGATAGTAAAAATAAGACCTAATAAAACGACTCCGCCCTGTCCAAATAATGTAATCATAACTTGTGCTAACACTTTCGCACCGTTATCGAATGTTCCTAATGAGCCACTAATTGCCCCCACATATCCAAGGATGACATAAATAATCGATAATAATAATCCTGCCCCAATGCCAGCAATACTCATATATTTCGCTAAACCTTTATCATCTTCAATACCCTTTGCACGTAATGCATTTGCAATAACAATTCCAAAGATTAAAGCAGCTAACGCATCCATTGTTAAATATCCATCTAAAAACCCTTGAAACATAGGAGCTTGTCCATAATTCCCCGCAGCCTCTTTCACGCCACCTACTGATGTAAACATACTTTTTATAAAAATAATGGCAATCATACATAATAATAATGGTGTTAAAACTTTCCCAAACAAACCCATTAACTTAGATGGTGATAAACTTAACCAATAAACAATACTAAAGAAAATAACTGTATAAAACAATAATACTCCGCTTCCTGCTTCAGGGAATAACTGACCTGGCCCCATTTCAAAAGCTAAACTTCCCGCACGTGGTATACCAAGCCCAGGTCCAATAAATACATACACGATACATGGAAAAATAATTGCAAATGAAGAATGAACCCTACCCGCTAACGTTTGAAAACTTCCTGCTTTTGCAATGGAGATAACACCTAATATAGGAAGACCTGTTGCTGATATAATAAATCCTACTAATGAAATCCAAACATGTTCTCCTGCTTCATATCCAAGGAAAGGTGGAAATATCAGATTCCCTGCTCCAAAGAACATAGAGAATAACATAAGGCTAATAAGTAAAATTTCTTTTTTCTGTAACAATTTCATTTCTTTCTCCTTCTTTAATTTCATCTTTTATGAAATCAATTTCACATATAAAAAGTACAATAACCCGCTTCCTTACAAAGAAAACATAGTCCATAGTCTATCACAAAAGAAACACCCATTCTATAGCTATTCCTCTTTTCCAATTTCTTCTGAAAAATCAACCTTTATTGACTTATAATAGTTAATAAGGTAAAATATTAAATGTACAAAATTATTAACTTTGTTTTTGTTTGTGTCAGGAGGAAAATAACATGGAATCAGCGATACAACTAGAAAGAGAACAACAAAGAAAAAAGAAACATCCTCCAGGTTTATACTTACTCTTCTTTACAGAAATGTGGGAAAGATTTAGTTACTATGGATTACGAGGATTATTAACATTATATTTAACGACAGCTTTAGTAAGCGGTGGTCTTGGGTTTAGTCCCGCATGGGCACTCTCTATTTACGGATTTTATACTGGAGCCTGTTATTTCACACCAATGATTGGTGGCTACTTAACAGACCGTTTTCTAGGTAGACGAAAAGCAATCACAATTGGTGGTATAACAATGGCAATCGGTAACCTTACACTATTTGCCTTGCAAAACCAATTAGGCCTATACCTCGGATTAGCGCTTATTATTATAGGTAACGGATTCTTCAAACCGAACATCTCTACACTGGTTGGAGAATTATACGAAGAGAACGATCCAAAACGTGATAGTGCATTTACCATTTTCTATATGGGTATTAACGTCGGGTCATTTTTAGCTCCACTCGTTTGCGGATTTTTATCAGAAAATTTATTCAAAACAACAGTTGATGGCGTTGTACATTACGGATTCCGTTACGGTTTCTTAGCCGCTTCAATCGGAATGATCATTGGACAAATTTTATTTACAACACTATCAAATCGCTTCCTTGGTAATATCGGTAAAAAACCAACTCGTGATTTACAAACAGCTGCTGGACAACCATCAGTAGGAGATACACCGTTAACAAAAAAAGAAAAACAACGTACCGCAGTTATCGTCATTTTAACATGCTTCGTTGTCTTCTTCTGGGCTGGCTTTGAACAAGCTGGTAGCTCATTAACATTATATACAAACAAATTTGTAGACCGCTCTGTGTTCGGATGGGAAGTTCCAACATCTTGGTTCCAATCGGTCAATCCATTATTTATTATTTTACTTGCTCCAGTCATTTCTGCATTATGGGCAAAACTTGCAACTCGCAAGCAGGGTGATTTAAAAATCCCAACTAAAATGGGACTTGGTATGATCTTACTCGGTATCGGTTATATCATTCTCGTTATCGCTACATTAAAAACAGGTAGTGATGAACATAACATTACAGAAAAAGCAAACTTACTGTTTATCGTCTTTACGTATCTTTTCCATACGTTAGGTGAGCTATTCTTATCACCTGTCGGACTATCAATGGTTAGTGCGCTTGCTCCGGTAAAATTAGCATCTTTATTAATGGGTGTATGGCTAGCAAGTTCAGGTATCGCCAACATTTTAGGCGGACAACTCGCAAGCTTCACAACTTCACTTGGATACGCTGAAGTATTCACAGTTATTGGCGCTGTGGCAATTGTATTAGGCTGTGTTTTATTATTAATTTCTAAGAAATTAGTGAAATGGATGGATTAAAAAAGATGAGGAATTTCTCCTCATCTTTTTTATGCTGTTTTACCTTTTTCTATTGCTTGTTCGTACAGCTCTTTATGTTCTTTATATTCACTTGGTACGAAACTCTTATAGAAGAATGAGAACCAGCTGTCTCCTTTTTTATACCCTTCTTCTCGAATTTCCGCTGCTTTTTTATTCGATTTAAATCCTTCAGTAAACCACTTCTTTAACAATTCATTTCGTTCATACTTAGCAGGAACTTTTAAATCATAGTTTTCAAATGCATACTTATAGCCAGCCTTTTCTACTGCCTTTTTTGTAGACTTATAGCCTTTTTCATACGCTGTTTCATATGCCTTCACGTATACTTCTTTCTCTCTATTTTCAGGATTCTTTTCAGCTAGTTCTTTCCCTGTCTTTTCCCCTAATTCAGCTTGCTCTTTTTCAATTTTTTCTGTTCTTTCTTTATTCCCTACTTTGAACCCGTCTGCAAAGTTTACCTTAAACTCTGGAGCAACTTGACTATCGTCCATCGTCTCTTGTGCTAAACCTTGTTCTTTTCCTTTTTCAAAATGCGTTTTCTTCTGCTCTTCTAAAGACCATGCGGCTGCATAAGTCGCTTTAAACGCTTGTTTATATGCATCAGATTTTCCAGCTACATGCACTTCTGCATCATTTTTTCCTGCTTTAAAATCAGTTTCTCCATTCTTTTGACCTTCAAGTTGACCTTTTTCCATATCAGCTTGGCGCTGCGCTTTCTCTTGCTTACGTGCCTCTTCAGCTTTTCTTTGTTCCTCGGCTACACGTTGTCTCTCTTCTTCAGCTTTACGCTGTGCTTCTGCAGCACGTTGTTTTTCAGCCTCAGTATTGCGCTGTGCTTCTGCTTGTCTCTCAGCTTCTACAGCACTATTATTATTCTGACTAGGAGCTGGGCTCGTTGCGCCACTACTAGAAGCTGGTTTATTGTGATAATGATATTCCCCGTACTGTAATCCCCACTTCTCACAATTTGTACGACATGTATGTCCGCCATTAGCATCTGTACGCCCTGGATGCGCATAAGCTGAAATTGGAGCTACCAATAACGCTATACTCGTTGTTAAAAGAAGTTTCTTCACCTGTTGTCTCACTCTTGTTCCTCCCAAAATATAGAATTCTAACTTTATTATACATAAATAGAAGAATACTTAAATACGAACCGAAATATTCTATTATTTCTCAACATTAGTAAAAAAGAAGGTGAACTCTTTAAAGAGTTCACCTTCTTTTTTACTTCTTCGCCTTCGTTCCTACTAAATCACCAGCAACAACATAACGCTTAGAATTATCCTTTACAGATACACATGTAATAAGCGTTATCTCATCTTTCCCATGATCCTCTACAACTTCCCACTTATCAGGAGTCACTTCAGATACACCAGTAACCGCATACTCATATTCATTTTCATTGTCATACAAATAAATTTTATCGCCTTTTTTCAAAGAAGCTATATCACTAAATAAAACACCTTTTTTAGACATATTATGTCCTGCTAATGCGTAATTTCCTTTTCCCATAACTTGATTCTCTTTTACTGTCGCTGCACCTGATAATAAGTTTTTTTCAGTAGAAGCTTTTAAAACAGGCAGTTCTACTGAAACACTTGGAATCGAAATACGACCAATTACTTGTTTCTTATCTAATGATGCATTCGCTACTTCCGCCAAGTCTGGTTGATTAATTTTGGAAGCATCTACAAATTCCGTCTCATGCTTTTCATAATCCATCTTTTGAACAGCCTGCACATTTTCAGTCTGTTTCTTTTCAGCCTGATATCCATCATAAAATGGCTTTCCAATTAACACGCCACCTACAACAAATAGCAGAATTGCTACTATACTATAAATTCTTTGCTTATTCATACACAGTTCCTTTCCCTTACAAAATCTTACTCTATATAAAATGATAAAATAATATCGTCATATGTACAAGTATTAGCTGAAAAGAAACCTTCTTGCCGGTGCAAGAAGGTTTCTTTTTAAGCTAATTTATTTCTGTATAGTGATACGTGAAATACTGTCATTTGAATAAAGAAAATAGAAAATAGAATATATAATGGGTATCCAGGAAGATATTCATTAATAATAGGCGAAAAAGTTAAAAATCCAACTGCACAAGGTAACACAAACCATAACGATACAAATGTTGTTCGGCAAGCTTTATCCGTAATCGCTTTTTCACGTTCATCTTCTAGCGGAAATAATAATGGATACATCCAAAAAGATAAATTCTTATATTTTTTCTTTTGAATTCTATAAAAAATTGTAACTATAATTGCTCCAATAAATAATAAAATGAATGGTACTCCATTAAACCATACTTCAAATGGGAATTTCTCGTTTTTAATTATATCTGCTAACTCTGTAATAACACTATAAAATTCAACAAATGTCCAACATGCTAGTGCAGTATAGAGTACATTTATAATATAAGAAAAAACAATTCTATTCATCCTCTTCTCCCTCCTTATTTAAAACAAACACATCTTCCATCTTTAACTGGAACACATCACAAATCGTAAGTGCTAATAACAACGAAGGAACGTAATCCCCTTTTTCAATTGCTGCAATTGTTTGTCTCGTTACTCCAACCTTTTCTGCTAATACGCTTTGCGTAAAGTTAAAACGAGCTCTTAATTCTTTTACTCTGTTTAAAATGGTCAAATTTACCACCTCTCACCATTATTGTATGCTATTCTTAACAAAATGTAAACTCAACTTAACATTATTATTATAAAAAAATCCAACTCTACGTATTGTAAAGTTGGATTACTTGTTAGTTTAAAATTGTAACTTTAACTGTTCTTCTGCCCCAGCTACTTGATGAACCTTTATCTGGCATTAAAACATCAATTCTATGCCCTTTAATAGCCCCACCAGTATCGGCTGCAATTGCTACTCCATAACCTTCAACATTTACAGTCTTACCTAATGGAATAACATTTGGATCTACAGCAATTAATTTCATTCCTGGGTTTGCAGTTAGATTATAACCTTTACCACCTGGTCCCCATGCAGAAAATACTTGTTGACCTGGTGCATAACCATTTTCCCCTGGATCAGCTGTATAAGCTGTAGCTTCTACATAAATTTCTTTCCCACCAGCAGTTGGCTTAAAAGATGGTTCAGGTTGTGCAGGTTTTGCAGGTTCTACCTTCGAATTATTATTAGCAACTGGTTCAGCTGGTTTACTAGCTTTTTCCTGCTTTTGCTTTTCAGCAATTTCTGCTTGTGCTTTCGCTAAAGCTTCTTGCTCTGCTTTTGCAGCTGCTTCTGCTTTTGCACGCTCTTCCGCTGCGATTCTTGCTGCTTCTTGCTCACGAGCAATCGTTTCTTGTACTGTCTTCATATTTGATTCAATTTTAGCTTTTTCTTCCGCTGCTAAATTAAGTTGACTTGCAACTTCATTATATTTAGCTTGAACTGTTTGTAAGTTATCTTGACGCTTTTTCAAGTTATCTTGCAGTTCAGCTTGCGCTTTTGCTAATTTTTGTTTGTCTACTACTAAAGATGCTTCTTTTTCGTCAATTGTTTTCTTATCTTCTTCAATTTGACGAAGATCTTGTTCTTGTAGACGTAAAATTTCTTTATCAGCTTCTAGAATAGTAGAAACTGCGTTCATACGTTGTAAGAAGTCTGCAAAGTTTTTTGATTCTACTACAACTTCTACTACTAAACTTGTATTTGAACTGTTTTGAACAGAAACCATACGTTTTCTCATAATATCTTTACGAGCAAGGACTTTATCCTCCAAAACGACAATTTCTTGCTTTTTTTGCTCAATCTGCTTATGTGTTTCATCGATTTTACGTTGAATAGCAGCTTGATCCTCTTTATTTTTTGCAATTGTATTATTTAAATTATGTAGTTCGTTTTCAATACCTTTAATTTCTTTACTAACAGCTTGCTTCTCTTGCTCTTTCTTTTGCATTTCTGCATCGTTTTGTTGCAATTGCTGTTGCATGTTGTTAAGTTTCTCGTCGTTTGACTCTGCTTTAACAGCGACTGTACTAGAAAGACCGATAATTCCTGCTAATACTAGACAGCTGATTCGCTTAAAATAGTTCATAATCCGACTCCCTTCTTATACAGTTATACATGATTTATTTTACAGTTTGTTTACAAAACGATTAAATACAGTTTATTTTTCGTGACGAAAAAAAGAGAATTATGAATAAAATGTAATAGATTCTTAAATATTTAACAATTCCTATATTTAAAAAATACAAAAGATGCTAAAATCCAAATATAGAGAAAATATAACTTTCGAAGGCGGTTGAAATAAATACATGTTTACTCAAAAAAAATCACTCCAACATACAATTGCTCAATTACAAGAGCGTATACAAGAATTAGAAGCAGAATTAAAACAAAAAGATATCGAAAAGCAGGAGACTATTTCTACTATCCACGATCGTGTACAAAGCGTTATCCAAGAGCATCAACTTGTAAATAACCAACATAATACACTTCAAAATTTAGTTCAACAATTAAGTTCATGTTTCGAAAATGTTTCAACACGTACGACACATTCCAATGAGTTAAATAATGAAATGTTACAAAAGGAACAAAGCTTAATTCAGTCTATTGCAGAAATTATTGACTGCTCTAATGAAGGAAAAGAATCCGTTCACCGCTTACTTATTGTAATTAATAAATTAGGTGAACAATCTCAACGCACGTCTAATAGTATGAATCATCTAAGCGAACGCTCAAAGGAAATCGAGCAAATTGTAGAAGTCATTCAAAACATTGCAGCACAAACAAATTTACTTGCATTAAATGCGAGTATTGAAGCCGCACGTGCTGGAGAGCACGGTAAAGGATTCGCCGTCGTTGCCAATGAAGTAAGAAAACTAGCGGAAAGTACAGCAGAAAGTACAAAAAACATCGGCAACTTAACGAAAAAAATACAAGAAGAAATTGAAAAAGCATATGATAACACAAAAGATAATTTACATTTAGTCGATGAAGGTGTAGAAATGAGCGCCGATACAAATGCTAGAATTGAAAATATTTTAGTTATGATTCAAACGTTACAAAATGGTGCTACAAATGTTATTAAGGCTATCGAAAACCAAAAGTCTTGTAATGATGACATATTACGAGAATTCGCTAACACACAACAAATGTTCCAAAAATTAAATACTACTATTATGAATCATATTCATGATGCTGAAAAAGTCGATGTTCAATTATCTAAAAGTCTTCAAGGAACAGTGACTTCTTAATTAAAATTAAGAATCCCTTATACTGCTATAAGGGATTTTTATTTTATTTTGAATATTTATTTCTTTTCAATATTCATCCATATCTTTGTTATAATGGAAAAGTTGTTTCTTTCAACTAATAAACAAGGAGGTTATTATGGAACAATTTTACTACGTTTTAAAATATTTAATTCTCGGTCTGTTCCAAGGACTAACAGAACCAATTCCGATTTCTTCAAGTGGTCATCTCGTTTTAGCACAACATTTGCTAGGACTAAAAATAGAAGGGTTTAGCTTCGAACTACTTGTTAATTCAGCTTCATTATTAGCTGTATTACTTATTTATAGAAATGATTTAATTCGTCTAACGAAGAATGGTCTCTCTTATATATTTACAAGAGCAGAAGACGCAAAATCAGATTTCTTCTTTATTATTTATCTTGTTATTGCAACCATTCCAGCAGGTGTTATTGGTGTTTTATTTAAAGATTACATCGATCAGTACTTAAAAGGTGTGAAGATGGTTGGGATTTCCCTTCTTATTACTGCTGTCGGCCTTTGGATTATTAGAAATTTACGCGGTCGTAAAAATGATGGCGACCTTTCTATGAAAGATGCAATCATCGTCGGATTAGCACAAGCTTGTGCACTGATTCCCGGAATAAGCCGATCTGGTGCCACAATCGTAGCAGCAATGTTACTTGGTATGAAGCAAGAAACAGCTCTTCGCTTCTCATTCTTACTATACATTCCTGTTAGCTTAGGTGGCTTATTGTTAAGCATTACAGACATTGCAAATGACCCAAATCTAGACACATTATTCGTACCATATGTCGTTGCATTCATCGCAACATTTATCATGACGTATATTTCACTAAAATGGTTTATGAACATTATGGCAAAAGGAAATTTAAAATATTTCTCTTTCTATTGTATTATCGTAGGTGTACTTACTCTTATTTTCTTATAAAGTAAAACTTACAAATTAAAAGCGAGTCATCTAGTGTAATAGAATGACTCGCTTTTTTATACCTTTATTCAGTTAAAACCTATTATTTACTTATAATTTTCAGAATAGTATAATATTTATCGAGTTCACTATTACAGTAATTCTATCTTTCCTACTATTATCGTAAAAGAGGTGTTTATATGTTTATAGTTACTAAACTCATTCACATTAAGTACGAATATGAAAATGAGCTACTTTATGGGCTTAAACAATATTATCCTTTCCCCGGAACGAACGGTTGTATTAACATAGAGTTTTCACCTGTTCATCGTACAAATGATAAGGCAGAGTATATGATTCGTATGTTATGGAAAACACAACAAGATTACCATACATGGCTTTCTCAAAAAGAAGGCAATGAAACTTTGAAGCACAAAATACAAGGCTATATCCTTTCTTCCAAATCAAATGCTACCTATGTGCATTAATCCTTCTCTTTTTATTCCTTACGAGGGCCAAAATGATAAAGTTAAATTAATCAGCCCTCATCAATTGGGCTGTTCACAAATAACGAGATAAGGACCCTCTTACTTTTCATACTGTAAGAGGGCTTCTCTTATGCATACACTTTCTTCTCTTGACAATACAAACGAATAACATGTTTATTTTGTTGAAATACATCATGCGTCAGCCGAATAATAATAAAGTTTCGTTTTGTTTGATCATCATGAACAAAAATCTGTTCTCCCTCCTGAAAACGCCATGCACTTTCAAAAGTCGTAATATGATCCCCACTTACAGAAAAAAGTTCATATCGCATCTCTTGTACCCTCTCTCAACTTATATAATCACAATATCCTTATATTAAATTTATTATAACTTAATCCCTATCAAATTAGTAATTTTTTCTATTTCGAAAGGTTTTAACTTTGTATTTAAATATTTTTAGCGCTATAATGATAAACGAATTTTTATTGAAAGGAGTTTTACTTTGACTGCATATTTATTTCCAGTGAAAACAGCATTTATTTTATTTCCTTTTTTAGCAATGTTTCTTTTAATCCCTTTTTTAATATTTAATTATCGAAAATACGGTTATTTAAATAAATGGCGCTCATTTATTTTATACTCATTATTACTTTACTTATTAAATGCCTATTTTCTTGTTATTTTGCCGTTGCCACAAACGTTTGATACTTGTAGCCTACAACCGGCTAATACACAACACATGCAACTCGCACCATTTTATTTCATACAAGAGATTAGTAGTCATACATCGGCAGTTTTAACGAAACCAGCTACTTATTTCTACTTATTAAAAGAGTCTGCGTTTTTACAAGTTGCCTTTAACGTTCTATTAACTGTTCCATTCGGTATTTACTTACGTTATTATTTCCGACGTAGTTTCTTACAAACAATTTGCATTTCCTTTTTCCTTTCACTATTTTTCGAGCTAACACAAGTGACTGGATTATACGGTATATACAATTGTGCATACCGATTATTTGATATCGATGATTTGTTTTTAAATACATTAGGTGGCGTAATTGGTTTTATCATTGCACCAATATTTACGTACTTCCTTCCGAAGACAAACGAGTTAGATAGTCATATTGATTTGGAAACGAAACCAGTCGGATTCATTCGTCGCCTTATCGCGATGCAAATTGATTGGATTTTCTTATCTATCGTTGTACCTGTCGTTAAAAACAAAGGAAATTCTTTCTTCGTTTCTAATATGCAATCTTACACCAATATGTATGAACTCATTTTCATTACGTGTTCAATCCTTATTTACTTTATTATTATTCCATACTTTACTAACGGAAAAACAATTGGGAAAGCATTGCTTCGCATTCACGTGAAAGGAAAATCAAATCGTATTACATTAAAAGAACTATTTATTCGCTACGGTATATTTTATTTTGCGTTAGGTGGAATCAATTATATTCTTTCTAGTAGCTCTATTTTAAATCACACAGAGCCTTTAGTATTACTCGTTACATTATTATTCCTATTCATCATTAACGGCCTATTTATTATTCATGTTTTACTACATGTATTTAGCCGTGATAAACTACTATTTTATGAACATATTAGTCATACAAGAAATGCAATTACACTAAAAAAAAGCTGACAAATAATTATTTGTCAGCTTTTTCATATACATAATGTGAAACTTTAATTAGCCCTCACCTAACTTCTTTGCTTCCACTGAATTTTGACGTAGGGGTCTTACTGCCTGACAAATAGCGGGATAAATAACTTCTCCGCATAAGGATTAAAAAACATTCCAAGTTCATCTAGAGATTTCCTCACCTGTAAAAACGAATGAAACTCTGGATATATATATTGTAATTGCTCATACGATAATGTATGCATTTTCCCCCAATGTGGACGCCCTTCATACTTCAGAAAAATCTTTTCCACTTCGCCAAAGTAAGCAGCATATTTCATACCTTTATACATATGAACAGCGATATATGCTGAATCTCTTCCATAGGCCGGACTAAGCCATATATCATCCCCTTTTACATAGCGGCATTCGATTGGGAAGTGCACCTTATACTTTTTCTTTTCAATAAGATTTGAGATTTCTTCTACAACCGTCCTCATATACTTTGAAGGAATGCTATACTCCATTTCATAAAATGGCACCGTACGTGATGTAGCAAATACTTCATAGCTCGGGCCAATTATTTTTGTGTTTGGTACAGCTTTAGCTGATAATCGACTCACTCCTTTACTTATAGAAGGAAACCATTTACATCCTTTAGATAGTAAAGAGAACATCCTATTTTCAAGTAACTCCACCTTTAGTTTATGCCATTTCAAATCACTGCCTTTATTCGTTGTTTCGTTCGTAAGTTTCACTTGTACTTCATCAGAATAAGGAAAAACGAAAAATTCAAAATGACGATGCTTCTTATATTCTTCTAGTTTGTTCATTACAGTGGATAATGACTGTTTTTCACTTTCATAAACGAGTGAATACGCTGGAATAACCTTCAATTTTACCTTTACAATGATACCTAACATTCCAAGTGACAACTGAAACGCTCTCCAATATTCTACGTTCTCAGCTTCCGAACAAACTATACTCTCACCATTAGATAGAACTGCCGTAATCTCTATAACTTGTGTTGATAAACTCCCAAAGGTAATACCCGTTCCATGAGTCCCCGTACTAATCGCTCCTGCAATAGATTGCGAATCAATATCCCCTAAATTTTCTTGCGCATAACCTTTTTCCTCAAGTAACTTCCCTAAATCATATAACTTTGTTCCTGCCCATACTTCAGCAACCATCTTCTCTGCATCAATATTCACAATACCCTTCAATTCATCTAAAGAAACTAAAACTTCTTCCGTTTGCACAAGGGGGGTAAACGAGTGTCCTGAACCGACAACACGAATTTTCTTTCCCTTTTTTCGCGCAAGCCCCACAACTTCTACTACATCTTGTATACTTTCTGGATACATCGTATAATGCGGCGTTCCTTCTACATTCCCTGTCCAATTTCTCCACTTTTGTCCCTTTATAGAAAGCATTGGCCATCCCCCCGATATGTTGAATACTCCCCGACAATCTCTCCTTTTTTAACACGATACAAAAAAGGAAAGCGTTCACATAATTCACCAGCCTTACTATGACGAAACAAAATGGTCTCTCCTATATCCACTCGTTCCTTACCGTTATAAAAAATTGGCGTTTGTACCTCGCCAGCACCTTCTAAATCTAATAATTTTGCACCCTTCGGTCTCCAAACTTCAGGCTCTTTATCTTTTCCAACTGCTCCTGAAGCAATATATCCACCACCTAGGCAAGTGTAAATAAACGGGACTGGTTTACGCACAACTGGTAAGGCAAATCCGACCGCTGGATGAAATTTCACCTCTTTATAATAATCAAACAGCTTCGGAGAATAAAAAGCAGAACCTATTGTAATCTCTGAAACTGAATTATCTTTCTCGGTTGTTTTTATGCTTCCTGTTCCGCCTCCATTTACAAACCTTAGCTCAATACCAATGTTTTGTATTGCTTTTACAATATGTTCTCTTCTTTCTTTAACTTCTAGCACTGATTTCTGCTTTAAATACGAAATCACTTTACTTTTCAACCATTGATTCGGTATATAATCGCCCACCCCGGCAATTTGAGCTTCATATCCCATTACACCATCTAACATTAAATATGATGACCTTCTCACCTTTTCTACTACTTTCAACGCATCCTGCACATTTTTTACTGGGGACCTTTGTACACCAAAATGAAATTGAAAGAAGCGACTACTCATATCAATATCCAAACAAACACGAAAACATCCTTTAGATTGCTCAGCAATGTTTTCTAAATACACAATATGCTCTTCACAATCCACCATACAAGTTATAATGAAACCTTTCTTTGTTAACAAACTAATTTCATACAGAGCTCTTTCATCGTAAGCAGGATATCCAAGCAATAAATCATTAAATCCTTGTTCTATTAAAAATAAAATCTCTCTAGGTGAAAAGCACATAATACCTTGAAATCGATTATTTGCAGCTAGTATCTTTTGCATAATCGGAACAGAGCGTAACGATTTACTCGCTATACGAATCTTTTTATTTCCACTTAACTCTATAATCGATTGAATATTTCTATCTAAAGCCACTTCATCCAAAAATGCACACGGTAATGGAACTTCTTTAAAAATTCCTCGATCCACATTTTTCTCTCCTCTTCTCAATATGTCTTATACATATTGGAAAGAAAGTGTGATTTTCCTGTTTGCAAATAAAAAAAGTTTCTTCTTTACGAAGAAACTTTTTGAAACTACTTCATAGAAATAGTCGCCTCTACTGGATAATGATCAGAGTAATCATTATACGTATATTTTTGGAACCATGATGTAACAGTCCATTGTGGAGATTGTGGCTGTAACACCTTATTCTCTATATACGATGGGTTCGCATGGTCTTTACTTGCAATAATATAATCTAAATACTCAGCAGGACTATCAGGGAAATTATATTTTGCAATACTGTTTGTCGTTGCGTCCCAAGTCGCTGTATGTCCAGTATAAGATGGTACAGAAGCGTTCAATGTTTTAAACATAGATGCATACTCTGAGTCATTCTTGTTCTCTGCATTTATTTTATTTACGTTCATATCACCACCAATTAACACATACTCATTATTTGGTATATTTTTATTTTTAATAAAGTCTTGAATTTCTTTTAATTGGTCTGTACGTACAGATGCAGGTGAAGTTTTTCCGCACATACTATCTTCCGCTTGCAAATGCGTACCAATTACATGAACAAAGCGATCATTTTTCTTAATTTTCGTGTATACAAATCCTTTATTCGATAAATTATCTGGCCCGCATCCTTTTGCAAATACATATTGAATCTTTTCAGCGATTGGCCATTTGCTCACAATCGCAACGCCACCATCTTCAGGAGTTGAAGATGAATAGTTTCCTAACGTTTTATCCCATTCACTTCCACTACTACGACCTAATACTGCTGTTTGATTTGGATATTCTTTCTTCAAATTCCCTAATAAACGATCTGATGCGCTATTATCAAACACTTCATTTAATATAACTACGTCTTGATTCTTTATATAATCTGCCGCCCCGATTAAATCAGCACGCTCAGTTTGTCCCCAGTTCGGATATAAGTTTGTTGATAGCATATATACATTATGCGTCATCACTTTTAATGTATCGTTTTGATTTGTAGACGCTTCTGCTTGAGCTGACGTTCCGCTATATAAAGCTCCTAGACCAACACCTAAGCTAAGTACACCTTTTAGCAATTTACCTTTCACGTTTCATACCTCCATGTATTGTATAGTGATAAAAAGGCCAAATACTCTATTCTGAGATTTGACCTTTTTTAAATACTTAACGATTTCCGTACGTATCAAACCAAAGCTGAATATATCCAGCAGTAACACGTTGTGCATCCATTAAACGCTTACCTGTCATTGGTGTAACTTCAGCGCGCCATTTATCTGCATATTCTTGTGATACAGCAGCTCTCACGAACCAATCTTTCGTATTATCATTTACAATGCCAGCGTAATCTTGTTTCGCAACTACTGCCGCTCCATGAATCCAATCTTCTGGATTCGTACCTTTCCAGTTCCAATATCCATTTCCATCCGTTACTTTATAGTTATCTTTTATCGTATCTACAAAGTTTTCATATTTAGAATGGAACCCTTGTGGATACGAAAGGTTCGTAAAGTTTGCTGCATGCATCGGTTGGTTTACATCCCCTAGATAATGAAGAGATAATCCTAAATAGAAGAATGCTTGTTTCATATCTTTATTTTTGTAAGACTCACCAGCTAATTTAAAATACTTAGCTCCAGTTTCCTTTGCCTGCTTTGCATACGGAATATAAGTTTTCCCATTGTCAGGGTCATAGAAATGTGAAGCAAATGTGCTATTATCATAATAAGGATTTTCATAGTCAGCAGCATAAATACCGTTCTCTAACTCCGTACGCCATTCATTTAATAGTGCAACTCGATCTTGTTTTACAAGTGTTGTATTACGAGACATAATATCAATTGCACGGTTTACAATCCATAAATGAGAATTCACGCCTTCTTTATGTTTATCTTCAGCAGACCAGCGCGGAATAACTCCAAATCTCTGTCCCCCATCATTTTCATGAGCAAATGCAACACTTTGTAATGGAGCAACTAATGTAATAGCTGCCGCTAAAGCAAGTACTTTCTTTTTCATATAAAATCCTCCATTTTATAATTGAATTATTGTAAACATTTTGTTAGGATCCTATGATGTCGTCCGGTTAACCTATGACTAGAATATCCCACCTTTCACGAAATTTCTATCAATAAATTAAAATATGCAAATGTTCATATCATTATAACTTTATACACAGTGAATATAATGAATGAATACACTTTCATTTTAATAAACTATTATTAAGGCTTGTCTAAACTAATGTAAAAAAAGAGTAAAGCATCTGAATGCTTTACTCTTTTTTTCTATTCGATAATATACTTGGCAATTGTACATTAACTGCTAACTTATGAATAAATCCAAACACTAATCCAATCCCAATAAATATGTATAAGATTGTAAATATCTTTCCGAAATCAGTTTGCGGACTAAAATTCCCATCACCGACAGTCGTCAACGTGACCACACTAAAATATAAAGCGTCAATAGGACGTAATTCTTCAACTGTACTATAAAAAATCGTACCCGATATTAAAGTCAAAATTGTTAATACGAATAATACTTGAAATTCTTTATCTTTCCACGCTCGTAAACAGGCTCTTAACATTCGCTTTAAAGTTAACAAAAATGAAAGCATTAGATTCTCCCTTCCAAACAAAAATACATTTAGTCAAAGGAAAGTCTATCACCTTTCAGTATAGAAAAAAAGTAGCCCTCTTCTATTTCTAGAAAAGGGCTACTCTATTCGATTCTATCTTATTTAGGTGAAACAAGAATTTTCACTTGTGTTTTATCTTTTACAAGTGCTTCAAATCCTTCTTCAACAACTTGATCGACTGTAATTTTTTTCGTAATTAATTTCTCTGCTTGAATTTGACCAGAGCTAATTAATTTAATAACAGCTGGGAAGATGTGACGGTATCCTAAAATACCAATAACTTCTTTTTCTTTTAATACTAAGTTATTTGGAGTAATTGTTGCGTCTTTTTCCCATACACTAACAATTACAGTTTGTCCTTCGAAGCTTGTACTTTCAATCGCTTGACGTAGTACAACTTCAACACCTGTTACTTCAAAGCTAACATTTACACCTAAACCATTTGTTAAGTTACGAATTTCAGCTAACACATCTTGAGTTGCTGGATTTAATACATAATCCGCACCTGCTAATTTCGCTAACTCTTGACGTTCTTTAGAAAGTTCAACTGCAATAACAGGAGTTGCTCCTGCTGCTTTAGCTGCTTGGATAACAAGAAGTCCAATTGGACCGCAACCAAATACTGCTACAGCTTCCCCTTCTTTTAATTTACTTTGACGTACTGCATGAACTGCTACTGCTGCTGGTTCTACAAGCGCACCTTGTTCATACGTCATTTCATCTGGAATGTGATGAACCATATCTTCTGGTACTACTGTATATTCAGAGAAACCGCCGCCTTCTCCGCCAAGACCGTGGAAAACAAGTTGTTCACAAACATTGTAATGTCCATGTTTACAAGCTTCACATTTACCACAAGAATAAATTGGTTCTACAACAACGCGGTCTCCCACTTTATGAGATGTAACTCCTTCACCAATCTCTATTATCTCACCACTAAACTCATGACCTAAAATAACAGGTGCTTTCACATGTGTTAATGGATGTTCTTCTGTTGGAATAAAAATAGGCCCTGCTAAATATTCATGCAAGTCTGTCCCACAAATACCACACCATTTAACTTTGATTTTCACTGTTCCTGGTTTTACTGTTGGTTCTGGTACTTCTTCTACTCGTACATCACGTTGATTATGCCAAAGTAGTGCTTTCATTTTATACATCCCTCTCTATGTATATACTTAACCTGGTGAAGTTTACAATTCTATTATAATACTTCTATCCATATATTTCAAAAAAACAATCGCATCTCTACTAATTTTTTACAAATAACGTTCAATATTTTGTCACTTTGTACTTTTTTCCACATCTGTTAATTCAATTTCATTGCAGGTGAAATTAGCATTGTGCCATAATAGCATAGGAGAGGTGAATATCGCTTGAAATATTTTATTTACTTTATCGTTATCGTGGCATTTTTAGATACATTTTCACAATTACCTATTATGAGTACTTTCGCTCAAAGCCTTGGAGGAACCCCTCTTATTATCGGGCTAGTTGTCGGTATGTACTCATTCGCTAATATGATCGGTAATATTATTGCTGGAGCAGCTGTCGATAAATTTGGTGCAAAAAAAATCCTTTATATAAGCATGGGAATTACGAGTTTCATAGTCTTGTTATACACCGTTGTTCAAAGTGGTGAACAACTATTAGTTGTTCGCTTTATGCATGGATTTAGTGATGGCTTTTTAATTCCTGCTGCCTTTACATTTTTATCAAAACAAACAAATGCAAAAAGACAAGGAAAAGCAATGGCTCTATCTGGTGCTGCTGTTGGAACAGCCGCAATCGTAGGACCGGCTTTCAGCGGTATTATGAAAGCAACAGCTGGCGTAGAATGGGTCTTCATTACTATTTCTATTTTAATGGCTCTTGGTACGATCGTATCTCTATTCTTCTTACCAAATAACGTATCAAGAAAAGATACATCAAGAACGCAAATGATGAACAAAGAAGATATGGTTGAACTTTTAAAATCAGAACCGTTATTACAAGCATATATTGGTGCTTTCACATTAATGTTTTCACAAGGAATTGTCACTTATATGTTACCAGTAAAAGTTGAGGCATTAGCGCTTAAAGCATCCACAACAGGCATGATGTTAAGTGTATTTGGTATAACTGCTATCCTCTTCTTCTTGCTTCCAACAAATCGTATTTACGATCGATTTAATCGTTCGAAACTAATGCTAATCGGAATTGCAGTTATGGCATTCGCATTATCTTTACTCGGATTATTTGCTACAAAAGGTATGCTCTTTATCGTAATGATGATTTATGGAATTGGATTCGCAATCCTCTTCCCCTCTATTAACGCTTTACTCGTTGAAAATACTACAGACGATAATCGCGGAAAGGCATTCGGATTATTTTATGCCTTCTTCTCATTAGGAGTTGTTGCTGGCTCCTTTACAGTCGGCGCAATCGGAGCATCACCTAGCATCAGCTTCATTATCGGGACAGCATTTTTATTAACATTTGCTGGGATGATTTATGTAAGAAGCAAAGTAAAAAAGACAATGATGGGATAATCCATCGTTGTCTTTTTTAAAATGCATATTGATATAATCCGTAATATAATGGAAGCGTTGGAATAATTCCAATTACTTTAAATATAAAAGGTAACGGCTCATCTCGCTCCTCATATAAACGAAAAACAAAAACTGCAGTTAAAGTCCAAATGATGCTAAACAAGAAAATACATTTCCAAACAATTGAGGTTAATATTTGTATATCAAATACAAAACCAAAGAGCCCTATCCACGTAATAATAGAAACTACAAAGTCAAACTTTTGAATTGGTGTTTGAAACATGCCCCTTACTAACGAAATAATAGCTAATATTGCTACAATAACTAAATATATTTTCCAAAGCATTATGATAATCTCCTATTCAATTCAACTTTTAACTTTCAATAAGCCGTATTTAATAAACAATATAGCATTATATTTTTCATAGAAATAATACAATGGATAACAAAATAAGAAGAAAATAAGTACAGTTGGTACATCATCTATAATAGAAAAATATTTTACTAGTAATTCCTTAATACTCTCTCCAATTATAATAAACAGTGGAATGATACAAATTGCTGCTAATATTAAGCACGGTGTGATTCTCATTTCTTTTAACTTCACCTTGCAGTGTGGACATCTGAATGAAAAAGGATGCGGGAGATCAATAATATGTTGCGCAGTAATCTCTCCTTCACACTGTGGACATTCAATTATTTCTTTCATTTAACTCAACTCCTTTCTATCTACAAAAAGAGCACTATCCAATAGCGCTCTTTTACTGCCGAATATATTACTTTTGTGTGTAACCAAGTAACAATGTAAATAAATTAAACTGTAAAGGCAATACTACATTTCTTCTTTTACAAAAAAGGTGTATAAATACCGACGATACTTCGACAATTTCCTCGGAAATATTTCCTTTCCCCACATAATTTGATACACTACATATGAACAGAGACTTGTATTACATAAGCTAAAATAATAACTTACTGTACAAATTAAAAAGCACACTCTTCATATGAAGAATGTGCTTTTATGTTATTAGCGTTTAATCCAAACAGCGCCTGCCGATTTATCTTCTGCCTGTCCAACAACTTGGAATTTAAGTCCAAGGTTTGGAACTTTTCTTCCTGCGTCTGCAATTTGCTTGTTACTATATACTTTTGAATCATCAAAAGTTGTAACACCTTGTAATCCAGAATAGTTAAACTGACCACGTGTTAATGAATTTACACTCCATGCTGGTGTTTTATCAAATGAAAATGCAGCATCTGCAATTTGCATGCCCGTATTACCGTATGCTGGTTTCCCGTTTAAATTACCAACTAGCGCTTCTGGATGAGAGTCAACAACACCAAGGAATCCTTCACCTGGATGCATCCCAACCCAGTTATCTTTAAAGCTATCATCTGCATACCAAACGACAAGACCTGTATTGTACACTGGACCTTTTCCTGCTTTTAATCCATTATCTGATCCCGCATAGTTTCTCCATTCTAAGTAGTAGTAATGAGCTTTCTTCTCTGTCCCATCAGAAACAACAAAACCATTTAAATTCATTTTAGACTGTCCTTCTGCATCATCAGAAAATACAACTTGTCCATCAACAGTTACATTTACATTATCCATCGCAAAACCTTTATATGTTACAGCCGGATCTGTAATATAGTCGAATTGTAGTTTCACTTTTTTGCCTTTAAATTGACTTAAATCATATGATTTATCAATCCATTTCCCATCTGTTGTATCTTTATCTCCTTGGACTACTTTTTCTCCAAGTCTATCAATTAACGTCTTCATTCCATCTTCTGTTACTGCATGTACTTCGACGAAATCGCACTCTGCTTCTAACTCATAATTTGCTTTATAATCGAATTTTGCATTTGTTCCCTTTGTTAAATTAAAGAATGGTGTCTCTAACGTTGTATGTATATCATCGCCTCTTGTACTATAATATGCATGCTTTCCAAACTCCGGTTTAATCGTTTCAACACTTTTACCTGGTAAGTTAACACGTACAACGCCTGGACGGTTTGATTTCGTAACACTTTGATCAATATAGGTAGGAACTCCCACACCACTCTTAATTTTATCGTAATCTACTTCTAATATTTTTGCCCAGTTGCCACCCATATTCTTTTGTAAAAAGTCTTTATTTTGTGGTGAAAAACTAGTCGGCTCTGTTCCTGCGATTTTCCCTGTCCAACTACCTCCACTCATTAATGACCAAGCTTCGACTGGTGAACCATTTCCAGTATATTTCGTGTCATATTCATCTGGTAATCCAAGATCATGTCCAAATTCATGTGCAAACACACCTACAGCTCCATCTTCCGGTTCAATTGTGTAATCATGTGCTGCGACTTTACCACCAAAGTAATCTACCTTTGATTTCGTACCTTCAATCGCTACTGGATCTACTGCTAATTTTGAACGATGTGACCAGATCGCATCATCACCTAATTTACCGCCACCAGCTTCTTGACCAACACCAGCATGGATTACCATTAAATGATCAATTACACCGTCAGGTTCATTTTGATTCCCGTCCCCGTTTGTATCATATCTATCAAATTGATCAAACTGGGATAAATCTAGTCCTTTCTCAGCAGCTGCATGCAAAGCTTCTTTCACTAAATCACGTGCACCTTTCGGACCTTTATTATCGTGACCACTGCTACCATCAGCTCCATAATCAGATGCTTTTCCTGGAACAGTTAGCCACTCCGTTACATATCCATCTGTCGTATAACTACCACCAGACTGCTCTTCATAGTATTGTTTAAACGTTTTTACTTTTGAACCATCAAATAAAGTATAAGGCTCATTACCGAACAACATCTTTTGATAATGTTCTCTACTAAAGTCTTTCGAATACATATAACCTGGTGTTTGATCAATATTATTATGTTTATAATCACTAAATTCAACGAGTAGCACTAATACTTTATCCGATCGAACAGATCCATTATATGGAGCTTGCTTTGCTTTTGAAGTTGGAACTTGCTCATTCAATTGCTTTTTATTTGGTTCTGGCTTTTGCTCAAGGCTAACATTTTTTTCAGCCTTTTTTACATTTTCCTTTTCTTCCATCTTTTTCTCTTTTACTTTTTTTGTGAAATCAGACGTTTCTTGTGAGTGAGCATCTGGAAGAATTTCTTTATTCGCCTGATCTCCTTGTTTCTTTTCAATATATTGCTCAACAGCTTTTTTCGTCTCTTCTTTAGAAGATGCTGGATTAATTGTTCCTCTTTCTTTCAGTGCTTCCGCTAAACGATCTTCTTGAATTAAATTGTAATCAATTGGTGTTGTAGATACATTATCTTTCTCTTTTGCTGCCGTTTCTGCATATGCTAACGGAGCACTCATTACAGATGTACATCCGATAATTGCCGCAATTGCTAATGATGACAACACTTTAAATGGTGCTTTTCTTCTCATTCCATTTCTCCCCTTTTATAAAACTTAAAATTCAGATAAATTGGTGCATTTTTGTCGAAATCTCTGTTTACTACCCTCCCTATATAAAAAGACATAATTCTATAAACATTAAGCTTTTTGTTATAGAATCATGCCCTCCAGTTTTCTGGTCAGACCCTCTATCTTTTTATCCCTTGGTTCAATTAATAATCAGTGTGGGGATGAACAAAGCCCCCACTGATTAAAGTTTCACTTTATGTCGAAATATGAAAAATAAAGAGTTATGTGATATATATTAAATATCTTATATAACAAATTTAAAAGACAATATGCAAAATTGCATGAAAATTCTTTTAAATAAAAAAAAGAATCCTAGTCAATTAAACTAGGATTCTTGCTTTTCTATTATTTCTCTTGTGTTTTTTCCCAATCAGCTAAAAATTTCTCAATTCCTTGATCTGTTAATGGGTGCTTCACTAATGAAGCAATTACGTTTGCTGGGATTGTTGCAATATGTGCACCGTTTAATGCTGCGTCAGTTACGTGAACACTGTGACGTACAGATGCTGCAATGATTTCTGTTTCGATGCCATGAATTGCAAAGATTTCTGCGATTTGACGAATTAAGTCCATACCGTTATGACCGATATCGTCTAAGCGACCTAAGAATGGTGAAACGTATGTTGCACCAGCACGAGCTGCAAGTAATGCTTGAACTGCTGAGAATACTAATGTAACGTTTGTACGAATTCCTAAATCAGAGAACGCTTTTACTGCTTTTAAACCTTCTGTTGTCATTGGAACTTTTACAACAACGTTTGGAGCAATCTTCGCTAGTTCTTTTCCTTCTTCAATCATCTTATCAGCTTCTAAGCTAATTACTTCTGCACTTACAGGTCCTTCTACAACGTTGCAAATTTCACGAATGCGTTCGTGGAAATCTACGCCTTCTTTTGCTACAAGTGATGGATTTGTCGTTACTCCAGCTAATACGCCTAATGCATTTGCCTCTTTAATTTCGTTAATGTTTGCTGTATCAATAAAGAATTTCATTTGTTATTCTTCCTTCCTAATTTTCATTTTATATTTATTTTTTTTTCTTAATAAGCTCTAATTCAATCGGAATAGATTTGTCCACTTTTTTACCTTGTGTTATCTCTTTTGCTGTTTGCATCGCCTTCTCTCCGATTAATTCTGGTTTTTGAGCGACTGTTGCAGCCATACGCCCATCGTTAACCGCTTTCACAGCATCTTCTGTTGCATCAAATCCAACAACTACTACATCTGTTTTTCCAGCAGACTTCAATGCTTCAAGTGCACCTAATGCCATCTCATCGTTATGAGCAAACACGGCTTTAATATCGCTATTTGCTTGCAAAATGTTTTCCATAACAGATAATCCTTTCGCTCTATCAAAATCAGCCGCTTGTTTTGCAACTACTTTTAAAGACTTATCGGCTACGTTATGGAATCCTTTCCCACGTTCACGAGCAGCGGAAGATCCAGGGATTCCTTCTAACTCAGCAACGTTTGCTCCTTCGCCAACTAATTCCCGAATGTAATCACTAGCCATTTGACCACCTTCGATATTGTTAGAAGCAATGTGAGAAACAACCTTACCTGAATTCGCAACGCGGTCTACTGTAATAACAGGAACATTTGCTGCATTTGCCGCACTTACTGCTGAAGCAACAGCATCTGAATCGGTCGGATTAATAACAACTACATCGACACCCTTTTGAATTAAATCTTCAACATCGTTCGTTTGCTTTGCTGCATCATTTTGTGCATCAACAGCAATTAATTCGATGCCACTATCTTTCGCTTTCTTTTCTGCACCCTTTTTCAAAGTTACAAAAAAGGGATTATTTAAAGTTGAAACAGAGAATCCAACTTTAATAGTTTTATTTCGACCTTTATCGCTAGAATCCTTTGCCCATTCTGGCGGTTCCATTGAACAACCAGCAGTAATGACCATAATACATGCAACGAGTATAAGTAACCATTTCTTCATGAACTGTCCCTCCATTACGCTTCTTTTCTGCGATCAATTAATACAGCTAGTAAGATTACAAGTCCTTTTACAACTTGTTGGAAGAAAGAAGATACACCCAATAAATTTAAACCGTTATTTAGTACACCGATAATAAGTACACCGATGAATGTACCAACAATCCATCCTCTTCCCCCAGAAAGACTTGTTCCACCTAATACAACTGCTGCAATTGCATCTAATTCATAAGAAGTACCTGCAGTCGGCTGTGCAGAATCTAATCGTGATGTTAAGACAATACCTGCAAGCGCTGCCAAAATTCCGGAAAGACCGTAAATCATTACTTTAATTCTCGTAACATTAATACCTGATAGTGCTGCTGCTTCTTCATTTCCACCAATTGCAAATGTACGGCGACCAAATGTCGTTTTCTTCAAAATGAAGTACAGTACTGCGAAAGCGATCATCATTGTAACAGCTGGTACCGGAATACCAAGAAAATAACCGCGGCCAAACATTTGGAACATTAAATGATCACCAAGACCAGTGATCGGACGTCCGTCCATATAAACAAGCGTCAACCCACGAAAAATAGTCATTGTTGCCAAAGTTGCAATAAATGGAGCTACTTTTCCTTTCGCAATGATGATACCGTTTACAATTCCCATTACAAGACCTGCTAATAATCCAACTGCCATTGCAAGGAACGGATCCATGCCACTTGCCATCATTCCAGCAACAAGTGCACTTGATAATGCTAAAATAGAACCTACCGATAAGTCAATACCCCCTGTTAAAATTACGAAGGTCATTCCGAATGCAATAAGCGCATTAATCGATACTTGACGCAGTATATTAAATAAATTTGGAATTTCAATGAACGCTGGATTTAAAGCTGTAATTACGACGATAATTAATACTAAACCGATTAAAGAACCGAGTTGTTGTAATACATTCCCCTTCTTAGCCATCCTTACTCTCCCCCTGTAGCTAGTGCCATAATAGACTCTTGTGATGCCTCATCTTTCTCTAAAATTCCGCCGACTTTTCCTTCATGAATAACAAGAACTCGATCACTCATCCCTAAAACTTCCGGAAGCTCAGATGATACCATAATAACGGCATCGCCTTGCTCTGTAAGCTTATTCATAATAGAGTAAATTTCTTTTTTCGCTCCAACATCAACACCTCTTGTTGGCTCATCTAAAATGAGTAATTGCGGATGAATGCCTAGCCATTTTGCGATTACAATCTTTTGCTGATTTCCACCAGAAAGAGATTTCACTGCCTGCTCTCCGCTAGATGCTTTCACATTAAGAAGCTTCATCATATCCTCTGTAAACTGTTGTTCTAGCTCATTGCTTAGAACACTTCCCTTTGAAAGACTTTCTAAATTCGGTAAAGCTAAATTTTCTCGAATTGAAAAATCTAACACTAATCCTTCAGACTTTCTATCTTCTGTAATAAAAGCAATTCTTTGTCTAATTGCATCTATTGGACTATCAATCTTTACCTCTTGTCCATTTATAAAAATTTGTCCAGAGTCTAAAGGTTCGTATCCAAATATCGCTTTCATAATATCTGTACGGCCAGCTCCCATCAAACCAGCTACACCAAGGATTTCACCTTTCCTCACTTGAAAAGAAACATTTTCAAATTTCCCTTTCTTCGTTCCGTTACGCATTTCAAAAATGACATCACCAATTTGACTATTTCGCTCTGGATAACGTTCACCAATGCTGCGCCCCACCATCATACTCACTACTTCATCAAATGATGTTTCTGGAATTAATCTCTTTCCGACGTATTCTCCATCACGCAAAATCGTAATAGCATCACATATTGAGAAAATCTCTTCCATACGATGCGAAATGTACACGAATGAAACACCTTCTTTACGTAACTTATTGATTACTGTAAAGAGCGTTTCGATTTCACGATCCGTCAGTGCCGCAGTAGGTTCATCCATAATAATAACGCTCGCGTTGGTCATTAATGCTTTCGCAATTTCGATAATTTGCTGTTGTCCAACCGATAATTCCTCTGCTAACATAGCGCCTCTTACATGCAACCCTAACTCCGCTAGTTGCTGCTGCGCAATGGCGTTCATTTGTCGAGTGCGTAAAATACCTGTTTTCCCATACATTAACTCTTTACCGAGAAACATATTTTCAGCTACTGTTAAATTCGGCAATATGTTTAGTTCTTGATGTATAAATGCGATGCCGTACTCTTCAGCTTCTTTCGCATTTTTAAAGGTGCGCTCTTGCCCATCAATCGTGATTGTCCCACCATCTTTTTTGTATACACCTGTTAAAATCTTCATGAGCGTTGATTTACCCGCTCCATTTTCCCCCATCAATGCATGGACTTCTCCTGTTTCAATCATAAACTGTGCATTCTTCAAAACAGGATTTCCATTGAACGCCTTTGAAATGTTTTTCATTTCAATATGCATTCCCATCACTTCCCTTTATTAAAAAATCACGCCTGCATGTAAAATTACATTTGCATAAGGCGTAGCCTCGCCTGTACGAATAATCGCCTTCGCTTTCTTTGTATGCTCTTTAAATTGCTCATGAGATACATACTCAAATGCTGGCTCTATTAATTTCTGCTCTATTTCTTTATTTACTTCCGCATTATTTATAATGACTTCTTCTGCTAACGTCACTTTTTCGATTGCCATATCATCAGCTACAACTTGTAACACCTCTAAAAAACTCGGTTTTCCAATCTCAACAGCTAAATCAATTCGTTTTACTCCATCCGGAATCGGTAACCCGCAATCAGCAATTACAACCGTATCTGTATGCCCAAGTGAAGCAAGGACTGCCGCGATTTCACTATTTAATACACCATGCTTTTTCACCCAACAATCACCTGCACTTCACGTACTCGCTCTCTCGTTGGCATACCGCCCTGTGCTCCAAGTTTCGTTACAGAAAGACCACCGGCAATATTCGCGAAACGAATTGCTTTTTGAAGTGTCTCTCCTTCAGAAAGTGCAACTGCTAACGCACCATTAAATGTATCACCAGCTCCAGTTGTATCCACTACATCAACAGCAATGCTAGGAACATGTACAATCTCCGTCCCATTATGGAAACGAACACCGTTAGAACCTTCTGTCATCAATAGTTTATTTGGATATTTAGCCAGTAAATCTTCAATTGGTGAGATGAAATCATCTAATACGATGCGGCACTCATGTTCATTTGGCGTAATATAAGTTGCCTTTTCTAAAATTTCTTCTGATAAAACTTGTGCTGGCGCTGGATTTAACATAACAGGAATATTATGTTTCTCACAAATAGTCAATACATATTTTACTGTTTCAAGTGGAATTTCTAGTTGAAGAACAACCATATCCGCTTTTACAAGAAGGTCTTTGGAGCGATCTACAACTGACTTATTTACAAGAGCATTTGCCCCTTGTACGACAACAATACTGTTATCTTCTTCTGCTAAAACGATATGAGCAATTCCTGTCGTTCTATCTGTAACCGGTACCACATAATCGATAAAAATGCGTTCGTTCTCTAAATTTTTTCTAACTACTGTTCCATAATCATCATTTCCTACCGCTCCAACCATTGCTACATTTGCTCCTAATCTAGCTGCAGCAACTGCTTGGTTTGCCCCTTTCCCTCCTGGGATTGTATGAAACGCTTCACCAATTACTGTTTCTCCTGCTTTCGGCCGTTTTTTTGAAACAGCCACTAAGTCCATTGAAATGCTCCCTACTACTGCAATATTTGGCATCTGTTTCATCTCCTTACTTCGTTGTATTTCGTTCTATAATTTCAATCGGCAAACGATAATGTTTCTCTTCTAATGTATTTCCTTCCATTTGCTCTAACAACAACTCTGTTGCAATTTTCCCCATTTCATATATTGGTTGTGCAACTGTCGTAATAGATGGATACATCATTTCCGTTAAAGAAATGCCATCAAATCCGATAATTTGTAAATCATCTGGAATGGCAATCCCCTTTTGAAGTGCAGCCTTTACAATACCGATCGCAATTAAATCATTCCCAGCAACAATACCATCAATATGCGGGTATTCTTCTAATAATTCCATCGCTACACGCTCACTATTTGCTGGATCAAACGTACTCTCTGCAATCATATACGAAAGATTATTTTGCGTAATAACGTCTACAAAACCCTCAAAGCGTTCATTTGCAGTACTCACATCACGTGGACCGCGAATATGTGCAATATATTTACATCCTTTATCTAGTAACAACTTTGTCGCAGCCTGACTTCCTGCATAGTTATCTGCATATACAGTAGGAATACGCTCATTAAACATACGGTCAATCGCAACAACCGGAACAGATAAATTCATGTAATTAACACTATTTTGTGGATTCGTTGCTACAATAAATCCATCTACATTATTTTGTCTAAGCACATCAATATATTGTTTCTCTTTTTCTAAACTTTCATCAGAGTTACAAAGGACAACTGTGTAACCTTGTTTATGTGCTACATCTTCTACGGCACGTGCAACTTCCGGAAAGAATGGATTCACGATATTTGGAACAACTAAGCCAATTAAACGAGACTTTTTATTATACAGTGAACGCGCTACTGTACTAGGCTTATAATCTAACATCTCAATTGCACGTTCTACCTTTTTTAATGTATCTTCGTGAACATATCCATTTTTATTTAGAACTCTGGAAACGGTCGCAACAGATACTCCCGCTAATTTCGCAACGTCTTTGATCGTACTCATTCTCTTTTCTCCTCATTTCATGTAACCGTTTACAGAAAATAATATAACGTATTTCTAAAAATACGTCAATCATTTCTCACTAAAAAGCTTTTGAGGTTATACTCAAAAAAGCACCGCCATAAGGCGATGCTTCTTCATTACGAGTATGATACAGTTTTTTCTTTTTCTTCTACAACAGGCTCTTTAGCATCTTTTTTACGATCTGATAATTTAATTTTTTGTAAGAAAATCGTAAAGATAGCACCTACTACGATAAATACTAATCCTGTTAAGAATACAGTATGAAGCGAGTCTACTAAAGAGTTTTTCAAAATAGGTACAATACTGTTAGCGAACGCTTCTGGCATTTGTTTTAATGCCTCTGGGCTAAATAGCATCGAATATAAACCTTGTGGATCTGTGTGAATCATATCTTTAAATTTCGTTACCATTTGTCCCGCTTCTTTCGGGAATGTATCTAATACAGGTACTAAATTCTTTGTTAATGTCGTACCTGAAGTGTTATTCATAATTGATCCTAAAATTGTAATACCAAATGTACCACCGATTTGTCGGAAGAACTGACTTGATGATGTTACAACACCAAGGTCTTTTTTCGGGAAGCTTTCTTGTAACGCTAATGTTAATGTCGGCATTACAAGACCCATTCCTAAACCGATAACCATCATATAAGAAGTAGCTGTAAGCTTCGTTGTGTGCATATCCATCGTTGTTAATAACCAGAAACCACCGGCCATAATAAGCATACCTGCGATAATTTGTGGTTTTACACCAACTTTTAATACAAGTTGCCCACCGATAATACTCATCACAATCATTGTAATCATCATTGGAGTCATAATTGTTCCTGATTCAGCAGCACTTACTCCTACAATACCTTGCATGAAGAATGGTACGAACATAATCGCGCCGAACATTCCAATACTCATAAAGAATCCAATCGCATTCAGTATTGTAAATGTGCGATTTTTAAAGAAATGCATTGGTAAAATTGGCTCTTCAGCTTTCGTTTCAACGATAACAAAGCTAACGATACCAATTACAGCTAGTGCAAATAAACCGATAATTTGCCAAGAATCCCATGCATAATCTTTTCCGCCAAACGTTAGCGCAAGTAATAAACTTACAACACCGAGAATCATCGTAAAGATTCCAGCGATATCAATTTTAATTGGTCCTGTTTGTTTATGCGATTTTAATCCCATTGCAATAAAGATTGTTGCTAAAATACCAACCGGTAAGTTAATGTAGAATACCCATCTCCAGTTCACTGCATCTACAATCCAACCACCAACTTGTGGTCCAATTACAGAAGCAAGGCCGTATAACGCACCAAAAATACCTTGCCATTTTGCACGTTCTTTCCCCGTGAACATATCTCCAATAATAATCATAGCCATTGGCATCATAATACCGCCACCAAGACCTTGAATACCACGGAAAATAATTAATTCTGTCATACCATTTGCCATACCACATAACGCCGAACCAATCATGAAAATAACTAGCCCTGTTATATATACGTTACGACGACCAAGTAAATCCGCTAATTTACCTGCAATTGGTACAACTGTCGTTGATGTTAACATATAAGCTGTTGTTAACCATGTCATTAAACTTAATCCACCTAGGTCACCGACGATACGTGGCATTGCTGTACCAACAATTGTTCCATCTAATGCAGCAAATAGCATCGCGATAATTAAACCGATTAACAACAACTTTCTATTTTGATTTTCTTGTTGCTCCATGTAATCTCCTCAATTCCTCTTAGTTATTCTCTTTTTTCTCTTGTGTCCCACAAATAATGGTTTCTAACTTCTCAAAGAGACGTAATAAATCTTCTCTTTCTTGCAACTCTAAATGTGAAAAGTATTTTGCAATATGCTCGTTACGAGCTGTCATTGCCTCTTCTACTCTAGCTTTCCCCTTTTTCGTTAACTCGATGATGACAACGCGACGGTCATCTTTGTCGTGATAGCGTTCTACAAGTTCTTGATCG
The DNA here is from genome assembly GCF_038005805.1 of Bacillus sp. FSL R9-9497. Lineage (NCBI taxonomy): Bacteria > Bacillati > Bacillota > Bacilli > Caryophanales > Bacillaceae > Bacillus > Bacillus sp. FSL R9-9497. The sequence goes on along the minus strand of NZ_JBBOTY010000001.1, from coordinate 652,853 downwards.
ATTAGACGATCAATCATCACTGTAATCGCGCTAGGCTTCACATACATCTTTTTCGCTAATGTTGTCGCTCTTGAAGCCCCATAATGATCTAAAATCTTTAAAATATAAAACTGCGGTGGTGTAAGTCCTGTCGCTTGCATTTGTTCTAATAACTCCGTCTGCATTTTCTTTCCAATCGAAAAGGCAAGAGCTTGAATTTTATCGATATGCGTCATATCATTTGGCATGTTATCCACCTCTTATTTAAACAATAAAATATTTAATGTATTTAAATATTAATCCCACGAACAAAATCCGTCAATACTTTTATTCATAAAAACGTTTACATTTTTGTCACAAAGTTGTATAATTTTCGACGAAGTTAATATTGACAGTCACGGAGAAACGGAGTACACGGCTATGAATCATAAAAAAGGAAACTTTTTTATATTTCATGGCCTTTTTATGTTCTCTGTCTTAAAACGCTTCGAATTAATTAGGGGAGGATTTTCATTTTATGTTTTTCACACAATTATTTAAACCTGCGCCCCACGCGGAACGCTTACCAGCTGATCGCGTTGATAGCGAATACCGTAAATTACGTTTACAAGTATTCTTAGGTATCTTCATCGGTTATGCAGGTTACTACTTTGTTCGAAAAAACTTTTCACTAGCAATGCCATACTTAATCGAGCAAGGCTTTAGTAAAGGGGAACTTGGGGTTATCCTTTCAGCAGTTTCTATCGCTTACGGATTAAGTAAATTTCTTATGGGTATCGTATCCGATCGTTGTAATCCTCGCTACTTTTTAGCAGCTGGGCTATTTTTATCAGGTATCATTAATATTATTTTCGGCTCATTTTCTTTCATTACAACGAGCATTATACTTATGTTTGTACTTCAGTTTTTAAATGGATGGGTACAAGGTATGGGATGGCCTCCTTGTGGTCGTACGATGGTTCACTGGTTCTCTATTAGCGAACGTGGTACAAAAATGTCTATTTGGAACGTCGCTCATAATGTTGGCGGAGCGCTTATGCCTTCACTTGTAACATTAGGCTTATACTTCTTCGCAGATGACTGGAAAAGTATTTTTTACTTCCCAGGTATTCTTTCAATTTTAGTTGGTATTTATGTATTAATTACGATGAAAGATACACCTCAATCTTGTGGACTACCTTCTATTGAAGAACATACTGGAGAATATCCACCAGATGAAAAAGTAAAAGATCGCGAACGCGAGCTTTCAGTAAAGGAAATTTTATTTAAATACGTATTAAACAATAAGTTTTTATGGTACATCGCTATTGCGAACGTTTTCGTATATTTCGTACGTTACGGCGTTGTAGACTGGGCTCCTACTTATTTAGTAGAAGAAAAAAGCTTTACTCATAGTAGCTCACGTACTGCTTACGCTCTATATGAATGGGCTGGTATTCCAGGTACACTTCTTTGCGGATGGATGAGTGATAAACTCTTTAAAGGACGTCGTGCACCTGCTGGTATTCTATTTATGGTTGGTGTATTTATCGCAGTTCTTGTTTACTGGTTAAACCCTCCTGGTAATCCAATGGTTGATAGTATCGCACTTGTCGCAATTGGATTTTTAATTTACGGACCGGTTATGTTAATTGGTCTACACGCTCTAGACTTAGCACCAAAGAAAGCTGCTGGAACTGCAGCAGGCTTAACTGGATTCTTCGGTTACTTAGGCGGAGCTGCTTTTGCTAGTGCAGCTATGGGCTTTATCGTAGATGCATTCGGATGGGATGGCGGATTCATCTTATTACTTGCATCTTGCGTACTTGCAATGTTCTTCCTTGCTCTTACTTTAAATACAGGGTCAGTAAAACAAAAGCAAGCTTAAATAATATATAACAAGCATAAAAATAGCTCTTAGCATTTACATACATGCTAAGAGCTATTTTTTATTTTCATTGCTGTTCCTACTAATGATAACAACCAATTCCTTCCCTACTATAAGATTAAAAGATTTGATGAAACACCTTTATTAAAACAGCTAACGTAACAGATGCAGCAAATCCCCCTAAACAAATAAGACTGACACCTTGGCTATATGACAAATTTTGAAATGATTTCATTGCTTCCATCCTCCCTATCTCCCCTTTGATACTTTTATTTTACCAATGGGAAAAATTTCATAACATCGATTTCTCTAACAACTAACTTACAAATTTGTAAGTTAACATCTTTTCAACTTATATATCTAGTATTTCCACAAATAAGAGTCATTTATACATAAAAAAAGACCTCAGTTATACTAAGGTCTTCGTTACATTCTATTTCATTTTACAATCATCACTGGACATTTCACACGCTTTGCTATTTTATGACTTACACTTCCCAGCACCATTTCTTGCAGTGTATTGAGCCCTCTACTTCCAGCAATGACAAGATCTATATCTCCTGTATTTACATATTGAACAATTGTATCTCCAGGATCACCATGTAATATCGTAATTGTATAAGAAATGTTCTCTTTCTTTAATAAACCTTCAATCTCTTTTAATTTATCTTTTCGACTAGCCGATATTGTTTCTAAATCTGTTTGACCTTGTATAATATCTGATTTTGCCGTTCTATTATCTACTACGTACACAACTTCAACATTTGTTTCTTCGCTACATTTCGCAATATATGTTGCATGCTCCGCTGCTCGAAGTGCATGTTCAGAACCGTCACATGCTAATATAATTTGTTTGTACATATGCTGAATCCCCTTTTCGTTATCCTATTCGTATTATATAATAAAGCCCCCTAAAAAGGAGGCTTTTAACTAGCAATTCTTTTATTATAAGTAGCTAAATTTGCAACAAGTTTTGAACTACGTTCATTTAATCCTGTTATAGTTACTTTCACACCACTTTGTTCATACTTCATGATAACTTTATCAATTGATGCCACTGCCGAATCATCCCATACGTGCGCATGAGTAAAGTTCATTTCGATTTCTTTTACATCTTCATTAAATGAAAAATTATTTATAAAGTCGGCTGTAGATGCAAAAAAAAGTTGACCGTGAATTTCGTATATTTTCTTATTTTCAATATATAAATGTTTCACGTGAATCTTTGCCATATTGAATGCAAATAAAACCGCACTAATTACTGTTCCGATAATTACACCTAATGCTAAATTATGTGTAATTAAGACAATCACAACTGTTACAATCATAACAAATGCGTTTCCTTTTGGTACTTTATGAATTGTTGTTACAGAGTTCCAATCAAACGTTCCGATTGAAACCATAATCATAACTGCAACTAAAGCTGCCATCGGAATATGAACGACATAATCTCCTAAAACAAATAGTAATACGATTAAAAATCCGCCCGCTACAAATGTTGATAGGCGACCTCGTCCACCTGATTTAATATTAATAACAGATTGACCGATCATTGCACAACCTGCCATTCCTCCGAAGAAACCAGCAACAATGTTTGCGATCCCTTGACCGCGTGCCTCTTTATGCTTATTACTTTCCGTATGCGTCATATCATCTAAAACTGAAGCTGTTAATAATGATTCTAGTAAACCGATAATTGCAAGCATAACTGCATACGGTAAAATAATCCCTAATGTCTCAACTGTAAAAGGCACGTCAGGAATGCTAAATAATGGTAATTCTTTCGGCAAGCTTCCCATATCTCCTACTGTTTTCAACTGTAGTCCGCTCATAAGTGCAATACTCGTCACAATAATAATTGAAATAAGCGTAGAAGGTACAGCCGTTGTAATACGTGGAAATAAATATATAATTGCAAGTCCTAATACAACGAGTGCATACATTTGCCAAGTTGCATTTTTAAAATGTGGCAATTGCGCTGTAAAAACTAAAATTCCAAGTGAATTTAAAAAACCACTCATAACAGATTTCGGAACAAACTTCATAAATGAGCTCAGTTTGAACACGCCAAAAATAATTTGGACAATACCTGTTAATATTGTTGTAGCAAATAAATATTGCAAACCATGATCTTTAACGAGCGTCACCATTAATAATGCCATTGCACCTGTTGCAGCTGAAATCATCCCAGTTCTTCCGCCAACAAATGAAATGGTAACTGCAATACAAAAGGCTGCGTATAACCCAACGGTCGGATCCACACCAGCGATAACAGAGAAGGCTATCGCTTCAGGAATTAATGCTAAAGCAACGACAATTCCTGATAACACGTCCCCTCTCACATTAGAAAACCAATCATTTTTTATCGTTTGAAACAAAATACCACTCCTCTACTCCTTTATCATTTGATTTTCTCCATAAGAAAATCAGCCGACTGCACGAAAGCTATTATATAACGAGTAGAAGATTTTTTACTATGTAAAAGTTTCCTAAAGAAAAAGACGCTATATCAGTAGCGTCTTTTCTCATTTCATTAATGTCCACCGTGTCCTTGACCACTTTCCTGAACAATTTCTAACCTCTCATCTAGTATTCCTTGTGTTTCAAATGAAATATCACTCGTACTTCCTAATAAGAAGCCATGATTATATGGTCCAAGTGTCGGATCATCTTTAAACTTCGGCTGAATAGTAGCAAGGAAGTCATACACTGGTTGTGAAGCTTTACCTTCTTCTAATAATACAACAGGTGCGTGTTTACCCATATGTGAAAAAGGTGCCCCAGCAACTGCTAAATCTGGTGTTTTACTTGAAACAAATGATAAACCGTGACCAGGTTTTGTGAATCCCCAGCCAAATTTTGTTTTTTCATCTTTAAATTTAGCGAACGCAATCGAGTTTTCTGTAGGGGTCTCTCCACTAATACGCGTTACTTTCCCGTATTTGCTCAGCTCTTTTTCCACTTCTTTTGAAACAATTTTTTCTGGCCCTAATACATATATATTTGCTTTATCTTTTCTCATTTTTAATGCCTCTATTGTCGCTTCTGGCACTTTATTCTTTTCTGTATAGAGTAGTGGTTCCGGCATATGAGAAATCCAATTTACAGCGGGTGTTGTATATAAACGTCCTTCTTCTGCAGACGAACCAATAATAACACTACTTGGGTAGCTTCCTGTTATGTCGGCATACTCCTTATCAACATCCTTCGCAAATATAGCTGGGTCCATTTCTTTTATTTGTTTTACTTTATAACCTTTTAATTGTTCAAGCGCGCTAGTACCTACATCCCCCATCACCATAATTTGTGTCCCATCTTTCGTTCCGATTGGATTTAATCGTTTTATTTCTTTTAACGTCATTTCCGGTATCTTTTCTTTTTCTATAAATAAAATCGGCCCGTTATTCGGATGATGAATAAGGTCTGCACTCGCAATACCTAATTGCCACTCGCTTGCTGGTACTAAAATAACAGCACCTGGCTGGTTCTCCTTATGAGTTGCTGGCCATATCGTTTGCGAAGTTAATACTGCCATTTTTAGGGGGTCATTTGTATTTAACCTCGTCACATTTTTTAGACTTGTCGTTAATAAATCATTCAATGCACCTTCGTTCATTTCTTTTGGCGCCGTTACCTCCTGATTCATTTTCATTTCCTTTTGCTCTGTTTTCTTCTCTTTTGTAGATTCATGGTTTTTATGGTCTGTATTCGTTTGTCCGCATGCAGCAAGACCAACTGCTGTAATTATTGTTATCCCAAAAATTCGGGTCATTTTTTTCACTATACCGCCTCCGTATTAATCATTTTTGAGCCAATATGATTACCTAAAATGTAATTTCAACTCCACAATAACAAGCAATTCTGAAGAAATTATGCAGATGCATCATAATCTGCACCATTTCTTCATGATTTTGCATTACACTTTAAGTAACGATTATAAATATGGAGGGCTCTCTATGATTGATATACTGCTCGTAGACGATGAACCGAGAATGCTTGAATTATTAACGCTTTATCTTACCCCAATTGGATATAACTGCGTATGTGCGACTTCAGGAGAAGAAGCTATTTTACATATAGAAAATCGAAACTTTAAATTTGTTTTACTCGATATTATGATGCCAAAGATGGACGGATGGGAAACGTGCAAAAAAATCCGATCTTTTAGTAACATTCCTATTATTATGGTTACAGCTCGTGATCAAACAGTAGATGTCGTTCAAGGATTAAAACTTGGAGCCGATGATTACGTAATAAAACCTTTCCATGAAGAAGAACTTTTCGCAAGAATTGAAGCCGTTTTAAGACGTACAAATGAACATAAACAAATCCAATATCACGGTATTGTATGGGATGAAACAAAACACTTCGTTTCTGTCCATAGTGAAGAACTCCTTCTCACACCAATTGAATTTTCTTTACTCGGATTATTTTTACGCCATGTGAACTACGTATTAAACCGTGATCAGCTCATCGAACGAATTTGGGGATTAAACACAAATACAGAAGATCGCACAGTCGATTCGCATATTCGTAATTTACGTGATAAATTGCGAAAAGCAAATTTCCCTATTGATCATCATTTAAAAACCGTGTATGGAGTAGGTTATCGATGGGTTGATACTGAACAGTAAGGGGCAAAACGATGAAACGAATTTCAATTCAATTCGGATTTTATTTTTTAATTGTTACACTTTTAATTGAAAGTGTTCTCTTTATTTTGCTCTATTATAGTCTCGTAAACACTAGAGTAAATGAAGAAATGACAGCTTTATTAAAGCGAGGAAATAGTCATCGAGATGTACTTGAAAAATATTACGATGAGCAAACCATCTCTCACGTAGCATTAATGGAATCTGAAGCTGAAACAACTGTCGTTATTACAAATACAAATAAAGAAGTGCTAGCTAAATCTAACGAAATAAACACGACTATAAAAAATCACATTAGTAGCATGCAGACTCGAACAGACCATAACGGAGCGATTATAGAAAATCATTGGAAAACATCTAATTATATATGTACAGTTAGTCCTATCATAGTAGCTGGAAAACATGAAGGGTATGTGTATATGTTTCTTGGAACAGAATCCATTGAAAAGTTGGTAAATGGATTAACGAAACAATTCATTATTGCTGGCGCCATCACGTTTCTACTCACAGTCATCACAATTTTCCTATTATCACGTTTATTAACAAAACCATTGTTACACATGAAACATGCAACTGAAAAAATGAGTAAAGGCGATTTGTCCGTTTCATTAACGACTACTCGAAATGATGAAATTGGTGAACTAGCATCATCTATTCAAACGCTCGCAAATGATTTACATTATATGAAAACAGAGCGAAGTGAATTTCTAGCAAGTGTTGCTCACGAATTACGAACACCGTTAACATACGTAAGAGGTTATGCTGACATTGCTTCAAAAGAAAGCACCCCTTCTGAACAACGTTTGCGATATTTATCAATTATAAAAGATGAGTCTGATTACATTACAAACTTAGTTCAAGATTTATTTTCACTTGCACAAATGGAACAACATAACTTTTCTATTCAAGTAAAGGAAGTACATTTACACACCTTCCTAACTCGCATAGCCGAAAAAGTAAATGCCATATATAAAGAAAGATACATTAAAGTTTCTTTCTCTTGTCCTCCTACACTGCTAGTAAACTTAGATGAACAACGATTTGAACAAGTTGTGGTGAACATTTTAAATAACGCTTATAGACATTCAAAAGAACATTCTCATATAAACATTTCTGTTACAGAAGAACATAAAAGTATTTCTATTACAATTGAAGATGAAGGCGAAGGTATTCCTCCTGAAGATCTCCCTCACATTTTCGACCGCTTTTATCGAGTTGATAAAGCGAGATCACGATCTACAGGCGGAACTGGTTTAGGACTATCTATCGTAAAAGAAATTGTAGAACTACACGGCGGAAATATTACTGTAACGAGCGAAATCGATTACGGGTCTTGCTTTATAGTTTCATTACCATCCATAAAGAAACACGACTATCATCAATAGTCGTGTTTTTTTATCACTTTACTTTATAATATAAATTTACAAATTGCCCAAAACGTTTCGTATCCGTTAAAGTTAAATTAATTTCCGGGTTCTTGTCTTGAAATAACGGAACTCCAGAACCTAATATGTGAGGTGTAATCGTAACAACATATTCATCAATTAGATTATTCTTAAAGAACTCTCTTAAGAGACTCCCTCCACCGACCATCCATATTTTAGATCCTTCTTGCTCTTTCAACCTTTTTGTAAACTCCACTACATCTTCATTTACAAACTCCACGTGTTCGTTTGAACCTTTTTCTGAGTTAGAAAAAACATAACATTTTTTATCTAAATACGGGAATGGTTCTATATGCTCTACTACATAATCGTACGTTCTTTTTCCCATAATTATTGTATCAATCGTTTCGTACATTTCTGTATAACCGTTATCTCCCTCCCCTTCGGTTTCCATTAACCACTGTAAATCATCATCTTCTTTCGCAATATATCCATCTAAGCTCGCCGCAATAAATAAAACTATTTCACGTGACATATTTTTTCCTCCTTACATCTCATCTTGATAACATTATGCTGTAAACAATATACTAACAATAAAACACGACAATTTATGTCATGTTTAAAAAGAAAAAAGGTGATACATTTGTCAAAAGCTAAACGCTTATTAGATATTCTTATATTTGCTTCTGCGAAAAAAGCATTTACAGCGCAAGAAATAGCTGATGAATTTAATATTTCTGTTCGTACTGTCCATAGATACATTTTAGATTTAAGTGATATGGGATTACCCATTTACGCTGAACAAGGTCGCAACGGAGGATATAAAGTATTAACGAATAGAGTAATTCCACCTATTTTATTTACCGAAGAAGAAGCAGTCTCCATCTTTTTTGCCTTTCAATCTTTAAGCTACTACAGAGACTTGCCTTTTAATACAGAAATAAATTCCGTTACACATAAACTATATAGCTCCCTACAACATGATGCGAAAGCTAAAGTTGACAAAATACGTTCTTATATCGCCTTTTGGAATCCGAAAAGAACAATTGAGACACCACTTTTAAACGAAGTGTTAACAGCGGCTATTGAAAATAAAAATTTACACTTTCAATACGAATCTAAATCAAGGATCAAAACAAAACACGTTCATCCTATCGGTGTATATGCGCATGATGGTTTATGGTATTTACCTGCTTATGATTTTAATGTAGAAAAAACATTACTGTATCGCGTCGATCGTATTCTTTCTATATTATCAACGGAAGAAAATGAAGATACATTCATGAATTTAGAAGAGTGGTTTGCCTCTAACTCTCACGTAGTACATAATCCTACTCAGTTACATGTTTTACTGTCAACAGAAGGCGTACGCCAATGTAAAAGCGTGCCTTACCTTGAAGAATTCGTTGTAACAAACGAAAACGGGACAGGATATATACATTCAACAATTGATAAAGGAGAAATCAATTTTATTACCCCTTTATTTTATAGACTCGGAAAAGATGCAAAAGTTTTAGAACCGATAGAATTGATAGATGGTTTACGTATGCGTGCGAAAGAAGTTTTACATATGTATGAAGACTAAGAAGCTGCTAAATATAAGCAGCTTCTTTGTCCTGTTGTTCCTATTGTTTTATTATTGACGAATATCAAACCACCAACGATTTTTCGAATTCATATTTTCAGTGTCACCAATCCCTCTGTAATTGAAAGCATCCAAAAAGATTGAATCTAATTTATCTTCATCTACAAAATAACCTAAATTAACTTTTACCGTTTCTCCTGGTGTGATACTGCCAATATTGTAAAAGCTTTTTCCATCTCCATGAGGCTCTAAATAATCAACTTCGCCTGTCATAATATTTTTTTCTGCGATTCCATCTTTCCCAGCATACTGCCATGCATTTCCTTTATCTTCAAGAACTTTTATAGATGGAGTCATATAGATTTCTTCTGTCGCCTGTTTACCTATATTTTTCACTGTTGTTGTCAGGTAGACAAATTTAGGATGAATTAATTTTGATTCTACTAATTGATCAATTGAATCTTTACCATTTCCAATTTTATATTTATCCCTTCTATATGGTATCAATTGTCCAGCTTGATCCAAAGCTTGATTCCTGCTTAGTATTCCTAAGCCCATTTCATTAAAGTTCTCTTGTTTAAAATCTTTGATTGAATCAAAGATTTCAACTTTTTCTATCACATATTCAATTTGACTGTTATCCATAGATATCGTTACTGGAACCTTTTGCCCTATATGAAATAGTCGTTTGCTATCCTTCTTCAAAGGAATTACCTTAGTTGTTTTACTTTCTTGGCTAAAATACTTTTTATCATAATCGCTTATATATGATGACTTTTCTTTTGACGTGGGCTCAAGTGAAATGCTCCCTAGCACATCTATCATTTGTTCTTCGTTTATATCATTTCCAATGTAACTTTGTAACATAATTCCTTCTTCCTCAAAATAGAGAAAAATTACTCTATTAAACATTAAATCTTTATTACCATTTTCTCTATGGACAATTACTGCCTTCTTACCATTTATCTCTTTTTCTTCATAACTTTTCGAGTACAGAGTTGGAAAATCTGAATTCCCTCCTACTCTCCAAAGAACGAATGAAAATCCACCCATTGCGTAGTTATCTTTAAAGGAATATTTCATAGCAGAGTCATCAATTGCTTCCATATTTTCTGGTAATTTATCGATTTTCAGCTTATACCACTTATCAGCCTTTTTCGAGTCCTTATTTGTTACTGAAACATTTACTTCATAATTTTGTTTTTGAACGATCATATTATAGACCTTTACTGCTCCAAAAACGGTTGTCGGCATGCCGATCAATAAGCAAGCAGCAGCGATTAACATACGATGTCTTTTACGCTTTTTCAGCGGTTGTCCATCTTGCGGCTTCATTTCCTCCATAAACAATTTCTTTTTGCGCGTATATGTATGTGAAAATTCATGTTGTTCTTCAAGTTTATCAAAATCATCTAAAGCAATTTTTTCAGCAAGTTCATATATTTCTTTGGAGTTCTTTGAATTCGTCATGTTGTATACCTCCTATCATATTTTGGACTCGTTTTCGAGCGCGTTCAAACTGCTTGCGGACATTTGCCTCGGTTATCCCCATGACACTTGAAATTTCTTGATACGTTAAGTTATAGAAGACTTTGTACTTAAACACCTGTCTATTAGATTCGTTTAACTCTTTTAGCAATGCATCAATTTGAACCTCAGACATTTTACGTTTTTCCCACTCTTCAATATTTTCATCTACTGCTTCTACAGATTCTCTTTCATATTCTTCTAAAAATGTTTCATGTCGTTTGTTTTTCCGGTAACTATCAATCGCCTTGTTTTTCGCAATCCTCAAAATGTAACGTTTAAGCTCTTGAGTAGCCAAGTTATGGAGCTTTTCCAAATTCTTATAAAGAGTAATAAACGTCTCTTGAACTGCATCTTCTGCCTGCTGAATATTATTTAAAATAGAATAAGCTACGTAATAAATTTTTTGCTCGTACAATTCGTATAGCTCTTCCATCTTTTCATAATCGTTGTTTGTAACTTTCATATAATTCCTCCTCTCACTCTATATAACGAATGAGCGATATACTTTGTGACACCACAAAATCTGTTTATAAATAAAATTTAATAATAAAATAAACAAAAGCCCAATTTCTCTATTTTAACTGAGAAACTGGGCTTTTTAATATTAGAATTTTCCTGACCGCTACGCCTTTTCAGTAAGCAGCATATGCTCTATCGCTTCTTTTAACAAATTCTGTGTCTCTTCCAAGTTATGATTCTGCTTTTCTCCTGGTTGTACCATATAAAACTCAGCAAACGAACGCTCTTTATATCTTGGTACGACATGCATATGATAATGTGTTAACTCGTTAAATACTCCACCATTTTGACAAACTGTAACTCCGTCAGGCTTATATACTATCTTAATCGCTTTTGCAATGAGCTTAGAAGCATCCATAATAGATTTTGCTACAACGTCATCTAATTCGTCTACTTCTACAACATGCTGCTTTGGCACAATTAAAGTATGTCCTGAGTAGAAAGGCGCATGATCTAAAAAACATGTTACATAATCATCTTCATATATTTTATATATAATTTCCTCTCCGCCTGCTAATTTACACCCTAAACATTCCATCATATTTCCCCCTTTATTAAAAACATAAAAACGTGAGAGCCGTATTCTCACGTTTTTATGTTTCATTTTATTAGTTCAATTGTTTCCGTAACCTTTATACTATCTTTTACAGATTGAACAATCGTACAATTTTTCACTGCAAGTTGCAGCGCCTTGTCCAGCTGCTCTTCTGTAATGTTTTCCGCTTTAATTTTATAGTGCAAATGAACACTTTCAACTGGCTTCGATAACGCTTCACTTCTACCAATTTCAGTTTCGATTGTAAACGTATCGTATGGAATACGTTTCTTTTCTAAAATCGTTCGAAAAACAATTGCACTACACCCTGCGATAGAAGAAACGAGTAATTGTAACGGTGAATAACCGTTTTCTTTTCCAATCGCTAATTGACCATACAATAAATCTGCTTCTATATCATCGTGTTTGATTGTTAGTTTCATTTGTTTTTTCCATCTCCACTTTCATCGGTTTCTGCCGTTTCTTACTAATATAATAATATATATAGCAGAAAATGATAAATGGAATACCACAGTATAACGCCATTCTTTGTTCAGGAATAAACGCTAAACTAATAACAACAATGCTATTTGTAATTAAAGCTAAAATTGGAACAATCGGGTATAGTGGTGTTCTATACTTTAAGTCCTCTAACTTTCCTCCGCCTTTTATATACTGACTTCTAAAGCGAAGTTGCGATAGAGCAATAATGATCCAACTTGAAACAGCCGATAAACCAGCTATCGATAATAAATACATGTATACTGTATCTTCTGCAAGGAAACTTGTGAATAGAGATAATCCAGCTACCGCAATCGTTACGACTAGCGCTGTAATTGGAATACCACGCTTATTTACTTTCTGGAAGGAAGTTGGTGCCATTCCCTCATTTGCAAGTGACCATAGTATACGCGTCGCTGCATATAATCCAGAGTTCGCTACAGATAGTAACGCAGTAATAATAACGAAGTTCATAATATCAGCTGCGTATGGAATACCAATTTTATCAAATACGACTACGAATGGACTTTCAATTACGCCTGCTTCTTTCCAAGAAATTAATCCTACTAAAATTGTCATTGTTAAAATGAAGAATAACATAATGCGCCATACTGTATTACGGATCGCACGTGGAATTGTTTTTTCTGGATTTTCACTTTCTCCCGCTGCAATTCCGATTAACTCTGTTCCTTGGAATGAGAAGTTAACTGTAATCATTGTAAGTAGTACGGCAGCTAGTCCATTCGGGAAAAGTCCACCATCGCTTACAAAGTTAGAGAAAAGAGGTGCTGCTTCTTTTCCGTCATATGATATAAATCCTAATAATGCACTACCACCAAGAACGACAAATGCAAGGATTGTAATTACTTTAATACTAGAAAACCAAAATTCTAATTCAGCATAACTTTTTGCCGAAATTGCGTTTGAAGCATATAAAATAACACCGAATACAAGGCACCATACCCAAACATCAACATTTGGAAACCATCTTTTCATCATTAAACCGATTGACGTTAATTCTAGCCCCACTGTTACTGCCCAGCCAAGCCAGTATAACCAGCCAATCATAAAGCCCGTTCCTGGTCCAATAAACTTCGTTGCATACTTTTGGAAAGATCCTGAAACCGGCATAGCTACCGTTAACTCTCCAAGACAAAGCATTGTTAAATACATAATAAATCCGCCTACTAAATATGAAAGGATGGCTCCCCCTGGTCCAGCCTGATTAATAGTGTAACCTGAACCTAAGAAAAAACCAGTTCCGATTACACCACCAAGCGCGATCATAAATAAATGTCTACTCTTCATCGTGCGATGTAATTTCTCATTCGTTGGTTGCTGCATCTAAATCCTCCCCCTACCAATACCCCTATATCTTGTTAAAATTTTCTGATAATAAAAATATACACGAAAGCGATTACATTTTCTATATAAAATTAAAACTTTTCTGATAAAATAATATAAAAATCGAATTATTGCAAGATTTAGATTCTATTTAGAGGAAAATAAGGAGAAACAAGGAAAAAACCCTTACATATATTGTAAGAGTCAACGAAGTTCTAATCTTCTCGATAAAATTGATAAACTATAATTTACGATAAAGTACATACAAGCTACTAATATAAATGTTGGAATCATGTAATTCACATTTTGCCCGCTAATAATTTGAGCATTATGCATAAGCTCAGGGAGTGATATAACAACCGCTAGCGACGTATCCTTCAGCAATGAAATAAATTGACTGACAAGCGGCGGAACCATTCTCCTTAATGCTTGTGGCAAAATAATATGCCAAAGCGCTTGCACATAAGTTAATCCCGAAGATCTTGCGGCTTCAACCTGCCCTTTTTCAATAGACAATAAACCACTTCTAACAATTTCAGATATCATTGCTGCCTCAAATATTGTTAAAGCAACAATTGCAGCTGTTATAATTTCTAATTTCAAGCCTGCTTCTGGAAGTGCAAAATACGTGAAAAATATAATTAACAGTAGTGGTAAGTTTCGAATCACTTCAACTATAACTCCTAATATTTGTGAGACGACAGGTATTTTCGTGTAGCGCAATATACCGATTACACTTCCAATAATAAAACTAAGTACAATTGCTATGAGCGCTACCTCTAATGTTATAAGTAATCCTTTTAATAAAAATAGAATATGATCTCCTGTAATTGCTCCCTTGAAATCCATTTACACCGCCTCCTTTGCCAAGCGTTTTTCTAAATAACGCACTAGCATACTGAGCGGAATTGTTAATATTAAATAAAACATCCCGACAAATATATAAACATCAAACGTAACAAACGTCTTCGTTGAAATTAAATCTCCTTGATACATTAAATCAGCACCAGCAATAATTCCAAGTATTGAGGAGTTTTTAACTAAATTGAGAAACTGGTTTCCTAAAGGGGGAATTACAATTTTCACTGCTTGGGGTAAGACAACATAATACATCGCCTGCACATACGTTAGCCCTGAAGAGCGAGCAGCTTCCATCTGCCCTTTCGCAACTGATAAAATACCAGCGCGAATTACTTCTGCAATAAAAGCTGCCGTATATACCGTAAGCGTAACTGTTCCTGCTACAAAACCATTTAAAGTAATTCCTATTACAGGTAAAGCAAAATAGAATATAAATGCAATTAATACGAGTGGAATATTTCTTACAAACTCCACAAAAGCTGATCCTATCCAATTTAAAATACGAATAGGTGCAATACGCATTACTGCCAAAATTACTCCTAAAATAAAACTACCTATCAATGCAATTACACTAGACATAACTGTATATTTAAATCCTTCTAAATACATATCAATGTTATTCGTTAATATAGAAAAATCAGGCACATATTCTCCCCTCTTTCTTTACAAGAAGAGGATGAGTACTCTCATCCTCTCACTTTTACTATCTACTTTTCTGGTTTTTGTCCAATCCATTTCTCATATAATTTGTCATACTCTCCGCTTGCTTTCATGTCTTTAATTAAAGTATTAATCTCTTTCGTTAAATCATCTGCCCCTTTTTGCACTGCAATTCCATACGGTTCATCTGTGAAAATTTTTCCTACTACTTCATAATTAGAATCTTGTTTTGCCATTCCGTAAAGGATCGCATTATCTGTCGTTAACACATCACCTTTACCTGCCTTTAACGCTGTAAATGCCTCACTATAATTTTCAAACTCTAATACAGTCGCTTCTGGTGACTTTTGACGAATGTTATTTGTAGATGTTGATCCTTTTACAGCTAATACTTTAACGCCTTGTTTTATATCATCGACACTCTTAATATTGCTTCCTTTTTTCACAAGTAACGATTGTCCTGCTTTAAAATATACATCTGAAAAATCCACTTCTTTTTTGCGTTCTTCCGTAATTGTCATTGTTGCAATAATTGCATCAATATCACCATTTTTCAGCATTGGAATACGTGTTTTAGACGTTACTTCTTTCAGCTCTAGCTTCTTTTCATCTCCAAGAATCTTTTTCGCAAGTGCCTTCGCGACATCAACATCGAATCCTTCTACCTGCCCTGTTGAAGGATTTTTTAATCCAAATAAATTCGTATCATTCTTCACCCCAACTACTAATTTCCCTCGTTTCTTAATTTGCTCAACAGCCCCGCCTTGCTTCGTATTTGTTTCCTTTGCCTCATCTTTCTTACTTCCGCAACCAGCAACAACAAGCACGAATAAACATGAAAATACGATTAAAGTAAATAATTTTTTCATTTTAAGCATGAAATTCCTCCTCTAATGATTTAGCACCCGACTTAAAAATAAACGAGCTCTTTCTTGTTCAGGGTTTGCAAAAAAGTGCGCCGGTGTTGTATCTTCAATAATTTGACCATCATCCATAAATAAGATCCTATCTGCTACCTCTCTAGCAAATCCCATTTCATGTGTAACGACAACCATCGTCATCCCTTCTTTAGCCAGCGCCTTCATAACATCAAGTACCTCTCCAATCATCTCTGGATCAAGAGCAGACGTAGGCTCATCGAATAGCATAATTTCCGGCTGCATCGCAAGTCCTCTAGCAATTGCTACCCTTTGTTGTTGTCCTCCGGATAATTGATGTGGATATACGTTAGCCTTCTCTGGGATTCCTACTTTCTCTAAATAAAGCATTGCTGTTTTCTCTGCTTCTTCTTTGGAAACTTTATTTACTTTAATCGGTGCTAATGTAATATTTTGCAGAACTGTTTTATGTGGGTATAAATAAAAATGTTGAAAGACCATCCCAATATTTCGCCGCAATTCATTCATGTCCGTTTTTTTATTGTGTACCTCTGTATTTTGTACAATTAATTCTCCATCTGTAATTGCCTCTAATTGATTTATACATCGAAGCAATGTACTTTTTCCTGATCCTGAAGGCCCGACAACTACCACCACTTCACCTTTTTTCACTTGCACATTAATATTTTTCAAAACTTGAAAGTTACCATAATATTTATTTACATTACAAAATTCTATCAACATACTCCCCCTTCCCCTAACAATGCATGTACATTCTTTTTATATTCAAAAATAGTCTCAAAAATAACTTTTAGCTTCAATTTGTCCATAAAAAAAAGCAAAGAGTTTCCCCTTTGCTTCTTCATTTCTATTCTGTTAAGATACTTCTTCTTTCTTATCTTTCCCGTATTCATGCTCCCAAAAATCAGCATTTTTAATTCCTAATGGCCCTGGATCGAATACTGGATCTTTTCCTTCTTTTTTCTGTTTTTCATAATCCTTTAATGCGACTAATGCAGGTTTTTGTAATAGTAAAATCGCAATGATATTTACCCATGCCATAATTCCTACCCCAATGTCGCCTAAAGCCCAAGCCGTTGCTGCTGTTTTTATACATCCATAGAATACAGCTCCTAAAAATACAAACTTTAGTACCATAGACATCCAAGGACGGTCTTTATCACGATTTAAGTACGCAATATTCGTTTCTGCAATGTAGTAATACGCCATAATTGTTGTAAACGCGAAGAATAATAACGAGATTGCAACGAAACCGTTTCCAAATCCAGGGAAAACAGATTCTACTGCCGCCTGTGTATACCCCGGTCCTGGCTGAGCACCGTTTAATTTATTTACGATAAAGTTTTTTCCGCTCGCATCAAATACGTTATACATGCCTGTAATAATCATCATAAATGCTGTTGCTGAACAAACAAATAATGTATCAATGTAAACGGAAAATGCTTGCACTAAGCCTTGCTTAGCTGGATGTGATACTTCAGCAGCTGCTGCTGCATGTGGCCCAGTTCCTTGCCCTGCTTCATTGGAATAAATACCACGTTTTACTCCCCAAGAAATTGCTAAACCGATAATACCACCGAAAGCCGCCTCTAATGCAAAAGCACTTCTTATAATTAACATAAATGCTTCTGGCAATTTTTCAATATTCATAGCAACAATAACGCAAGCTACTAAAATATAACCAACTGCCATAAACGGTACGACAACTTGTGCAACGTTAACGATTCGCTTTACTCCACCGAAGATGATAATAGCTAATACAACAACTAATAAAGTCCCTGATAATGTAGTGTTAATTCCAAAAGCTGTCTCTAAACTTACAGCAATACTATTTGCTTGCACACCTGGCAATAAAAGCCCCGTTGCAATAATTGTCGCTGCAACGAATACTAATGCATACCATTTTACACCTAAACCTTTTTCGATGTAATAAGCAGGTCCACCACGAAACTGCCCTTGATGTTTCGTCTTATATATTTGCGCGAGTGTTGATTCTACATAAGCTGATCCTGCCCCTAAAAAGGCTACTGCCCACATCCAAAATACAGCTCCTGGTCCACCGAATGCAACCGCTGTTGCTACCCCAGCGATATTCCCTGTCCCAACTCGTCCTGATAATGAAAGTGCTAACGCTTGGAATGAAGAAACACCAGCCTCTGATTTTTCTCCTTTAAATGTCAGCTTCACCATTTCTCCTACGTGCCTTACTTGTAAAAACCTCGTTCGAATGGAAAAATATAAACCTACTCCTAAACATAAATAAACAAGTGCTGGACTCCAAACAATATTATTTATCCAATTTACGAAAGTTTCCAACATTCCCCCTCCTCCTTTATAAAGAATATTCAGAATATATATAAAATTATAAGTGCATACTGAATCTAGGACAATATTATTTTAATAAAGTAAACATATTTTTGTATAAAAAAACAAAGTATATATTTGTTTTATATACTTTGTTTTGAACTAAATGTATTATATATTCACAATTGCTTCTCTTTTAATAATTCTTTCGTATAGCTCTTCTGATAATTTCAAGAAGTTATCAGGCATATCTTTACCTTTAAACTTCTTCTGAAGCGTTCCATATAAACCTATATCACGTAAACGTAAAAATAGTGGCAACGATTCATACCAACTATCCGCCAGCCTGTGCTCATACTCATATCCTTTTCGTAACACTTGTAACTGTTTACGAGCAAAATCTGTCTTCTCTTCTGCTGTCCACGTTGTAAATAGAACAGAGTAGTATAGAACCATCGCTAAATCATGTATAAAGTAATTATAAGCCGCATCATCAAAATCAAAGATTGTTAGCTCTTTACCATCATAATGAAAATTACCTTGATGGATATCACCGTGCATAAGACCGAACGTTTCTCTTTCAACTGGAAGGGCCTTAATTTCATCCATTAGTACCGCTGCAATCTTTTTCACTTGACCATCTTCTAATTCATTAACAATTCCACTTTCGTCTTCTTCCCACGTATCACGGTAGTCTGTTTTAGGATAATCCATTGTAAGGCGATGCAGTTGCCCAATCGCTTTTCCCCATGCTTCAAAATAAGCATCTCCCCAATAAGGCGATTCCTCTCCTTTTACTTGCTCACCTTTTGCATATGTAAATAAAGAAGCGAAAAAGAACGTTCCATCCCCTGCTACGATTTCTTCTACGAGATTTCGAGACGTTGAATAAAGAGGTCCTGCTACCTTTGCCCCATTCTCCGCAACATATCGTAAAAAATCTAGTTCAGCCTCTACCTCTTGTTTAGAACGATGAGAAGAATGTGTTAAACGTAATACGTAATCTTCATCATTATCACCCTTCGCCTTAAAAATATAATTCTCAAAATCTCCAAGTGGCTTTTCTTCCACTGTTACATGAAACAAATTCGCTGCTCTTTTTAAAATCTCTTTCGTAAAAACACGTTCTACAGCTATTTCCATATATATCCCTCCTATATATCTTCTTAATTCGACACAAATGTTAGAAGTACTGCTATGAAATTGAATAATGCGCAAAAGACAATGTAACGTAACTTTGAATTCTCTTTTTAAAAAAATAATTCAAGCATAAATTTCTCACAAACGACAAAAATTAACAGAAACAATCGTACTTTAAAAGAGGTGGAAATTATGACAGACAAAAAAGAACAACAAGAGAGTAAAAAACAAATGCATATGTTTCCATCACTTCTGGAGAACATTAATTACATTGAAAATAAACTTTCTCATTCTGATGATATAAAAAAATTAGATCTCCCTTTTCAAAACGGAAAAGGAACAATCATATATATTGAATCTTTAGCAGATCCAAATTTAATTCATCAATTAGCTCTTGAACCATTATTAACGAGGTCGGATTTATCTTTAGATAAAGCTTTTTCTACGTTAAATATGAAAAAAGAAACGAATTTAAATTATGGAGTACAGGTTTTATTACAAGGTAAATCCTTATATTTTCATGAACACGTCGATAGTTTTTGTATTTTCGAAACAGCTTTATCTTTAAAGAGAGATATAGCGGAGCCTGATAATGAAGGGATTGTGCGTGGTCCACATACTGGTTTTGTAGAGGATCTAGCAACTAATTTAAGCTCTATTCGTAAACTCATTAAGAGTCCAAATTTAGTTGTTAAGTATTTTACAATCGGTGAAGAAATGCACACGAAAGTAGCAATTGCTTATATGCAAAATATAGCGAATGACGATTTAGTTACAGAAGTGAAAAGAAGATTAGAAACGATTAAAACGGATGCACTTATGTCACCAGGATACATACAAGAATTTATAGAGGATACGTCTTTCTCCCCATTTCCGCAGCAATTAAATACAGAGCGTCCAGATAGAACTGTTGCTAATTTAATGGAAGGACGTGTTGCCATTTTATCTGACGGAGATCCAACAACGCTCATCGTACCTGTTACGTTATTCGCTTTTTATCAATCACCAGATGATTATAATAACCGTTGGATTGTCGGTTCTTTCGTCCGAATGATTCGCTTAGTAAGTTTTTTAATTGCCTTTCTCTTGCCAGCTTTATATATTGCAACTGTCGCATTTCATCCCGATGTGTTGCCGCTCGAACTTGTGTATACGATTAAAGCTTCGTTAGAGAAAGTACCGCTTCCTCCTATTTTTGAAGCTCTCTTAATGGAGTTAATTTTCGAGTTATTACGAGAAGCTGGTATTCGCTTGCCGAGCCGTGTTGGACAAACAATCGGTATTGTAGGTGGTTTAGTAATTGGTGATGCGATTGTAAAAGCTGGGCTCGTTTCTTATACGATGATCATCGTAGTAGCTTTAACTGCAATCTCATCTTTTCTCGTTCCATCAAACGATATGAGTTCAGCAGTTCGAATTCTTCGTTTTCCATTAATGCTCCTTGCTGCCATATTTGGATATGTAGGCATATCATTCGGTCTCATTATAACTTTCGTTCACTTATGTCAGCTTCATTCATTTCATACACCATATCTTTCTCCTGTTGCCCCGATGCGGATTAAAGATATGAAAGATTCTTTCGTAAGACTACCAATTTGGTCATTTTGGGAACGACCACATGATCCAAAACCAAAAAAAATGCAACGCCAACATGTAACGAGAGAGGATGAGGACGGTGACAAACACGCAAAGTAAAATCTCGCTAGTTCAATTTACCTTTTTCGTTATTCAATGCCAAATTGGGGTCGGTATACTATCTCTACCTAACCGGCTTCATCCGATAGCAAAAGGTGGTGGTTGGATTTCTGCGCTCATCGCGGGGCTTGCCATTCAACTTATTATTTTACTTATGTGGCTTTTCTTAAAACGATTTCCTGATGCAGATATGTATAAAAGTGTTTGTATGCTATTTGGTAATAAGTTAGGAAAACTATTGGGCTTTTCTTATATTTTTTATTTTACCCTTATCGGTATGACGGTTATGTTGAATGCTTGTAACGTCATTAAAGTTTGGATATTACAAGCAACTCCGTGGTATGCCATTCTCATGCTATTTACAATAGCTTGTTGTTATGTAGCTTATAATACGTTTAAAGTCATCGTACGATTTTATGTCATGACCTCTATTCTCATTTTACCTATGGCGCTTTTAATCGCCCTAGGGCTTTCCCGAGCTGACTTTTCTTATATTTTTCCCATTACAGAGGCTGGATGGTGGAATATTATTCAAGCATCGAAAGAAACAATTACAGCTATGTATGGTTTTGAAATCTTTCTCATCGCATTTCCTAAAGTAAATGGGAGTTCTGTGGAAAAACTGAAGGCAATTTCTATCGCTAATGGATTTGTGACTCTCTTTTATGCTTTCACTGTTTGGATTTGCTTTATCGTATTTAGTCCAAAACAAATTGAACTTATCCCAGAACCAGTTGCTTACTTATTACGCTCCTTACATATCGGGATTATAGACCGGACTGATTTACTATTCATTCCAATATGGATGATAACAGTTGTCGCTTCTATTGCGAGTTATTACTGTGCCGCTTCTATAGGAATTGGACATATATTCAACCTCGCTAATCATAAAAAGGCTGTTCCAATCGTTGGTATTATTGCTTTTAGTGTAGCCTTATTTATAGATACACCTGAAGAATTAAAAGTCATTGCAACTTTCACAGATAAGTTCACCTATATTTTCATCGTTGTTCTCCCTCTTTTATTTCTACTCTATTCAGTAATAAGAAAGAAGAAAGGAGAACAGTATGTTTCCAAAAAGATTTAAATTACTTTTTATATTATGTACTAGTTGCCTCCTTTCTGGCTGTTGGGATCAAGAACCATTAAGAGAAGCTAGATTAGCTTATAGCATTGGATATGATGTTACGGAAGAGAATAAGCTTCAGCAAACGCTTGAACTCGTAAAAAGTTCAAGTGGAGAGCAATCTTCATTCGAAAATGAAATACATTCAGCAACCGGGCATAACATAAGGGATACAAGCGATGCCCTAAAAAAAAATGTGACTGGGAATATTCGCTATTTTAAATATGGTGTTCAATTACTAGGAACCAAAATTCTAAAAAAAGGTATATTACCCTATTTAGATGTCAGCTTTCGGGACCCAACAAACCCAACTGCTTTAGTAAAACTTATTGCAGTAGATGGTGAAACATCGGAGATACTCGAAAAAAAGAAAATAGGAAATTTACTAATTGGAGATTTTCTACAGAAAAAAGTGAAAAGTTTAGAAGATATGAGTGTATTTCCAAAAGAAACTTTAGAAACAGCCGCTACAAAAATGTTAGATCCCGGTAAAGACTTTACACTCCCTTCTATAAAAATAAAAGGAAAAGAATTAATTACAAATGGGTTAGCTTTATTTAACAATGATAAATTGACTGGACATTTACCTTTGAAACAATCTGTTTTATTCGTATTATTAACCGGAAAAATGGGAACAAGTGCCCGTATAACCCAAAAACTTACTAGTGATGAATCTGAGAAGACATCTGATTATTTAACAATGGAAATTAGCAATCGAAAGTTAAAACGAGATTTAAAAATAACAACGGATAAAAAAGGAAATGTTTATGCTCACATTAAGCTCCAACTAAAAGTAATAGCACTTGAAGCCCCAAGAGATAATATTTATAAAATGGAAGCCAGAAAAAAACTAAATAAGGAATTATCAAAGCAACTTACGAAAGAAGCGAAAAAAATAACAAATAAACTACAAAAAGCAAATTGTGATGCTTTTGGAATTGGTAGACATCTCATCGCTTATCACCCTGATTTATGGAAGAAAAAAAATTGGAATAAAGATTATGCAAAAGTAAAATTCAAACCTGAAGTAGACGTAAATATTTTGTATAGTGGTGTCTTAAAATAAAAAGGTTGTATGCCGCTCGGGCATACAACCTTTTTATTTCGTATATCGATACACAATTGATTCATATGGTCTTAATTTAAGTTTTGTAATATCCTTGCTGGAATCTTTATAATTCGACAGTAGTACCTCTTGTTTCATTCCATCTAATTGAACGTGCGCCGGTACAGAGTACGTTATTTCTTCTCCATAGAAGTTATTTATAACAAGTAGTACTTCACTTTCTGTAGTACGAGTATATGCCCAAATTTTAGGATCATTTTTATCCAAAATAGCATATTCTCCTTCTGTAATTACATCATACGTTTTTCTAAGCTCTATTAACTTTTTATAATGATAAAATACGGACTCTTTATCTGCTAATGCCTTCTCTACGTTTATTTCTTTAAAATTTTCAGCCACTGAAATCCAAGGTGTACTTGTTGTAAAACCACTGTTCACCTCTTCATTCCACTGCATCGGAGTACGAGAGTTGTCACGAGATTTTTGCTTTAAAACCCCTATAATCTCTTCTTGTGATAGCCCTTCTTTTAGCTTTATATCGTATATATTTAACGATTCCACATCACGATATTGCTCGATGGACTTAAATTTAGGATTTGTCATACCGATTTCTTCCCCTTGATAAATATAAGGCGTTCCTTGCAGCATGTGCATAGCTGTCGCTAACATTTTTGCAGATTCGTTTCGGTACTTTCCATCATCACCAAAGCGTGACACGATGCGAGGCTGGTCATGATTACACCAAAATAACGCATTCCATCCTCCGCCCTTTTGCATTTCAATTTGCCAATTAGACATAATTTCTTTTAATTTAATGAAATCAAAATTTGCTTTTGTCCACTTATCTCCATTGGGATAATCTACTTTTAAATGATGAAAACTAAACGTCATACTTAATTCATTACGCTTAGGATTTGAATATTTAATACAATTATCAATTGTCGTAGAAGACATTTCTCCAACTGTAATTACATCTTTTCCTGCAAAAACATTGCGGTTCATCTCTTGTAAATATTCATGAACACGCGGGCCATCTGTATAATACTTGCGTCCATCACTTGTCGCAGTATTACCTTCATCATTTAAGAAGCATTGGTCTTTTGAAATTAAATTAATGACATCTAATCGGAATCCCGTTACCCCTTTATCCAGCCAAAAGCGCATCATATCATATACTTCTTCACGAAGTTTTTCATTTTCCCAATTTAAATCAGCTTGTGTTTCATCAAATAGATGTAAATAATATTGCTCCGTCTTCTCATCATATTTCCAAGCAGATCCACCAAACTTAGACTGCCAATTATTTTTTTCATCACGCCAAATATAGTAATTACGATATGGACTATTTTTATCTTCCTTCGCTTCTTTAAACCACTTATGTTCAGTCGAACTATGATTTACAACAATATCAAGCATAATTTCAATGTTACGTACTTTCGCTTCTGCTAAAAGTTCTTCAAACTCTTCCATCGTTCCGTAAGATGGATCAATGCTGTAATAATCACTTACATCATATCCATTATCATTTTGTGGTGATTGGTATATCGGTGTTAACCAAATATAATCCACTCCGAGTTCTTTTAAATAATCTAGTTTCTCTGTAACCCCTTTTATATCACCGGTTTCTCTATTGTAATAACTATTAAAGCTCTTCGGATAAATTTGATAGACTACACTTTTATGCCAATCCTTCATGTTTAACTTCCTCCTACTTCTGTTTGACTCTTTTTGCAAATAACCATGTTAAAGTAAATGGGATTACAACTGCAATAATCATTCCGACAATAAACATTGGAATCGATTTCGGAATGATAGAAATAAATGCTGGCAATCCCCCAATTCCGATAGCAGGTGCTAATATACCATTTAATGTAATGAATATCGCTGCCACAGCAGACCCTATAATCGCTGCATAGAACGGAAACTTATTTCGTAAATTCACACCAAACATCGCTGGTTCTGTAATACCGAAGTATGCTGAAATGGCTGATGTTGATGCCATACTTTTATCATTTTGATTTTTAGAAATCCAGAACATCGCAAGTGCCGCACTACCTTGCGCAATGTTAGAAAGAGCAATCATTGGCCAAATAAATGTACCGCCATGTTGTGCAATCAATTGTAAATCAATTGCAATAAACATATGATGCATACCTGTAATTACAAGCGGTGCATATAACGCTCCAAATAATACTGCTCCAACTACTGGTACTGTTTCATATACACCTACTAATCCTACTGTTAATAAATCTCCAATATGGCGTGTAACCGGACCAATAATTCCTAATGCTAACACACCTGTCACAACGATTGTTGTAATTGGTACAACTAATAATTGAATTGCATTTGGTACATGTTTCTTTAAGAAAATTTCTACTTTACTTAACACAAATGCAGCTACTAAAACCGGCAAGATTTGACCTTGATACCCTACCTTTTCAATTTGGAACAGTCCTAAAATATCGAAGTACTCAATCTTTTGTCCGTCTAAACCAGTCGCTGCTTTTCCATAGTCCCAAGCGTTTAATAAGGCCGGGTGCACAAGCATTAGTCCCATAACAATCCCTAGTATTGGACTACCACCAAAACGCTTCGTTGCTGACCAACCGACAAGTGCTGGTAAGAATACGAATGCTGTATTGGCCATCATATTAATTAAATCCCAAAGCCCGCCTAAGTTCGGATAAACATCTAATAAATTTTTCCCATCAAAAAATAAGTCCTTTGCGCCTAATAGATTGTTAATACCCATTAGTAAACCAGCTGTTACGATCGCTGGTAATATCGGCATAAATACATCCGAAAATATTTTCACAAACTTTTGAGCTGGATTTAACTTCTGATTTCCAGAGTCTTTTACATCAGCTACAGTCGATTCTTCCATACCTGCAAGCGTTATCAATTCAGCGTAAACACGATCTACATCCCCTGGACCAATTACAATTTGAAATATCCCAGCGTTATGAAATGCTCCTTTCACTAATGAAACAGACTGTAATTTATCATTATCTATTTTACTTTCATCTTTTAAAGCGATACGGAGCCTCGTCACACAATGTGCAGCTTGTTCAATATTGTCTTTCCCACCAATATACTGCAACACTTCCTCTGCTGTTTTACGATAGTCTTTCCCCATATTCCCGTCCCTCTTTTCTTTTTTTGATACCGTTTACAATTACATATTAACTCGTATATATAAGTTAGTCAACACTCATATATACGAGTTTGTGTTTTTTTATAAAAAAAAGAGATGAAACAATATTTTGTTCCGCCTCTTTACTTCCTGCGTGCCACATCCGAAAAGTGAAAAATATCTAAGCGGTGGCGTGATTCTGTATATTCAAACTGACTTCCATCATACAAATGTGTAAAGTTTTTCACAACGACAACATAGTCTGTTCCATTTAAATCTAAATACTTTCTGTCATCCTCTGTACATGGCTGTACTTCAATTACCCTCTGTGAATAACTAATATGTAGCCCAAGCTCTTTCTCAATGTATTTATAAATCGATGTAGCTGCAATTTCTCTCGTTAACCCTGGAATATATTCCGATACAAAATGGTTTATATCTAAAATTACTTTTTCTCCATCAATATTTCGTACACGTTTAATATGGTCAATCACTGTTTTTTCTTTCACGTTTAATAACTTTGCTACGTCTTTCGTCGCTTCAATTTTCTCCATTTCTACGACATCTGTAATACAATGACGTCCTAAACGTTCATTTTCTTCTTGGAAACTTACAATACCACCAAAATTAAATTCAATATTTTTTCGCTTTAAAACAAACACACCTTTTCCGTGAATTTTTTGCACATATCCACGCTCTTGCAGTAAATCTACAGCTTTTCTTACCGTGCCTCGGCTTGCCTCATACTGCTTCATTAATTCTGTTTCTGATGGGATTTTGCATCCCTCTTTTAATTGTTTATTATCAATAGATTTACTGATTTCTGTATAAATTTGTTCATACTTACTCATCATCTACAATAGCCCCTTGTCACCTTATAATTCTATATGTATTATAACATGCTTCACTCTTCTGCCAATCTCTCACTTATTTTCCATTACAAGAAAAATATAGGTAAATATTTAATCTTTAAAACGTATTTTTATAAAAATTTTTATATTTTTCTTTTCATTCAAAAAAACATGTAGTATACTAACTTCAAAATCAGAGGAGAAAGGGAGCAAAGAACTATGCTTACTTATACAACAACTGTAGTTACATTTGCACAAAAACATCATCATCATACGTAACCCTTGAAACCTAGCGGAAAAATTACGCGTAGGTACAAGGGTTATTCCCGTTGTACCTACGCTTTGGCGAAAGAGCCATGTAGGTATTTTTTTATCTACATGGCTCTTTTTTTATTGTCAAAAAGCTAGTAAAAAATGATGTTTAAGCAAAACTTACTACAAAGGAGTTAACAAAAATGGAAACGAAAAAATGGGGATTATGGGTTTTAACAGCATTTGTTATCGGGAATATGGTTGGCGGTGGCGTATTTATGCTTCCAGCAAATTTAGCACAAGTATCAGGTCCAATGGGTTCTACACTCGCATGGAGTATTACAGGCCTTGGCGTTTTTATGATTGCACTTGTATTTGGAAATTTAGCGATTCGTAAACCAGAATTAAAAGCTGGACCACAAAGCTATGCTCAAGCGATGTTTCCTTCAAAAAAAGCTGGTAAAGTTGCAGGATATAGTATGGCATGGGGATATTGGGCTGCTAACTGGGCTGCAACAGCATCTGTTATTATTTCCTTTGCTGGATATTTATCAACATTCTTTCCAGTTTTACAAAGTAAGCAAATTCTTTTTTCAATAAACGGATTTTCACTAGAACTCGGAAAAGGGTTAACTTTCCTTGTATGTAGCCTTATGCTATGGGGAATTCAATATATTCTTTCTCAAAATATTGATCGAGCTGGAAATATGAATCTACTTGCTACTATTGCAAAAATTATCGGATTTACAATGTTTATTGTAATTACATTATTCATTTTCAATGCTTCTAATTTCGGAGACGGTCAAACCTTTATGAATGAAGCAGGACAATCTATCTCGTTAGGTGGCCAAATCAATTCAGCTGCTATTGCAACACTCTGGGCATTTATCGGTATTGAATCAGCGGTTATGCTTTCTAACCGTGCAAAATCACAGCGCGATGTAAAAAAAGCTACGATTTTCGGATTAATTATCGCTCTTCTTATTTACATGTCAATTACTTTACTTACAATGGGAGCTCTTCCGCAAGATGCTTTAAAGGAGTCTCAAAAACCGTTAGTAGATGCATTAAATTTAGCAATTGGAAATAAAGGTGCATATATAATGGCCTTACTCGCTCTTATATCTTTATTTGGATCTACAGTTGGCTGGATCGTTGTTAGTTCAGAAGTACCTTACCAGGCAGCAAAGAATGGACTTTTTCCTAAGTTTTTTGGGAAAACAAATAAAAAAGGTAGTCCTTCAAAATCATTATTGATTACAAATGTAATGACGCAAATTTTCTTATTTTCAACGATTTCTGGTACTGTTTCAGAAGCATATAGTTTCGCTATCGTCGTAGCAACATTAGCCTATTTAATTCCATACCTTGTTTCTACCTTGTACCAATTAAAATTAGTTATTACAGGAGAAACGTATGATATACTACCAGGATCTCGAGTAAAAGATGGAATTATCACTACATTGGCATTGGTATACTCCATTTGGGTTATCAAAACGGGAACTGCTGATTTAAAAACGTTCTTCTTAGGAATTGGATTGTTTATATTAGGTCTTATTCTTTATCCAGTACTAATGAAAGACTCACAAAAAACAGATTAAATAAAGAGAAGCTGCTGGCTTCTCTTTTTTATTAAAAATCTGTAATTAACTTTTCTTTTAGCTCTCCTACAGATAAAGGTTTCGCATAATAAAATCCCTGTACATAATCACAGCTCATTGATTGTAACAAACTCTCTTGCTCTACTGTTTCTACTCCTTCAGCAACTACTGCTAAATTTAAACTATGAGCAATTTCAATAACGGATTTTACAATCGTTCGTTCTGGTTGTGCGTGATCATAATGAAATTCACGAATAAAATTACGATCAATTTTTACAATATCCAGTGGTAGTTGTTTTAAATAATATAAGGAAGAATAGCCAGTTCCGAAATCATCCAAAGCAATTAACACACCCATATTTCTTAATTCTTGTAATGTAGCAATAATATAATCAAAATGGCGGACTGCTATGCTTTCCGTTATTTCTAATATTAAACGGTTCGGAGGAAAACCAGTTCTCTTTAAAATGCTACGTACAGAGAAAATAAAACGTTTCTGCATTAATTGTTGTATAGATAAATTCACTGATAACTTTAGTCCTTCTTGATAATTTGGCAATGTTTTAAACAATCGGCACGATTTTTCTAATACCCAGTCTCCTAGCTTTATAATAAGTCCAGACTCTTCAGCTACCGGGATAAATTCGTTTGGTGAAATAGGTCCGTCTTCTGTCATACAGCGTACTAGAGCTTCTATACCAGAATATCTCTTCGTTTTCAAATCAATAATAGGCTGCAATACTACATCTAACTCTTCATCACGAATTGCCTTTTGCAAAGCAAACTCAACTTTCATTCTACGATTTATTTTCGCGCGTAGCTCATCTGTAAAGAAACATGCAGCATTTCTCCCCTGTTCTTTTGCACTATACATAGCTAAGTCTGAGTTTTTCAATAATGTTTCCACGTCTTGTCCGTCTTGTGGATAAGAACAAAGTCCTAGACTAGCTGAAATATATACTTCATGGCCTTCAAGAATAAATGGTGCCTGGAAACATGACAACACAGATGTCGCTAACTGCCTCATATCATCTTGTCTATGATTTTTTGTTAACAGCACAAATTCGTCGCCACCTAGCCTAGCCAGAACATCTTTCTCTCCTAGTACATAATGCAACCTTGAAGCGACTTCGCTTAAAAGTAAGTCCCCTATCATATGACCTAACGTATCATTTACTAATTTAAAACGGTCCAAATCAAAGTAAATCATACCAAATTCTTTTTTATCTGCAATCAATTTATTAACGGTCGTTATTAATTGCAAACGGTTCGGCAAACTCGTTAAAGCATCATGATAGGCAAGTTCCCTATAACGACTTTCACTTAGCCTCAACCTCTGTTCCGCTTCTTTTCTACTACTAATATCATTTCGAATTGCGATAAACTGGTATGGCTCTCCTTTTTCATTTAAAAATGGAACAATTGTTGTTTTGACCCAATAATATGTACCATCTTTCGCTCGATTCCGAATCTCACCTGTCCATACTTTCCCATTCAAAATACGTTTCCATAAGTTTTGAAAAAAGGTTTTCGGATGATGACCTGAATTTAAAATACGGTGATCTTTTCCAATTAATTCTTCCCTTTTGTATTTAGAGATTTCACAAAATTTATCATTTACATATGTAATAAGACCTTTTCGGTCTGTAATTGCAACAATTGAAGACTCATCTAATGCTAACTTTAAATCTCGCAACGAAGAATCATATAATGCATGACCTCTCTGTTCTAGCATGCGCATCTCTCCTTGCTTCTATCTGACTAAAACACAACCTGTTTCTCTTCATAGAAATAGAGATATTTCATTTTCTAATACTAGCCCTTTACATAAATTATCTTTTTAAATAAACCGATTAAAATAACATAATATTATTTGTAATAAAAAGCAATATTATACCGTTTCAATTATAACTGGTAGCTTCCCATATCTCTAATTACTTCGCGCCTTATTATACCGCAATCCTTTTAAGTAGCTCTATGCAAGCCTTGTTTCCAACTAATACCACTCATATCTGATCTCTTTGTTTTTAATAACGAAATAGAAATTAGATCATACTACATAACTATTCACGAATAATAATATGAAAATCTACATTAATGTGTATGTTTTTGAATTACAATAACAAAATATTAACATATTTCTACCTTAACTTTGGAATTATTTTATAAATAAATACTGTATTAAACTAAAAAAGAGGATAGCCTCTTTTTTAATTTAATACGAATATGGTATTTGCTGATAACCTGGGTATGGCATTGGATACGTTACAGGGTATGGCGATGGATAAGCTACTGGATATGGAGCTGGATAATATCCTCCACTTGTTGCACCTGTTAATGCACCAGCTGTCAGTCCGCCTAACACTCCTCCTGCAAAGCTTCCAGGGAAAAATCCACCTCCCCATGAACTACCACCACCCCAGCCCCATCCGCCTCCGTGATGATGATGGTGATCATAGTGATTGTGTCCTCCATGGTGATGATGTCCACCGTTATGATTGTGCCCACCATGATTGTGTCCTCCATGATGATGATTCCGATAGTACAATCCATTGTTTTCTATATAATTCATGTTTCTCCGCTCCTTTTCGATTTTTTCATTTTCATATGCGTTAAGAGTGAGATAAAAAATGGGATAGTACACTGTATGTAGGACAAATGCGGAAAGTATGGGTGATATGTCTATATTTTGTAAAAAAAGCAAAACACCTTATAATAAAGATGTCATATTACATCTTCTATTTAAGAAGTCTATATTGAAAAAAGATTAGGGGAATTATATAGAAATGAAAAAGCCTATCGTTCAATTACTATTAATATTTACAATCGTATCTATCGTTCTGTTCCTATTAAATACATCGTATATTTCGTTATATACATTTGTCGGTGCTCTATGGTCCATCACAATCGTCGGAATTTCATTCGTTATTTTTATAGAAAATAGATCTCCACAAAGTACGTTAGCATGGTTTTTAGTATTAGCACTTCTTCCTATTATAGGTGTGCTTTTATACGCTATTTTCGGACGCAGCCGCTGGAGAAGAAAAAAACATCTCCATCGTTCAGAAGAACAAAGAAAATTATTCCGTGAAATATT
Organism: Bacillus sp. FSL R9-9497; assembly: GCF_038005805.1. Classification (NCBI taxonomy): domain Bacteria; kingdom Bacillati; phylum Bacillota; class Bacilli; order Caryophanales; family Bacillaceae; genus Bacillus; species Bacillus sp. FSL R9-9497. The sequence continues at coordinate 620,271 of NZ_JBBOTY010000001.1, read as the reverse complement.
AGAAGGAAGAAGACTAGAGTTATTACTCACAGTCCCACTAAATGAACGTTCCATACATTTAACAGAAGTCATACAAAAATTTGGAGGTGGTCCTGCCGCAGATAAAACAACTACAAAACTTTTAACAAACGGAGATCAAACATTTTCAGAAATTTTGCGAGCTATAGAGCAGGCAAAGCATCATATACATATTCAATACTACATTTATAAATCTGATGAAATTGGTACAAAAGTTCGAGATGCTTTAATACAAAAAGCAAAAGATGGTGTTATTGTACGCTTCCTTTATGATGGCCTTGGAAGTAATACGTTAAGAAGACGATTTTTGCAACCTATGAAAGAAGCTGGGATTGAAATTGTAGAATTTGACCCTATTTTTTCAGCTTGGTTACTTGAAACTGTCAATTATCGTAACCATCGAAAAATCGTTATTGTAGATGGAGAAATTGGTTTTACCGGAGGACTCAACGTCGGTGATGAATATCTTGGCCGTTCAAAGAAATTTCCCGTTTGGCGTGATAGTCATTTAAAAATAGAAGGAAAAGCATTATATAAATTACAAGCAATCTTTCTAGAAGACTGGCTCTATGCCTCTAGTGGTTTAAATACCTATTCCTGGGATCAATTCATGAATAGACAATACTTCCCAGGTAAAGAAATTTCAAATGCAGAAGGTGCTGTTCAAATCGTAGCAAGCGGACCAAGCTCCGATGATAAAAGTATTCGTAATACATTATTAGCTGTTATGGGCTCTGCAAAAAAATCCATTTGGATCGCTACCCCTTACTTTATTCCAGATCAAGAAACTTTAACATTATTACGCTTAAGTGCAATTGCCGGAATAGATGTACGGATTTTATATCCAGGTAAAAGTGATAGCATCATTAGCGATCAAGCATCTCAATCCTATTTCACTCCGCTTTTAAAAGCTGGTGCTTCTATTTACAGTTATAAAGATGGTTTTATGCATGCAAAAATTGTACTCGTTGATGATACAATTGCAACTATCGGAACAGCGAACATGGATGTACGTAGCTTTGAATTGAATTACGAAATTATTAGCGTACTTTATGAATCAAAAACAGTTCACGATATTAAATGTGATTTCGAAGAAGATTTTAAACATTCAACTGAAATTAAATGGAACTCTTTCCAAAAAAGAAGTATAAAAAAACGCATATTGGAGTCTTTCATGAGGCTCATTTCTCCTTTACTGTAGGCAATCAACTTTATCTTGATTGCTTTTTCTTTTCCCTTTATCCTCCTTCCTTTTCTTTGCATACCATATTAAAACAAGTTATCATAAGATGTATTACTTTATGAAAATAATGTTAGGTGGGAAATACATGTTAGAACAATTTCATATACATGCTGATTTAAAACAACAGCTTTCTACGATTCATGAAAAGAATAAACAAGAAGCTGGTGAAAATGCACATTTAATCGGAACGAAAATATATAAAGCGTCTGATAATAGCATTATTGAAGATGCGATTACAGCACTTCTTCTTGGCAAGAACATTCTATTAAAAGGACCGACTGGTAGTGGTAAAACAGTACTAGCGGAAACTCTTTCTTCTTTATTCCAAAAACCAATGCATAGCATTAACTGCTCTGTCGACTTAGATGTAGAGGGTATTTTAGGATACAACACACTACAAACGAAAGATGGTGCATCTGAAGTTTCATTCGTTAACGGTCCTCTTATGAAAGCAATGAAGAACGGTCACTTCCTATATATTGACGAAATCAATATGGCAAAACCTGAAACTTTACCGCTACTTCACGGCGCATTAGATTACCGTAAAATGATTACAAACCCATTTACACAAGAGGTTGTATACGGTGATGACGAATACCGTGTAATTGCTGCGATTAACGAAGGTTACGTTGGAACAAGTGAACTAAATGAAGCGTTAAAAAACCGTTTCGTTATTATTGAAGTTCCTTACATTCAAGGTGACACATTAAAAGAACTATTATTAGCAGAATCAAAATTAAATGATGTTGCAACAATTGAAAAGTTTGTTGCATTTGCAAGCGACCTTATGCCTTTAGCTCGCGATGGACGTGTAAGTGAAGAAGCAGCAAGTATTCGTGGTATTATCGACGCATGTGATTTAGGTGTATATATTCCTATTATGCGAGCGATTGAACGAAGCATAATTGCAAAACTTAATGATGAAACAGAACAAATGACTGTCCGTGAATTAGCAGAAAGTTATTTCTTTGAGGGATAATTTATGAGACAAATTTTTAGTGACAAAAAAATTGATGCGTCGCTGTTTCTACAAATGGAAAACTTAATGTATGCCCTTCTAAAAGAAGACGATGCCTATCTTGAATATGGCTATAAAGCATACTACGACGAAATTGAAAAGAAAGTTGTCATTAGTCACTTTTGGGATGATCGAAAAGAAGAAGATACAGTAATCGGATTAAAAAGCGAAGTCTTCTTAAAAGCACTTGGTAATAAACATTACTCGGACATGACTTTAATTCGTTCTTATGCGATTGAATTGCAAGAATCGCCCCTAAAAAAGTTTTTAACACAATTATTTGTTCTATTAGAAGATTTACGCGTTGAGGAAATCGTAAAGAACTTACGTCCTGGCACGAAGCATGTTTTTAAACGTCGAAAAGAAATGTACCGCAACTATTTCGGCTCTCAAAATGAAATAAACCGCGTTCGTAATTATCACGGTGATCGTCTATTTTGCCTATGCTATCTTTCATTAACGAGCGATAAATATGAAATGTTTAATAATGAATATTTTGAGCAAATTGAAGCGATTTTACATGAAACATTCCAAGCACGTAATACAGAAGATATTATGTATATCGTTGAGAAAATTCGCTATCGCTTAGAGGCGCTTCTTGAAAGTGATATGCTTAACAACTATTTCGGACATGCTCCACTTTACTTATCTGTCCTTGCAGACGAAAAGAACTGTCGCGTCGAAGATTTAGCAAATGATGATACGCAGCTTATAGATGACGATGAAAATAAAAACAAAATGGATGAAAGTTTCTCCACATGGCATCGTGAAAATAAAAATAACGAAAACGAGAACTTTTTACGCTTTGAATTAGAAAGCGGAACAAAAACAAACATGATGGGCGATACTGCTCGCGAATCAGAAGATGGCGACCAAGCACTTGGTTCTGTACAAGGTACTTCTCAAAAAAGTACACAATCCAACTTTGATGGCGCTGATACAGAAGAAGCAAGGGCTTCACACGCTTCTAGCCAGCACGACGGTGCATACGGTAAGTATAATGTAGGTGCTTCTCATACATTTAAAGAAGCTCGCAAAGCAAACTCAGATGAGAAAAAAGATTACCAAGCTATCAAATCAGTCGTCAATAAAGATGTAAAAGAATTAAAGAAAATTATCGAAAAAACGATTGAAAATAAAACGAATGCGAATAGTGATAAATATTACGGAAGACTTCGTAAGAAATTCCTTCGTATTTATACCGAAAAACAACCACGTATGTTTTATAAAAAAGGACAAGAGTCACAAGAACTCGATGTTGCATTCCAACTGTTAGTTGACTGTTCTGGTTCTATGTATAACAAAATGGAAGAAACGAAGAAGAGTGTTGTACTATTCCATGAAGCTTTAAAGTCTTTAAAAATCCCGCACGCTATTAGCGGATTTTGGGAAGATGCCTCTAGCGCTAAACCTGAAGATAAGCCGAACGTTATTCATGAAGTTGTAAATTATAAAAACTCAACGTTACCAAACGTTGGTCCAGAAATTATGCAACTTCGTGAAGAAGAAGATAACCGCGACGGATATATTATTCGTATCGTTTCTGAAAAACTTGCCAAAAGACCTGAGAAACATAAATTCTTACTAGTCTTCACAGACGGTGAGCCTTCTGCGCTAGACTATCAACAAGACGGAATTTTAGATACGCATGAAGCTGTTAAACTCGCGCGTAAAAGTGGTATGGAAGTAATCGGTATCTTCATCGAAGAAGGCGAAGCGAAAGAAGCAACTTATCAATTGATGAAAAACATTTATAACCATCACTTCTTAGTTGCAAATCATGCTGAAGATTTACGATTGAAGATTAAACCATTGCTGAAAAAACTATTACTGAAGACGATTGAATAGAAAACAGGAGCCTTGTGGCTCCTGTTTTTTCGTTCAATTACTTTGTTTCTGGTTGAAACTTGTATGGAATGGCTACTTCTAATAAAGATTCAAATCCTCCGTCATAGTATGGGAAGCGCTCATTCGCAATTGTTCGATCTACCCACTCTATTGCAGAAATTTCACCTTCATCTTCCGCAATAAGTTCCCCTTTTACTACATTCGCTCGGAATGTAAAAAACAGTGCATGATTCCCTGATTCTTCAAAGAATTTTTCATTGATCGCAACAAGTCCACCTAACGTAGCAGTTAAACCTGTCTCTTCTTTCACTTCTCTTATTAGTGCTTCCTCTAATATTTCACCTTTTTCCACAGCCCCACCTGGCAATGACCAAACGTTTTGTTCTGTATTATGTACCATTAATATTTTATCTATTTCCTCGTCATGTATTAGTGCGTATACGACATCAACTCTTTGCATAAGACTTCTCTCCTCCCAAAAATAATGAAGAGCCGATTCCTAAGAATCGACTCTTCCTATTAATTCATCACTAACTCAGCTGCGAGCTTTTTTTTTAACTTAGCCAGCATGTCAGTTGTCATTTTGTCTAAATCGTATTCTGCTTTAAAGCCCCACTCTTTCATTGCTGCAGTTGCGTCAATAGAGTTTGGCCAGCTATCAGCGATTGTTTGACGAGCTGAATCTACTGCGTAATCCATTGTAAACGTCGGAATGTGTTTACGAATTGACGCTGCAATTTGCTCTGGCTCGAAGCTCATTGCTGTAATGTTAAATGCATTTCTATGCACTAGCTTACTTGGATCAGCTTCCATTAATGAAATGATCGCTTGTAAAGCATCAGGCATATACATCATGTCCATGTACGTTCCTTCAGCAATGTATGAGGTGTATGCACCTTTTTTAATCGCCTCATAATAAATTTCAACTGCATAATCAGTTGTTCCGCCTCCTGGAGGAGCTACGTAAGAAATTAAACCTGGGAAACGGACACCGCGCGTATCTACACCAAATTTTTGATGATAATAATCACATAGTAATTCTCCTGCCACTTTGTTTACCCCGTACATCGTAGTAGGACGCTGAATTGTATCTTGCGGTGTATTATCTTTTGGCGTCGATGGACCGAATGCGCCGATAGAACTTGGCGTGAAGAATTTACAGTTTAATTCACGAGCTGCTTCTAATGCATTTACAAGTCCGCCCATATTTAAGTTCCATGCAAATAACGGATTTTTTTCTGCTGTTGCTGAAAGTAAAGCTGCTAAATGAATAATTGTATCTACTTCATTACGCTTTGTGATATCATGTAGTTTTTGTCCATCTGTTACATCTAACGTTTCAAATGGACCAGACGTTACTACTTCACTATCTGTTTCACGAATATCTGTTGCAATAACATTTGATGCGCCGTATACATCACGAAGTTTCATTACTAGTTCAGAACCAATTTGCCCTAAAGAACCGGTTACTAGAATTTTTTTCATTTTCCCCACTCCTCATTTGCAAGCTATTCAAAAGATGTCGTTACTTAAATGATGCCCATTTCTTTTCCTGCTTTTTCATACTTAAGAATTGCTTCATCTAACATTTCTTTCGTATGAGCTGCTGTAGGCATATTACGAACGCGCCCTGTTCCTTTTGCTACAGTTGGGAACACGATAGATTTTGCGTATACACCTTCTTCATTTAGACGTTTACTAAATTCTTGTGTTAATACCTCATCCCCAATGATACAAGGTGTAATTGGCGTTTCACTTTCCCCAATGTTAAAGCCAAGTTCTTTTAATCCTTGTTTTAAGTAGCGACCATTTTCCCATAAGCGATCGTGTAACTCTGTGCTTTCCATTAAGATTTCAATTGATCTCATGCAAGCTGCTGCATCAGCTGGTGTTAATGCTGTAGAGAATAAGAATGGACGTGAACGAACTTTTAACCAGTCAATTAAATTTTGTTTCCCTGCTACATATCCACCAATTACCCCAATTGCTTTTGATAATGTACCAATTTGGAAATCAACTTTATCAGAAAGACCGAAGTGCTTTACAGTTCCTGCACCTTTTCCAAGTACACCTGAACCGTGTGCATCATCTACGTATGTCATTAAATCTAACTCTTCTGCAATCTCAACAATTTCTGGTAGTTTTGCAACATCTCCATCCATTGAAAAGACACCGTCTGTAATTACCATTAATTTATTGTAAAGACCTGATTCTTTCGCCGCAATTGCTTTTTGGCGTAAATCTTCCATATCCGAATGTTTATAAACAATAATTTTTGCTTTTGATAGACGACTACCATCAATAATAGAAGCATGGTTTAATTCGTCTGAAAGAATTGCATCATTTTTATCCATAACAGCTGAAATCGCTGCCATATTACAGTTAAATCCTGATTGATAAGCAATTGCTGCTTCTGTATGTTTAAACTTTGCAATTGTTTCTTCTAACTTAATATGCAAATCTAAAGTACCGTTAATTGTACGAACAGCCCCTGCTCCAACACCGTACTTATGAATAGCACCAATTGCTGCTTCTTGCAAACGGCTATCTGTTGCTAATCCAAGATAGTTGTTTGAAGATAAGTTAATATATTCTTTTCCGCCAATTGTAATGATCGGTCCATTTGAACTCTCAAGCGGATCAATTACGTTATAAAGCCCCTTTGATTTTAAATCCTCTAAGTTTTCTTCTAAAAATTTCGCAAGTGTTTTACTAGACATCGTGAAGCCTCCCATCGTTCATGTAAGCGGATTATTGTCTTAATAGTTCTAATAATCCCTCTACTAGCTTAACACGTTTTCAGAATTTATTATAGAAAAATAGTTTAAAGTAACCGCTTACATTTCTAGATTATATATGATTCATTACAATAAATCTATCATTTACTTTTCATATTTGATAGAATTAAAAAAATATTTCGGGAGGTTTCAAACATGGCATTTACAGAATCTGATGTATACAATAACACAGCATTTTTCAAACAATATATGAAACGAAGATACCGAGAAAATAGCCCAAATGAATCCATTGAAAAACCAGTATTCTTTCAGCTCATTGGTCATGTACGAGGAAAACAAATTCTCGATTTAGGCTGTGGTGATGCTAAGTTTGGCGCGGAATTATTAGAAAAGGGATGCTACTCTTACACCGGCATTGAAGGCTCCGAACTTATGTATGAAAAAGCTAAAAAACAACTAGAAAATAAAAATGGATCTGTTCATTTTTTAAACCTCAAAGATTATACCTACCCCTCTTCCACTTTTGATTTAGTAACATCTAGACTCGCCTTACATTATATTGAACATCTTGATACCATTTTTCAAAATGTATTTCAAACTTTAAAAACAAATGGCACCTTTACCTTTAGCGTTCAACATCCCGTTATTACTTCTTCGTTTGAAAGCTTACAAACAAGTGGTAAAAGAACGAGTTGGCTCGTCGATGATTACTTTAAACTAGGCAAACGGGTTGAACCATGGATTGACCAAGAAGTTATTAAATATCATCGTACAACGGAAGATTATTTCACATTATTACAGCAAGCCGGATTTACCATTACATCATTAAAAGAAGCTACACCAAATCCAACCTATTTTCAAAATGAAGCAGATTATAAACGTCGCTTACGTATTCCTCTCTTCCTCTTATTTTCTTGTACCAAATAAAAAAAACGATGAATCACTCATCGTTTTTTTATCTCATTGCCTGAGCAACTTCTTTAACTACACATCTTCCTCTTCCGTGAGGTATACAAAGCGGTGTTCCAAACAACGGATCCGTACTAATTTGACACTCCATTCGGAATACATCACGTACTAGTTTCTCATCTACCACTTCTTCAGGTTTACCTTGTGCATATATTTGTTTATCTTGAATGGCTACAATGTTATCTGCATAGCGACATGCTAAATTTAAATCGTGTAATACCATAACAATTGTTCTTTGTTCTGTTTCATTTAATTCGAATAATAAATCTAGCACTTCAATTTGGTGAGTCATATCTAAATATGTAGTAGGCTCATCCAGTAAAATAATATCTGTATCTTGTGCAAGCGTCATTGCAATCCAAGCACGTTGTCGTTGTCCACCTGAAAGAGCATGCACATCACGCTCAGCAAATTCTGTCATACCTGTTGCTGCAAGTGCCTTCTGTACCATTTCCTCATCTTTTTCTGACCACTGTTTCAGCCATGTTTGATATGGATAGCGTCCTTGTTTTACAAGTTGCAATACTGTAAGCCCTTCAGGTGCTTGCGGTCCTTGCGGTAAAATTGCCATTTGACGAGCAATTTGCTTCGTTTGCATACTTTGAATAGCTTGATTATCTAACAAAATGTCACCAGTTGTTGGCTTTAATAATCTAGCTAGTGAACGTAATAAAGTTGATTTCCCGCAACCGTTGGAACCGATAAAGATTGTAATTTCACCTTTTGGAATTTCTAAATTCAACTCATCAATAATAATTGTTTCACCATAAGACAACGTCAAACATTTCGTCTCCAATGCTTTTTGCATATTCATCTCCCTTTATGAATTCCGACTTTTATAAAGTAAATAAATAAAATAAGGTGCACCAATTGCTGATGTAAATACCCCTGCTGGAATTTCAAGTGGTGTGAAAACTGTACGCCCAATTAAATCTGCAGCAAGTACTAGAATTGCACCGACAATAGCTGCAACTGGGAGTAATGCACCGTATAAAGAACCAACTAGCCTTCGTGAAATATGAGGTGCCATTAAACCGACAAATCCAATTCCTCCGGCGAAGGCAACTGCTCCCCCAATTAAAGCCGTACTAAGTAATAACATGAATACGCGTGACTTCGTTAAAGGAACACCAAGTCCTACCGCAATATCATCCCCTAGCTCTTGCGCATTTAAATGTCTAGCAGCTATAAATGATATTACCGTTAAAATGAGAACCCACGGTGCAAGCACCATAACGTTTTGCCATGAAGAACCATAAACAGTACCTGTAATCCATACATTCGCTTGACTCGCTTGATAAATTGGTGCTAACAACATAAACAAAGTCGTTGCCGCTTTCGTTAATGCCCAAAACCCCACACCAATTAAAACAAGACTAATCGGCGATAACCCGTCATTTCTCCATGCAAATAAATATACAAAAAGCGCCACAATCGTTGCCCCAACAAAGGCTGCTAACGGCATATAATGAATGCTTACAGTTAGCGCATTATTTTTATCACTAAATATAGCTAAAAACAATACAACTGCAACACTTGCCCCACCCGTAATCCCGATGATATCCGGAGAAGCAAGTGGATTTCGAACGAGACCTTGTAAAATACATCCTGCTACAGCAAGCGCAATTCCTACAAGGATGGCAATTAAAATACGCGGCATACGAAACTTATTTACAACCATGTTAGACATCGCATCGCCATTTCCAGTGATCGCTTGCCATACATCATAAGGAGCAATTTTCATGTCTCCCATACCTGCACTCGCAAAAAATAATCCTATTAAAACAACTAATAAACTAAATAAGACGAGACAAGCTCGTTTATACATTAAAAACGAGGGCCCGCCTTTCCCTATACGAAATGGAATATACTTCTTCATTTGCTAAGCCCTCTCTTACGTGCAATATAAATAAAGAATGGAGCTCCAATAAATGCTGTCATAACTCCTACTGGTACTTCTTGTGGCATAATGACATATCTTGCTGCTATATCAGCTAAGATTAATAGTATTGCACCTAATAAACCGCTATACGGTACTCTCCACCTATGATCTACTCCAACTAGAAATCTGGCAAAATGCGGGGTAACAATACCAATAAATCCAATTGGACCTGCGACCGCAACTGAACCACCAGACAACAGGACAATAATAAGTAGTACGAATGATTTCATTAAAATCGTTCGTTGTCCAAGTCCTTTTGCAACGTCTTCCCCCATCATTAATGTATTTACTTTCCCTGCCATCATAAGAGATGCAATCCATCCTATTAATAAATATGGGAATACAGATTGTAAAATTTCTAATTTTCTCCCTTGCACAGATCCAGCAAGCCAAAATAATACCTCTTCAAGTGCTTTTTCATTTAACACAAGTAATCCTTGTGTTAATGATGAAAATAATGCACTAATTGCGACCCCTGCTAACGTTAACTTAAGAGGAGTAGTCCCTTCTTTTCCTAAAGAACTAGAAGCAAATACAAGTACAGCTGCAACCGCCGCTCCTAAAAAGGCAATCCATGTGAAAGCTGATAATGATGTTACTGAAAAGATTACAATTGCTACAACTATAAAGAACGCAGCACCTGAATTTAATCCAATAAAATCTGGAGAAGCAAGTGGATTCTTAGTTAAAGTTTGCATAAGACAACCAGCAATGGCTAAACTAGCACCAACACTAGCTGCAATTAACGCCCTAGGCAGACGTACATTTTGAATAATAATATGTTCATTGGAACCGTTAAAATGGAAAAAAGCATCCAATGCTAGTTTCCAACTCGTATTTGTATATCCGAAAATAATACTTCCCCAAATACAAATAACGACTGCAATGATTCCAACAAATAATCCAATCCATTTTGCTCGATTTGTTTTTAATAACATGCAGCGTTTCCCCTTCAATGTATAATGATACGTTGTTAGTGTATTTCAACTTAATTCTCATTGTCAACGGAAATGAGAATTATTTTCACCCATATGTATTGACAATCAAAAGATAAAGGCTTAATATCATGCTTGCTATTGAAAAATATTCTCAACATGTAGGGGGTACATAATGAATTTCATGCGGAAGAAATCGTTTACAGTATTTGTATTTTTACTAGCATTTTCAATGCTTTTAAGCGCTTGTGGAAAATCAAATAACAAAGAAGAATCTACAAAAGAAGATAATAAAAAAGAAGTGGTTACTGTAGAACATGCAATGGGTAAAACAGAAGTTCCTGCTAATCCAAAACGTGTAGTTATCTTAACAAATGAAGGAACTGAAGCTTTACTTGAATTAGGTGTGAAACCAGTTGGTGCTGTAAAGTCTTGGACTGGTGACCCATGGTATCCACATATTAAGGATAAAATGAAAAATGTAAAAGTTGTTGGTGATGAAGGACAAGTTAACGTTGAAACAATTGCTTCTTTAAAACCAGACTTAATTATCGGTAATAAAATGCGCCACGAAAAAGTGTACGAACAACTAAAAGCAATTGCACCTACTGTGTTCTCAGAAACATTACGTGGTGAATGGAAAGATAACTTCAAATTTTATGCAAAAGCATTAAATAAAGAAAAAGAAGGTCAAAAAGTTGTAGCTGATTACGAATCACGTATAAAAGATTTAAAAGGCAAACTTGGCGATAAAGTAAACCAAGAAATCTCTATGGTTCGTTTCATGCCTGGTGATGTTCGTATTTATCATGGCGATACATTCTCTGGTGTTATTTTAAAAGAACTTGGATTTAAACGTCCTGGAGATCAAAATAAAGATGATTTTGCAGAGCGTAACGTATCTAAAGAGCGTATTTCTGCTATGGATGGTGACGTATTATTCTACTTCACATTCGATAAAGGAAATGAGAAAAAAGGGTCTGAACTAGAAAAAGAGTATATAAACGATCCTCTATTTAAAAATTTAAATGCAGTAAAAAATGGTAAAGCATACAAAGTTGATGACGTTATTTGGAATACAGCTGGTGGCGTAATGGCCGCTAACCTACTATTAGATGACATCGAAAAACGCTTTGTTAAATAATATTTCCTTAACCAGCTCCCTTCTGTGGAGCTGGTTATTTTTCAATTCACTTAAATGTCACATTATTTCGTTTTGTATTTTTATTCCCAATATGTTATATTGAGAAAGTAAATAGAATATATTTTCTTTATATCAGAATAAATGTTTTAATCTAAATTTTCTGATTAATCACTATTTTATTTTCTTTTAGAATTCAATTATTACATTTGAAAACGCTTATCATCTCGTTTTCAGGGCAAAATACAGTAACGGTCGAAGAAAAATAGAACTTTTTTAGAAATTTTCTTTCTATTTCCATATAATTCTATTGACTTCTAAATATTTTGTAAATTAAAATGATTACATAAATATCCGTTATACAGGATTAGGGGGAAACAAAAATGGATGCAGCTTTAAAATTAGACAAAGCTGGAGAGCAACAATCACCAAAAAAACATCCACCAGGGTTATACTTGTTGTTCTTTACAGAGGCGTGGGAAAGATTTAGTTATTACGGAATGCGTGGCTTATTAGTTCTTTATTTAACAACGAGCTTAGTAAGCGGCGGTTTAGGATTTGATAAAGCAGTTGCAGTTCAAATTTACGGTATTTTCACAATGTTAGTATACTTCACACCTATTATTGGTGGTTGGTTAACTGACCATTTCATTACGAAGCGACATGCCATTACTATTGGTGGTATCATCATGGCAATTGGTAACTTTGTATTATTCTCAATGAACACAAAAACTGGACTTTTCTTAGGATTAGGATTATTAGTTATTGGTAACGGATTCTTCAAACCAAATATTTCGACTTTATTAGGTCAATTATATAGCGAAAACGATTCTCGTCGTGATAGTGCCTTCACTATCTTCTACATGGGGATTAACTTAGGAGCTCTTATCGCTCCATTCATTTGCGGTTACTTCGCAGATTATAGATACGGTTTCTTAACAGCTTGTATCGGTATGATTATTGGGCAGCTTGCCTTTAATTTCTTAGCACCTCGTTACTTAGGGTCTATCGGAACAACTGTTGTAGGTAAACAATCTAAAGAAAAAAATGCAAAAGCAATTGAGAAAAAACCTTTAACAACACAAGAGAAAAAACGTACTGCTGCAATTTTAATTTTAACTTGTTTCGTAGTATTCTTCTGGGCAGGATTTGAGCAAGCTGGTAGTTCTTTAACACTTTACACAGATAAGTTCGTAGATCGTACAATTGGTGGATTTACAATTCCAACACCTTGGTTCCAATCTGTAAACCCACTATTCATTATCTTACTAGCATTACCTGTTTCTGCGTTATGGATTAAGCTTTCAAAAACAAAAAATGGCGATTTGAAAATCCCAACAAAAATGGCATTAGGCATGATTTTACTAGGGATTGGATATTTAGTTCTAACTTTAGCTGTTTTAAAAACTGGTAGCGATGAAGGTAACATTACAATGAAAGCAAACTTACTATTCATTGTATTCACTTACATGTTCCACACAATCGGTGAGTTATTCTTATCACCAATCGGATTATCTATGGTAAGTGCAATTGCTCCTGTTAAATTAGCATCATTATTAATGGGTGTATGGTTAGCTGGTACTGGCTTCGCAAACTTATTAGCAGGACAATTAGCCGCTTTCACTCAATCTTTAGGATATTTAGAAGTATTCGCAAGCATCGGTATTATCGTAATTGTACTGGGATTAGTACTTCTTATGTTCTCTAAGAAAATTGCACATATGATGGAATAACAAAAAGACGCTTCTAAAATTAGAAGCGTCTTTTTTATTACTTCTCCTCTAAAGCTGTCACGTCCACATGAACGCTCTCACCAGGATTAGATACATCATACACTTGAGCACTCCCCTTCTGCTCATCACAGCTCTCAATCCATACTGGTACGCCCTCATATGTAACGTCAATTCTACTTGAAGAAGATAAGATTTGTTTCACACGTTTCACATCCATACTACTATCCCTCCTTTTGCTTACTATACTCCTTTTTATTTTTTCTTTTCCTTTTAGAATATATTCCGTAAGGCAGCATATTGATTGATAGTCATTTCTTCCTAACATGCTAATATTTACTCTCTCGCTACCTTTCTGACAAATAAAAAAAGACGTATATTCTACACGTCTTTTTCCATAATATTCAAATTTTAAGAAAATAATGTTTTTACTACTGCACTTACTTTATCATTATGGATTTGATAATACACTTCTAATCCTCGTCTTTCAAAGCGTACTACTTTATTTTGCTTTAACTTCGTTAAATGTTGTGAAACAGTTGATTGTGGAATTTCTAATACTTCCTGTAGCTGTGTTACATTACATGTTCCTCTTTGCATAAGTTCCATTACTAGACGTAGACGAAGTGGGTGAGCTAACGCTCTTAACATTTGTACATCTTCTTCTGAAATACGACATTCGAATTGATTTTGGCTCATAAAGTTCCCCTCATTTTCGTTTTTATTTGCGTTTTTATGTTCTTTTTATTTATTTATATATCTGTTCTTATATTTCCTGTTACGACATAACTTTATCAACCTATAAAGCCGAAAAATTTTTCCATCTTTATCAGCAAAAATTCAGGAAAAAATCCTTGCTGATTTTGAATATTATACTATATGATATAACGAAAAAGCAAAATAATGGCCTACGAATACTTTGCTTGCAAACGTTGTTTTATCAGGCTTTTTGTTATATTTTCACCTCATTGAAATGCACAGTAACGGTATTGTAAAATACCGTCTATAATTGATAACCTATCGTAATGTAGTTGAACTATAATTAACCTCTTTGTTACGCTAAAAGGAATTTTCAGTAAAAAGAGATGATGTGATATTAAAAATTTGTTTCTTATTTTTTATTCGTATTGCAAGCGGTTGGATTGTTGTGCAAAACTTCCTATTAAATCCACTCACCGTTCCCCCCACTAGATCAAACAGGACAGATAATTGCATATATCAAACTTTATACTTAATATAAAAGACTTCATCTAATATACGCCTATAAGGAACATGCCATCTGAATAAGCAAAATAATATGCACATAGTTTATACAGCGCACTTAAATTCATTTGAGTGTGTTTTTTGTCTACTTTATGAACAAAGCTTTTCTTTTAACACTATTATGGAATAATTATACTTTTTTACGTTGACAATAGTGTTGAAGGAGAATATACTAAGCATGTAAGTTGATTGTGAATTGTTTCACAAATAATGTGAATTTCTTCACATATAATAGATAGGAGTTGTCATTATTATGAGTACTTGGACACAAATTTATGACCCGTTAAACAATATTTGGTTATCTGCACTAATCGCAGCACTTCCAATCTTTTGTTTCATCATTTGTTTAATGGGATTCAAAATGAAAAGTTACATGGCTGGTCTTTATAGTGTGATTGTCGCTATTATCCTTGCAATATTTGTTTATAAAATGCCAGCAACAGTAGCTGTAGCATCTGCCGGATTCGGTGTTTTATCTGGATTTTATCCAATTTGTACTATCGTTATCGCTGCAATTTTCCTTTACAAATTAACTGTTAAAACAGAGCAATTCAATATTATTCGCGATAGTATTTCAAGCATTACAAATGATCAACGTTTACAAGTATTATTAATCGCTTATTCTTTCGGTGCTTTCTTAGAAGGCGCAGCTGGTCTAGGGGTTCCAGTTGCTATTACAGCCGCACTACTTGTAGGTATGGGCTTTAATCCATTAAAAGCAGCAGGTATTTGTTTAGTAGCTAATATTGCTGGTGGTGCTATGGGTGCTATGGGTATTCCAGTTACAGTACCAGCACAATTAACTCAACTTGACGCATTAACTATTGGTCGTCAAACTGTTCTTATTTTACCTTTCATTAGTGTTATCTTACCTTTCTTACTTGTTTCAATGGTCGATGGAATTAAAGGTATTAAAGAAACTTGGCAAGGTATTCTTGTAAGTGGTGTTTCTTTCGCTATTACTCAATTCGCTGTAACTTACTTCTTAGGCGCAGAACTTACTAATATTTTCGCAGCCGTTGTAAGTATGATTGCTCTTGCATTATTCTTACGTGTTTGGCAACCAAAATCTTCTACTAAAGAAGAAAAACAAGAAACTAAAGTATCACATACATTCAATCAAATTTTATATGCTTGGTCTCCATTCGTATTCTTAACTGCATTTGTAACAATCTTTAACTTAAAACCGATTAAAGCTTTATTTGCTCCAGATGGTGCGTTAGCAAACTTAGTATTTAACATTCAGTTCCCTGGTCTTCATAATGCTGTTATGAAAACTACACCAATTACAAAAGCTGATACACCTTTCGCAGCTGTTTTCAAATTTGATGTATTCTCTTCTACAACTACTGCGATTGTACTAGCAATTATCGTTTCACTTATCGTTTACCGCGTAAAAGGTAAAATGGTTAAGGAATTAATGATTGAAACAATGAAAGAATTAAAAGCTCCAGTATATACAATTTGTAGCGTTATCGCTTTAGCTTACGTAGAGAACTACTCTGGTATGTCATCTACACTTGGACTTGCATTCTCTTCTACTGGTAATGCATTCCCAGTTCTTTCTCCAATCTTAGGATGGATTGGCGTATTCATTACAGGTTCAGTAGTTTCAAGTGGTTCTTTATTCGCACCACTTCAAGCAGTAACAGCAGACCAGTTAAACATCGTTCCTTCTACACTCGTTGCCTTAAACGTAGTAGGTGGTACAATGGCAAAAATGGTTTCACCACAATCTGTAGCAGTTGCTTGTGCCGCAGTTGGACTAGTTGGTAAAGAATCTGCTCTATTTAAAACAGCAATGAAATACAGTTTAATCTTCTTAGCTGTTATTAGCTTACTTCAATTAAACGCTGTATTTAATATCTTTTAAAAATAAAACACCGATCCAAATGGATCGGTGTTTTTCACATTACATTTCTTTATTTTTTAATAAAGAAGCTCCAGCAATTTCAGGGTGAGTCATTTCGAATGGATCTAAAATAATATCCAATTCCTCTTCTGTCAGTACACCATGCTCTAAACATAACTCCCTAACAGATTTTCCTGTTTCAATCGCTTCACGTGCAATACGAGATGCTGCTTCATAACCAATATGAGGATTAACTGCTGTAATAATTCCAACACTTTTCTCAACATATTGCTTCAGCAATTCTTCATTTGCTGTAATTCCTTCAATACAATATTCACGGAATACACGGAATCCATTATTCATAATACTTATAGATTGAATTAAATTAAATACAAGCACAGGCTCCATTACGTTTAACTCTAATTGTCCTGCTTCTGATGCTAAGCAAATTGTATGATCGTTTCCGATTACTTGGAATGCGACTTGGTTAATCACTTCTGCCATAACTGGATTTACTTTACCTGGCATAATCGATGAACCCGGCTGACGTGCTGGCAATTGAATTTCAGCCAACCCAACACGTGGCCCAGACGCCATAATACGAAGATCGTTTGCAATTTTAGACATGTTCATCATACATACTTTAAGTGCTGCAGATACTTCTGTGTATGCATCTGTATTTTGCGTTGCATCAACTAAATGCTCTGCACCAACAAGTGGGAACCCACTAAACGTTCTTAAATGTTTTACCACCTGTTCAATATACGTAGGATTTGCATTTAATCCTGTACCAACAGCTGTCGCCCCCATATTCACTTCATATAAATGTTGACGAGACTGTTTAATTCTTTTTATATCACGCGCAAGCACTCGGCTATACGCTTCAAATTCTTGTCCAAGGCGAATTGGAACTGCATCTTGTAAATGTGTGCGTCCCATTTTAATAACGTGATCAAACTCTTTTGCTTTTTTACGAAAAGCAGAATGAAGTTCTTCCATTGTAATAAGAAGCTTTTCTAACATCATAAGAGTTGCAATATGAATTCCTGTCGGAAACGCATCGTTCGTTGATTGGGCCATGTTCACATGAGTGTTTGGGCTAATTTTCGCATACGCCCCTTTTTCATATCCCATACGTTCTAACGCTCTATTCGCAATTACTTCATTTGTATTCATATTAATAGAAGTTCCGGCTCCGCCTTGAATAGGGTCTACGATAAATTGATCATGAAACTTTCCATCAACAATTTCTTGCGCTGCTTCTGCAATTTCATGTCCAATGTCTTTAGCTAAGTAACCAGTATCTATATTCGCAAGCGCCGCCGCTTTTTTCACAATTGCCATTGCTGTAATGAGTGATGGATGAATGCGATATCCTGTAATTGGGAAGTTTTCTACGGCACGTAATGTTTGTACACCATAATAAGCTGCACTTGGTACTTCTTTTTCACCTAAAAAATCTTTTTCTATACGTATATCCTTCGTTGCTATCATTTTTATCACCTATACTTTTTCATTCTAAATCCTTATCCAAAAAATCCGCCCTCGAAAAACACGAGTATCATTCAGAAGAATTTTTCAGTATCCACCTTCACTATATAGTACCTTTTTTGAAAGCGCAAACATTTATTTTTCTGCATATCCTTTTTATTAAAGTTTATAGAAAATCATTCTTCTACTTTCCTTATTTCCACTCGTTTAATTTGATGCATATCCTTTTCAAGGACTTTAAAATAAAAACCGTATTTCTCAATAACATCTCCTTCAGCAACGATTTGTTTTTGTACCATAATCCAGCCACCAATTGTATCTACATCATCAGCAATTAAATGTATGCCAAGCAAATCATTTACTTCACTAATAAGCACTTTTCCCTCTACGATTTTATAACCTTCACTTACATGCTCTATAGGTGGATTCTCATCTTCATCGTATTCATCTCGAATTTCTCCAACAATTTCTTCTAAAATATCTTCTAGTGTAACAATCCCTGCTGTACCACCATATTCATCATACAATACAGCTAATGGAATGTGTTTTCTTTGCATTTGTAATAGTAAATCATGAATTGGAATATTTTCTAGCACTTCAATAACTGGCCTTGTATATGGCATAATCGAGCACTCCTCGTCCCGACTACCATCCATATAACGAATAAATAAATCTTTTACATTAACCATCCCAATAATTTCATCTTTATCTTCACCAAATACAGGATATCTCGTGTACTTTTCTTGCGCGATTACTTTAATATGTGTTTCAAATGGTTCGTCCTCATATAAGCCTACAACTTCCGTACGAGGTACCATAATTTCTTTTGCTACTCTATTATCAAATTCAAAAATATTATTTACATATTTAAATTCCCTTTGGTTAATCTCTCCGCTCTCATAGCTCTCAGATAAGATTAACCTTAATTCTTCTTCTGAATGAGCTACTTCATGTTCAGAAGCTGGATGTAATCCGAATAAACCAGTTACAACCCTCGCTGAACCATTCAAAGCCCAAATAAACGGATACATAACTCGGTAAAAATAAATAAGTGGTTTAGATAACAATAAGCTAACTTGTTCTGCTTTTTGTATAGCAAATGTCTTTGGAGCAAGTTCCCCAATGACAACATGTAAAAATGTAATTACTGCAAAGGCAATAATAAATGAAACTGTACTGGAAATTGTAGGTGAGAATTGCAATTTTAAAAACAACGGCTCGAGTAAATGTTTAATGGTTGGTTCCCCTAACCACCCGAGCCCTAAAGCAGTAATTGTAATACCTAGCTGACAGGCCGATAAATATTCATCTAAATTTGTAGTTACCTTTTTAGCGGCCAGTGCACCTCGTCTTTTTTCGCTAACGAGTTGATCAATACGACTGCTACGTACCTTAATAATTGCAAATTCAACAGCCACAAAAAATGCTGTTAACCCAATAAGAATGACTACCATCAATAATTTTAAAATATCCACATATGCTCTTTAGCTTTCTTAGCTAAAGTTACACCTCCTTTTAAAAAGAAGTTTCACTTTAGTTTCTTCAATTATTGGAAAGCAACTCTATATAAAATCCACCAATTTTCAAACCTCATACAATTCTAAAGGTAAACCATCAGGGTCTTGGAAAAAGACGAATTTCTTCCCCGTTATTTCATCAATACGGATCGGTTCGGTCTCAACACCACATTGATTTAAATGCTTCACAGCTTCTTCTATATTTGTAACAGCAAATGCTAAATGTCTAAGACCGGCTGCTTCTGGAAAACTTTTGCGCTCAGGCGGATTTGGAAATGAAAATAATTCGATTTGATACTCTTCTCCTACACATAAATCTAATTTATAAGAATCTCGTTCCTTTCTATATACTTCATTCATTTCTTTAAACCCTAATATTCTAGTATAAAAATCCTTTGACGTCTCATAATTCGAACAAATAATTGCAACGTGATGCACTCTACATATATTCATACTCTCTCTATTCCTTTCTTTACCAAAGATGCATATTCTCCCTTGAAATGAAAAACATATATAGCAGAATATCTCTTTTAGGGGGCTTACCATGAAATTCATTACTTTTTTCGTCGGATTAATTGTTGTTTTCTTGCTCGCTTATATTGCTAGCAATAATAAGAAGCATATTAAATTTAAACCAATTTTTATCATGCTTATTATACAGTTAATTTTAACCTATTTACTATTAAATACAGAAATCGGCCTCATACTTATTAGAATCATTTCCAGTTTGTTTACAAAGCTACTCGAGTATGCTGCTAATGGAATAAATTTCGTATTTGGTGGTCTTGCAAATAAAGGTGAAATGCCATTTTTCCTTACTGTATTATTACCAATCGTCTTTATTTCTGTTTTAATTGGTATATTACAACATTTCAAAATATTACCATTTTTCATTCGTTGGATCGGGTACTTTCTTAGTAAAATAAATGGTCTTGGAAAATTAGAATCTTACAACGCTATCGCCTCTGCCATTGTCGGCCAATCAGAAGTTTTTATTACAGTGAAAAAGCAATTAGCTCAAATCCCAAAACACCGTCTTTATACACTTTGTGCCTCCGCTATGTCAACCGTATCTATGTCTATCGTAGGTGCCTATATGACAATGATTGAACCTAAGTATGTAGTAACTGCACTCGTTCTCAATTTATTTAGCGGTTTTATTATCGTACTCATCATTAACCCTTACGACGTTAAAGATGACGAAGATATTTTAGAAATCAAAGGTGAAAAACAAAGCTTTTTTGAAATGCTTGGAGAATACATTCTTGATGGTTTTCGTGTAGCCATTGTTGTCGGCGCTATGCTCATCGGATTTGTTGCCTTAATTAGTTGTATTAATGACTTGTTCCTCATTATATTCGGTATTACGTTCCAACAATTAATTGGCTACGTATTTGCACCTATCGCATTCCTTATCGGTGTACCAAGTTCTGAAATTGTAGCAGCTGGCAGCATTATGGCAACGAAGCTTGTAACGAATGAATTTGTCGCAATGATGGACCTTAGTAAAATTTCTAATAGCCTTTCTCCCCGTACAGTTGGTATTATTTCTGTTTTCCTCGTGTCTTTTGCCAATTTTTCTTCCATTGGTATTATTTCAGGTGCGGTAAAAGGACTAAACGAAGAACAAGGAAACGTTGTTGCGAGGTTTGGCCTTAAATTACTATATGGAGCTACTCTCGTTAGTATTTTATCTGCAATTATCGTAAGCATTATGTTGTAATTAGGTAAAATTTTATCATTTTCTTATCCTTATCTTTTGTATACAATAACGAATAGGTGTCTTATAAAGTGAAACTTTAATCAGAGTGGGGCTATCCCCACTCTGATTATTAGCCTTCACCAATCGGGTATTTACGGGCAGTTATCTCCCACCTAACTTCATTGTATTCACTGGACTTTGAGGTGGGCATTTTACTGCTCGTTAATACGGGATAAATAATCAAGACATCTATTTTTTATACATGTACAATCGCTTTTATTTAGCGTAAAATATTTTTTATGTGTTTGAATACACTTCTAAATGTATACACTTTGATAGTTTTAAAGGAGAAAAAATGATGAAATCCGACACGAACAACAATACGCGAGCCAAAAAAGGACGCTCAAAGAAAAAACGCCTACTTTGGTTCCTTCTTATTCCATTACTAATTGTAGCACTTGGAGCAGGAGGCTACTCCTTCCATATATACAGTAAAGCAAAGTCCGTCTTAAATAATGCTTATGCTGAACTAGGTCGAGGAGATAAGTCCAGTAAACGTGAAAAAGCTGTTAAACCTATGACCGACAATATTTCCGTACTAATTATGGGTGTTGATGAAAGTGATATTAGGGAAAAAGGTTATGGAAAAGCAACTCGAACAGATGCGTTATTACTTGCAACAATTAATAAAAACGATAAATCCGTTAAACTTGTAAGCATTCCACGTGACTCACGCGTCTACATTAAATCACGTGATAAATACGATAAAATCACACATGCGCACGTATTCGGTGGTGTAGACAGCACAATTGATACGGTAGAGAACTTTTTAGATGTTCCAGTTGATTATTATGTAAAATTCAATTTTAAATCCTTTATTAAAATTGTTGATTCTCTTGGTGGCATTACTGTGGACGTTCCAGTTGAATTCACAGAGCAAAATAGTAAAGATGAAGCAGATGCAATTCATCTAAAAAAAGGACGTCAACATTTAAATGGAGAAGAGGCACTGGCACTAGCTAGAACTCGTCACATCGATAGTGATTATATGCGTGGCCAACGACAACAGCTTGTATTAGAGGCCATTGCTGAAAAGGCACTATCTCTTAATTCCATTAATAAAATCGGTGGCCTACTAGACGCTGTCGATAAAGACTTAAAAACCAATTTAACTTTTGATGATATGATGACAATTACAAAAAATTCAATGGATTCAAATTTAAAGATGGAAAAAATGCAAGTAGAAGGTACAGATAAATATATAGGTGGTATTTATTATTACGTTCCAAATGAAAAAAGCGTCGATACTATTTCAACTACCCTTCAAAAACATCTCGGTGTTACGAATAAAAATGAACATAAAAAATTATAATAAAAAGGCTGCTAGATCTTTCTAGACAGCCTTTTTATTATATTTTTCAACATTTTTTTCATACACATTGTGACAAGAAGTGACAATTATTACAGCAATGTAACATTTTTTATGAAAACATTACACACGCAGTGAAAATAATAGTATACTAGTACGTACATAATGTTATTTTCATCATTTTTATACAAAAAATGTAATACATATATTTATACATAAATTTCTGGGGGGAAATAAATGAAGCTAAGTAAAATACTGATTGGTTCTGCAATTGCTGGGGGCATATTACTTTGTGTAGGCGGTGTTGGGGGATATCAATATGTATCCAAATTAAATAATCAATTAGATACTACTGCATTACCAAATACTACATTTGAAGGTATTTCTCTCGATGGAAAAAATAAGAAAGATATTCAAGCAATTATTAATCAAAGGGTAACTGAATTAGATCAAAAATCCCTTACCTACATATTCCAAAACGATAAACAAACTTACACATGGAAAGATTTAGGAGTAAATTATAAAGAGAAAGATATTATTGACAAAATCTTTAAAGAACAAGAAGGAAACGTAATGAATCGTTACAAAATGCGTAAGCAAGCTGAAAACGGTGAATTAAAACGTGACTATAAATTAACACCACAATTAAATGCAACAGCTTATGAAACCTTTATAAAAGATAAATATAATGAAACATTAAAAAATCCTGTTAATGCAGAATTAAGCATTGAAGGCTCAACAGTAAATGTTAGTCAAAGCCAAAACGGAGAAAAAATTGATAAAGGAAAACTAAACAGTTTAACAAACGAAGCTATTACTACTGGTAAATCAGATGTTACATTACCAGTTACATTCATAAAACCAGAACGCTCTACAGAAGATATACAGAAAATGGGTATTAAAGAAGTCATTGCTGAATATTCTACTCCAATGGCTGGCCGTAACGGAAATCAATCATTTAACGTAAATAAGTCAGCTAATACTTTAAGTGGGGTTATTGTGGCACCTGATCAAACATTTAGTTTTAACGGCCGCGTTGGCGTAACTGATGCTGCACATGGTTACAAATCTGCAGCAGTATATTCACAAGGTAAAGTAATACAAAGTGCAGGCGGAGGAGTTTGCCAAGTCAGTAGTACTTTATACAGCGCAGCTTTAAGGGCTGATTTAGGAATTGTTTCTCGAAGCAATCATTCTATGCCAGTAAATTATTTACCACTTGGGCAAGATGCAGCAGTAGCAGATTATGGTCCAGATTTAAAATTTAAAAATAATACAGGCAATCATATTTATATTCAAGCATTTTCAAATGGAGGTAGTATTACTACACGCATTTTCGGTACAAATACTGGTAAAAATGTTGAAGTTTCTTCTCAAGTAATTAGTAGGACTAGTGATAAAATCACAGCGGTTACGTATAAAAAAGTAACACAAAACGGGGAAGTAATATCAAATGGACAAATTTCAAAAAGCGTATATAAAAGCGCTCCAAAAGAATAGATAATATCAACCAAATAGCATAAAGAAAAAGGCGTGAGTAAATCACGCCTTTTTCTTTTGCAGTAATAGTAAAAAAGTTTCAAGATGATCTTTCGTTTCTTCTAAAGACCACATACGGTTTCCTTGCTTCGCAGCTAATACACACGCCTCTTCCCACGCGTTCTTTTTCTTCATATTTATTAATTCATCACGTAATTTCAAAACAATTTCTTCGTCTTCTTGTTCAATAAACTCTTCCATCACGCTTACTATTTCATCCTCATGAATACTTAACGTACAGTACGATTTAAGAAAGTATTGTAATGTCGTATACATAATGTACTCCCCCTTCTTATTTATCAGATGGATAAGAAGTAATAATCTTAAATCCTAATTCCCCTGACTTATCTCTTGCTAAAACAGTAACAGTTTTTACCAACTTGTCTTTTACACTCATATTTTTCTTTATTACCGTTTTTCCAACAGGGAATGAATGAGTTGTATTTATTACGAGACGAGCCTCTTTAGAATTTTTTAACCAATCTTGAATTTCCTTGTCATGTTGCTTCAAGCTATCTTTTACAGCTTTCGTCGCTGTTTCTTTATCATAGTATGTACTTGCGGCTGACACTTTATCTGTCTTCAAGCGATTCTTCAAATCCTCTTCTGACTTGCCTACATGTCTTTCAATCGTATGACCATTTTTAGGTGGTCCTTCCATTTCATCTAAAATATTATCACTAATTTTTTCTACCGATGTAGCTTGATTACCTGTCTGTTTCTCTGTTTTTTGTTCTTTTCCTGCACATCCACTTAAGATCAGCACTAATGCCAATAAACTACTGAAGAAAAGACTACTTATTCGTTTCATCATATCACCTCTTCCATGATTATTATCGCAACTTCACTAAAAGTCAATTTCACAACGAAAAAATCTATCAGTTTTCATTTTTTTCATCTATTTTTCCATATTTACCCGCGCAATTTCATCAACCCTCTATTTTTCGCCTTTTATAATATATACCCCCTATATTTTATAATTATTTCCCGAATAAAATCACCAATAATATAATTATAAAACTCTTTTAGACAAAGGTTTTTATACTATTTTTCAAAACGATTTAAAATACCCCTATTTTTATATACCTAATACCCATATAAGGTATCAATACCCCTTCTTATCAACGTTTTTCTACATTATGTAAATTTTCCCTTGCCTATACAATCGAAATATGGTGTAATGCAAAAAAAGATAAAGGATTTTAAACAATGGCTGAAACGATTCAAAATTTCTTAACAGAATACTATTCAATCGCAATTCCACTTAGTATCTTAATTAACATCATCATTAGTCTTTTAGGTGTTATTCCTAGCATCTTTTTAACCGCCATTAATATACAGCTCTTCGGTGTAACAAATGGCACAATCATTTCGATCGCAGGTGAGGCCTTAGGGGCTATTATCTCGTTTTATATTTACCGCCTGGGCCTTCAAAAGTTCACTCACGATAAAGTAAATAAGTACCCAAAGGTAGAGCGTCTTCTTTATGTAGAAGGTAGAGAGGCCTTTCTACTCGTTCTATCGTTTCGATTGATACCTTTCATCCCATCAAGTATCGTGACTTTATTTGCAGCTCTAGGGAAAATGTCATTACTCTCCTTCAGTATTGCCAGTACAATAGGTAAAATACCGGCCTTATTGATTGAAGTATATTCGGCATACCAAGTCATGAACGGAACAAATGAAGCGAAGTGGGTTGTAACAATCGCAGGCGTTATTGGATTGTTTTATTTGTGGAAAAAATGGAGAAAAAAATAAAGAAGGAGCCTATGCTCCTTCTTTATTTTTGAGGTATTTTATTACTAGCTCTTCCTTAAAGCCTTAGTTTACACCAACAGCACTAAATGATTGCTTAACTGCTGCTACTTCAGCAGAATTTGCACCATATAAGTCTGCAGCAGCTTGTACTGCACCAGCACGAGCTTGACTAAATGTAGTAGATTGCGTGAAATACTGTGTATTTGCACGGTAGTAAATCGCACCTAATTTATCTTTCCCGATACCAGTTACAGTTACACCATAATGCGTACCACCATTTGCTAATAAATAAGCTTGTTTATTAATAATGCCGCTGTTTGTATGAACACCACCGTTATCACTTGAACCAGTGTAACGCTTAGAATAATGGTCTGGATCACCATACTTCGTAGGATCACTCATAGAGCGAAGTGCGTCTCCTGCTTTACCAGGTGTGTAAATATCTTCACCAATCTCCCAATCCGGGTTACGGTTATCATAGAATTCTACTAAAGTACCAAAAATATCAGAAATCGCTTCATTTAAAGCCCCTGATTCATTTTGATAAATTAGATTTGAACTATTTTCCGTAACAGCATGCGTTAACTCGTGACCAATTACATCAATTCCACCAGATAATGAAGTAAACGTTACACCATCACCATCTCCGTATACCATCTGTGATCCGTTCCAGAATGCATTGTTATAATTACTTCCGTAATGAACTGTCGATTTTAACGGCGCTCCTGCATCATTGATAGAATTTCTATTAAACGTAGCTTTATAGTAATCATATGTTTTACCTGCATAGTAATGAGCATCTACTGCTGCTGCATCATACGCTGCATTGAAAACATTATCTGCATCTGCCCATAATGTTCCTGGTAATGTTGAACGGTTTTTCGCATCATATGTGAAAATCGTTGCCCCGCGTGTATTATCTTGTAAGTAGTAAGATGATCCAGATAACGTTGTATTAAGCGACTTCGTATCTCCTAATACACCTTTACCAGTTCCTACTTTATTCGTTCCTGTTACAGGCTTTACAACAGCTTTCGCATCCTGTTTAGGAGCCTCTTGCTTAACTGGTGACTTATCATCATTCGTCACATGATCAATTGTATTAAACTTATTTAATACTTTACCGCTGTCTGCCTCAATGAAATAGTAGTAGTTTCCTGGGCTTGGATCTAAGAAGTTTAGATTTACAACATATGCATATGTTGTTTCCTCACCGTTTTGATATACATATAAGTCCGCTTTTGGTTCTACTTCATATTTCGGTGTTACCCCTAAATCTTGCTGCGCGATTTCAATTGCTTTTGCGCCTTCAATCTTATTTTTATTTTTCAACTTTTCCTTTTTGTCTAAATCAGGTGCAACTGTTCCAGACAATACTTTTAAAGAACCGTCTTTACTTACGTGAGCTACTTGAGTAGAACCCCATACAGGCACTCCTTCGTAAACTTGTTGCATACGTACTACTGTTGAATCAGTTACAGCATCTTTCTTCACTTGTTTCACTTTGAAAGAATCTTGTGCACTCTTTTCCCCTAGCTTGTAATCACCTTTTGCTGCGTTTAAGTAATCAAACACAACAGATTCTGCTTTCTTGCCAGTTGCTTCAGTTAGATCACCAGAAATAAACTCAGGTGACTGTACTGTCTCATTGTACTTCTTCGTAGAGAGCACATTTTTAGAATCCGCAAATGCAGAGCCTGTCCCTCCAAACGTTGTAACTGCCATTCCTGTCGCTAACACTAACGCTAAACTTTTCTTTTTCATGAACCTTCCCCCTAATAAAAAATTTTTTTGAAAAAGAGTAGTTTCATATTAGCATTATGTTTCCACTATTAATATACTAAAAATTCAAATAATTTTTTTCTCAAGTTTTGTAGAATTTTGAGGAACAAATATTGAAAAACCCCTTTCCGGTTGGAAAGGGGGGGAGATTATAAATTAACTTGTTCAACAGTTTTAGCTTGTTGACCAACAATATCAGGTTTACTGCTATATTGATGTATTCCTCCAGCAACTGTAAGAGTCACTATAAACGCCAATACTCCAAATACCATCTTTTTCATTTTTATTCCTCCTTATTATCATTCATTAAATCAATAACTAACCTATAGTATCGATTACTTTCTTCAAATCTCGATAAACTGGAAAAATGTTCTGCTAGTTCAACGTATACTTTCTTTAATTCTATTTTATTTCCTGCAGATTTATACAACGGGATAGCCTCATTTTCCAAAAATGCTTTATAATCTTTTGCTTCTTCAAAATATTTATATCTAAGCATTAAAAGCAAATATAATTTTGCATTAAATCTCTCTTCCTGTTTTGCTGCATCAATTCCCTTATCAATTAATGTCCTTGCCTCTTCCAACTCTTCTAATTTAATGCATACTAATGCCATTTCGTATATTGTATCTAAATAGTTTAAATCTATTTGTTTTTGAAGTTGTAGACTATCTAAATAATATTTTTTCGCTTGCTGATATTTGCCTTTTTTATAATAGATACTTCCCATATTACTTAAAGTAATAGCTAATAGTACATCCTTATCAGCAAAAGATGTGGCCTCTCTCAATATACTCTCATACATTTTTAAAGCTTCTTCATACTGACCTTTTTCTGTATAACTTACCGCAATAAGGATTTGGCAATTAATTATGTTTCTAAACTTATATTCACTACGAAATCCTTCTAATGCCATATTTACAAAATGAATTGCAAGATGATGAATATCTAAATGAGTATATGCAAGCGCTATATTATAATACAAGCCTGTTTCATGATACCCCTGTTCTTTGGCCATTACTTCTGTTTTTAATAAGTAATCTAGCCCATCCTTCCATCTATACTGTAAACAGCACAATAATCCTCTACTGTACATATATAACAACTTCTGAAATGGAGAATATTTTTTATATACCTTCTTCAACTTATCTAATTCTTCTTCGAGCGCAGAAATATCCCTTTTCATAATTAAATAACGTGTATACAGCAGTTTATAATAATTTATAATTTCAAAATCCAACACATGCTTCATTTCACCTTGCAACTCTTCATATATACGTTCTACTTGTTGCTTGTCCAAATGAACTAGTGCATTCAACCATTCATCCAGCTTCCCCTTTACATCTTCTTCTACATCTCTCAAATCCGTCACAGCAATTTCTAGTCTTGTGCAGAGCAATTGTAGAATTTCTTCTGATGCTTCAATCTTTCCATTTTCAATCTTACTTAAGTATGAGACAGAACAAATGCCCTGACATAATTCTTCTTGTGTCATTTTTTGCTGTAGCCGTTTATAAAAGACTTGTTTGCCTATTTTTTCTAATGTGTGTTGCATTGTCCTCCTCCATTCTCATTACCCCCATTACTCTAATAATACATAAAATCTGGAGAAATATAAATTGATAAATATAAATTTTCTAAAAAATATGCATAATTTCATTTTTTTCTCTCTTGACTTCACATCAATATCTCTTCTTTGCTACGAATGGTGAAAAATTGGTATACTATAACCAAATTATGGAGGTGTTCTCGCGATGACTCATTATAAAGACGATAGTTATGCCTTACATACAGACCTATATCAAATCAACATGGCTTATACATATTGGAAAGATGGTATTCATAATCGCCGTTCTGTTTTTGATTTATATTTTCGAAAGCTTCCATTTGAGAACGGTTACGCTGTTTTTGCTGGCCTTGAGAAAATTGTAGAGTACATAGAAAATTTCAGTTTTACTGAAAGCGATATAGCTTATTTAGCAGAATTACAATTTGAAGAAGAATTCCTTCATTATTTACAAAATATGAAATTCACTGGGACGATTCGCAGTATGCAAGAAGGTGAAGTTGTATTTAATAACGAGCCTTTATTACGTGTTGATGCACCACTTGGTGAAGCACAAATTATTGAGACTGCCCTCTTAAATATTGTGAATTACCAAACATTAATTGCAACAAAAGCAGCACGTATGAAACACGCTGCAAGTAATGATGAGCTTTTAGAGTTCGGCACAAGACGTGCCCATGAGTTCGATGCTGCCCTTTGGGGGACACGTGCTGCCTTTATTGGTGGTTTCTCCTCTACAAGCAACGTTCGTGCTGGGAAACGCTTTGGGATCCCTGTAGCTGGCACACACGCTCACTCTTTCGTTCAAGCATATCGCGATGAATACGTCGCGTTTAAAAAATACGCTGAAACTCATAAAAAGTGCGTCTTTCTCGTTGATACATATGACACATTGAAATCTGGTGTTCCAAATGCGATTCGTGTTGCAAAAGAATTTGGGGATCGTATTGATTTCTATGGCATACGTCTTGATAGTGGTGATATGGCTTATTTATCAAAAAAGGCACGAAAACTATTAGATGAAGCAGGGTTTACAAATACAAAAATTATCGCTTCTAGCGATTTAGATGAATACACAATTATGCACCTTAAATCTCAAGGAGCAAAAATTGACGTATGGGGTGTTGGGACGAAATTAATTACGTCCTTTGAGCAACCTGCATTGGGGGCTGTTTACAAACTAGTTGCGATTGAAGATACTGACGGAAAATTAAATGATACGATTAAAATTTCATCTAACCCTGAAAAAATTACCACTCCAGGACTGAAACGAATTTATCGTATTATCAATCGGGTAAACGATCATGCAGAAGGCGATTATATTGCGTTAGATTCTGAAGAACCTGGAAAAGAAGAGCGCTTAAAAATGTTCCATCCAGTTCACACATATATAAGTAAATTCGTAACAAACTTTGAAGCCCGTGAACTGCATAAAGACATTTTCGTTAACGGTGAAAGAACATATGAACTACCAAGTATATTAGATATTCAAAAATATAATGAACAGAGTCTCTCTCTATTTTGGGAAGAATATATGCGAACTTTAAACCCTGAAGAATACCCTGTCGATTTAAGCCAAGAGTGCTGGGATCATAAAATGAATTACATTCAAACAGTTCGAGAACAAGTTGAAAAAAACATACAAAAGTAAACAGAGAAGTTTCCCCTTCTCTGTTTTTTCAATACTATATGGATATTTGTAAAAAATATATTAAAATAATAAGACGAATGTATTTTATTTGTAAATTTTAATATCACGCTATTTAAAAGTAAAATAATATTTGGTATTATTTTATTGAGTCAATTTCAACAAAATCACCAATAAAAAAAAGGACGCGGGTCGCGTCCTCTTTTTTATAAATCTTTCACTCTTAATACACGCATTGCATTTAACACTGCAAGTAGTGTCACACCAACATCTGAGAAAACAGCTTCCCACATTGTTGCAATACCAAAAGCACCAAGTAATAACACGATCCCTTTTACACCTAGAGCAAAGATGATATTTTGCCACACTATACTTCTTGTACGTTTTGCAATTTTTACAGCTGTCGCAATTTTTGAAGGCTCATCAGTCATAATAACAATGTCTGCCGCTTCAATTGCTGCATCTGATCCTAAACCACCCATCGCAATACCAACGTCTGCACGGGCTAATACTGGTGTATCGTTAATACCGTCACCAACGAAGGCAATTTTTTCTTTTCCGTGCTTCGCTGCATCAATTTTTTCAATCTCTTCTACTTTTTGTTGCGGTAGTAATTCCGCATGAACTTCATCTAAACCTAATTCTTTACCGACAGCTTCACCAACTGGTTTTGCATCACCAGTTAACATTACTGTCTTTTTAATACCTAGTTCTTTTAACTTTTGAATCGCTTGTTTCGAATCCTCTTTTACCTCATCAGAGATAACAATATAACCTGCATATCTTCCATCTACAGCAACGTGAACTAATGTACCTACTGTTTCTGGTTGCTTAAATTCAATATTTTCTTTTCTCATTAATTTTGCATTACCTGCAAAAATTTCTTTTCCTTGTACTTTTACGACTGTACCGTGACCAGAAATTTCGTTATAATCATCGATTATTTTTTCATCAATTGATTTTCCATATGCCTTTCGAATAGATTGGGCAATTGGATGGTTAGAATATACTTCAGCAAATGCCGCATACTCTAATAACTCTTCACTTGTAGTACCTTCACTCGGTTCCATTTTTGTAACTTTGAAAACACCTTTTGTTAATGTTCCTGTTTTGTCAAAAACAATATATTTTACATCATTTAAAGCTTCTAAATAGTTACTACCTTTTACTAACACACCACTTTTAGATGCACCACCGATACCTCCAAAGAATCCAAGAGGAATGGATACAACTAACGCACATGGACAAGAGATTACTAAGAACACTAAAGCTCTATAAATCCACTCAGAGAATGTAGCTCCTTCTAAAATAAGTGGTGGAATAAACGCCATGATCGCCGCTGTAATAACTACAACTGGAGTGTAGTAACGTGCAAACTTCGTAATAAAGTTTTCCGTTGGTGCTTTTTTACTGCTTGCATTTTGAACTAAATCTAAAATTTTTGATACAGTGGATTCACCGAATTCTTTTGTAACTTCAATTGTCAACACACCATTTTGGTTCACAAAGCCACTTAATACATCATTTCCAACTTCTACTTCACGTGGTACAGATTCACCTGTTAATGCTGAAGTATCTACCATTGATGTTCCTTCAATTACTTTTCCGTCTAACGGCACTTTCTCACCTGGCTTAACGATAATATAATCGCCAATTTTTACATCTTCTGGTGATACTTGCTTCGTTTCATTTCCAACCTTTACATTCGCATAATCAGGACGAATATCCATTAATGAAGTAATTGATTTTCGGGAGCGGTTTACCGCAATACTTTGGAATAGTTCTCCTACTTGATAAAATAGCATTACTGCTACAGCTTCAGAATATTGTTGAATTGCAAAAGCTCCTACAGTTGCAATTGCCATTAAGAAGTTTTCATCAAATACTTGGCCACGAGTTATGTTTCTTATCGCTCTCCAAACGATATCTCCACCTATTAATAAATAAGCAAGGACAAATAACGGAATTGTTACCATTTGTGGTAAGCCCGCTAATGCAGCAATTGCTGTCAAAATTCCGCCGACCACTAATCTCCCTACCATCTTTTTCACATTTGCTTCACCATGATCGTGACTATGTCCGTGGTCATGACCGTTCTTCTCTTCACGAACAACTTTCACATCTGGTTCTAACTTTTGAACGACATTTGTTATATTTGCTACAGTCGCTTCTAGTTCTCTTTTATTCGCAACTTCTACTCGTAATTTCTTCGATACGAAATCAACAGTTGCTTCTGAGACAGCTGGCATTTCCTTCACTTTATTTTCAATTTTCATTGCACAGTTCGCGCAATCTAAACCTTCTAATATAAATACTTCTTTAGCAATTTTATTTTTTTGTTCTTCTTGAACTTTAATATGCGGTTCTAATTTTGTAACGAGTTGTTTTGCTTCCGTAACAACTTCGTTTTCTTTATTTTGTGCTGTTTCTAAGATCATTGTCTTTGTTGCGAAGTTTACAGAACAAGAATTTACCCCTTCTATATTCCCAACACCTTTTTCAATTTTCATTGCACAGTTCGCACAATCTAAACCTTCTAACATCAGTTTCTTTTTCACCAATGCTTCAGCCATCGTTCTCCCTCCTCGCGTTCTTTTATTCTTCTTCGTTTACGTGTTCAAACGCTTGCTCGAAGATATGAATTACGTGCTGGTCAGCTAACGAATAATAAACAACCTTTCCTTCTTTACGATTCTTCACAAGTTTCGCTTGCTTTAACACACGAAGCTGATGCGAAATAGATGATTGTGTCATTCCTAATAAATAAGCTAAATCACAAACGCACATTTCAGCTTCAAATAGCGCATGTAATATTCTCGTACGTGTACGGTCACCTAATACTTTAAATAGTTCTGCTACTTTACTTAAACTTTCATCAGTTGGAATTGTTTGTTTTACTTGCTCTACAACTTCTTCATGAATTATCGTTTGAGAACATGTCTCTTGTGGTGTTTCTACTTTATTTCCAGCCATTATAGCTCACCTCTTTAATTGAACATATGAACAATCATTCATATATCTTATACTCTTATTATATGAGCGTCCACTCATATGTGTCAATGAAATCTGAATTTTTTTTATGAACATTCCGTTCACATTTTAATAAGTCGTATACATATTTTCCGCACTCTCTATATTCTCATACAAAAAAGGATGCACAATTCGCACACCCCTTTTTACTTACTTTTCATTTTTCACCGCATCCACAATTAAAGAAACAAATCCTAACTGATTATCCCGATTTCTATGGTCAAAACGTTTCGAACGATAAATAAATCCATCTTTCTCATTCCAATCATTATAGTGAAACTTACCATTCTCATCACAGTATTCTAAGAGCATCACTTGAAAACCTGCTGATTCAAACATGGACGTGATTGTTTTATAGTTATGAACAATTTTATGGCTTGCTGCAGGATGATCTAATGGACCAGGTCCACCTACTTGTACCCCTTGCTGATATTCTTCATCTGGAAAAAATGCATCTGGTACTGCACAACGAATATATCCATTCTCTATTAAAAACTCATAACAAATTTTTGCAGCTTCAATTCCTTCTTCATATGATAAATGCTCCCATACATGTTCTGCCAAAATTACTGATAAAGAATTAGGTTGAAATTTATCAAGCCAAGTTTCTCTCCGTAATAAATTTAATTCTTCTTCATTCGTATGTAACCAACCAGGGTTATTATTATAACCCTCTGCTCCAACAACAACTTTTGTTTCTTCCATTTTGCCCCCACCCTTTTTTCATATTCCGACATAAAAATTCAACAAAGTAATATACATCCCCTTTATTTCAACAAAAGAAAAAGCCTTGCGCGCTCCCTAGACGCACAAGGCTTACTATACTTATATCCCTTTTAATTAGCTTGTTCTAAATTATCCTGCGAACTTCCATCGTCTTTTAAATGACTATGTTTTTTCGAATAAACAAAGTATACAACTACTCCAATTGCTAACCAAGCACCGAAGTACATCCATGTTTTTAATGGTAGATTTACCATTAAGAATAGACAACATGCAATCGAAATAATCGGCAAGATCGGTACAAGTGGTACCATAAATCCACGTTGTAATTTTGGATGTGTTTTACGAAGAATAATAACTGACACACCAACCATCGCAAATGTTAACAACGCTCCAATATTCGCTAAATTCGACAATTCTTTTAAATCGATAAATCCAGCAATTAAAGCACTACCAATTCCTGTTAACCAAACTGTAAATGTTGGCGCTTCTGTCTTTTTATTAATTTTCGCGAAAGATTCTGGCAATAAACCGTCACGGCTCATCGCGAAGAATACACGTGTCGTTGCATAAATGTAAGCAAAAATTACTGCCATAATACCAATTACAGCTCCAATTGCGATTATACCAGCTACTTTATCTTGTCCTACAACTTCTAACACATATGCCATAGCTTCTGGTACATCTAATTCTTTATAAGAAACCATCCCCGTCATAACGAGACAAACTACAACATAAATGATTGTACAAATGACTAACGAAGCGATAATACCAATCGGTAGATCACGTTGCGGATTTTTTACCTCTTCAGCAGAAGTTGCTAATGCATCAAATCCTAAGAAAGCAAAGAATACTGCTGCTCCCCCCGCGAAAACTCCACTTAAACCGTACGGTGCAAATGGTATCCAGTTTTCTGGTTTCACGTAGAATACACCAACTGCAATGAATAAAACAACGATACCAATTTTAATTAATACCATTATGTTATTCACGCGTTTACTTTCTTTCGTACCTCTTGATAATAACCAAGTTATAACTAATGTAACGATAACTGCTGGTAAATTCACCATACCACCTTGAGACGGAATCGTTAGCAGTGCTTTTGGAATTTCAAGCCCTAATCCACTCACTAAGTTATGGAAGTAACCAGTCCATCCGCCAGCTACTGCGGCAGTCGTTACAACATATACGGATAGTAATGTCCATCCCATTAAATGAGCTACAAACTCGCCAATTGTTGCATATGAGTATGTGTACACACTACCTGAAACAGGAAGTGTAGAAGCAACCTCTGCGTAACATAATGCTGCAAATCCACAAACGATGGCTGCAATCATGAATGAAAAAATAACTGCTGGACCAGCATCTCTTGCTGCTACTAATCCAGTTAATACTAGAACTCCTGTACCAATTATCGCACCAATCCCTAGCATTGTTAGGTCAAATGCCCCTAGCGTTTTCGTCAAAGTTTTACTTTTACTTTCCCCTAACAATTGCGTAACGGATTTCTTTTTAAATAGGTTGGCCACGATGTATGCCCCCTTTTGCCAAGAAGAGCTAAGAGATCTTCACTCTTAGCTCTTATCATGTTGTTTTATATATTGTTCGATTTTGTTTTGTATAATGCTTCTATTAGCAAGATACTGTTTCTGCTTCTAATAATTCTTTAGCACCTTTGTACTCTACACCGTGAGCTTCTGCAACTGCTTCAAATGTTACATAGCCATCTAATGTGTTAATACCTTTTAATAGTGCCGTGTTGCCTAGGCAAGCTTCTTTGTAGCCTTTGTTAGCAATTTGTACTGCATATGGTACTGTTACGTTTGTTAATGCAAGAGTTGATGTACGTGGAACCGCACCTGGCATGTTTGCAACTGCATAATGAACAACGCCGTGTTTTTCATAAGTTGGGTTATCATGAGTTGTAATACGATCAGTTGTTTCGAAAATACCACCTTGGTCAATCGCGATATCTACAACAACAGAACCTGGTTCCATTGATTTAATCATTTCTTCTGTTACAAGTTTTGGAGCTTTTGCACCTGGGATTAATACTGCACCGATTACAAGATCAGACTCTTTAACAGCTTCTGCAATATTGTAAGGATTAGACATTAAAGTTTTTACTTGGTTTCCGAAAATGTCATCTAATTGACGAAGACGTTCTGCGCTTAAGTCGATGATTGTTACATCCGCACCTAGTCCAACTGCAATTTTAGCAGCATTTGTACCAGCTTGTCCACCACCGATGATTGTTACTTTACCACGTTTAACCCCTGGAACACCTGCAAGTAAGATACCTTTACCGCCTTTGTTTTTCTCAAGGAATTGTGCACCAATTTGTGCAGCCATACGACCAGCTACTTCACTCATAGGTGCAAGTAATGGTAATGAACGATTTTCTAATTGTACTGTTTCATATGCAATAGAAACAACTTTTTTCTCGATTAAAGCTTTTGTTAATTCTGGCTCTGGAGCTAAGTGTAAGTATGTGAATAAGATTAAGCCTTCACTGAAGTGTTTGTATTCGCTTTCAATTGGTTCTTTAACTTTCATAACCATTTCCATGTTCCAAGCTTCTTCAGCTGTATCAACAATTTTTGCTCCCGCTTCAACATACTGAGCGTCTGTGAAACCAGACCCTAAACCTGCACCCTTTTGAATGAATACTTCGTGATTGTTACGAATTAAATGTACAACACCTGCTGGTGTCATTGCCACACGGTTTTCGTTGTTTTTAATTTCTGCTGGTACCCCAATACGCATAATGAAATGCCCCCTTATAATTAACAGAAAAAAGAGATTCTTTTTTCTTTTTGTAATAATTAATAACTTATGTCCTTATTCTAGCATAACTTAAAAGTTATGAAAACGCTAACATACCATTTTTATAAAGTTTATATATTTAGAATAGTGTAAATATATAAAACATTGATTCTATTGGGGGTTTCGTGACATTTCATTATCTATCACTCTATTTTTATTATACCTCTTCAAAATAAACAGCAACCTTTTATTATTTGACAATAATTTAACAATGTAAGAAACCTAAGCGATAACGTATACATATACAGTTATTATTTTACTCAATACTTTAGAGATATATTCTTTTCAAAAAAAAACAGCTGCTAACATTTAGCTAGCAGCTGGGTAACTTATAAATAACTTAGAAAATAAATCATCTGTCGTTTCAGTAATTTTATCAAACAGATCACTTTCTTCCGCTTCTTGCTCTTTTAACATCTTAATTGTTTCACGTGCATCTTCAGGGTAATCGGTTATGATACCATCTACGTTCAACTTATAATATGCCTTTAAATTTTCCATATCATTTACTGTCCATACGTAAATTGGTTTGTTTAACTTCCTTGCTTCTTTTACTAACTTCTTATTTAACATATATTCTTCTGCTACGTAAAAGTCAGCCTTCACATTCTTTAAGTTAGCTCTACTTGCATACAATATATACCCTACTTTTATATCTGGATTTGCACGCTTAAACTCTTTAATAAGTGGATAGTGTAACGTTTGAATTACACATTGCTTCTCAAATTCATTATCTTTAATCGTTTTTAAGACTTTGTTTACAAAATCTTTTTCGCCCCCATGAAGCTTCACTTCTATATTAAGTTTGATTTTGCCATTTGCTAGCTTAATGATTTCATCAAGTGTACTTATTTGTCCTGAAAGTCCATCTTGACTAAGGGTAAGCTGCCTTAACTCAGCCATCGTTAAATCTGACACATGCACATTGGCATTTGCGAGACGTTTCAGCTTCAAATCATGTATAACCGCTAGTTCACCGTCTTTCGTTTGTAATACATCTATTTCAGCGTAGTCTGCTTTTGCATCAATAGCACCTTGCACAG
Organism: Bacillus sp. FSL R9-9497; assembly: GCF_038005805.1. Classification (NCBI taxonomy): domain Bacteria; kingdom Bacillati; phylum Bacillota; class Bacilli; order Caryophanales; family Bacillaceae; genus Bacillus; species Bacillus sp. FSL R9-9497. The sequence goes on along the minus strand of NZ_JBBOTY010000001.1, from coordinate 581,579 downwards.
CTTCTTTCGTATTTTCTACACCTTTTGATATATACCCGCGGTGCGCCATAATAATCGGTTCTTTATATGAATTTGAAATAAACGTTACAATGAAAGCAACGACCATTCCGGCAGTAATAATTCCTACAATGTATACGCCAATGAATTTCCAACGATGTTTTTGGAAGAAACATTTATCTGCTTTCGTTTTCGAATAATCTAATCCTTCTTCTAATAAAACATCCTCAACCGGTACCTTTTGTAAGTATAATCGCGTAATCGCCATAATATAAAATGGCGTCACGATAAAGCTGAATAAATACAATGTGCTCGTTAAAAATACAGAAATCGTTGATTCAGCTAATAATGCAAATGTTCCTTTCGGGTTTGTAAATTCATAAACACCCCATAGGCACAATAAATATATTCCCAAAAACACGACATATACAATTCCAATTGAAATAAAAAATCCTACTAAAAAGAATAGTACTTTAAAAAAGCTTTCCTTTACTAAAGTTGCACTTTTACGTGCTGCCACGCGAAATGGTTTTTGCTCTAAAACAACAATGGGTAGAACGAAAATCCATCGAAGATTCAAATACGCGACTACAGCAAAGAACGTGTAATAACCAACTTGTCCCATCGTTGTCTTAAACAGTTCTCCTGTAATAAAGTTAGGAATTTGAATTTGCGGGATTAACGCCGTTTCATATCCCATATTTAAAAGAGGCAACAATACGACAGCATATAAAATAAATCCTGGTAAGCAATATGTGAAAAGAGTAGGTAAATACGTTACCGTTTTATATAAAATCGGACGTAATTTCACCTTCTGTCTTTTATGAGCGAAATACGAAATAATAATAAGCACCGCAAATTCTGTAAAGATAAGAAACAGTGCTAACAATGATAAAATTACGATTGCTAAGATGCCATAAGGCGTCTTTAAAAACGCTAATAATTCATCATTTGTCGCATTTGCATAACCAGCAAAATACAATAACTTATTAAAAATGATTCCAAATAGTGGAACAAACACAATCGCTGCTAATAATTTATAAGCAAGTTGAAAAGTTAATACATTCCAAAAAGCAAATTTAACTGTTTGAAAGGAATGTCTCATTACTCCTGGTATAGATAGTTTTTTACGGTGTTGCATATATTCCTCCAAATTCTAAAACGGTATTTGAGATGGATTCCATATTTCAAGTTCTAATCCATCTTTTTAATAATAATATATTCCGCTTAACATGAACACTCTTATACATATAATGAAAAAAGTGATGGCTACTTCCCATCACTTTTTCATTTATTCTATTTTTTCTCTAGGCCTTGTCCAAATGCTTTCAAGAAGCTAAAACCGAATGTAATAGCTCTATTGATATCTGGATCTTTTAATACTTTAAAGAAATCCATTACTTTTGTTTTTTTACCACTATTTAATTCATCTGTTGCAAATTGCAATCCTGTAACTAAACTTGACGTAATTTGCTTCGTTATTTCTGGATCAACTGAAGATAACGCTTCTCCTGCCCCCATCATATTGTTGAGTGCATTTTTAACTGGTTCACGATTTAATTGCTCCACAGCGATTTTTGAAACATCTTCCTTCGCAGCAAGTAAACTAATTGCTGCATCTAATATACCAGCCTTCTGCAACTGTGCTAAAAGCTGCATCGTTTCTTCTACTGCTTCACGATTATTAGATAACTCATTTAGAAGTTCATCCGCTACTTGCTGTTTCTGTTCTTCCTCTGTTACAACTTTCTTTTTAATTACAGTAATTTCTTTCGCCACTATCTCCGCCCCCTAGTCCACAAGTGATACGTATTGTTTTCTTTGCCATTTTTGCTGGATTTCAACACCATTTTGCGGATTACGCTTTTTATCTCTCGGGTTTGAAGATGGTAACGGACGATTCCCTTTTTCACGTAGTACACGCATCTTTACCATCGTTTGTTTATACGCTGGTGTACACGTATAAAGATCTGTCGCCGTTCCAGTTAAAATATTGATTGCCTCTTCATTTACTGTTGCATGCATCGGTAAATATAGCTCTTTCCCCGTTACACGATCTGTAACAAGTGCCTGTACTTTAATTTTCCCAAATGGTGATGCTAATTCTACAAGACCACCATCTTTCACATTGCGCTCTAGGGCAAGTTCCGGGGAGATTTCAACGAACACTTCAGATACTTTAGATAAAATACCAGCCGATTTATTCGTCATATTCCCTTCATGGAAATGTTCTAACATACGTCCATTATTTAAAAGTAAATCATACTCATCTGGCGCTACAACTGGTGGTATCCATTCATCTAATGATAAACGAGCGAGTTTATCTGGGAAGTTAAATCCGTCTACATATAATAGCGGTGTATCGCTACCATCATGACTACCCCAACATAAACTATTCCATCCTTCTAGACGGTCGTACGTTGCTTGAGAGTATAACGGTGCAAGTGACGCGATTTCGTCCATAATTTCACTTGGACTTTCATAATTCCAATCCCCGCCTAGTGCACGAGCAACTTTTTGTAAAATCCACCAGTCTGGTTTTGAATCACCAAGCGGCTTCAATACTTCATATAATCTTTGAATGCGGCGCTCTGTATTTGTAAACGTTCCTTCTTTTTCTAAGCTTGGTGCCGCTGGTAAAATAACATCAGCAAAACGAGCTGTTTTCGATAAGAACATATCTTGAACAACAAGGAAATCTAAATTCGCTAAAATATGTTGTACATGGTTGGCATTCGAATCTACTAAAGCCATTTCTTCACCCATAACATACATACCACGCAGTTTTCCTTCATCTGCCGCAAGTAACATTGCAATATTATTTAAGCCTGGTGCTTTCGGAATTGTAGTACCGTATGCTTTTTCAAATTTCGCACGGAGCGCATCATCTGAAACCGCTTGGTAACCTGGAAGCCAGTTTGGTAATGTTGCCATATCACAAGCGCCTTGTACGTTATTATGTCCGCGTAATGGGTATGCTCCTGCACCAGGACGACGATAGTTACCCGTAACAAGCAATAGATTTGAAATTGCTGCTGAAGTTGTACTTCCTCCAGTATTTTGAGTTACACCCATTCCCCAAAGTACACAAGTACCATCTGCTTCATATACCATACGAGCCATTTCTTTCAGATTTTCTTTCGAAATCCCCGTGATTTCTTCTGTATAATCAAGCGTATACTTTTCTACCATTTTGCTATATTCATCAAAATTCTTCACATTTTCAGCTATGAACTTTTTATCGTGCCAATCTTGATCAATAATATATTTCGTAATACCAGCGAGCCATACGTAATCAGTTCCTTGGCGCGGATGAATGAATAAATCCGCACGCTCTGCCATTTCATGTTTACGAAGGTCTGCCACAATTAATTTTTGGTCATGTAATTTATGTGCACGTTTTACACGCGTTGCAAGTACAGGATGTCCTTCTGTTGGATTTGCTCCAACGATAATGACAAGGCCTGCTTCCGCAATATCTTTCACTGTTCCAGCGTCCCCGCCCATACCGACAGTTTTAAATAAACCGTCTGTTGCTGGAGATTGACAATAACGGGAACAGTTGTCTACATTATTTGTTCCATATATTTGACGGGCTAGTTTTTGCATAAGATAATTTTCTTCATTCGTTACTTTCGAAGAAGAAATAAATCCAAATGCATCACTTCCATATTCTGATTTAATATGCTGCATATTGGATGCAACAACTTCAAGAGCCTCTTCCCATGAAGCTTCAACAAACATATCTCCTTGGCGAATTAATGGCTTCGTAATGCGATCTTCACTGTTTACAAAATCCCATCCAAATTTGCCTTTTACACATGTGGAAATACCGTTAACCGGCGCATCTGAAACAGGCTGTACTTTCAAAATGTGGCGGTCTTTCGTCCATACTTCAAATGAACAACCTACACCACAAAATGTACAAACTGTTTTTGTTTTATTCACTTTCGTCTTACGCATCGCAGCCTCTACTTCTGAAACTGCTAAAATACTACTATATCCAGGTTCTACATCCTTTACAAAATCAATCATCGGATCTAACACATCCGGTTTCAATCCTGTCATGAATCCAGCTTCACCCAGCATTGTTTTTTCCATTAACGCATTACATGGACATACTGTTACACACTGCCCACAACTTACACAAGATGAGTCATTTATACTTACACCATTGTCCCATATAACACGTGGACGGTCTAAGCTCCAATCAATCGATATAGTTTCATTCACTTGTAAGTTTTGACATACTTCTACACACTGCCCACAAGCAATACATTGATTTGGATCATATCGATAAAATGGATGTGACATATCCACTTCACACGCACTTACTTTCGGCTCATACGGATATTTCTGTTCCTCAATTCCCATCATATGTACTGTATTGTGGACTTTACAGTTACCATTATTGTTATCACAAACAGTACAATACAATAAATGATTCTCTAATATCCGATCCATTGCCTCAGTCTGTGCCTCTTTTGCACGCTGGGACTGTCTTTCAATATGCATACCATTCTCTAATTTCGTTGAACAAGCACGCATTAACTTCCCATTTACTTCTACAATACACGTATCACAAGTTTGAATTGGATCTACTTCTGGTACATGACAAATTTGAGGATGTTCCAAATTACTCTCGTTAAATAATTGTAGTATCGTCTTTTCACCTGATGCAAAAAATTCTTTACCATCGACGGTTACACGGACTGTCTGTTCTGCCATAGTTTCCCCTCTCCTTACAACCAACTGTACAACACAATTATGAATCCGTTTTCAAAATCGCATTACTGTACATATTTTTGAAACGCTCTACCCAAATACTTTCTTATGAAGTCGATTCTAGATGTTATAAGGTATAACTACGAAAGCTTGAAATTATCACTATTCTACAGTTCTATTATATCGTACATATACAATAATAACCAAAATAATCTGTGATCTTCTTGTTAATAGGTGTTTTTATTTTTTCCATTGTTTTATGATAAATGTGGGAGAGAAATACATATAAAAGGGGAATTTAATATGGGGCCTACGCAAGAGACTTATACAATTGTACGCTATCAATCTGGTACATTTTCAAAACAGCTTGATGAGATTGTTACAGAATCTCCTATTACTATTAAGTTGAATGGTGAAGAATATGTAACAGTCGTATGCACACCAAATTATATTGAAGATATGGTAATTGGTTTTTTAATTTCTGAGGGGATTATTTCTTCCTATAAAGATGTTGAAGAACTATGGGTTCAAAAAGATAACGGAATTGTCCATGTAAAATCATCAAAAGTGAATCCGCTCTATCAAACTTTATATAATAAACGATACATCACTTCTTGCTGCGGAAAAGGTAGACAAGGTTTTATTTTCGTAAACGACGCAGCAAAAGCAAAAGACTTACATGATATACATGTAAAAATTACTCCTGAAGAATGCTTTCACTTAATGAATACCTTGCAACAATCTTCTACTACATTTCGCCAAACTGGCGGTGTTCACAATACCGCGCTATGTGATCGAAACAATATCCTCCTATCAAGAATGGATATTGGAAGACATAATGCATTAGATAAAATATATGGTCATTGTTTGCGTAACGATATATCCATTAAAGGAAAAATCATCGCATTTAGCGGACGTATTTCATCCGAAATTTTACTCAAAGTTTCAAAAATCGGATGTGAAATTGTTCTATCTAAATCCGCTCCAACAAAACTGGCATTGCAACTTGCCCATGATTTAGGCATTACAGTCGTAGGGTTTATTAGAAATGAATCTTGTAATATTTACACACATCCAAAACGAATTGATGGCTATCAATCCAATGTTTAAAAAATAACTCCTCAATCGAGGAGTTATTTTAGTTATAAAAATGTAACATATTAAACACTTGAATAGTTAACAAAGTTAATATATAATTTCATTACATAATTAAAACAAAACATTGTAGCATATATCTTTTCATTCTTTTACAAATTAAAAGAGAATACTAACAAAACATATACTCAATCTTATAAAAGTAATGGATTTATTTGAAATCCACCAGGGAGGTTACAACTATGGAAATTCGCTTATTAACAACAGAGGACGCAGAAATATATTTAAAAGTTTGTATGGAAGGTTTAACGAAGAATCCGGAAGCTTTTAGCTCTTCTTATGAAGATGTTCTTAAACATGAAAATCCTGTGGCTGCTATGGCTAAACGATTAAGCAATCCGGATAAGTATACTCTAGGTGTCTTCAAAGATAATGATTTAATTGGTATCGCTACTTTAGAAACAAAACCATTTATTAAACAAGAACATAAAGCAAAAATTGGCTCCGTTTTTGTTTCCCCAAAAGCACGTGGTCTCGGAGCAGGACGAGCTCTAATTAAAGCAATTATTGAAAATGCCGATAAATTACATGTAGAACAACTCATGCTTGATGTTGTAGTTGGTAACGTTGGTGCAAAAAAATTATATGAGTCATTAGGTTTCCAAACTTACGGCGTACAAGAGCGTTCATTAAAACACAATGGTCAATATTGGGACGAGGAACATATGGTTTTGTTCTTAAATGATTAATACTTCAATATAAAGTGAAACTTTACTCAGTGTTTTTTTCCATTCCCTACTGAGTATTAGTTGAACCAATCGGGCTTTTACGGGCAGTTATCGCCCACCTAACTCCCTCGCATTCGCTGAATTTTAAGGTGGGAGTTACTGCCCACAAATAGCGGGGTAGTTTTCCAAAAACATCTTTCTTAATAAGAAAGATGTTTTTTTGCATTACAACAATGTAATCTTCATGTCACCTTTATCGATCGTACCAATCCTTACCATTCATTATACTAAAAATATAAAGTGAAACTTTACTCAGTGGGGAACTACATCCCACGCTGATCGCATGTACTTGATATGTAGAGGAGAATGTGATATGAAACAAAACAAACGAGCTATGCTTTTAATATTTACTACAGCAATTGTAACTTCTGGGTTAGCAATTTTACCTTGGTTTATCATATAGGAATACTCCCCTAACAATGAAAAAAGCTGATTGCTCCTTAAGAAGCAATCAGCTTTTTTATATTATAAAATCCCCAAAATTTTATTTACGCAACTTATAATAATAATCATAGATACGGCAACACACATGACAACCGTATTACGATCTTGCTTTTCTTTTTTTGAAATTTCTTCTTTTGAATTCATGTGTATGATCTCCTTTAAAAAAAAGTGTGAGATAGGAAATTTTTCTTATCCGATGCGAGGTGAATACGAAAACCCTCTCTATCTCACATACACAATAGAATGGAATTGTCATTTTATAAATAAAATGACATGACGTTATGTCGCAACATAGGGTATTTTGTGTCGCTACGTTTTCTATTATAAAAAATAGTTGTGCAAAACTAGTGCATTTTTTATGTCAATTACTCTGAGCGAAAAATAACTCTTCCACTCAATCACATAAAAAGAGTTTTTTATTATTTTCATGTAAACTATACAAGTAGAATGAACAGTTTGGGGTGCACAAGATTATGGTAAAAATTTTATTAGTAGACGATGAAGAACGTATGTTACGATTATTAGATCTGTTCTTAAGCCCTCGCGGCTATTTTTGCATGAAAGCTACCTCTGGCCTTGAAGCACTAAATTTAATCGAACAAAAAGAATTCGATATTATTTTATTAGATGTTATGATGCCAAATATGGATGGATGGGATACTTGCTATCAAATTCGTCAAATTTCCAATGTTCCTATCATTATGTTAACAGCTCGTAATCAAAACTACGATATGGTGAAAGGCCTCACGATGGGCGCAGATGATTATATTACAAAACCATTTGATGAGCATGTATTAGTCGCACGAATCGAGGCTATATTACGCCGTACAAAAAAAGATGGCTTTGTTAGTTTCAATGGTATTGAGTGGGATAAAACGAAACATACTGTCACAGTTTATGATGAAAAAATCTCATTAACTCCTATCGAATTTTCGTTACTCGGACTATTTTTGCAAAATACAAACCGTGCTTATAGCCGAGATGATTTAATCGAAAAAATTTGGGGCTATGAAACAGATATCGAATATAGAACAATTGATTCACACATTCGTAATATCCGTGATAAACTACGCAAAAAAGGATTTCCAATTGAAGATTACTTAGAAACGGTCTATAAAGTCGGATATAAATGGAAAAGTGAATAATTACTTCGGTCAGTGGGAAATCGTATACCACTGACTCTTTATTATGAATAAGGTATGGTGAAAAAATGAGTAAACTTTCCCTTAAAATTGGGACATACTTTTTAATATTAGCTTTATGTATTGAAACAATTGCTTTCGTATCTTTTTATAAAAGCCTTTCAAAAATGCGTATTGTAGAGGAAACAGATGCTCTTTTAGAGAAAGGTAATCGCTATAGTAAAAAAATAAAAAGCCGCGAGAGACGGGATGAATATTATAAAGAAATGAAACACGCTGAACATAATAAAAGTCCTAAACGCCCTGTGTATCCTGAATTCGATATTACGAATGAGGCTGCACACTTAGTTGAATCGGAATCAATTTCTAACTCCGATATAGCTATCATTATTACTGACCATAACGGCAAAATTATTTCCACCTCAGAACCCGTAACAAAAGATATGCAAAAACAACTTACTTGTAAAACAGAAACTGTCCCAGACGGCGGATTGGTCGTTGAAAGGAACTGGAAAAAATCAAAGTTCATCACAACAGTAAGCCCACTTAACACAACAAAGTTTCAAGGAAAGCTATATATGCTATTAAAAACATCTTTCCTAGAAAATATGTTACTTAAACTCATGAACCAATTTCTTATCATTAGCGTTTTAACAATTATTTTAACAACAATTTCTGTCTTTGTTTTTTCACGCGTTATTACAGAACCACTTGTAAAAATGAAGAGAGCGACAGAAAAAATGTCAAAATTAAATAAGCCAATTCAATTAGGTATTAAACGGAATGATGAACTCGGAAGTTTAGCAAAAACAATTGAAGATTTATCGAGTGAACTTACGTATATGAAAAAAGAGCGCAATGAATTTCTCGCTAGTGTCGCTCATGAACTATTAACTCCATTGACCTATATGAAAGGTTATGCAAAGGTAGCAAAGAGAGACTCTTTAACAAAAGAGGAGCGAGAAGAATACTTACAAATCATTGAGGATGAAACGGATAGTGTAACCGATCTCGTCCAAGATTTATTTATGCTTGTACAATTAGAACAACACCAATTTGTTATAAAAAAACAAAAAGTGCTTCTTCAGCCATTTTTAGAACGAATGGTTGAAAAAACAAAAACAACATTAACGAATAAGCAAATGCAACTTCATGTATATTGCAAAGATGATTTAGAAGTTTGTATAGACGAAAGACGTATGGAACAAGTTATGTTAAATTTATTACACAACGCTTATCAACATTCGCCAGAAAACACATCCATTACGATACGTGTACTCATGGAAACAGATTCTTTTACAATAAGTGTACAAGATGAAGGTGAAGGTATTCCTGAAGAAGATATCCCGCATATTTTTGACCGTTTTTATCGTGTTGATAAATCTAGAACACGAGCTACAGGCGGAAAAGGCATCGGGCTAGCTGTTGCAAAGGAAATTGTAGAATTGCATAACGGTTCTATTCTAGTAACAAGCCAATTAGGAGCGGGAACAAACTTTATAATCGAGCTACCTTTTGAATAATATGCGTGTGAAAACACCAGTAGTAGTAAACACTACTGGTGTTATTTTGTTCATAAAAACAGCTCATATAAGCTAAGCTTTTGAAATTATTCTTATTTCAATATAAAATAAAGGTACATTTGCAAAGATTTGGAGGGTGATATAATTGGATATCCATGTATTAACAAAAGACGAAGCAGAAATTTACTTAGAACTTCGCGTAGAAGGATTAAAGCAAAACCCTGAAGCATTCAGCTCTTCTTATGAAGATATTATTAATAAAGAGTGTGCGATTGAATATAAAGCACAAAAATTAGCACAAGATGAAAACTATACGCTAGGTGCATTTAAAGATGGAAAATTAATCGGGGTTGCAACACTGGAAACGAAACCATATGTAAAACAAGAACATAAAGCTAAAATCGGTTCTGTATATGTATCTCCAAAAGCACGCGGACTTGGAGCAGGAAAAGCACTTATTAAAGAATGTCTTGAGCTTGCTAAATCTTTAGAAGTAGAACAAGTTATGCTTGATGTTGTTGTTGGCAACGATGGAGCGAAAAAACTTTATGAATCATTAGGTTTTAAAACATTCGGTGTACAAGAACGTTCATTAAAATATAACGGACAATATTGGGACGAAGAGCATATGGTCTTATTCTTAGATGAAAATAAATAATAAAAAACATCCTCATGTTTGGAGGATGTTTTTTACTTTCTTGTAAACCATGCCGTGTGTAATAATTGAATCGCTTTCGCAATCTCTTCCTCTGATAATATCGCAAACCCAAGTAAAACTACACTCTCAGGCGCCGTACCGTCTTTATAGTACGTAGACACAGGATATATTTTAATACTATATTTCGCAGCTTCTTGAATTAATTCTTCTTCCCGCATTCCATTATGCACTTTTAATAAAATGTGTAATCCGGAATCTTCTCCTATCACTTCAACACGATTAGAGAAATACTTCTCTATTTCAAAAACAAGTCTATCTCTCTTCTTTCGGTAGACAACACGCATTTTATGAATATGTTTTTCCCAATATCCTTCATTTAAAAATCTTCTAATCACTTCTTGATCTATTCTTGAAACACTTTGTGTATAAAATAAATATTGCTGTTGATACTTTTTAATTAATTTCTTCGGCAACACCATATAGCTCATCCGTAGCGATGGCAATAATGCTTTAGATAGCGTCCCCATATAAATAACTTTCCCCTCTGTATCTAACCCTTGCAGCGCCGGTATAGGCTTTCCAGAATAACGAAATTCACTATCGTAATCATCTTCAATAATATACCTGTTCTCTTCTTTCTTTGCCCATTGTAAAAGCTGCATCCTTCTCGTAATAGGCATAATCATTCCAGATGGAAACTGATGGGAAGGTGTAACAAATACAACATTCGCATTGCTATTTTCTAAATCTGCAATACAAATTCCATCTCTATCTAAAGATAACATTTTGACTCTTGCTTCTCCCTGTTCAAAAACAACCATCTTCCTATGATACCCTGGGTTTTCAACTGCATAATTGCTTTCCTTTAACAATTGAAACAATAGTTTCACTAATATTTGTGTTCCCGCTCCTAATACAATTTGACTAGCTGAACAACGCACACCTCTAGATTCATACAAATAATTTGTAATCTCTTCTCTTAAGCTTGCTTCCCCTTGAGGGTGTCCTAGAAAGAGAAGTTCGTTATTATGCGGTTGCCATACTTCATTTACAATTTTCCGATACATATTAAATGGAAAAGCATTTGCATCAATTCCTGTTTGTGTAAAGTCAAATTTATAACGCTTCTCCTGAAACGGGACTTCTTCTATCCTCTCTTCGCTATCCTCTACATGAACCATTTGCTCAATCTTGCATACAAAATAACCTTTTCTCGATATCGATTCAATATAACCTTCTGCAAGTAATTGTTCGTAGGCTGCCTCTACTGTATTTTTACTTACTTGTAAATGTATCGCTAACTTTCGCTTAGCCGGTAATTTCGTAAAAGGGACAATCGATCCATCTTTAATCTCTTTTTTTATATACTCATACAATTGCACATACAATGCCTTTTTACTATTCACATTTAAATTAGGCGTTAATTCTAACATAATATCTGACCCCTTAATAAAACTAAAATCTGATACTTTTTACAGTACCAGATTTTATATATAATTCCTTTTATCATGTCACACATCAAAAATCAAATACCGGAGAGGAGAAACATGATAATGAACAATGGTAGACGTATCGGACTCATTATGATTATTACAGGGGCTACATTATGGGGATTATCTGGTCCAATGATTCAGTGGCTATTTCAGCATACTAATGTATCCTCAATTGATTTTTTAACAATTCGATTGTTACTTGCAGGAATATTTATTTTGTCTTTCTTACTTATAAAGAAACAAAACATATTTCAAATTTGGAAACACCCTAGATATTCTATACAACTTATTATTTTCTCTATTCTCGGCATGCTTGGTGCGCAATACGCCTTTATCGAAACGGTTCATATTAGTAACGCGGTCACAGCAACGCTATTTCAATTTCTAGGTCCTGTTCTTATTACCATGTATGTTGCATTTGAACAAAGAAAATTCCCTGCTTCCATGCAACTATTCGCAATTATAGCCGCGCTAATAGGAACATACTTTATTATTACAAATGGCTCAATTGAAAATATTGTTTTATCTAAAGAAGCTATTATTTTTGGACTATTAACAGCAATTGGATTTGCATTTTATACCCTTCATCCAGCTTCGCTTATTAAAGCATGCGGAACAACTATAGTAATTGGTTGGGGGATGTTAATCGGAGGAATTGCACTACTTATTTATAATCATTCATTCGGGTGGAATCAATTTTCACAAACCTTTACACTAAAAACTTTTTCTATGCTTATTCTTATCATTATTAGTGGTACCCTTTCTTTCCTTCTGTATATCGGTAGTCTTAAATATTTAGCAGCAACAGAAACAAGCATTTTATCTAGCATTGAACCCCTTGTAGCTGCCATCGTTTCAATCACTTGGCTAAGTGAATCTTTTGGAGCATATCAATTATTAGGCGGCATATGTATCGTTCTATCCGTTATTTTTTTGACGATGCCCCAAAAAGAAACCGAACCAACCTATACAACGGAACAAATATAAAATGAAACTTTAATTAGTGGGGCTATCTCCCACTGATTATTAACCTACACCAATCGGGCTTTTACGGGATACAAAATGTCAAAAGAGGTCGTACAAAACTTACGACCTCTTTTGACATTTTAAAGGAATTGTCCCGCCTTCTAGCAAATACAATTACACTAACAATAAAAACTAGGAGTGTGGCACCATGAAAAAAATCGGAACTATGCTACTTCTCTCCTTCCTCATCACTGGATGCACACAAGCACAACCTGATTCAAAAGCATCTAAAACTGAAGCTGTCGCAACGTCCAATCAAGTGAACGCACCTTCCTTCTTTCATCTTAGTGTTTTAAAAGATGTAAATTGGGAAGAAGCACCCTCATTCATAGACGGAAAAATACCTTTAAAAGGCATCGAAGGAAAAATCGCAATGGCTGATAGTCCTATTATCGCAAATGAACAAAATGAAATAATGTGGTACTTTCTAGATTCTGAAATACCAACTGGAAAATTGTCTATTATTGCGCTAAAACAAGGATCTGTAACTCCAACACCAGTACTCTTTCAAAAAGAAATTTCCAAACAAACTTGGACTACTTCAAATACAATCAATTCTACTACAAGCGAACTCCCTCTCGCTATGTCACTACCTTCATCTGGATTATGGTTATTAAATATATATGTGAATGAAAAATATTATGATCAGTTTGTAATCACCGCTGAGTAAAGTGACAAAAATAAACAACTTTCTTACAACAATGTAATTTCTACGTCATGTACTTCGATAGTTGAATTATCTCTCTTCTCTTATACTTAAAGTAAGAAATGAACGAGGAGAGATGAGAGATGAAAAAAATGATAGAAGTAATCGTAGCAGTAACTGAGGTTTTAGTGAATGGTAAACAAGTTGCAATGGAATTAAATAAATAGTGAAGAAACATAAATAATTCTACACTTCTTCATTATTTTGATTTCTTATCTCAAAAAAGCAGTGCCTTTTAGGCACTGCTTTTAGCTATTAATAACGTGGTATTTTCGTAATTTGTGCCACGCCTGAATCAATAGCTGCTTTCGCTACTGCTTCCGCAACACTTGGAACAACTCTTTTATCTAATGGATTCGGGATTACATAATTCGCATTACGTTCTTCATCAGTAATGATGTTAGCGATCCCATATGCTGCCGCTAATTTCATCTCTTCTGTAATATCAGTTGCGCGCACATCTAACGCACCGCGGAATATTCCGGGAAACGCCAATACATTATTTACTTGATTCGCATAATCCGAGCGCCCAGTTCCTACTACGGCTGCCCCAGCCTCTAATGCATCCTCAGGGAAGATTTCTGGAATTGGATTCGCCATTGCAAACACAATTGCTTTCTCATTCATCGTCTGTACAAGTTCTTTCGTTAATACGTTAGGAGCAGATACGCCAATAAAAATATCAGCTTGGTTAATCGCTTCTTTTAACGTTCCACGCACATGTTCACGATTTGTCTTTTTTGAAACTTCAATTTGTGCTTCGTTCATCCATGTTTCACCTTCACAAACAATACCTTCTAGGCTAACTAGCGTAATGTGCTTTGCACCAGCCTTTAATAATAATTTTCCAATTGCAATTCCTGCCGAACCCGCACCGTTAATAACAATTTTCACATTATCCATTTGTTTGCTAACAACTTTTAATGCATTAATAACAGCTGCTAAAACGACAATAGCTGTTCCATGTTGATCATCATGGAATACAGGAATATTCGTTTCTTCTTTTAATCGTTTTTCAATTTCAAAACAACGCGGTGCTGCAATATCTTCTAAATTAATCCCTGCAAATGTAGGCTCTAAATTTTTTACAAGGGTAACGATTTCATCTACATCCGTTGTGCCTAAACATAATGGGAAAGCATCTACATTCGCAAACTTCTTAAACAAAATACTTTTTCCTTCCATAACAGGCATAGCCGCTTTCGGTCCAATGTTTCCTAAGCCGAGTACTGCTGTTCCATCTGAAACAACTGCCACCATATTGCCACGTGCTGTATAGTCATACACCGTTTCTTCATCTGCTGCAATTGCCTTACAAGACTCCGCTACACCTGGTGTATACGTCAGGCTTAAATCATCCGCTGAATTTACCTCAACTTTACTTGTAATTTCAATTTTCCCTACTAATTCTTTATGCAATAACAATGATCTTTCATTAATTTGATTTGCTAACATACTTATAATCTCCCCTTAATTTGACAAGCTAGCTATATGAATATAGCTAGCTTGTTTGATCATGAAAACATCTTTAATAATATTGTCGCCGTTACAACCATTGCTGCCCCGCCTAAACGAGTCGAAATTTGCGCGAACGGCATTAATTCCATACGATTTGAAGCCGATAAAATAGCAACATCTCCAGTTCCACCTAAACCGCTATGACATCCAGTTACAATCGCCGATTCAACTGGATACATCTTCATCACTTTCCCTACAAGAAAACCTGATGCTACCATTGTAAGAACAACCGATGCGCACACAACAACATATCCTACTGAAAGAACTGCTGCTACGTCTTTTAACGGAATATATAGCAATCCTAATCCAACCATTAAAGGCCAAGTTAAATTCTTCGAAATAAATTTATATAAATGGAATGCTCCTTGCTCCATTTTTGCTGGCATTAATTTAAAGTATTTCACAAGCGCTGCTGAGAAAATCATAATGATTGCCCCAGGAATACCGATGAACTTAGAAGCAAATCCTCCGAAGATGAAGAACGTACACGCAATTAATAAACCTGCTCCCATTAATGAGAAGTCAATTGGCTTCTCTGTATTTTGTTCTTTTAATAATTCTGCTTGATTGTCTGTTTTCACTAATACACCGTTACCACTAAGCTCCGGTTTCTTCTCACCTAAACGCTTCATATACCCTGCACTTACAATTGCGAACATATTTCCAATAATAGCTGCTGGAATAAGCTGTGATACAAACGTTGCTGATGATTCATTTAAAATATCACTATAAGCTAGCGACAATGGTAAAATCCCTTCCCCGATACCACCACTCACAATTGGTACGATGATAAAGAAGAATGTGTGCTTCATTTCAAATCCAAATAATGAACCGACCAATAATCCTACTGCTACAGAAGCTAACGTCCCTACTACTAAAGGAATAAACATGCGAACGAAACCTTGTACTAACACTTTACGGTTCATTCCTAAAATACTTCCGACTACTAAACAAGAAATATATAAATATAAAAAGTTCGATTTTTTCATTAACATAGTCGCAGCTTCCATTGAAGCTGGATTCATCCAGTTAAAAAATACAAGTAATGATGGAATAAATAACGAAAGTATTGCTGGACCGCCGATATTTTTTAAAATTGGAATTCTCATCCCAATATCGCCTAAGAAAATCCCCATGATCATAATAACTGCAAATCCACCAATCATATCTGCTGGCAATTTATTATATACAGATGCCCCATAAATAATAGCAGCCAATACTACATATAATGGTAAAGGTATAACACCGATTTTTACATTCATAATTTTAGAAGCGAAAGATTCTCTTTGTACTTCATTTCCTTCAGAAAATGATACCGCTTCCACATTCTTTTGAATTCCCATATGGCACCCCCTCGTTTTCTTAATAACAATATTAAAACGCTTTCAATAGTAAAAATAGTTTTTGTAAGTTTTGTAATTGATTTTGTAATTAAAAAAAGTATAAGCGACTTATATTAAGTCGCTTATACGTAAAACTCTATTTTCTTTTGATCAACACATCTTAATTTACTTACAGGTCTTCCCACATGTTGGTACATCATTTCGTTTTCTAACACCCCAATGTCAGTCAGAAACATTACATATTTTCGAATAGAAACTCTTGAAATTCCAACTAATTGTGCCATTTCATCTGTTGTAAATACTCTTCCATTCAGAGACTCGATCTTCTGCCAAATTAATTGCAACGTTTGCTTCGTTAAACCTTTCGGAAGCTCTTTAGTGACAGTAGGCTCTCTTTTTTCTTTTTGTAAAATTAACGAATCTAATTCCGATTGACTAATTTTTTGTTGTTCTTTCATGAAAGTAAATTTTTCTCGATATATAGTTAATGCCTCTTTAAATCGTTCAAATGTAAATGGTTTAATTAAATAATCTACAACTCCATATTGTAATGCTTTTTTAATACTCCCCATATCATGTACAGCTGAAATCATCATTATATCGATTTCTTTTTCTTGGTTCCGGATATACATTAAAAGCTCAAACCCAGTCTCTTCAGGCATAAAAATATCAAGTAATACTAAATCTACTCGTGATTTCTCTAATACTTCTATCGCTGACTTTACTGAGTTAACTGCTTGAACAAGTTCAAACCCTCCTACTTGTTCTAAATAATGCGTATTTAACATTGCTACCATCGGGTCATCTTCTACAATTAAAACTTTAATCATATTTGCCTCTCATCCCTACCTTTAGGTATTTCAATTGTTATCGTTGTTCCCTTTCCTACTAATGAATGCATATGAATTTCCCCATTTATTCGCTGTATACTTTCTTTTACAAGATACAAACCATAACCGCGGTTATCTCCCTTTGTGGAATAACCTTTCGTAAATAATTCCTCTATTTCTTTTTCTTGTATACCTTTTCCCGTATCTTGTACTGTAATAGTTAGTATATCCCCATGTTGTATCTCAACTTCAACTTGCTTCTTTTCACAATTCGTCACTGCTTCTAATGCATTATCAATTAAATTTCCGACAATCGTAATAAGTTCATGAGTAATACTTTCATCATCTATTTCCGGCATATAAGAATCTTCACTTATAATTAATTTTATATTTTTCTCTCTAGCATAGCTGAGCTTACCTAGTAAAAAACCAGCAAATACTGGACTTTTTATTCTTTTCATAACTCCACCAATTTCATATTGATGCTCTGATACCATGCCGCTTATATACTTCTGTAATTCTTCATACTGTTTCATATGTGTAAGCCCTAATACGACATGCATCTTATTCATAAACTCATGAGATTGTGCCCGTAATGCTTCTGCATATAGTCTAATACCAGTTAGTTCCTCTGCTAGTTTTCTAATCTCTGTTTTATCACGAAATGTTGCAATTGCACCAACTATTTCTCCTTTTACATATAAAGGAACTCGATTCGTCACAATCGTAATTCCATAAATATTTTGTTCTTCGTTTAATTGTACTTCTCCCGTTTGCAATACTTCTTTTATACGTGAATTTGGCATATACAACTCAACATCTTTACCGATAAAATCTTCTTCAAGTCCGCTTTTTTTAAATAGACGTTTCGCTTCATTATTAATTAACGTTACTCTAGCCTCTTTATCTACAGCAATAATACCTTCCTTTACAGATTGTAGCATCGTATTTCTTTCTTCAAGAATTTTTGCTATCCTGTGCGGCTCAAGACCGAATAAACTTTTCTTTATATGTCTAGCTAGCAATATTGCTCCTATAATTCCGACTAATACACCCACTCCGACACCAATATAAATGATATGTCTACTTTCCTTAACTCTCTCTTTTACATTATCTGCTGAAATACCAACAGCCACTGCTCCAAGTTGTTCACCTGTTTCAGAAAATATTGGTACAAACACTCGCATGGAAATACCTAAAGTTCCTTCTGCTAACGATACATGTTCTTTTCCTTTCAATGCAGGCCCTTCATCTCCCCCAATAAAATGATGCCCTATTTTTTGAGGATTTGGATGTGACTTTCTTATTCCATTCATGTCCATAACTACAATAAATTGAACACCTGTGTTTTGTAATATTCTATTTGTATACGTTTGGATTGCAGAGGTATCTGCTTTCCCAACCAAACCATCGATTACAATCGAATCATTCGCCACAATGTGTGCAATTGTTTTTGCTTTCTCTGCTTGGCTATCCTCCGTCGTCCGTTCTACATTATGACTAATTAATATATCTGTCACAAGTAAAGAAAAAATTACAACTGTACAAACTAACAATGTAATCGTTTTCCATAAATTCCATAGTCTTTTTCTTTTTTTCATCCTGTTAATGACTCCCCTAATTGCTGAATAGAAAAATAAGTAAGGTGATATTATTTTCACCTTACTTATCTGCTGTTATTATACTTTAAATTTACTAGTCATCGCTTGTAGTTCTTCTGCCATCTCAGCTAAGTTTTGCGAAGCTGAACTAATTTCCTCCATGGAATTAACCTGTTCTTCTGTTGAAGCTGCAACACTTTGCATACTAGCTGTATTTTCTTCTGCAGCAGCTGCAATTTCATCAATAGCATTTGTCACTTCATTTGCATCTCCAGCAATTCTCTTCGTTGTTTCTACCATTTGATTAACTTGAGAAACAATATGTGTAGTAGAACTTAAAATTTCCGTAAAACTTACTTTCGTTTTTGTTACAACATCAAGGCCTTGTTGAACTTCTCCATTCACATTATCCATCGCCTTAACAGTATGTTCAATATCCGCCTTAATTTCTGCAATTAAATTTGCAATCTCTCCAGATGACTCTCCTGATTGCTCTGCTAATTTTCTAACCTCATCTGCTACAATAGCAAATCCTCGTCCCTGTTCACCTGCTCTTGCTGCTTCAATAGCCGCATTTAAAGCTAATAAGTTTGTTTGAGTTGCAATGTTTTGAATTGCTTCAGAAATAGCTCCTACTTGCTTTGATTTCTCATCAAGAAGTTTAATAATAGCATCTGACTCGGATACCGACCTAGAAATAGACTGCATTTGTTTTGCGGTTTGTTCAACTAAATCTTCTCCCTCTTCAGCTCTTTCACGGGCATGTAATGAGGAAATAGAAATTGACTCTGCGCTTCCGGTTACATCTTGAATTGCTGTATTTACTTGTTGTAATGTAGCAGCACCTTCTTCAACACCTTGACTTTGTGACTCAGCCCCACCTGATACTTGTTCCATCGCAATTGTAATTTGATCTGTCGCATCATTTGCTTGCTGTACGCTCGCTGTTAACTCTTCAGCCGATGCTGCAACATGTTCTGCTGAAAAGCTAATTTGGGTAATAACATCTTGTAAAGACGTAGACATTTCATTAAATGAATTCCCTAATTTCCCTATGTCATCCTTGGAATGGATTGTAATTTTCTCTGTTAAATCTCCCTTACTAATTTTATATGCCGATTCAGCTATTTTTCGTAATGGCCCTGTAATAGACTTTGTAATGAAATAAATTAATATACTACCAAATGCAATAGCAATAGCAATAACAATAAAAGTCTTATAAAATACTGGATTCGCAGCTTGGGTAATTTCTTCATCAAACATAACTCCAACTACTTTCCAGCCCGTTTTCTCATTTGTTGCAAAGATTAAATTCTTTTTATCATCTTGTTCTGTATAAGAGACATTTCCTTGTTTTTCTTCATAAATCGGTTTAATCCAAGGATCAGTAACTTTTGCACCTGGTTTTCTAGATGGATGACTAACAATTTGCTTATTTTGATCTAAAATAACTGCATAACCTTTTTCACCAATGTTAATCATTTTGGAAATTTTCAAGATGTTATCTAAATTTAAGTTAATTCCTATAACACCTTTACCATCTTTTACTTCTTTTGCAATTGTTACTACCATATTTTTTGTAGATGCTGATTGATATGGTGCAGTAACAATTACTTTCCCTTTATTTTCATGTGCTTCTTTATACCAAGATCTATCTGTTGGATTATACCCATCATCCATTTTGATAAATGGTTCTCTTATAAACTTTCCTGTCTCTGTTCCAATATAAATACCTTCTACTTCTGGATGCAGTTTTATATATTGCGCTAGCTTCGTTCTTACTATTTCTTCCTGTCCATTTGGATATGTATCCTCTGTTAAGATGTCTGCAAAGTACGTCGCATCAACAAATTTCTCTTCTATATTTTGAGAAATAACAGTATTTAAAATCGAAATATTCTCCTTTGCTTTAGCTGTCATTTGATGTTCAAAATTTGTTTTGGCAGTTTGATATGAAACACCACCGATAATAATTCCTGGTATAGTTAAAATAATAAAAAATGAAATGATTAATTTTTTATTGATACTCATACATTTAACCCCGTTAAATATTTTTTGCATAATAAGCCTCCTTTATGTAATGTGGATACTTGTGTCATTTTATACAATTAACATATATAAAACAATATATAATGATAACATGTAAATTTTTCGTCAATTATGCATTTTTACATATTCACTCCTTCTAAAGATGTAATCATAAAAAAATAAGAGAACTTCAGCTTATATAATAAGTTCAAGTTCTCTTATTTCGTAACAAAAAACCCCCACAAAAACTCCTCTTACAATTCCTTACATCTCTTTCCTTACTCATTCATTTAGAGCTTTTCACATAACTAATCGCCTGACTCCCCATTTGCATCCATGCCTTTTCAAAACTTTCTCTCGGTATTTTTACATCTAAACTTTCATTAAGAGGATCTCGAATATATACAAATTCCTTATCATATCCAATAAGCACTACACAATGTTCATTATACGTAATTGAAACATCTCCACTATTTGTTTCCCATGTAGTAAATTCATCTGCATCTAATGGTGCAAATGTTGCATTTGTGATCATGACTACCGGTTGTCCTGCTTTTACACTCTTATAAATTTCTTCTATATTCTTCCCTGTTAAGTCTACAGCTTTATTAGGTAAATATTTTTCCGCTAACTGAAAAAGTGGCCCATGATATACACCGTATCCTGATTCAGAAAATGTATAAATATTACCTACAAATCCTTCATTTGGATTCCCGCGCACACCATCATCTATAAAATCAACTTTTTTTATTTCATTTGCTAATGTCATCTTATCCACTGAAACACCAGCGTATTGTAACATCATCGCTAAGCTTGTCACTTCACAGCCTCGATCTAGCTCTGGTAGTTGCTGAATTAATGGTACACTTGATAAAATGACCTTTTCATCATTATTACTAAATTCCGGTTCTTTTCCGTTTTGTATATTGAAGAATGTCAACTTCTCCACATACTTTGTAACTCCATTTGTATATACACTCCATACCGCTATAGCTAGTAATGCTATACATATATACCACTTAAACCTCCGTATCACTCTCACGCCCTTTTTAGTTCGTTAAATAAGAATAAAATGCGTCAGCATCCGTTCGAATCACTGGTACAAAATTTAGTTCTTTTTCTCTCTCAGGTTGATCTTTTTTTATTTTTTCTGTTAGCTCTTGAATATTCATGTTCGCTTTGTCCATATTAAGCTCATCTGCCAATTGTAGCACCTTTTGTTCATTAATTTCTCTTAATACTTGATATATATCTTTCCCATACAAATCAATATGATATTTTTTTGCTTCTTCCTGCACTTTTTGTTCGTACACCTCTTGTGCTAATTCTTCAATTTCTTTTCCCTTTTGAGAAATGTCTAACTTCCCTGCTTCTTCTCTTACTTTCTTTCCATAGATTTCTTCTGCAATGTCCTCTATTTCTTTTCCATTTGTCGAAATACCTAATTTATCTGCTTCATCATTAATTTTAATCATATTAATTTGATTAATTAAATTTACAATTGATGTATTTTCTATAGATATGCCTAGTTTTAACGCTTCTTGCTTCACTTTTGTTTCATAGATTTCTTCTGACAACGCCCCAACATCTTTTCCTTCAATCGATATGCCTAACTGCTCTGCTTCCCTTCCTACTTCTGTTTCATGAATTTCTTTTTCTAGTGTAATTTGTTCTTTTCCTTCCGTTTCAATACCTAGTTTCTCTGCTTTTTCTTCTGTATGCACTGCATGTATCTTACCATTATTTAATTGTTCTTTACTGCGCTGCGTGTAATCAGTCTTTCCTTTTTGTGTTTCAGAAGGAGAGGCACCCCCTAATATACTTAAGCTCATTACTCCAATAGTGAATACCGTCATCATTTTCTTTTTCAAAATTAATTCCTCCCTCTTATACTTTCTTTCCCATCATTCCCCTAGTTTTTTTAATACTATACATACATCTCATCGCTGCTTGAGATAACATTATGATTGATAAACCCCACTCACATACACCTAGTCTCTTCTTCATGTAACGAACTTTCTTTATGCCATACATAATATAAATAGTTTCTTAACTTTACCTTAAAAAAAGACGACCTTGTGTAAAAACAAGGTCGTCTTTTTACTTATATTTTTTGGTTTTTAGGGAAAATCACTTCAAAACAAGTGCCATCTCCCCATTTGCTCTCTACTGATATTTTTCCGTAATGCTTTTCTACAATCCAATTTGCGATTGAAAGACCTAATCCAGCTCCTTCTGACGTACTTCTTGCTTTATCCCCTTGATAAAAACGATCAAATAATTTTGGAATATCTTCTTCTTTCACTCCTATCCCGTCATCTTTCACCTGTATACGAATTGAACTACTCGTTTGCGTGCAATCAATTTGAATATGCCCACCTTCATTTGTATACTTCATCGCATTATCTAACAGTATGACCATCATTTGATGAATCCGCTCTCTATCCCCCATAAAAGATACGTCACGTTCTACTTTTAGTATCATTTCTTTTTCTTGATAAGAAGCAATCTCCTTATATGGAGCTACTATTTCTTCTAACAATTTATCGAGTTCAAATATTTTCTTATCCATCTCAATTTGATTAGAATCAGAACGGGCTAGCAATAATAAATTACTAACTAGTTTTGATAAACGCCTACATTCTTTTGAAATTGTAGAAATATCCATCGCTTTTTCTTCTATCGTAGCGGATGGTGACTGAAATAACACATCCGTTTTTGATTGAATAACTGCAAGTGGTGTCCTTAGTTCATGTGATGCATCAGAAACGAATTGCTGCTGTTTCTCCCATGAATTTTGAATAGGTACGAGTGCCCTGCCAGCTAAGAAAAAGCCGATTCCTATTGCACATAAACTTCCTATGCTACAACCTATAATAAGAATTAAAAATAAAGTATTTAACATTCCTTCTTCCGCTGTTATATCTCGCACGATTTGAACTATTTCTCCATCTTTTTGAAGCGAAAATGCTCTAAAATATCGTCCTTGTACTTTGATATCTTGTAACTCCCCTATTTTTTCCGGAGAAAACTTTTCCAAATTCTCTTCAAAAATAGAACGGAATTTACGGTTATCGCCCTCTATTTTCACTATTTTCCCATTCCAAGTTATTCTAGTTACTCGCGGATCTCCAATTTGGATATTCTCCATACGTTTTCTTGGTGGTATTTTAACATCTAATTTTTCTCTATACTGAGCCATCATTTTTATAGATTGATCCACTTCATTATAAATACGCTTATATGTGTATGAATAAATAATACTACCTAATATACCTATTAATAGGATAAATACTAATGAATTCACTATAGTCAAACGAATGCGTGTCTTTTGAAACATACTTCCCTTTTTCATTGTTCTTTTAATATATATCCAATACCTCGAACGGTTTGAATATCTTTCTGATAACCGAATGGTTCTAATTTTTTACGCAAATGATGCACATACACTTCCACAATGGCTACTGTCGTATCTGAATCAAATCCCCAAACACGATCAAAAATTTGTTCACGCATTAAAATCTTCCCGCTATTTTGAATGAGATACTCTAGCAGCTCATATTGTTTCAATGTCAACTTAATACTTTGTCCATCTACTTGAACGTCTTTATCTTTTCCGAACAATTCAATCCCTTTATAACGAATCGTTTGCTGCGTTGTTAAACTACCACTTCTGCGTAGTAAAGCGCGAATTCTCGCTTTTAATTCAGGGGCCTGGAATGGCTTAACGATATAGTCATCTCCACCAAAATCCAATCCCTTCACCCGATCTTCTAAAGAATCTCTCGCTGTCAAAAACAGGACTGGTGTTTCAATCTTTTCATCACGTATTTTTTGAATTACTTCAAATCCGTCCATCCCTGGCATCATCACATCCAGTAAAATTGCATCATATATATTTTGAAGAGCTAAAAACAATCCATCTTCTCCATTTATTGCCATATCTACTTCAAATTCATCACGCAAAATTTGTACGATAGACTCTAATAACGAGGCATTATCTTCTACTACAAGTAAGCGCATGCTCTCACCTTCCATCAAATAGTTCAATTCTATTTATTATTACATTTCTTCTCTTCATAACAAAAGAATGTAGTTACATTACGTTTCATTTTTAACTATTTCCTTCTAAAATTTTGAAGTTTTATTATAAAAACTTTGTCTTAAATTTAGCTTAATAAAAAATTGAAAGAAATAAGATTCCTCTTATCTCTTTCAATTTTTTATTACATATACCTTTTTACTCGGCAATTCCAAACAATTTAGCTGACCACCGTACACAGCCCCGCCATCAATTCCAATAATACGATTACTACCAAAATACACTCCGCAATCCTCACTACCATGAAGCGTTTTTGTTTCCGTATGCCCAAATACAACAACCTTTTCACCGCTATATCCATTATGAAATTCATTACGGATCCACATTAACGTATATGGTTCAGATTCAGAAACTCGTTTCATCGGTTCAACCCCAGCATGTACAAATATATACTCTTCTGTTTCAATGTAATGATCTAATTCTTGAATAAACTTTATATGTTCCTCTAATACACGAGAGTGTAAAATCGGTTTTTGGAAGTCTTTGTCATTAACCGCAATATCCTCTTCTACAAATCCATAGCTATATAATGTCTTATCTCCACCATTTCTTTTTACCCAATGGTTCCATGAACGTTCCTCATTTGTCGTTAACGCCTTAATCATCATATCTTCATGATTTCCCTTTAAAATGAGTGCTCCCTCTTCTTTCAATTCTCTTACCTTTTCAATTACAGCACGCGCATTTGGACCACGATCTACATAATCTCCCAGTAAGATTAATTGATCCTGTTTCGCATCATATTGTGCTTCTTCCAATAACTGTTCGAACTTTTCTATCTCTCCATGAATATCACTAATAACAAGAATTCTTTTCATATTATCCCCCCTCTTTCTAATTATAGTTCAAAACAACAGAAACTTCCGAATCTTAATCTTAAATCAAATTTATCCCGCATTAACGGGCAGTAAGCCCCCCACTGATTACAGTTTCACTTTATTACAAACTAAACTATTATCCTTACAACAATGTAAGTCTCTTGTCATCCAATTCGATAGTTGTAATTACTGTATTTCCTTATACTGAGAGTAAGAAATGAAACAAAAAATAAGGAGAGATGAGCGATGAAAAAAGTAATGGAAGTTGTAGTAGCGGTAGTAGAGGTTTTCGTAAATGGTAAACAAGTGGCAATGGAGTTAAATAAATAATGAAAAGGACAACATTCACTCTAGACCCTTTACTCATATAAAAGAGATAAGACTTCATCATTTCTTTGATCCCTTATCTCCCTATAAAGAAAGCCGTATCCCTTTTAAGGATACGGCTTTCTCTTATTTTTGACTCGTACGAGCTGAAATGCTAATTGCTCTATCTGTTGCTTTGGCAGCTTCATCTAACGCTTCTTTACTATTCTTCCCGTCATACATCGCTTCTAATGCTTTTACAACTGCATCTCTTGATTCTGGAAATACACTAATTAAAGCACCTTGTGTTGCTGGAGATTGCTTCGTTGCTTGCAGTTGATCTACTGTTACTTTCAACTGTGGGTATTTTTCATATTGCTCTTTTACTAATGGCTCATTATATGCATCTGGATTAATTGAGAAATAGCCTGTTGCAGTATGCCATTTTGCTTGTACGTCTGGCTTCGTTAAATATTTCATAAAGTCCCAAGCACCTTGTTGCGTTTCTTCTGAAACCATATTCGTCATCCATAACGATGCTCCACCAATAACAACACCATTTTGTTTCGAATCCTCTGGATACGGAATATATGAAACACCTACATTAAACTTAGATGCATCAATTAAATCACGAACACCTGCTGAAGAATCTAAATACATAGCAACTTGTCCAGACTGGAACGCGGCACGAATATCATCCCAACTTGCTCCATACTTTCCAAGTGCGCCAGCTTTATTTAAATCATCTAACATTCCAAATACTTTCTGTCCTTCTTTACCGTTAAATACCGCCTTCTTTGCAGCATCCTTACGGCCGTTTTCGTTATCTACATATAAAGCACCTTGTGTCGCTAACAATTCTTCAAAGAACCAACCATAGTTAAGCATGGAGAATCCATATTGTTTTACATTTCCGCCTTCTTTAATCGTTAACTTTTTCGCTGCTTCTTGTAATTCCGCATATGTTTTCGGAGCTTTCTCTGGATCTAAGCCCGCCTTTGCGAAAGCATCTTTATTATAAATTAATACTGGTGTAGATGAATTAAATGGCATAGAATACATTTTTCCATCAACTGAATAATAATTTGTAATTGCTTTTTCTAATTTTGACGTATCGTACTTATCTTTTTTTATCCAGCTATCAATTGGTGTGATTTTTTTACTATCAATCATATATTTCGTTGTAATTTCACTCGATTGAACAAGAGCTGGCGCTTCTTTCGTTGCAGACATCGTTCTAAATTTCGTTAAAGACTCTTCATATGTTCCTTGGAACTCTGCCTTTATCTCATATTTATTTTGCGACTTATTATAGTCTGCAACAAGACCATCTAGTACTCCTTGTGTTTTTCCACCCATCGCATGCCAGAAGCGAATTACAGTTTTATCACCATTTTTTTCAACTGGTGCTACTTTTGCCTGTGCTTCAGGTTTTCCTTCTGTTTTACTATTTGAACAAGCGGCACTAGATAATGCCATTGTTGCTACCATTAATAGAGCAGCACCTTTTTTAACTAGACTCATTTAAATCTCACCTTCTCTTAGTTATTTAATTGCACCTTTTGTTAATCCTTGTTGTAATTGCTTTTGCCCTAAAAATAGTAAAATCAATGTTGGAATAACGATAACCGTAACACCGGCCATTACGCTTCCCCAATCAGTTGCAACTTCTTGAGACTGAAGCTGCTTCACACCGATTTGCACTGTTCTTACTTTTTCATCAGTGGTCACTAAAAGTGGCCATAAATACATATTCCATGTTGTTAAAAAGCTATATACTCCAAGCGTAATAAAACTCGTTTTACAATACGGAATTACAACGCTGAATAAAAATCTTATATTTCCAATCCCTTCAATAAACGCAGCTTCTTTCAGTTCATTCGGAAGTGTCATAAAATGTTGACGTAACAAGAAAATACCGAAAGCTGTTGCAAAAAACGGCACTGTCATCCCGGCGAAACTATTGATCCAACCAAAGTTTTGAATCGTTAAAAAGTTAGGCACCATCGTTGCTTCCCACGGAATCAGCATCGTTGAAATAAACAGGAAGAAAATTAAGTTTCTCCCTTTAAACTGAAGAAAAACAAAAGCATAAGCTGCTAAACTTGATACGATAAGTTGTCCAATCATAACGACTGTCGATACAATTAAACTGTTATATAAGTATGTAAAAAGCGGTACCTTTTGAAAAATATTAATAAAATTATCAAAAGTAAATTGAGTCGGAAATAACCTTCTCATTTGAATATCGTCTGGTGTCATAAAGCTTATTAAAAATGCATACAGTACAGGAAAAAATACCATTACTGCACTAATAATGAGCAGCATGTATAATAGGAAATTTTGTTTCCACTGTTTAACAATCATTTATAATGCACCTTTCTCTCAGCAAACTTAAATTGAAGTAATGTAGCAATGAAAATGAAAACAAATAATACCATTGCTTGTGCACTTGCTGTTCCAAATTGATGATTCACAAACGCCTCTTTGTAAATCGAGTACACAATCAAATTCGTTGCATCATTTGGTCCACCGTGCGTTAAAATATCAATTTGCCCAAAGCTTTGGAACGCACTAATTAATGTTACTGTTACAATAAAGAATAAAGTTGGTGATAGCATCGGTAATGTAACACGGCGAAGTTTATATAAATAACTAGCACCATCTATAGATGCACTCTCATATAACGACGTATCGATATTTTGTAAACCACCTAATATAACTAAAAATGCAAAACCTGTATTCACCCAAACTGTTGTAACTGATACAGAGAATAGTGCCCAGTCCGGACTCGTTAACCATGCGATTGCAGGAAGGTTCATAGAGGCTAATATATTATTAAATAATCCTACACTTGGATGAAATAAAAATAGCCAAATCACTGCACTAGCGGCTACTGATATTCCCATCGTCGAAGAAAACAGAACTCGGAATAACCCAATACCTCTTACTTTTCCATTTGCAATCAATGCAAGAAACAAAGCAAATATAATACTCGTAGGCACTGTATATAAAACAAATAATAAAGTTGATTTTATACTTTTGTAAAAGGCTGGATCAGAGAATAAGTATTGATAATTTTCTAAGCCAACGAAAAGATTAGCTTCCCCATGTATATCAGTTAAATAAAAGCTATAGTAAATCGTCCTAAACAATGGATAGAACAAAAAAATCGAAAATAACAAAATAGATGGCGCCAAAAACAATAATCCTATTCTTAAATCTTTCGTTCTCCCCCATAATTTTTTCTTTTTTGACACCTTTGTTTGAACTGGTAACTTACTTACTCCGATCATTATTTCGCCACCACTTTCAACTCTTCTTCAGCTACCACTTTTAAGCGTTCATTCGTGTTTTCATTAAAGAAGCATAACTTTTCTTGCGAGAATAATAATTTTACTTTGTCACCTTTGTTCAAGAGTAACTGTCCGATGACTTTCGCACTCCAAGTTGTTCCATTTACCGCAAAGTTCAATATAGATTCATTCCCTAATACTTCTACAGATTGCAACGTCACTTCTTGTCCCTCCTCAGACAGTGCAATATGCTCAGGGCGCATGCCTATGCGAATTGTTCCTTCTGGTAATTGCTTTAACTGTCTAATAGATAATGGAATTTGCAATTGCCCTATATGTAATACACCTTTTTCTTTATTTACTTCCCCATCATTTATATTCATAGAAGGAGAACCTATAAAGCTTGCAACAAATTCGTTTGCAGGTTCGTTATATATGTCAAGTGGTGTTCCAACTTGCTGTATACTTCCTTTATTTAAAACCATGATACGATCTCCCATAGTCATCGCTTCTATTTGATCGTGGGTAACGTAAATCATCGTAATTCCTAATCGCTGCTGAATTTCTCTAATTTCAATTCTCATTTGCGCACGTAATTTCGCATCCAAATTCGAAAGTGGTTCATCCATTAAACAGATTGGTGCTTGACTCACAATTGCCCTGGCAAGTGCAACACGCTGTCTTTGTCCGCCTGATAATTGGCCTGGTTTCATTTTCACATACTCTTTCAGTCCTACCATTTCAATAGCTTCCATTAATCGCTTTTGTCGCTCTTCTTTTTGTACTTTTCTTACCTTAAGTCCAAATAAAATATTTTCTTCTACAGATAAGTGTGGATATAATGCATAATTTTGAAATACCATTGATAGATTACGGTCTTTCGGCTCTAGATCATTTGCAACACGTTCATTAATAATTAAATCTCCTGAAGAAATCTCTTCTAAGCCAGCGATCATTCGTAATAATGTGCTTTTCCCGCATCCCGAAGGTCCAACTAAAACAAAAAATTCACCCTTCTTAATATGAACCGATACGCCTTTAACCGCTGTCTCTTCTGCATTTTTATATACCTTTGAAACATTTTTCAATTCAATCACAAGGTTGCACTCCTTTTTTCTTCTTGTATCCATACTTCATAATGACTTGTTGAAATGGCACTTGCTCCTGCACGAATTGCAATTTCCGCATCTTCTCGCGTTTGAATCAACCCTCCTGCAATAATAGGAAACTCTATTTCCTCTACTAGCTGTTTAATAATAGAAGGCATAATCCCCGGCATAATCTCTACTGCATTTGGTTTAGTCGTTTTACAATTTTCAATTGATTTAGTAAGAGATAAAGTATCTACAATAAAAATACGTTGAATTGTTTTCAATCCAATTTTATTAGCATTTCGAATTGTTGAACCCTTTGTTGAAATAATACCTTGTGCCCCGATAACATCTTGAATATACAAAAGCGCTTCCTCTGTATTCGTATTTAAGCCTTGTATAAAATCACAATGAAGAAATACATCATGTCCATGTTTCTGCAATTCATATACACGCTCTGGTAATTCCAGCATTGAACCAGTCATAAGAAAAACTGTTTTCGGCAATTTTTTGTATGCTTTGTATCCTTTCCAATCCTTTATCATCGCAATATAAGGTTCTTTAAACATTTTTTCCACCTAACTGTTCTATTTTTATCCAAACTAAAAACACCTACTTACATAGAACGCCTTTCTCCTTATTTGAACTCTAGGGAATAGAGCACACCTAAGAAAGTGGCACATTATATGTAAGTGGGTGTTCTCAAATGTTCTCTACCCTATTTATTTTGTTACCTTTACTATATTACGCATTTATTAAGTCAGTTTTGATAGATTGTTAATTAGGTGTTAATCGAATGTTAATATTCACCATATTTTCTTAATATTAATCTAGATATACAAATAAATCCCAACGGCAAACAACTATCTTTAAAATTTAAGTGATATGCAAATTCATTCCATAGTTAATTAGTTTTAGTTTTCTCGCAACGGCTTGTGAAGCATAATTATTCCAAGAAGTACTATAAAGTGGAATGCTTTTTTCTTCTTGTATTGATATCGCCCAGGCTGTAACACCATCAGTACCATATCCGTTCCCTTGAAACTCCGCTAAAGTTTCCACACTTGCCTCAGCAGCTACGGGCGTACTTCTGGCACTGCAACAAACAGAAACTACCTTTTCATTTTTTACAATTGCCAAATAAGGTTGCCTCCTTATTTACTCCATTTACCATCCATTCATAATCTATTTTTCATGTTCAAAATAAAAATCCCATTCAAATACACATTACTGAATCCATCATACTAACTGATTTCTTCATTCTGTCTATCTAAATGGGATTATTTTTCGTTTTTTACTCTACTGGCTGTTGTGGCTGTGCTACTTCATTCGCTCCAGCTACCCTCAACATATTTACAATATCTTTAAAACCTCTTTTTTCAGCGTATTGCAGTGGCGTCAGATGTTCCTTGTTAGCCATATTTACATCTGCACCGTGATCAATAAGCAATTGAATTACTTTCTTATGGTTTTCACTACCATTTCCTAATACAATTGCTTCTAATAGCGCTGTTCCACCACGTTCATTTTTATAATTCACATCAATATCTGTATGCTCTAATAATTCTTTAACAACCTCTACATGGCCACGCTCAGATGCAGAAATAAGTGCTGTCCCACCTGACCTAGTCGTTTCTTTCGTATTAACTCCTGCATTAATTAATACTTTTACAATATCCGTATATCCTTCTCTACTTGCATAAAGAAGTGGATTACTTTTTTTCTCATCTTTAATTTCAATATTAGCACCTGCACCAATTAATGCTTTAACTGTCTCTACATGATTTTGGTACGTCGCTGCAAGGACAGGCGTTTCTCCGTTGTCACCTTCTACGTTTATATTCGCTCCATCCTGAATCAACTTCATAGCTGTCTCTGTGTCTCCAAGGGTAGCTGAAAGTAACAACTGTTTGTCCATTAAATTTATACTTTTCTCTTCTTTAGCTTCTTCCTGTTCTTTATGCTTCTCTTTTTTCTTTTCATTTTTCACATGAACCGGTTTCGATTCTGGTTCTTCTTGCTTATCGCAAGCCACTACCGTCATTAAAAGTCCTAATAAAATACATAATAAAATTTTTTGTTTTCTCACAACTACAGCTCCTATGAAAGATAATGTTTTCTTAACCATTCCTCCATCACATACAATAACTCTTCTTGAGTACATTTATCCATAAGCCCTTTAGATTCCTTCTTTAATCGGATTATCTTAAGCTTATACTATGTTTCTCAACCTATTGAAATGATACGCCTGATGGCCCCATCATTAACATTATGAAGCAATTAGTTTAGCACGTTTTTACCGCATTTGTATACATTTCTAAAAAGTACATAAAGTGAAACTTTAATTAGTGGGGGTTTTGTTCATCCACCACTAATTATTAGCCCACACCAATCGGGCTTTTACGGGCAGCCCGACTCCACCTAACTTCTTTGCTTTCACTAAATTTTGAGGTGGGGATCTTACTGCCCGTTAATGCGGGATAAATGATTGCTTTAGGTTACTATATTCCATTGTAACCGTTCTTCTAAAAATTTTACACCTTTTCTATATTTGCACCTGAGTAATAATAGAAAAAGACAACTACATAGTTGTCTTTTTCTATTAATGATGTCCACCATGATTTCCTGCTTTCGGTTTCCCTATCATCTCTTTATTCATT
Organism: Bacillus sp. FSL R9-9497; assembly: GCF_038005805.1. Taxonomy (NCBI): domain Bacteria; kingdom Bacillati; phylum Bacillota; class Bacilli; order Caryophanales; family Bacillaceae; genus Bacillus; species Bacillus sp. FSL R9-9497. The sequence continues at coordinate 548,389 of NZ_JBBOTY010000001.1, read as the reverse complement.
TCCCATTTATGCTCTGCTAGCTCTTTATACGAAAGAACTTTACCCTTATAGTTAGATACAAAGCTCTCTGCATCTTTTTTATTTTTAAATGAAATGACATTATAAGCCATCGGTGTCGTTATTGTTTTATCATATACGTAAGTAGCCTCTTCTAACGAAATCCAATCTTTCGAATCATAATCTCGAACAAATTTCTCTTTCGTCTTTTCACCTGAGTTGATCTCCATCCATTTATACATACAACCGATATCATCAAACTTTAACGCTTTTCCATTTTCTAAAATAGTTTCTGTTGCAAATTGATTATCTGTTACCCCAATTTGGCAAATATCACATTTATCATGTTTCTCATCAATGGCAACAGCTGCTGTTTCCTTTTTCCCACACCCGACTACTGTAAATACGAAACATAAACATATAGCAAGTACGACATATTTTACTTTCATCAATATTCCTCCCTAGAAACCGTATACTCCACGAAAAGAATACCAAAAGGTTGTGTGAGATTTGTGAAAAAACAATGTGCTTTTTGTAATATAGGAAACAAAAAAAGATGTGTAGTTATTTCTACACATCTCTCATCACTCACAACCTGTAATTAATAAATCATCTTCTAACTTAACTAATAATGTATCCGCACTAATTTCCTGTCCAACTTCTACATTTACCAATCTTATATTTCCACTAATCCCGACTGCGATTTTTTTAAGCTCGCCGTCATTTTTTCGAATCATCAATAATTTTTCCCATTCATATACGTAAGAAGATTCATTAATAAAAATCTCCTCTACTTTTCCTTCATAAGAGCTATAAATCTCTTCAATTCTCGTTTTCATATAACATCTACTCCCTATTTCACACTTCACTATTTTCATCTTATTCTACCATTCTTACGAGGAGCAGCTTACTTTTTAAAAATTCAAATTAACTACCGTGAACAAAATGAACAAAATAAAAATTATGCTTCTAATGATGTTATTTTTCAAATTATTTACCATTTGAATAGATGCTTTTATTATAAATAAAAAACCTTTTTCTGAATTTTTATTCTATTTTGAAAGCGCAATCATTCTTTTGAGGGGGAAATCACATGGTAGCACTACTTGGATTTGCGATGGTATTTGTCTTTATGTTTTTAATTATGACGAAACGTATGTCAGCGCTAGTAGCATTAATATTAATTCCGAGTGTTTTTGCATTAATTGGCGGATTCTATGCCAATATGGGGCCTATGATGTTAGAGGGAATTCAAAAATTAGCACCTACTGGTATTATGCTTATGTTCGCTATTTTATATTTTGGGATTATGATTGATAGCGGTTTATTCGATCCTGTCATTAGTAAGATTTTAAAATTTGTAAAAGGAGATCCTTTAAAAATCGTTATCGGAACGGCTATATTGACTATTATCGTTTCTCTAGATGGTGACGGTACAACAACATACATGATTACAGTTTCCGCAATGTATCCACTATATAAGCGCCTTGGAATGAACCCCCTCATATTAGCTGGAGTTGTTATGTTAGGGGCGGGGGTAACAAATCTTACACCTTGGGGTGGACCCACAGCTCGTGTTATGAGCGCACTTGGACTTGAGGCTTCCGAATTATTTACACCTCTTATTCCAGGAATGATTGCTGGTGCAATTTGGGTTGTTTTCGTTGCTTACTATCTTGGAAAAAAAGAAAGAAAACGTTTAGGAATTATGGATGTACAGTATTTAAAACAAATGCAAACAATGGATGAGCAAGCTGCAACTGTCGAAGCCGCAGTGCATAAACGTCCTAAACTTCTATGGATTAACTTTTTATTAACCGCTACATTACTTGTCTGTCTCATACTAGAAGTTATGCCGTTACCTGTTTTATTTACAGTCGCTTTTGCTATCGCTGTTATGATTAACTATCCAAACTTAGAGCAACAGAAAGAACGTATTGCTTCTCATGCAGGGAATGTATTAGCAGTTGTTTCTCTCGTATTTGCTGCCGGTATTTTCACTGGTATTTTATCTGGAACAAAAATGGTAGATGCCATGGCTAACAGTGTAGTAACTCTTATACCAGATGCACTTGGACCACAATTGCCAATTATTACAGCTCTTCTTAGTATGCCATTCACATTTTTCATGTCCAATGATGCATTTTACTTTGGGGTATTACCTATTTTAACTAAGGCTGCTGCTACTTACGGAATTAGTGCAGCTGAAATGGGACGTGCTTCCTTACTTGGGCAACCCGTTCACTTATTAAGTCCTCTTGTTGCATCCACTTATTTATTAGTTGGGATGGCAAAAGTTGATTTTGGTGAACATCAACGTTTTACTTTATTGTGGGCAGTTGGAACGACAATGGTGATGTTGATTACTGGCATTGTAATTGGGATTATTCCAATATAAGACGCAAAAAACAGTAGAAGAAATAAATCCTCTACTGTTTTTTATTATGAAGAAACAAGAAAATACCGTCTCTCCGGTCTCCCCACACTCCCATATATTAGCTCTGCGTGGACTTTCTTCCCAGATATTAAATACTCTAAATAGCGCCTTGCAGTTGATCGACTTACGCCTACCATTGAACTTAGTACCTCTGCTGTAATCCCTTCTTCATTAACTGTTAACATATGTTTTTTTATTTTTGCTAAAGTTAAGGGGTCTATCCCTTTCGGGGCATATTCCATTTCATTTCCCTTTACGCCTCTTTGAGACCATAAATGTTCTATTTGTTCTGTAGATAATTGATTATTTTTCTTCAGCTGCACAATCTTTTTTTGATAACTTTCCAAACTCGCCTTAAATCGATCAAACATTAGTGGCTTTACAATATAATCTGTTACTCCGCCCCGCAGGGCGTGCCTCACTACATCTGTTTCCGATGCCGCTGTAATCATAATAATATCTGCATCGTGCAAATGATGCCTAATATATGTGACAAGTTCCGTTCCTTGCATATCAGGTAAGTACACATCTAATAACACGAGCTGTGGCTTCACAAGCTCTAGCCATTCTTTCGCTTGTTCTCCAGTCGTTGCCGTTCCAATTACTTTAAATCCCTCAATTTTTTCAGTAAAACGACGATGAATGTCAGCAATCCGAATATCATCTTCTACAATTAATACTTCAATCTCCTCACCCATTACTATTCGCCTCTCTCTTTCGGTAGTGCAATAATAAATAACGCACCACCTAAATCCCCTTTTTCAATTGCAATACTTCCATTTAAATCTTCTACTAACTCTTTCACTTTTGCTAATCCATATCCTCGCTCTCCTCCTTCTTTCGTCGAAAAGCCTTTATAGAATATGCTAGTAATTATTTCATCATGAATCCCTTGCCCTGAATCTTCCACTTCAATTACTATTTCTTCTCCAATATCAGTTACAAACATCCTTACTGTCTTATCATTCTCTTCATTTTTTTCAATTGCTTCAAATGCATTCGTAATTAAATTTCCTAAAATAGAAACGACATAATTACTCTCAATATGTGGACTTAATTTTTCTAAACCACTTTCTCTATCTAGCATAAAATCAATCTTCAACTCTCGTGCTCTATTATAAAATCCAATTAAAATTCCACCTAGCCATGGATTTTGAATCCGCTTCATAATAAATTGAACAAAATCTTGATATACCGCTGTTTCCTTATGAATAAGCTCTAAAGCATCTTCGTATGATTCTAATTGAATAAGACCTGAAAGCGTATACAATAAATTGTTATATTCGTGCGCTTGCGCTCGTAATGCCTCTGTATATTGCTTCGTCTGAGATAATTCTGCTGTTAACTGATCCATTTCAGATTTCAAACGTAAGCTCGATACAACGCCAGTTACTTTATTCTTTACTTTAATAGGTAGACGGTTCGCAATAACAGCCTGTCCTTTTATATTTAATTGGCGATCAAACTGTTCTTCACCAGTTTGAAGTACATCTAGTATCGTTGAATTAGGAATTACATTTAAAATAAATTCCCCAATAATATTTTGTTGTTTATCTAGCGAAAGAATATCATAAGCTGCTTGATTGACTAAACTAATCATGCCATTTTTATCGATTACAATAATCCCTTCACGTACAGATTGAATCACTGTACTATGCTCTTCATATAAAGAGGAAATTTCTTCTGGTTCCATACCGAACATCATTCTTTTTATACTTGCCGCTAAATATATAGAGCCGATTACTCCAATTAATAGCCCTATTATTGTAATCCAAAATACACGCTTTCCATACACTTCTACCGCTCCATGAATATCGTCCATTGAAAATCCAACAGACACCACACCAATGATTTCATTTTCCTGATTACGGATTGGAACTTTTCCACGTAATGAAGGGCCTAATGATCCAGTTGCTTTCGAAACATATGATTTTCCTTCTAATAAAACACCTTTGTTATCTCCACCAATCATCGCTTCTCCTATTTTATCTCGCTCAGGATGTGCATATCGAATCCCCTCTTTATTTCCAACTACAATGAAGTCAGCCTCTATATCCATTCGAATTCTTTCTGCAATCGGCTGAATGATAGAAGCTGGGTTTTCTTTTTGAAAAGCTTCCTTTATTTCAGGTATAGCAGCAACTGTTTTCGCAACATGCAAAGCTCGTTTCCCAATTTGCTCTTCTACCGTTTCAGATAATATGTAATAAAATAAATAACTCGTTAGCATAAGTACAACTAAAATAAGTGTACTTATAGTTAATGTAATTCTCGGTTGGAGTTTTAATTTTTTAAATTTCAAAACCATTCCCCTAACATGATTAAAGATAGAATTTAAAGAATATACAGTCTCTTTAATTATACTTAATCATAACACGGTTACTCTATATTTCTTTCTTTTTCTCTTCATAAAAAAAGAAACGAAGTAAAATTATTACCTCGTTTCTTAATATTTGTTATTACACTTTAAACTTACCAATCATCTCTTGTAATTCTTCTGCCATTTGTGATAAATGAACTGCTGCTGCATTTATTTCATCTACTGAAGCTAATTGTTCCTCAGAGGAACCAGCAATATTTTGAACACTTGCTGCATTTTCTTCAATCGTAGCTGCAATTTCATTAATAGATGCACTTACTTGTTTTGCATCTACCGTCATTTGTTTTGCTACATCTACCATGCTATCAATTTGTACAACTGTATCATTTGTAGACTTCAATATTTCGGCAAAGCTTTGCTTCGTTTCATTTGCAACTACAAGTCCTGATTGTACTTCTACTCCAACTTGATTCATAGAGCTTACTGTTTCTTTTATATCAAATTGAATCTCTTTCACTAGTTTCCCAATTTCCGTAGAAGACTGTCCTGATTGTTCTGCTAGCTTTCGCACTTCATCTGCTACAATTGCAAATCCTCTTCCTTGCTCTCCAGCTCTCGCAGCCTCAATTGCCGCATTTAACGCTAATAAATTTGTCTGTTCAGCAATATGTTGAATCACTTCAAGGATTGCTCCAATTTGTTTCGACTTATCGTCTAACAAACCAATGATTTTGTCTGACTGCGAAACAGACTCATGAATTAATTGCATTTGATTCACAGTTTGTTCAACTAACTTCCCACCATTTTCAGCTTTTTTCTTCGTATACATAGAGGCTGTAGATACTAATGAAGAACTATCTGCAACACGCTGAATTCCTTCTGTAACTTCTTCTAACAATGTTGCTCCTTCTTCAACTTCTTTCGTTTGTATTTCTGCACCACTTGATACTTGCTCTATGGCCTGTGTAATTTGTTCCGTTGCTTCGCTTGTCTGCTTCATACTAGCTGTTAATTCTTCTGAAGATGCCGCTACATGACTTGCTGAAGTGTTTATATTGGAAATGACACTTTGTAACGATGCAGCCATCTCGTTAAAACTTTCTCCTAGCTGTCCAATTTCATCTTTAGAATGAACTGTAATTGACTCTGTTAAATCGCCTTCACTAATCTTTTTCGATGATATAACAAGTTGTTTTAACGGACTAATAATAGAAGCAATTATGAAGTAAATTAAAATCCCACCAATTACTAATGAAATACCAATAACAGTTATTGTTTTATAGAAAATAGGGTTAGCTGCTTCGATAATTTCTTTTGAAGGCATAATTCCTGCTATTTTCCATCCAGTCTGCTTATTTGTTATAAAGGTAATATTGCGATCATCACCATCAAGTTTGAATTTAAAATCACCTGTTTCTTGTTTATACAATTCCTTCTCCACTTTTTCTTCTACCTTGTCACCTGGCTTCATCGTCGGATGCGCTATTACATTTTTAGATTGGTCAAAGATTGCTACATATCCTTTTTTGCCGATATTGACCATTTTTGAAGTATTTACAATATCATTAATAATTAAATCAATACCGAGAACACCACTTTTATCCTCATTTTGTTTTGCTATTGTAATAACAATATTCCCTGTTGTACTTGACTTATATGGGGCTGTGATAACCACTTCTCCGCTTTTTTTCGCTGCTTCTTTATACCAATCTCTTTCGGTAGGATTATACCCATCTGGCATTTGAATAGACGGTGATTGAATAAATTGTCCCGTACTAGATCCCGTATAAACTGCTTCTATTTCTGGATGTAATTTATTATATTCTTCTAATTTATTTTGCACATTTTGGAGCTGATCAGTTCCGTAACTTACTCCATTAAATAACTTTGTAAAATATACTGCGTCTACCTTTTTACTGTCTATCTCTTTGTTAATAACATTATTTAAAATCTTTACGTTATCTTCCGCTGATTGTAAAATTGTTTCGTTAAAATTTGTCTTCGCTTGTTGATAAGACGTCCAACCAATTACAATACTTGGAAAAATTAAAACAATAACAAATGATACAAGTAACTTTGCTTTTAAACTACTTCCCCTTAATTTCCCTTGAAGCATATTCCTACCCCTCCATACCGTTTTAAATGTAATTATTTCACATTTAATTTATTTATATAAATTACACGATTAATTGCATTAACTCTTTTTCTATTAAAGAGTTAATACATACCTTTTTTATTCTATATAAATTAAATAATTAAAACAATATATAAAAATGTATATTATTCGAAATATTATAATCCACAGAAGAACCTCTAGCATCGTACTTACTAGAGGTCTCTCCCGCCTTACTATTCTTTCTCTTTTTCTACTTCCTTTTTCTCATCTTCTACTACAGATACAACAGGTTTATCGCTTGATAATTGCTGTACTGCTCCTTTTCCAGCAAATCCTTCTAATAACTCTTTTAAATCAATGCCAGAAGATGCTTTTAACGTTTCTTGCATCGTTGCCATTAAATCAGTCGCATAACCTGCAACTTTTCCGGCGCCGCTATTTTTACCACCGCCACCTGTATCGACAACTGTAATTTTATCAATATTGCTAAGTGGGCTTGCAATTTCTTTCGCATAACTTGGAAGCATTTTAAGAACCATATCCATAATTGCCGCTTGGCCATATAACTCGAATGCCTCTGCAATTTTTTGTTTCGCTTCTGCCTCTGCTAAACCTTTTAATCTAATAACATCCGCTTCCGCTGTACCTTGTGCTTTTTGTACTTCTGCTTTTGCTTGACCTTGCGCTTTTTCAATTTCCGCCTTCGCTAAACCTTCTACACGTACTTCTTCTGCACGAGCTCTCGCTTCAGCTTCAATCTTATATTGATCCGCATCTGCCTTTTTAATTTGTTTCACTTTTTCTGCTTCCGCTGATTGCTCAACAGCATAGCGATCTGCATCTGCTTTTTTCTTAACTTCTGCATCATATTGCTTCTCACGACGCGCAATCTCTTTTTCTTCTAATTCAATTTGTTTCTCACGCTCAATGATTTTAACGCGCATTTGCTCTTCTGTAACACCTTGTTGTGCTTTCGCTTGTTGTAATTCGTAAGAAAGATCCGCGTCTGCTCGAGCTTGTTCTTGCTCTCTCTTATAAGATTGTACTTTTAATTCTTTATGTTTTTCAGCTTCAGCGATTTGAGCATCACGTTGATATTCAGCTTCTTTTGCTTCTTTCTCAGCACGAGCTTTTTCAATACGAGCTTCTTTTTCACGCTCTGCATTCGCAATTGTTGCATCACGCTTCACTGTCGCAATTTGCGGCTGACCAAGTGCATCTAAGTAACCATTCTTATCCATAATTTCTTTAATTGTAAAGGAAACGATGCGAAGACCCATTTTCTTTAAATCAGTAGAAGCTACTTCATGTACTTTTTGAGCAAATTGCTCTCTATTACTATACGCATCTTCTACTGTCATAGAAGATAAAATCGCACGTAAATGACCTTCTAAAACTTCTTTTGCTTCTACTTTTAACTCTTCTGTTTCTTTTCCTAAATATTGCTCAGCTGCTGTAGATACTTCTTCAATCGTAGAACCTACTTTAATAATAGAAACACCATTTACTGTAACTGGAACACCTTGCTTCGTATACGTATCACGTGTACCCACTTCTAACTTATAGTTTAATAGGCTTAAAGGCTCTGCTCGTTGCATAATTGGAACTACGAATGTACCGCCACCGCGAATAATCTTAATCTTCTTTCCATCATCAGTGGTAACTACATTTTTTCCGCCACCAAGCCAGTTCCCTGTAACAATTAACGCTTCATCTGGTCCAACTGTTCGATACTTCGTAATAAATACTAAAATGAGTAAAATTAAAATTGCGAGTAACACTCCACCAATAATTAATGGAATCGTCATGTGAATTCCCCCTTATAATTTTGGTTTTTTTAAAGAATAAGCGATGTTTTGTACAAGTAAAACACCATCTTGGACTCCCTCAATAATAACCTCAGTTCCTTGTGAAATATCTTTTTTCCCAATTGTTTTAGCTGGAATTGCATTACTTCCAAATTGAGAGGAGATTAGTACTTCTCCAAATCCTTCTGTAGGAATTGTTGTAATGACTTCCCCCTTGCAACCTATGAACTCATCCATACGTTGCACAGTATTTTGTTCTGCTTCTGCAATCGGCTTTAAAATTAGTATTTTCATTATGAATACACCAATAAAGGATATAGCACATGCAGCCCCGAAAATAAGAATGCTATTAAAGGAAAATAAATATTCTCCTATATAACTAAGTCCACATAACATGGCGAAAAAACTAAGTAATAAAGTAACAACGGATACCGATCCGCCTCCAAAACTAAATATGGATTCAAATATATCTCCAAAAAAGATATAAATCACAGTGAGTATAGTAGCAATAATAAATCCGTATAAATAAATTGTTTCAAGTGGATAACCAAACAAAACCATTTCTTATCCCCCTCTCTTAAACAATCCCTTTTTTGTTATGTGTATGCCCCACCTCTTTCAAAGATTATTGTTCTTAATTTTCAGTTATTTACTTTTTAAAGAAAAGCCTGTAAGACAGGCCCCCTAAAAAAGAACAGGAGAAGCCTATTGTGACAGGCTCCTCCTAGTAAATAACCGATATATTATATATCTATATAATATACTATTTTCCACAAAAAGTAAAGTTAAACATACATTGGAAAAGTACTTATTTTATTGATAATTTGTACGTTCCATCGCCATTATCATATTTATATACATACAAATAATACTTACCTGGTTTTGCATTCATTTTTGCCTCTATATGATTTCCATTAGCTTGACCGTAAGCTGCATAATTTTGCATATCTGATTCATGGTGAAGCACCCATGTCATCCCGATTCCATACTCATTTAAAACGGAAATATCGATATCTTTCGCTGATGCTACATTAAATGTATAAACATCAGTATGATCTCCGCCGATAAGGCTACCTTTTATAGTAGTGTTTAGCCCAATATAATTCGCTTCTTCTGGAAGATTATTTGGTTCTGATTCTGTTAAACTTCCATCTTTAATCGTAACCGTTGTTTCGCTTCTGCTCTCTCCCCCTTTATCATCTTTTACTAGTAACGCAACTTTGTAAGTTCCTTCTCTTTCATATGCATGTACTGGATTAGCCTCTGCACTTGTGCTTCCATCTCCAAAGTCCCATAAATAAGAAACGATTTTTCCATCTTCATCTTTTGAGCCATCACTTTTAAATTGAATACCTTCTTTTACACGTCCATTATAAGGACCATTTATATGAACCGTTGGAGCTTTATTTTCTCCGTCATCTTTTGCGATACCGTGGAAAACTACATCATATTCAAATTCATTTGAGCTATTCACACGATAATTGACGAAGTATGCTGTAACGGTTTTGTAGCCACTCCATTCTTTTTGCGCCAATTGTTCTAAAGATTCATTTACTCTTTTACTCATTGCTTTCCAATCTTCTGATTCACCTTTTGTGACACTACCTGTATACGTACCTTCTAATGTAAATGTATTAAAGAATTGAGAATTATGTTTTGTCATTTTTGTATCTTTCATAGGCAACGTATCACTAATTTCTTTCTTCACCGCTGCTAACGACTTCGTTGCATGTTCAGCTAAATAATCATCAGCTACTTCTGGTACAGTGTATGTATCTTGATTATCAATTAACTGCTGCATATACTCTTGATACTCTTTATTTAACTTATGATCTTTACTTAGATTTTCACGATATGCATCATAATTTTTCACGTCATTCGCACGAATCAAATCTTGAATTTTATCAAATGTTTCAAACTGATGCGTATATAAGTAAGACTGCAATGCGAACGAGTAATTATAGAAATCCCAAGAACCGTATTTAGCAAATAGTGTACGCTCTGCTGTATAACGGCTTGCAGGATCAGATGATAATCCGCTAATTATACTCTTTCTTGGTACAACGTTATTCGTACGAGTAGATCCTGCGAAAAACTCTGCATTTCCTTCTTGGAACCAAGTTAGCCTTTCATTTTGATACATATCTCCTCTTCCAAATAAACCAGGAACTTCATATCTCCCTTGCAGATAATGAGTAAATTCATGACGGAATAACTCTTCTAAACTATAAATACTTTGCTCTGGTGTACGCTCATATGTAAAGAATGTACCTGTCTCTTCAATATAAATTCCACCGTTGTTTGTTTCATATCCATACAATTGTCTATTTAACTGATATTCATCTGGACTATTATAAATTACGATCGTTAATACATCATCCGCATTTCCTGGCTCTAACGCTTTGTCATTTCCAATTACACGGTGATACTGTGCCTTTACTTCCTTCGCAGCCCAATATAGTCTCTTAATTTTTTCTTCTGATACTTTATCTCCTGTTTTGAACACAATTGATCCATCGTCGAATGTATACGTTTTTGGTAAGTATTGCTCTTTTCCTTCTTTACGTATTTTCTCTAAATCTACTGTATTCCCGCTATAATCTTTACCATTATAATTTGTTGTAATTTGTTCTACCGCAACAAAATACGGTTCACTTAAGCGCGGGTACATATGCATTGCTTGTGTAACAACCTCTAATCCTTTATTTGGATTACTATGAAACGTCCCTAAACGGCTAGCAAAATAAATGCCATTATTAACGAGCCATTTATTTTCTGGCGTTACTTCATTTAGAAGAGCAATACGATTTATTTCATTAATAAACCCATCTACTTTTCCATACCACATCGTTTCATTCGCTTCTTTACGAGCCACAGTTAAGTACGACTGTATATCATAGTCAATACCTTGCATAATATCGTATATTGCTTGTCCCTTCATTCGATCATTTACATAAGTAGTATAATTATCATTGTATTGCTTTAAAATATTCGATGCGTATTGAACCGTTTCAACATCACTTGAAGCATTACTAATTAATTTACCGTATGCAGATACGACTGTATCTTGTTCAACTGTACCAAGCTTAAAATTCGGATTTTTTGCGATTGCTTTTAAAGCAGGTAAACATTTGTCCTGGAAGCTTCTTTCATTTAAGTCGCTTAATTCACTATTATAAAATGCAAGATAAAAAGCTGAACGCAGCACTTCAGTAAACGTTTGAATTCCTTTTGAATCATCTTTCGTAAATGTACTACCTCTATGAGCTAATTCATCTATAATGACTTGCATTTTTCCTTTATCTTTATAAAAAGCCTTTGCATCTTCATTAAACTGGAATAAGTCTGTAATTTGGTGCCACTTAATACTGCCTAACGTTTCAACTAATTCTTGATCATTCATTTTGTTTAAATCAGCCATTGAATAGCTTTCTTTAACTTGCTTTACTGCAGTTTTCTTCGTAATAGATGCTGGTCGCTGTGAAAAATCTCCTACTTTTAAACGTTCTTGAAATGATAAAGTTTCATCAACTTTTGAAATATGTCCAACTTCATCTACCGACTTTTCAATTCCAACCGGTTTCGTTTTCAACACGTTATACGGTACTTTTTCTTCCGCTGCTGCATGAGTTTGAAGTGCGCCTAACGATAAAGCCATTGTACTAATGCTAAGCATCACTTTATTGATCTTTGATTTCTTGTTCATATCCTTGCCCCCTATTTTAATATTCCATTCAAGAATTTAACATAAAATCTGGATGTAACAATATAAAATGCAATATTTCATATTATTTCTTCCTATAATTTGTACATATCGTGAACACATTGCTCTTTACCTCCCTAAAACAAATTGCATCCTTTCACATTATAAAAAGGTAATTTTTTGACAATTAAAAACTTAATTGTTATGATTATTATAATTGTTAACTTTATTAAATAAGGGTGGGATTCTATGATAAAAAAAGAAAACAGTGTATTTTATATCTCCTTCTTGCTAACAACATTATTCATTATATGGGGAATTACCCCAGCAAGTTGGATACAAGGCTACGATTTACAAAGTGTTACATCTTCTTTAAACTCATTTATCCTCAATAAATTTGGGTGGTTTTACTCTCTACTTATGACTACAATGATTATTTTGGCTGCTTATTTAGCATTTTCTAAGTACGGTTCTATTCGTCTTGGTAAAGATGGAGAAAAGCCAAAATATAATTATCCATCTTGGCTATCCATGTTGTTTGGAGCAGGAATGGGGATTGGACTCCTCTTTTATGGAATCGCTGAACCGATTTCACATTTTACAGATCCATTAACAGGAAAAGCGGGGACAGAGGAAAGTGCCAAACTCGCTATGCAATATTCATTTTTCCACTGGGGTCTCTTTCCATGGTCACTATACGCAATGGTCGCTTTAACAATTGCATATTTCACATTCCGCAAACAAAAAGGTAGCACTATCGGGGCTACAGTTACTCCATTATTTAATCGATCGAAAAATTCTCGTATCGGAAAAACAGTCGATATTTTAGCTGTTTTAGCCACAGTATTTGGCATTGTACCATCTGTTGGGATTGGTGCTCAACAAATTGCTGGAGGATTAAGCTATTTATTCCCTTCTATTCATAACACTTTACTTACACAGCTCGTACTTATCGCCATCTTCGCCGTTTTATATTTAACGAGTGCACAAACTGGCTTAGATCGTGGGATTAAATATTTGAGTAACTTAAATTTCTCTCTTGCAGGTATTTTACTCGTCTCCTTTTTATTTTTAGGGCCAACCGTATTTATTATGAAATATTTCACATCTACACTCGGTTCTTATATTGGAGCTTTGCCTAGTATGGGATTAAATTTAGGAGCATTTAATGAAAAATCTTCTTCTTGGATTGAAAACTGGACTATTTTCTATTGGGGATGGTGGATTTCTTGGTCTCCATTCGTCGGTACATTCATCGCTCGTATTTCTAAAGGGCGCACAATAAAAGAATTTATTTTTGGAGTTGTATTAGTCCCAACTCTTATCTGTACATTTTGGTTTGCAGTGTTTGGTGGTACCGCAATCCATATGGAAATGTTCCAATCGCTTGGAATAGCTGATGAAATTGCAAAAAATGGTACAGAGATTGGATTATTTGCTGTTATTTCACACCTACCATTCTCTACATTTTTAACGATTATCGGGTTAATTTTAGTAGCCACATTTTTCGTTACTTCTGCCGATTCAGCAACATTTGTTGTTTCAATGCAAACGAGTAACGGAAGTTTATCACCGAAAAATAGTTTAAAACTTATATGGGGATTAACAATCGCGATAATTGCCGCTATTTTATTACAAGCTGGAGGATTAAATGCACTACAAATCGCAGCTATAATTGCTGCGCTACCATTTTCTATTGTAGTCGTTCTTATGGTTACTTCACTCTTTAAAGAGCTACGAAAAGAAGATGTTAATTTGCAAACGAAAGAAGTGCCGAAAAAAATAAAAAAGGTTATGTAACGATTGGCGCCTCAAATCACTTCTAAATCCGTAATAAAACCCATTCATATGAATGGGTTTTTCACTCTATTATATAGTGTTGTAAACATGCTTTTTCCTCAAAACCTACTTTCTTGTACAATTTCATCGCATGATCATTATTCGTATTCAAACATAGTACTATCTCTCTCATCCCTTGGAAAGAGAAAATATACTGAATTGCCCCTTGCAATATCCGCTCTCCGACACCTTTTCTTCTACTATTTTCAGCGGTTGCAATAAATTCAATATTCGCTTCATGAAACTCCGGATTTACTTCAACATATACATAACCTTCTAACTTACCATTCTTCATACTTACAAATAATTTATTCGTATCACTTAAACGTTCAATGATTTCATTTCCTTCATAATATGTATTAGGAAAAATATTATTATGTAAAACAATAAACTGCTCAAATACTTGTTGAGATGCTTCCTCTACTTGATTTATTGTACATTGCTCCACATTAGTTTTCTTTAAAATTAAAACGCTATGTTTCTCTTGTTTTTTAGCTTGTAAATATTTCATAAAGTCGATACCATTACTATTTTTCACGTGATAAAATCCATGAAACTTTTGAATATGAAGTGGAATTTTCTCGATAAGTTTCTTCCACATACTTAAAGCAATCTCTCCCCAATTCGAAGCTATAATAAAAGGCCCCCAAATCTCCGCACTTTCGCTTATCTCATCTATATCAAATCCTAATACACCTACAATTTCATTATTATCATTATAAGAAACGACAAAAGACTTCTCCCACCCTATATCAGAAAAACCATGAAGAATAGCGTCCAATATTTCTTCATGATTTTCCCCGCAATAACCAACATGCTGCGTAATATCTTTATTCATCATCGAAATAAATTCTGCAGCTTCTTCGATCTTTGAAATAGAATTAATATGCATAACTTCCCCTCCTTTTCTAATACACTTAGACAATCACTAGTAATATCCTTCTCTAGTAAAAAAAGACATCATCATATGCATGTTTCTAATAAAACCGCCATGATAATGTCTTCTCAAAAAAGCAAAAATTAATTATATATAATAATAAGATTAAACGTTATTTATTTCTTAAATAATCTCTTTCTAAATACGAACATACTTAGTGCGGAAAGAACAAGTGTTATGCCAGAAAGTAAAGTCGAAGTGCTAGCTTCACCGCCTGTTGATGGTAAAAATTTCTTGCCTTCCTCTGGCTTATTAGTATGTTGTTTATTTAAAGTGTCTGCTTTTCTTCCCTCGTTTTCAAAAACTTGATTATTCCCTTTTGGCTCTTGATCCAATCCTGTTGCTGATTCTTTTACTTCTTTCTTTGGTTCTTTCGCTTCTTTTGTTGGCTCTTTTACTTCTTCTTTTGTTCCTTCAACTTCTTTTACCGGCTCTTTTACTTCTTCTTTTGTTCCTTCAACTTCTTTTACCGGCTCTTTCACTTCTTCTTTTGTTCCTTCAACTTCTTTTACCGGCTCTTTCACTTCTTCTTTTGTTCCTTCAACTTCTTTTACCGGTTCTTTCACTTCTTCTTTCGATCCTTCAACTTCTTTTACCGGTTCTTTCACTTCTTCTTTCGATCCTTCAACTTCTTTTACCGGTTCTTTCACTTCTTCTTTTGTTTCTTCAACTTCTTTTGTTGGTTCTTTCACTTCTTCTTTTGCTTCTTCAACTTCTTTTACCGGTTCTTTTACTTCTTCTTTTTCCACTATATTCTGTATAACTGTTCCGTTAAACCTTATGCTAATTTCATCAGAATCTAAATCAAATTTATACACCTTTTCACCTGGCGTATTCCATTTTATTACTCCGTTATTAAACGTCCCTCCCTCACTTGTCAATTGAATATTTTCAATACTTTCTCCTTCTAAATCATATACAGGAACTTGAATTTCTTCGTTTATTTTTGCATCATTTAAAATGATATTTTGTCTTCCAACATCAATTGTAAACCACTGCCCTAATTGTATTAACGGCCTGACATCACGAATCTCATTCCCAACTAGATTTAAGCTAAATAAGTTTAGCATGGAACCAATAACCGTTACATCTTTAATATGATTGTCCGCAAGATTTAACCACTGTAAATTTTCCAATGAAGATAGTGGTGTTATATCTTCAATTTGATTATGAGATACATTCACATTATTCAATTGTTTCAAGTTTGAGATGAACTCAATATTTTTCAGGCCTACTCCTTCTAAAGTGAGTTTTTCTAAGTTCGTCATGTACTCTAAACCTGTTATATTTTTTATCTCATTTCCTTTTTCTTTAAGTATCTCTAATTTTTTGATCTGTAATAAATCTTCTTTTGTAATAGGAGCGTTTAAATTCTCTCTACCTAAATTCTCTTTATTAATATGTTTTTGTAAAGTTTTATCGAGAATTACATTTTCCTTTTGTTCATTATCCTCTTTTATTGTTTCCTTGATTTCATCTAATCTTTCAACAACATTTTGAATTACTGTTCCATTAAACTTAATACGATTCTCTTCTGGCTTTATATCCAACGTAAATTCATATGTTTTTTTACCAGTAGTCCCCCATTTAACAGAACCATTATTAACGATCCCATCTTCACTCTTCAATTGAATAGTATCAAGTGGCTCTCCTTGTAAATTATAGATAGGTATTTTAACTTCCTTATCTTTTTCTACATTATCTAAAAAGATTTTTTGTCTTTGAATATCGATATATATTCTTTTTCCTAGCTCTTGAACAGGTCTAACATCACGAATTTCATTTGAACCTAACTTTAAATCATATAAGTCTGTTAAGTGACTAAGTGGCGTTATATCTGAAATATAGTTTTCTTCTAAATTAAGTGATTGTACAGTAGATAATCTTGATAAAGGTTCGATGTTTTCTAATTCATTTTTAGCAAGATCTAACTCTACTAATTTTTTCATTGATGTAATATGTTCAATATTTGTAAGTCCATTGTTACTTAAAGATAAGTTTTTTACATTTTTCAATTGCTCAATTCCAGCAAGGTTATCATTACTAATTTGATTATTTGCCACAGTCAAAGTCCTTAAAGATTTCACTGTAAATAATGGTTTAATATCTTTTATATAATTACTATTTAAATCTAGCATTTTAATCTTCTTCATTTGGCTTAATGGGCTTAAATCTGAGATTTTATTGTTTCTCAAAGTTAAAAACTCAATATGCTCTAACTTAGCCAAAGGTCCAATATCTTCAAGTTCACCATAGGTTATACTTAATGATTTCAATTGTCTCAAGTCCGAGATAAATTTTATATTTTTTAACTTAACTTCTTCCAACGTTAAGTTTTCTAAGTTCGTCATATATTCTAGACCACTTACGTCTTTTATTCCTTTACTTTTAGCTTCAACGACTATTAAGGATTTAACTTTTAATAAATCTTCCTTAGTTATTGGGGTATCTAGATTTTCTCTATTTAAATTATATTTATTAATATGCCTTTGTAGTTGCTTATCTACTATTACATTTCCAATTTCATCTTGTTGATCCACTTTATCCTCTTTATTTTCCTTTTGTTTTTCTGGAACATTGTTCTCTAAATTCAATGTATTTACTTCAAACTGTACTTGATACTTATTGTCATAGGCCATCGTTGGAATATAAATATGCATTTGCATATTGTATCTTTTTCCTAATTCTCCAACTTCAAATTGAATAACCTTCGTCCCATTTTTCTTTTTGTCTTCTGATATGACCTTTACATCATGAAACACACCTGGAGTGTGAATATCCTCTGTCTTCAAGTATTGAAAGAAATCACTATCACTTAACGTTGCTGTTACAATTTTCTTTCCATTCTCAATTGTTAATTTCGGATCCTTTATATAAACAGCTGCCATAGACTCTTCATTTGTTTTATCTTTATACGCTTTAATAACAGCGTCATATGTACCATCTTCTAAACCTTGTCCCGTTTTATTCGCCTCAATTGCTACTGCCGCTAAAGCAGGTGTTGAATAAACAGCAAACGGAAGTGATAACGCCGCCGCTATAATCATTGCATTTATACGTTTTCTTTTATTTTGTTTCAATTTTACATCTCCTTCAAAATATATAATTCGAAATGTAATCATTTCTCGAATAAATGACAATGATTTTCATTATCATTGTCAACTAGAAAAATAAAAAGTTTACAAAAAAAGAACCTCTTTAAAAGAGGTTATGCCATTTTCTCACCTGATTCTTCTCTAAAAAAGCTTTTCATCGCATGAAATACGTCTGCTTTCTGCTTTAAAATATAGTATCTAAAGTTTTCATCTTTAATATTTTTATAGGCTGACATGAGTGTACTATGGCGGTTATACTGATTCACTTCCCCATACCCAAACATATTACACTTCTTCATTAGCTCTTCAACAAGTTTTACACATCTAGCATTATCTGATGTTAAATTATCACCATCTGAAAAATGGAATGGATAAATATTATAGCGGTCTGGTGAATATTTATTATCGATAAGTTCGAGTGCTTTTTTGTATACAGAAGAACAAATCGTTCCGCCACTTTCTCCTTTTGAGAAAAACTCTTCCTCTGGAACTACTTTTGCCTCCGTATGATGGGCAATAAATTCAATATCTACTGTTTCATACTTTGTGCGTAAAAATCTTGTCATCCAGAAAAAGAAGCTACGTGCCATATATTTCTCCCATATTCCCATCGATCCACTCGTATCCATCATCGCTAATACAACAGCTTTTGAATCTGGCTTTAATACTTCATTCCAAGTGCGGAACTTTAAGTCTTCTTGGTGAATTGGATGAAAAGATGCTTTACCACTCATTGCATTTCGTTTATATGCGGATATCATTGTTCGTTTCTTATCGATATTTCCCCATAATCCTGTTTTTCTAATGTCATTAAATTCAACATGTTCAATCCGGTTTTCATCCATTTCTTTTCTCTTTAAATTAGGCAGTTCTAACTCTCTGAAAAACGCTTGCTCTAATTCTAAAATAGAGACTTCAGCTTCATAGTAATCTTCCCCAGCTGCATCTCCTGCTCCTTGCCCTTTTCCTGGCCCTTTTTGTTTTTGACCACCTGATCCATCTCTCGCAACGACATCACCAACTTTGCTGTCACCGTTTCCTTGCCCAACATGTTTATTTTTATCATAATTGTATCTAATCTTATATTCATCTAGAGAACGAATTGGTATTTTTACAACATCCTTGCCATTAGACATAACTATACTTTCTTCTGTTACAAGATCGGGTAAATTATTCTTAATTGCCTCTTGTACTTTTTCTTGATGGCGCTGTTGGTCGTCATATCCTTTGCGATGGAGGGACCAGTTTTCCTGTGAAATCGTATAATTTGGTTGATTTTCTTCGCCCATTCCTTTCCCTCCTTACTGTAATTGTCTTCCTGTATGAACAGCAATCTATAAATTTTGTTCTGTAATGTGCAAGCTAGAATGTTTGAAAGGTAACTGCCCACAGAAAATCATCCCATAAACATTTATAACGTTTTTCATACAATACCCCGAGCATCCTAAACAAAATTTTGCCACTCACATAATAGAAAGAAATATTCAGCCACTGATAAGAAAGAAACACAATGCATTGTTGCACATATTTTTACTTTGCAACATATCGTATTGTGTTGGCTTTTTTCGTATGAATGGTTGGTTACTCTATCATATGCATATTGTAAAAATAATTGACAATAAATTCATAAAATTGCATCTTAATTTATTACATTTGGACAAGGTATGACACTTTATACACATATGAACGGATAATAAAACGCTGTCCCGCAAAATACAAGAGACAGCGTTTTGTTATCAAACTATCTGTTTAACAAGCTACCTACATAGCGTAGTAATTCATTTGCTGAAGAAGAATTATAGCCATGCTCATCAATTAAACGCGCAACAACATCATTGATTTTCTTAAGCTGATTTTCGTCCGGCGTTTTCGTTGATGTTGTAATTTTCACTATATCTTTTAAATCAGCAAATAGTTTTTTCTGAATCGCTTCACGAAGACGTTCATGTGAATTATAATCAAAGCGTTTTCCTTTACGGGCATAAGCAGAAATGCGAATTAAAATCTCTTCACGGAACGCTTTCTTAGCATTTTCTGAAATTCCAATTTGCTCTTCAATTGAGCGCATTAATTTTTCATCTGGACTCATTTCTTCTCCTGTTAACGGATCACGTAATTTCGATTTATTGCAGTACGCCTCGACGTTATCTAAGTAATTATCCATAAGCGTCTTAGCTGATTCTTCATATGAATAAACAAACGCTTTTTGTACTTCTTTCTTCGCGATTTCATCGTATTCTTTTCTCGCTAATGAGATGAAATTCATGTAACGTTCACGGTCTTCATTACTAATGGATGGATGCTGATCTAGCCCATCTTTTAAAGATCTAAGTACATCTAACGCGTTAATAGATGGTACCTCTTTTCGAATGATTGTAGACGAAATTCGGTTAATGACATAACGAGGATCAATACCCTTCATACCTTCATCTTGATATTCGCGTTGTAATTCTTCTACATCAATCGCATTATAACCTTCTACCGTTTCTCCATCATACAAACGCATCTTTTTAATTAAATCAATATCCGGACGCTTCGGATCTTTTAAACGAGTTAAAATAGTGAACATTGCTGCAACGCGAAGTGTGTGTGGTGCAATGTGAACATTCGATACATCACTTTCACGAATCATTTTTTCATAAATATGTTCTTCTTCACTTACTCGTAAATTATAAGGAACTGGCATTACAATAATTCTTGAGTGCAATGCTTCATTTTTCTTATTTGCTATAAATGAGCGATACTCTGTTTCATTCGTATGCGCTACAATTAATTCATCTGCTGAAATAAGCGCAAATCTTCCCGCTTTGAAATTCCCTTCTTGCGTAAGTGATAATAAGTGCCATAAAAACTTCTCATCGCATTTTAACATCTCTTGGAACTCCATCATTCCTCGGTTTGCCTTATTTAATTCTCCATCAAATCGATACGCACGCGGATCTGATTCTGAACCATATTCTGCAATCGTAGAAAAGTCCAGACTACCTGTTAAATCTGCAATATCTTGTGATTTTGGATCAGACGGGCTAAATGTACCAATCCCTGTACGGCGATCTTCAGAGAAGAAAATACGCTCTACAACTACATCCTCAATTCTTGATCCGTATTCTTGCTCTAAACGCATGACATTTAGTGGTGATAAATTCCCTTCAATTCTAACCCCATACTCATCAAAGAAATCATCTCGTAAATGATGTGGAATTAAATGCAGTGGATCCTCGTGCATTGGGCATCCTTTAATTGCAAAAATTGCTCCGCGATCTGTTCTTGAATATGTTTCTAATCCTCGTTTCAACATTGTAACTAACGTTGATTTCCCTCCACTAACAGGACCCATTAATAATAAAATTCTTTTTCTAACATCTAATCGTTTTGCAGATGGATGAAAATATTCCTCTACAAGACGTTCTAGAGCATCCTCTAATCCAAAGAGCTGATTACTAAAGAAGTTATACTTTCTTCTACCATCAACTTCTTCAATTCCAGCATCTTTTATCATATTGTAAATGCGAGAGTGTGCTGTTTGAGCCACCCATGGTCTTTCTTTCACAAGCTCCAAATACTCCGCAAACGTACCTTCCCATTGTAAACGCTCTTCTGCTGCTCGATGCTGTTCAATCTTTTTTAGAATATCCATTATAGCTCCTCCCCCATCTCCTTGTTCAATCGGATTATTATAAAAGGTATGCTAGGATGTCCTTAAACATTCTTTAAATCAAAACGAAATATATAATAGCACACTAAAATTCTCTCCAAAATTCAAAGAAAATTCTGTATAATATAGGTATTAACGTTTTTACACTGCTATTCATTATAAATAAATTCTTTTCTTCTAAGAACCTTACATACATTTTGGGTAATAAATAAAACTCATGAACCGAAAAAAGTAAGGAGGATATTAGTATGAAATTATTATTAATTTTAGGTGTATCACTCACATTTCTTACAGCTATTTTTACATCCGGTTACAATGACAAACCAGGTACACATAAAAAATGATGTGCTTTTAGCACATCATTTTTTTATTTATAATACATATTTTCCATATCATATTTGGATAGTGGTCGGCTATAATAATAACCTTGTACAAGCTTCACATTCTTTTCTTTCAAAAACTGTATTTGCTCCTTTTTTTCTACTCCTTCTGCAATTACATTTAATTCTAAAGTATGAGCTAAATGAATAATTGCAGCTGTAATATTCGTATCACGTTCATCTATATGTATACCTTCCATAAAAGAACGATCAATTTTTAAAGTATCAATTGGATATGTTTTTAAATAACTTAAAGATGAATAGCCTGTTCCAAAATCATCTAAATGAATCTTTAAATTTTTCTCTTTTAATTGTAGTAATACTCTCTTCGATATATCTTTATGTATAAGAGCTCCTTCTGTAACCTCTATCGCTAATAAATGAGTTGGTACATTGTACTTATTTAAAGCCCGTGTAATCATCTCTATTAATGTAATAGAACGAAAGTGTCTAGCTGAAATATTAACTGCAATTGGGACCACATCATACCCTTTATTTAACCATTCGCGCAATTGCTGACACACTTGATTTACTACCCATTCATCCAGCTTAATAATAAATCCTGTTCTTTCTGCCAACGGAATAAATTGGTTTGGAGAAACAAATCCTAATTCCTTATTCTCCCACCTTATTAAAGCTTCCATACTAGCTATTTTTTTCGTTTCAATATTAATTTGTGGCTGATAA
Source organism: Bacillus sp. FSL R9-9497 (assembly GCF_038005805.1). Taxonomy (NCBI): domain Bacteria; kingdom Bacillati; phylum Bacillota; class Bacilli; order Caryophanales; family Bacillaceae; genus Bacillus; species Bacillus sp. FSL R9-9497. Next base: position 525,415 of record NZ_JBBOTY010000001.1, on the reverse strand, counting down.
TATAAGAAAAATTCATTTTTTTCTATAGCACGATGTAACTGGTTTTCTATTATAAACCTTTGTTCACGCTCACAGTCTAATCCACTACAATAAAAATGATAATGTCCTTTTCCTTTTTCTTTTGCTTTTTCTAAAGCAGCATCGACTCTCTGAAATAGTATTTTTTCATCTTCTCCATCTGCTGGAGCCATTACAATTCCAATTGACGCACTTAAATATACATCTTCTTCTTCGATTACAAAATATTCACTAATATTTTTCAGTATGCTTTTTGCAACTTCCTCTACATATTCTTTCGTTATATTTTCTATCAACATAACAAATTGATCATCGTGTTCTCTAAATAAGTGCATATCTTCTATTTTTAGATTGCTTAAACATTCTGTAACTTTTTGTAATACTTTATCTCCCTCTTTATGACCAAATGTATCATTAATACGATGAAACTCATCTAAATCTATAAATACAAGTGCAAAATTTACACTCTCATTTAAAAAAGTATTTAACTTATTTGTACATGAAATTCTATTCATTAATCCCGTTAACTGGTCATAGTAAGCTAAATATTCTGTTCGCATTTCGTTTAATACTTGCCTTGTAACATCTCTCGTAACAATATAAATCCCAACAATTTCACCGTTCACAATAATCGGGATAGTTCTCAAAGAAATATATAGCTCGTACCCTTCTTTATGAACATATTTCTTTGAAACAATTTGTTTTGCTTTTCCTTGCATCGATCCCTTAAATATAATTTGAAAATCTTTTTCATATTCTTTATTAATGAATTCAAAAATAAATTTATTATTTAATTCCTCATACCGGTATCCAAATATTTCATACGTTGCCGGATTTGCATATGTAACTCTCCCTATAGAATCTATAGATATAATTGAGTCATTATTATATTCCAGTAACGACTTAAATAACATTTGTTTTTCCTCTATCTCTGTCTTCTCCTCAATTTGAGCTGTAATATCTCTTGTAATACAAATAACAAATTGACATATTCCTTCTTCGTCGCAGACAGGATTAAGTGAAGATTCATAATGTATCTCACCTTTTGGTAAATTGACTACATCACAAAAGGTATGTGCTTTCGCTTCTCTCACTACTTTTGCATATTGCCTTTGCAATATCCCCGCTATATCTTTTGGTAATACTTCTGCAAAAGTTTTTCCATAGCACTCTTCGCTTAACCTAGCATAATCCATTCCTATTTTATTCACATACATATATTGAAACGTTTCATTATCAATAACTTTCAATATGAATACTAAATCTTGAATAGCATGTAATAATCCTTGTCTAATTAAATCCATATCTATCATACTTAAAAAGGTATTTTGATTACTATATTCTTCCTTCATATTTATCTCAACCCGTCTTATCTATTTTTAATCATATATCCCATTCTATATGATTATGTCCTCTCTTTTAAATGTATGATTATATATTATTTTTATTTTATAAAAAAAGTCGCCATATGGCGACTTTTAATAAACGATTTCTAAATCTAATCCAGGGTAATTTTGTTGACGGAACGCTTCATAAATTAAAATTGCTGCTGTATTAGATAAATTTAATGAACGTACTTTATCTGTCATTGGAATACGTAAACAATGATCAAAGTTTTCTTCGATTACATTAGCTGGTAAGCCGTTTGTTTCTCTTCCAAATACAAAATAGTAATCCTTCTCGCGCTTGCTATAGTCAAACGCTGTATGAGCTTTCTCGCCATACTTTGTTAAATAGAAGAATTCACCGTCTTTATTTTTTTCATAAAATTCTTCAATTGAATCATAATACGTAATTTTTACGTGCTGCCAATAATCTAATCCTGCACGCTTTAACATTTTATCATCCGTTGAAAATCCAAGCGGTCTAATCAAATGTAATTCTGTTCCAGTTGCTGCACAAGTACGAGCAATATTCCCTGTATTTGCTGGAATTTCTGGCTGATATAAAACAACATGTACTCCCACGCGATATTCACCTCTGTTTTTTGTCTACTACGTATTATACCACTTGAGCGAAAAATCTCTACCCATTAATAATATGAAAGAATTTATATTTCATTTGTGGTGTATATTTACTAGAGTCTTCATAGTTCCAATAACGTCGACGGCTATTCGCTGAATGTGCATTTACAAGCGGCATACCATCTGCATCTTTTGCTACTACAATCGTCGTATGATTCCATCTTCCGTCATCCTCGAAATCATAAGCAATGACATCTCCAAGAATAAGTTCTTCTGGCCTTTCTACCGCCTCTGCTCGAAGTCCTGTTGTAGCACCTGACAAATACCAATAAAAAGAATGTGCAACAGCCCAGCTCCAGCTCCACTGATTCTCCCTTTGCCACCATCCTTTACGAATATTAGGATACCCGCTCATAGGTACTTCTCCAGTATGAAGACATTGAGAAATGAAATTCGTACAATTATCAGGGAAATTACGATACATAGGATTTCGGTCATCCCACCAACGCTCTGCATATTTCACTGCCTCTAAACGATTATACTGATAAGAACCGTACTTCTCTTTCGTAATTTCCCTTTCTAATGTCTCACCCATTCTAATTTCTTCTGACACTTCAATAGCATAATCGCCTATAATCCGACTATTATTTAAACAAACTCTTCGTTTTAATTGTTCCTCTTCAATATAAAATAATTCTTTATGCTTAATTAAATATTTAAAATGTATTTGATAATCAATTTCTTGATGGTCATTACTATTTAATTGTCTAATGAAAGAAACATCCGCAGTTGCTTTCACTATATGTGCACTACGTCTTTGAAACAATTGTTTCTTTCTCAGTGCCATTTGTAGTAAATCCTCAGCAATACCATCCACATTCGTTCTTTTCTCCGTTATATATGCTAAAAATTGTTGTACTTGGTTTTCAATCTTCGTTTTTACAACCATTCTGTCTCCCTCCCATATTACAATATGAAAAAGGGAAATATTATCTACTCTTTTTTCTGTGCTAACAATTCAAGCCCGCGATTCATTTCATGAAGCACTTCTTCATCTTTCTCACGTTCCATCGCTTTCTCAATCGCTTCGCCTACTCCATCTCCGCCAATTTTCCCAAGTGCCCATGCTGCCGTTCCGCGTAGTACTGGTCTTGGGTCATCTTTCATAACACCAATTAAATCAGGAATTGCCGATGCTTCTTTAAAATGTGCTAATGCTAAAATCGCATTTCTTTGCAGTGGCTTTTTCCCTCTCCATGACCCTGACATAATCCCATATTTCTCTTTAAAATCACGATTACTAATTGTTAAAAGTGGCGTTAATAATGGTTTAACTAGCTCAGGATCCGGCTCCATCTCAGGATGATTATGAAAATCCATTCCTTTGTTTTTCGGGCAAACAGTCTGACACGTATCACATCCATATATACGATTTCCTATTTTATCGCGATATTCTTCAGGTAGGAATCCTTTCGTCTGTGTTAAAAACGCAATGCACTTCTTCGAATCTAACTGTCCCCCCTGTATTAAAGCACCGGTAGGACAAATATCGATACATTTCGTACAGCCCCCGCATTGATCTTCTATCGGCTTATCTGGCGGGAATGGAACATTTGTAATCATTTCCCCTAAGTATACGTACGAACCAAATTCAGGTGTAATAATAGAGCAGTTTTTACCGCTCCATCCAATGCCTGCACGCTCTGATACAGCTCGATCACTTAATTCACCTGTATCAACCATGGACTTCACTTCTATATCCGGAAGTTTTTCAATTAAATATGCTTCTAATTTTTGCAAACGATCTCGTAAAACAAGATGATAATCTTGTCCCCAAGAAGCACGACAAAAAATCCCACGGCGTTCTCCACGCTTACTTAATGGTGCATTTTTTAATTTTGAAGGATATGCTAAAGCAATCGCAATAATTGATTTAGCACCCGGTAATAACAGTTGCGGATTCGTTCTCTTCTCTATATCAGGCTCTTCAAATCCAGATTGATAATTTAATTGTTGTTGCTGGATTAAGCGCTGCTTTAATTCCTCAAAAGGAGAAGCACTCGCAAAGCCTATTTTATCTATGCCAATTGTTTTACTATACGCAATTACATCTTGCTTTAATTGTTCAAAATCCACTCTTAATCGCCTCCTCAGATGAATCCATCCCTCATGTAACGACTCTATTGGTTAGTAATTCACTTTTGGAATACTATTATTTACTTCTATTTTCGCATGTAATTAGGTTTTTCAAACATTAAAAAACGCAATGCCTCGTTTATCTCGGAAACGAAACACTGCGTTGATCACAATTTATAGAAAAACATTTAATAAAATTTGGAGCGGGTGAAGAGAATCGAACTCTCGACCAGAGCTTGGAAGGCTCTTGTTTTACCACTAAACTACACCCGCAAATATGAATTACATATAAGATATTAGAATAACTTATGTAAAGTAGTATAGCATGTAAAAAAAGTAGAGGCAAGAATTTTATCGAAAAAAGTCGAAAAAGTGATGAGAAACCTCATCACTTTTTCAATTCTTTATCAATTGCCTTCTTCATACTATCAAAATCAGGATTTGCAAGATTTCCGTTTACATATACTGAAGGAGCACCTTGAACTTTTAATTTTTGAGCACGATCTGAGTCTTTACGTACTTTTTCTTTAATGTCTTTACTGTGTAAATCTTTCTTAAATTGCTCTACATCAACTTTCGGCAGTTTCTCTTTCACAATGCTAAGAAGCAAATCTTCTGTAATCCATTCTTCCGTATCTTTCTTTTGATTTTGATAAATCTCATCATAGAAAATCCAGAATGAATCTTTATCTTGTTTATAAATTGCTTCACCAGCTGCTGCACCTAAATCCGAGTCTTTTCCGATAAATGGGAAGTTAATAAAATATAACTGCACTTTGCCTTTATCAATATACTCTTCTTTTAATCGAGGTAATACTGTTACATCCCAAGTACGACAAGCAGGACATTTAAAGTCTCCAAATTCAACTACCTTAACTGGAGCATCATCTTTCCCTAAAGATTGTTGCGTAGAATAAGCAAACATCTCATTCCCTTTATCTTTTTTGTCATTTATGATGCTATACGCAATTGTTCCAATTACAATCAATACTGCGATAGAAAAAACTATACCAAGAGCCATGAGTTTATTTGATTTCATATACATTCCTCTTTAAATTCATATTCTGTATACAGCATTGTACACAATACACATAATATCAACACTTATATACGTCACGCAATGAACACGCTCACATAAATTACAAAAACACAATAATTGTGACGATATTGTGTCACAATTTGTCACAATTTATTCAAAAAAAGAAGCTCCTCTGTAGGAACTTCTCTTAACTTACTGCTTTTTTACGCGCGCTATTTAACATCGACTGCTCTATCTTTATATCATGACGAATTACCAATTTCTCACTAACTGCTTGAACATACTCATCATGGCTTATATAGCCTTCTTTCTCCATTAGTCTCAAAACGACATTTCGTCTCTCTACTGCTTTATCATAATTTTGTGCAGGTGAGTAATAAGCAGGTGCTTTTACTACAGCAGCCATCATTGCACTTTCAGCCAACGTTAATTGGTTCACCTTTTTACCGAAGTAAAGGTTTGCTGCTTTTTCAATTCCCCACGCTCCTTCTCCATAATAAATATTACTTACATATAATTTTAAAATTTCATCCTTCGTAAATGTGCGTTCAATTTTTTTCGTATAAAAAATCTCTTTCCACTTACGAGAAAATGTACGTTCATTTGTTAAAAAGGCATTTTTAGATAGCTGTTGTGTAATCGTGCTTCCTCCTTGCACGACACCACCAGCCTTTATATTCTCAACTGAGGCCCTAATAATTGCTATATAATCTAAACCGTTATGATGATAAAATCTTTTATCTTCTGTCGCAATAAATGCATGTGTTAATGATTCTGGCACCTCTAACTTAGCCGGTACATGTAATTTACTAATATCACTTTTCTCAATCATTACATTTCCAATGAATAATAACGTACAACTTAACAATAATAATAATATAATGGCTTTATAAAAAAGTTTAGTCATTGGATTTAATGCAACTTTTTGATGATAGTTCACCCTAGATAATACTCGTTCTTTCATCTTGAACACCTCTTTTCCACACAGCATATAACTCTTACTTTAAGAATACATTGTTGTAAAAAAATATCCCATCGATTTCTCTTACACGTACCTTACATCATTGTAAGGTATAAAGTGAAACTTTAATGAGCCCTCATCAATCAGGCTTACTGCCCAGCAAATAGTGGGATAAAAAAGTATTGTATCACAGTATTTTTTTATCTACTATTCATCTGAAATATTGAATATAGGTTATGTTAAAACACGAATAACCAATAAAAGAGAAACCCTTAAGACTATTATATTTTCACTTTACACTTTAATTATATCATCTACAAATATATATACTTTTGACTATCTAGTAATCTAAATGTATATAACATATAGATTTATTATACAGAACAAACGTTCTACAAATCAATACTAGTGCTATTATTATTTTGACCTTTTTCTTAAACAGTATACAAAAAAGAGTAGTGATTCGAATGTATCTCAAATCGGCTACTCTTTTCTTTACAATCTTCCTATTAAATTATATGGCTGTACTTCCCACGTTTCATACGGAATAAAATGTGTTGCACTCATTGCATCAAGCGTTCTGGATTTCATATGAGGACGCGTTATATACTCATCTATGTTCTCTTCATTTAAATCAACAAATTTAGCCTCTTGTATCTCTTCAGGTTGAGTTTTTATTTCACCACTTATATATGCTACTTTAAAAACAACAGCTAGAATATGCATAGAGGTATTATAATAAACCCCTGTAATTCCGATAGGCTTCACCGTTAACCCTGTTTCCTCTTTTATTTCCCTACAGACAGCTTGATCGAGCGCTTCGCCTTCTTCTACCTGTCCTCCTGGCAACTCCCACGTATCAGCTCGCCAGTGCACTTTTGTTAATAACACTTCATTTTTTTCATTTGTTAAATAACCTGCTACAGCAACTATATGCTTTGGTGTCTTATGTTCCATATTAAGCCTCCTAGAAATAATGAATATTTTATATATCCCTATAATCATATTCACTACCTACAACAAAATACCTTTAATACTTCATCACCTTAATTAACTTCATAAAAAAAGACCCTATCCGCTAAGCGAAAAGGGTCTTCTATCGTATTACTCTCCTAAGTCTACGTTGTGATAAACTTGTTGAACATCTTCTAAATCTTCTAATGCATCAACCATTTTCTCAAATTGTGCTTGAGCATCTTCAGGAAGTGTTACATCACTTTGTGCAAGCATTGTTAATTCTGCAACTGTAAACTCCTCAACGCCAGCACCTTTAAGTGCAGATTGTACTGCATGGAATTGATCTGGTTCAGCATACACGATAACAGAATCTTCTTCTTCTAGAATGTCACGTGCATCTACATCTGCTTCCATTAAAATTTCAAGAACTTCATCTGATGTTTTACCTTCAAGGCCGATAACAGCTGTCGCATCAAACATGTAAGCTACAGAACCGTTCACACCCATATTACCACTATTTTTGCTAAATGCAGCTCGTACATCTGCTGCAGTACGGTTTACGTTATTTGTAAGTGTATCTACAATAACCATAGCTCCATTTGGTCCGAATCCTTCATAACGAAGCTCGTCATAATTTTCTTCTGAACCGCCTTTTGCTTTTTCAACTGCACGATCAATAATTGTTCTTGGAACATTGTATGTTTTCGCACGCTCTAATACAACTCTTAGCGCTTGGTTTGATTCTGGATCTGGCTCGCCTTGTTTTGCTGCCACATAAATTTCACGCCCAAATTTCGCGTATATACGGCTTGTATTTGCATCTTTTGATGCTTTTTTGTCTTTAATATTGTTCCATTTACGGCCCATACTTTCCACTCTCTTTCCCGTTTTAAATCTACATAAAAATATTAATATGAAATATAATGTGTGTTCAACACATTTTTAAAAGAAATATAAAAAGTTCATTTTTGATTCATATTACAGACATAATATAAATCACTATCATTTTGTTCTTTCGACAAGTTATATTATACATGAATTCCTACGTTTATTACGAATTTTAGAAGCACATAGTATAATTTAACAAAAAGACTCTAACATTTCTGTTAGAGTCTTTTTATATTGCTGACACCTATTTCCATAATATTCCTATAATTACTTTCTATTGCTGTATAATAAAAATAGGGAAAAATTTGAAGAAAAGAGAGAGGGAGAATTATGACACATTCAAATGAGAAAAAAGCACATAGTCTTAAAGGGATAGAAGAAAAGTTAAACCCAACTATCTATCAAGTGAGATTCATGAAATTAGATGAACCAATTCAATTTGAGTCGTTCCCTGAATTAAAAGATTTAGGGGACTGGTTAAGTACTTCAACGCATATGTGGGCGTGCCACTCAACTATGTATAAGTACAACAGAGAAGGGTTTGAAAAGAAGTTTTTAGAGGTTACAAACTTAACCGTTGATAGTGTACTAATATCTACTGGTGGTATCGGATTCAACTTCATGTCACCGGGGTGGAGAAATTCTCTCTAGAGTACTCGAAAGAAATATTGTATATACAATACTTTTTCTACTTATTTTGTCATGTCATGAAAAGAAAACAAAAAAGCTCTATACTAATTGTATAGATCTTTTTTACGCCGTTCATGATACCGATGGTCGGGGTCGAACCGACACTCCCGAAGGAACACGATTTTGAGTCGTGCGCGTCTGCCAATTCCGCCACATCGGCACAAAAGAAAAGGCGGCAACCGGATTTGAACCGGTGATAAAGGTTTTGCAGACCTCTGCCTTACCACTTGGCTATGCCGCCATATAAAATTTTATTGGAGCGGAAGACGGGATTCGAACCCGCGACCCCAACCTTGGCAAGGTTGTATTCTACCACTGAACTACTTCCGCAAAAATGGCTGGGCTAGCTGGATTCGAACCAGCGCATGACGGAGTCAAAGTCCGTTGCCTTACCGCTTGGCTATAGCCCATCGAATTCTTACTTAATTATATGTAAGTATCCATTAGATTATTTGTAATTTTTAAAATAAAAATGGGGCGACTGATGGGAATCGAACCCACGAATGCCGGAGCCACAATCCGGTGCGTTAACCACTTCGCCACAACCGCCATGTTGTGTAAATATATTTTGGCAGGGGCAGTAGGAATCGAACCCACACTGGAGGTTTTGGAGACCTCAGTTCTACCTTTAAACTATGCCCCTATGTAAATGGTGGAGGGGGGCAGATTCGAACTGCCGAACCCGAAGGAGCGGATTTACAGTCCGCCGCGTTTAGCCACTTCGCTACCCCTCCGAAACTTACATGGTGCCGGCTAGAGGACTTGAACCCCCAACCTACTGATTACAAGTCAGTTGCTCTACCAATTGAGCTAAGCCGGCGTATTTTATTAAAATAAATGGTGGCTCGGGACGGAATCGAACCGCCGACACGAGGATTTTCAGTCCTCTGCTCTACCGACTGAGCTACCGAGCCTTATTAAAATGGCGGTCCCGACCGGGGTCGAACCGGCGATCTCCTGCGTGACAGGCAGGCATGTTAACCACTACACCACGGGACCATTTGGTTGCGGGGACAGGATTTGAACCTGCGACCTTCGGGTTATGAGCCCGACGAGCTACCGTGCTGCTCCACCCCGCGATAATACTATTCATATAAAATTTATATGGTGGAGGATGACGGGATCGAACCGCCGACCCCCTGCTTGTAAGGCAGGTGCTCTCCCAGCTGAGCTAATCCTCCAAAGTGGTGACCCGTACGGGATTCGAACCCGTGTTACCGCCGTGAAAGGGCGGTGTCTTAACCACTTGACCAACGGGCCAAATATTATAAATCCTATGGCGGAGAGCAAGGGATTCGAACCCTTGATACGCTTGTGACGTATACACGATTTCCAATCGTGCTCCTTCGGCCAACTCGGACAGCTCTCCAATGGCTCCGCAGGTAGGAATCGAACCTACGACCGATCGGTTAACAGCCGATAGCTCTACCGCTGAGCTACTGCGGAATAATATTGCCTGGCAACGTCCTACTCTCACAGGGACAAGGTCCCAACTACCATCGGCGCTAGAGAGCTTAACTTCCGTGTTCGGTATGGGAACGGGTGTGACCTCTCTGCCATCATTACCAGACATTATTCTTTTGAGACAATCATTATTATAACTTATTTACTTTAAAAGTCAACAAGTTTTTTATGTTCTCTCAAAACTAGATAACATTGCTACATATTATATGGTTAAGTCCTCGATCTATTAGTATTCGTCAGCTCCACATGTCACCATGCTTCCACCTCGAACCTATCAACCTGATCATCTTTCAGGGAT
>NZ_JBBOTY010000001.1:300000-510000 GCF_038005805.1 Bacillus sp. FSL R9-9497 | reverse complement strand
CTTCATTGCATACTTAGGTGTCTTTTTCCGCGAAAACATTATTATTATGACAACGTTTATGATGGTTGGCTTTTTAAGTGTTATCGCTAGCACTGTCGTTTACTTTTGGATTGGTATGTTATCTACTAAGACTATCCAAATTATTTGCCCAAGCTGTGATAAGCCAACAAAAATGCTCGGCCGTGTCGATGCATGTATGCACTGCAATCAACCTTTAACACTAGATCGAGATCTAGAAGGAAAAGAATTTGATGAAAAGTATAATAAGAAGAGTTATAAATCATAAGTATCAAGGGAAATACGAATTTGCAACACTACAAATGTTTCAACTCATTAAAAAGTTGATTTCTTAAAAAATCAACTTTTTAATTGTTTTATTAAATTTATTACACCTATTTTTTCGAAATAACAGTAAACATCCCTGTCATATTAGGCGAATAATCTTTAAAATCATATTTTTCGTAGAATGATGTTTTACCTTGCGACGCAAACAAACCAATGAATGCTTTATCTGGAGCATTCTGATTTAAGTATTCTACTAAAGTATTCATTATTTTCTTTCCAATACCATTCTTTTGATACTCTGGATGAACCACTATATCTTGAATATAGAAATAGATAGCCCCATCACCAACAATTCTCCCCATGCCGATGATTTGATTATTATCCTTGACTGTTATACAGTAAATCGAATTTTGAAGTGATATTTCCGCCACCTCAAAGTTCATATAGTTAGTCCATCCCACAGAATCACATAAATATTTATATTCTTCCAATGTTGGAATGTTATTTTTAATCTCATATTTCTTCAAAATGTCCCCTCCCAGAATTCATTTCCACCAATACAAAGTAAATTCGACAAACTTTTATCTAACCCTTCTTACTAACTTAGCACTGTAAATCCCGATTAGCCTCACTCTAATCCTTATATAATAAAGAAAGAGGCTGACGTATAGCCGTCAGCCTCTTTCTTTATTATATATTACGCCTTATGACACTCTGGACAAACGCCATAAATTTCTAAGCGATGACTATTGATAACGAAGCCTGTCGTTTTCGCAGCTTCCTCTTCCAGCTTTTCCAAGCCTCCATAAGGAAAATCAACAATCTTACCACATTTTTCGCAAATCACATGATAATGTTGACTTGTAACATAATCAAATCTACTTGAAGCGTCTCCATAAGTTAATTCCTTTACAAGTCCAACCTCTTTAAACACACGTAAGTTATTATAGACAGTTGCAACACTCATATTTGGAAACTTACCTTCTAATGCTTTATAAATATCATCCGCTGTTGGGTGCGTCATTGATTCCACAAGGTACTCTAAAATAGCATGACGCTGTGGAGTAATGCGTACACCCGTATTTTTCAGCATTTCTAGCGCTTCTTTTAATTCTTCTTTGACCACCGTCATGCACCCCGATTCTATACGGATTATTATTTTATAATTCTTATAAAGAGTGTACTCCTTTTCTTATAAATCGTCAATATTTCTACTATAAGTATGTAGTTTATTTTTATATTCAGGACTTGTTTTTATGTATCTTTCCCTTTTTTCTTCATATATTCCATAGAAAAAAGTGCGACATAATCGCACTTGGAATACTATCATCTGAGGAGGTATGCCCTACACTTCCACTTTATGTAAGGGAGTAAAATATGTATAGACACTTGCCTTGTTTCTGCATATTTTATCTCCAATGTAGATTTATTTTATATAAGAAAGAACATCCTCAATATGTCCTTTCACTTTCACTTTACGCCACTCTTTTACAAGTTCACCGTCTTTATTAATAAGGAATGTAGAACGCTCGATTCCCATATACTCTTTCCCAAAGTTCTTTTTTAACTTCCAAACATCGTATAACTCTGCTACTTTATGATCTTCATCTACTAAAAGTGTAAATGGCAATTCATGTTTCTCAATGAATTTCAAATGTCTATTCGCTGAATCAGGACTTACTCCAAGAATAACCGTATCCTTCTCTTGAAATACTCCATACGCATCACGAAAATCACATGCTTCAGTTGTACATCCTGGCGTCATATCTTTCGGATAAAAATAGAGAACTACATTTTTACCGCGGAAATCAGCTAGGCGAACTTCTTCTCCGTTACTTCCCTCTAATGTGAATTCTGGTGCCATTTCTCCTACTGTAATCATAGTTATCACTCCTACTCTTTTCCTTTACTATAACAAATGCTTCCTTATTTTTCATTGTCTATTACAGACCTCATCACAAAAGCAAAAGGGAGTGTATATCCAATTAGCGCTTCTGCGATTGCAATCCATCGCCCAATTCCAATCGGAGATATGTCACCATATCCAACAGACAATAAAGTAACTGCACTAAAATATAAACAAACTTCGACGAGTTGAAAAGAATGAGCGTTCAAACTTTCTCCGTCCTCTTTCAAAACTGCGAAACCCATTTCCTCTAATACAACGTAACTTAATCCAAATGCGATTAGTACTGTTGTATAGATTAAAAATAATGTGGCCAAATTATAGAGCGAAAAAAAACGCGTTGAATCCGAATAGGAACTCCATAATAATTGGACACTTTTCAAAATAGCGATTGCTGCAATTAATAGAATAAATCCCCATAACATGTCCTCCACCTCATTTTATATGTATGAGGTGGAGAACTGATTTATCCCTTAGAAACGAACAAGCTTCTATAATTAATTACCCGCGCCACGATACCTTTTTACCCCTTGGTTCCAGAGGGTGATTGCAATCGTAAAACAGATAACACCAACAATTGGCGTCGCAAATGCATAACTATTCCATTCTGTTTTTCTTAAAAAGTATGCCGCTGGATATACTCCAACAAATGCAAACGGTAAAACAAACGTTAAAATGAAACGAATTACACGATTATAAATATTAACAGGATAGCGCCCGTAATTACCTATGTTATACATAAGAGGCATAATTGAACTTTTCGCATCCGACCAAAAACCAAGGCTCGCCAACGTAACAAATATCCCTCCATATACAAGTGCTCCTCCTCCTACCATCAATATAAATAAGAAGAAATCATACCAGTAAAAAGATAATTGTAACTCCACAGCTGCATATCCCATTACAACAATCCCTGTAATAGCTCCAATTAAAGATTCAAGTTCCATTCTTTCTAATATAATTTGAAATAGGCTATGGATCGGTCGCGTTAATACACGATCCATCTCCCCTTTAATAATGTATCGATCATTAAAATCCCATATATTAAAGAAAGCTGAAAAGATGGCAAATGGCACTAAAAAGAAACCATAAATAAAGATTACCTCTTCTCGACTCCATCCCTTCAATGCTTGTGTATGCCCAAATACAACGAGAATAAATATTAAATTAACTGCTTGAAGCGATAAATCAGAAAGTAAACCAACGATAAAATCGCCTCGATACTCCAATTTCGTTTTTATATATTGACTTGCATATTGTAAAAATAAGTTTATATATAGCATCTCATCATCCCCCTTGTACAATTAGACGTTTTCTCGCCGTTCTCCACATGAGTACAATTGGAATAATAAGTACAATCGCCCAAATCACTTGAAATACTAAAGCCTCATACAACTTACTCCCCTGTATACCTTCAGAAAAAATCATACTTGGAATATAACTAATAGCCTGAAATGGTAAAAACATCATTGCTTTTTGGGCCCATAACGGATAAAAACTAATTGGTAATAATAGACCTGAAAATAAATCAATAACAACGCGTTTTGCATACATAATCCCACTATTATTAAATAGGAAAAACGTAAGCATTCCCGTCATTAAATTAATTTGTGTATTAATAATAAAGCTAAATACTAAAGATAAGAAGAAATATAACCAAGTTTGAAAATTCGTTGTAATTTGCAACGAAAATAATAACGTAACGATAACCATGCCTGGAATGGAAAAGAAGGCAAAACGGAATATTCCCTCGCCAAGACCTTGCATAACTTTCATTCCCAAATAGTTATACGGACGAATTAATTCTACAGCCACACGTCCTTCTTGAATCTCCATCGCAATTTCCCTATCTATATTATTAAAATAGAAGGCACGTGCCATCCACGCGATTGCGATATACGTGGTCATTTGCGAAATAGATAAACTTTCAATATTCTCTTTTCCGCTATAAATTGCTTGCCATAAAAAATAGTAAGCACCGATATTAATCGTATAAATTAAAATCCCGCTATAGTAATTTGTACGATACGCAAGCATCATTAAAAAGCGAATTCGAATCATTTCAATATACTTACCCATGCGTAATACCTTCTTCATAAATGTTACGAATAATTTCCTCTGTAGACACTTCGTTAATTTTTAAATCTTTAATTTGAAATGCTTGTACTACTTTAGAAATAAGCATTGAAATAATAACTTCTTCATTCGGAATTTTTGCAACCCATGCATTTTCCTCTTTCGCTTTCGACCAAACGACATGATTATCTGGCATAACCATTGATAAATCCTGATAGGAAACTGGTGCAACAAACTGAAAGTGAATTTCCTTCTCTGCTCCCCACTGCGTACGAAGATTACTTAAAGAACCGTCATACATAATATTCCCTTCATCCAGCATGATAACGCGCTCACATAAAGCTTCAATATCAGTAATATCGTGTGTTGTTAATAAAATTGTTGTTTTATAACGTTCATTCATTTCTTTTAAAAATTCACGTATTTTCAATTTCACAAGTACATCTAACCCAATTGTTGGCTCATCTAAAAATAATAACGGTGGATTATGAATTAAGGCTGCCGCTAATTCACAACGCATCCTTTGACCAAGAGATAATTTTCGAACTGGTTTATCTAATAAAGGCCCTATATCTAACGTTTCAATTACGTGCTCCATATGCTCCTTATACTGAGCGTCTGATACACCGTACACTTTCTTTAATAAACGAAACGATTCTTGTACTGCAATATCCCACCAAAGTTGCGAACGCTGTCCAAAAACAACACCAATTGTTCTTACAAATTCTTCTCTTTGTTTATGTGGGTTCATTCCATTTACTGTGATTTGCCCTGATGTCGGAGTTAAAATCCCCGTAAGCATTTTAATTGTTGTTGATTTACCAGCACCATTCTCACCGATATAACCAACCATTTCACCTTGCTTTACAGTAAAAGATACATCATTTACTGCTGGTACTATTTTATAATTACGATTTAATAAATCGCGAAATGCACCCTTTAAGCCCGGACGACTTGAATAGGCTGTAAACTCTTTACGTAACCCTTGTACCTCAATTACCGATTTCATAATCGGACCCCCCTCCTAAATGTCACAACGAATAGTTTACCCAACTGCCTGCGCTATCACAAACAATACGTCTTTTCGAAAAACATGTTAGAATAATACATAGATTTTTGTAAGGAGATGAATTGTAGTGAAATTCACAAAGTCAGAAGCATTACATAAAGAAGCTTTAGAGCATATCGTTGGCGGTGTTAATAGTCCTTCTCGTTCTTTTAAAGCAGTTGGCGGCGGCGCTCCTGTTGCTATGGAACGTGGGAAAGGCGCTTATTTCTGGGATGTAGACGGAAATAAATATATCGATTATTTAGCAGCATACGGTCCTATTATTACTGGACATGCTCATCCGCATATAACAAAAGCAATTACAACAGCTGCTGAAAATGGGGTACTTTATGGAACACCAACAGCGCTAGAGGTAAAATTCGCAAAAATGTTAAAAGAAGCAATGCCTGCATTAGATAAAGTCCGTTTCGTAAACTCTGGTACAGAAGCAGTGATGACAACGATTCGTGTTGCTCGTGCTTATACAGGTCGCACAAAAATCATGAAATTCGCTGGTTGTTACCACGGTCATTCTGATTTAGTACTTGTGGCAGCTGGATCTGGTCCTTCTACTTTAGGAACTCCTGACTCAGCTGGCGTACCACAAAGTATTGCACAAGAAGTTATTACCGTTCCATTTAATAATGTAGAAACTTTAAAAGAGGCTTTAGATAAATGGGGTCATGAAGTAGCAGCTATCCTTGTAGAACCAATCGTTGGAAACTTCGGTATTGTAGAGCCTAAACCAGGATTCCTTGAAAAAGTGAATGAACTTGTTCACGAAGCTGGCGCACTAGTAATTTATGATGAAGTTATTACTGCTTTCCGCTTTATGTACGGTGGTGCTCAAGACTTACTTGGTGTGACACCTGACTTAACAGCGCTTGGTAAAGTTATTGGCGGCGGCTTACCAATCGGTGCTTACGGTGGTAAGAAAGAAATTATGGAACAAGTTGCTCCGCTTGGACCTGCATACCAAGCTGGTACAATGGCAGGAAACCCTGCTTCTATGGCATCAGGTATCGCTTGTCTAGAAGTACTTCAACAAGCAGGGCTTTATGAGAAATTAGATGAACTTGGTGCAATGCTTGAAAAAGGAATTTTAGAGCAAGCAGCGAAACATAATATCGACATTACATTAAACCGTCTAAAAGGGGCTTTAACTGTATACTTCACAACAAACACAATTGAAGATTACGATGCCGCACAAGATACAGACGGTGAAATGTTCGGTAAATTCTTCAAGCTTATGCTTCAAGAAGGAGTTAACTTAGCACCTTCTAAATACGAGGCATGGTTCTTAACTACAGAACATACAAAAGAAGATATTGAATATACAATCGAAGCTGTCGGCAGAGCATTTGCTGCCCTAGCAGACAATAAATAATCCCGTCATTAAAAGGAAAAAAGAAAGCTCACCTTTCTTTTTTCCTTTTTTCTATTTCATAAATTCCGTATTAATAGTATAATTATTCATAATTATCTGTTTTATATTCTTTTACAGCATTACTATCTCTGTGTACAAGGTGATTCGCACCTTAAATAGTAAGATTATTCTAACTTTTACAAGAGGGGGGATTGACGGATGCTCAATAAAAAAAATACATGGACACCGTCTTTATTTCGAGATTATAGAAATGCAGAACATGATGCGTGTGGAATCGTTTCCGTTATGGAGAAACGAAAAATTGCTACAAAAGAAAACATTGACCTTTGCATACAATCACTCGTCAAAATGAATCATAGAGCTGGTTTCATTAATGGCGAGGGCGATGGCATCGGCATTCACATTGATGTACCAAAAACGCTTTGGAATGAAAAACTAAAAAGTAGCGGATATAATCCAACGATTGTGGATCATCCCCACTTTATCGTTGGACATTTTTTTCTAAATAAAAAAGAAGACATTACTGCCTTAAAAGATTATATTCGTACAAAGTTAAACAACAAAAACTTTACTATCATTTTCGAAAGTGATGATGTAACAAACTCAGATGCGCTCGGTCCACTTGGTAAACAAGAAGAACCTTTATTTTGGCAAGTTGCCCTTATCGCAGAAAACGAAATTACAAATATTGAGCAAACATTATTTTCTGTCACAATAAAAATAGAGGAAAACGAAGCAATTCATGTTGCTTCATTAAGTCGTGATCATGTTGTATATAAAGTTCTAGGTGCTGGTGATACGCTTGTTGCCTACTATAATGATTTACAACATCCGCTTATCGCTTCAACTATGACATTAGGACATAACCGCTACTCTACTAATACATTATCTAATTTTTTTCGTGTACAACCATTTAGCATTCTCGGACATAATGGTGAAATTAACACAATTGCGAAATTACGCGATCAAGCCGAAATGATTGATGTACCACTTACTGCAGGAGGCAGTGACTCTCAAGATTTAAACCGCACCTTAGAAACCCTACTTGTTCAATACAACTACAGCTTATTTGAAGCAATGGAAATTCTATTCCCACCAATTATTAATGAAATTAAACTTTATGAAACACCTTTACAAGATTTATATACGTATATACGTGAAGCATGGGGACATTTTGCCCAAGGACCAGCTGGCATCATTTCCCGTTTTAAAGATGAAGCTGTTTTCAGCGTTGATTCCCTTGGATTACGCCCAGTATGGAAAGTAGAGACAGAGAGCTCTTATATTTTCTCTTCTGAACCTGGAGTTGTATCACCAACTAAATATGTAGCAGAACCAAAACCACTCGCTCCTGGAGAAAAAGTCGGATTAAAATGGAATGAACAAGATGAACTTGTTCTTTATGAATATGACAAATATCAAATCCAAGTATATAACCGTTTTAAAAAGCGAATTGATACTACCAATTACCATTTAAATTTATCTATCCCTGAAACGAAAAAAATCCAAGGGCTATGTGATTCTGTTCAAGTTGAAACGAAACAATACGTCGCTTTCGGATGGGACCGAGAACATATTCAACTTCTTGAACAGATGGCAACAAAAGGCGTTGAGCCAATACGCTCACTTGGGCATGACTCACCACTTGCCGCACTTGATACTGATAGACGAAATATCGCTGACTTTATTAAAGAAAGTGTAGCTGTTGTTACAAACCCTGCAATTGACCGTGACCGTGAAATTGAACACTTCTCTACACGTACTGTACTTGGAGAGCGTCCAAGTTTATTAAGCGGCGCAAAACGGCCATTTGTAGTTGAAATGCTTTCACCAATTATTTTAGAAGGAAGCGTGGCACAACCTATTGCAGAGGAATTACACACAATTACGTACGAACAACTCATAGAGCTATTTAAAACTCATAACTCTATCGCCACAATCTCTGCTACATTCAGCTCGTCAGAAACTCTACAATGTGCATTAAGCCGCATTAGTTCTGAAGCGATAGCTGCTGTTAACAATGGTGCTTCCCTACTAGTATTAGATGACGCAAAAGCCCATCTAAATGAGCGATTGTGGATTGATCCACATTTAGTTACTGCTAAAGTACATCAAGCATTAAGTGAAAATAAATTACGCCGCAATTGTTCTCTCGTTATACGTTCTGGTGCCCTTCGCTCCTTACATGACATTGTCACGCTATATGGATTAGGAGCAGATGGTATTAATCCATATTTATTATTCGCGACTGTAAATGACGGAACAAAAACACCAATTACGAATCTGTATAATGCACTTAATAAAGGATTAGAAAAAGTCATTTCAACAATTGGAATTCATGAGTTACGTGGTTACGGACGTCTCTATTCATCTATTGGGTTACATGAAGAAATCGCAAATATATTACAGATTACAAATTTCTTCGGTTCAAATGATTTAGCTTTTTCACTTGAATCACTTACTGAAGATGCAAAAATGCGAGCGGATGATTATAACAATCCTAAAATTAGAATGCGAAAATCATTTCATATATTCCCGCGAATTTGGAAAGCAATCGGCGATGTTGCAAAAGGAAATTCTTATGATGATTACCGTGACAAGTTAAGTGAACTAGAAGAGAATAATCCCATCGCAATCAGACACCTTGTTCAAACGAAACAAACAAAACATGTCGTTCCAACTGAAGAAGTATCTATCGGCATTAAAAACCATGATTTTCCATTTATTATTAGTTCTATGTCATTTGGTTCTCAAAACGAAATTGCCTTTCGCGCATATGCAGAAGCGGCCGATCAGCTAAATATGATTAGCTTGAACGGTGAAGGCGGCGAAATTAAAGATATGATTGGAAAATATCCACATACACGTGGACAACAAGTGGCATCTGGGCGATTTGGAGTAAATGCCGAACTACTAAACTCATCGAACTTAATTGAAATCAAAATCGGTCAAGGCGCAAAGCCTGGGGAAGGTGGGCATTTACCTGGTTCAAAAGTAACAGCCAAAATCGCTGAAGCACGTAATGCGACAATTGGCTCAGATTTAATTTCACCTTCTAATAACCATGATATTTATTCAATTGAAGATTTAGCTCAAATGATTACGGAAATTAAAACAGCTAATCAACTTGCCAAAGTAGCCGTGAAAGTTCCTGTCGTTCCTAATATCGGAACAATTGCTGTCGGTATCGCCAAAGCTGGTGCTGATTTTATTAACATTAGCGGATTCGATGGCGGAACAGGTGCTGCACGTATTCACGCCTTGCAACATGTAGGTCTTCCTGTAGAAATTGGTGTTAAAGCCGCTCACAACGCTTTATTAGAAGCGAGCATGAGACATAAAGTAGAGATTTGGGCAGATGGTGGTATTCGAAGTGTAAATGATGCCTTGAAAATCATGCTTCTCGGAGCAAACCGTATTGGATTTGGCACACTATCAATGATTGCAATCGGCTGCACTACTTGCCGTGGGTGTCATCTAGATACTTGCCATGTCGGAATTGCGACACAAATCGAGTCTGAAGCTCAAGCAAAGGAACATGGGTTACGCCGCTTCGTCCCACGCGAATTAGAAAGCGCAGTTACTGGCCTGCTAAATTTATTCACCTCTTTCGGTATAGAACTAAAACGATTAACAGGACAGCTTGGGTGTACAAATTTACAAGCAATTGTTGGGCGTTCTGATTTATTAGAGCAAGTTCGAGGCGAAAATTTATTAAACTTACGTAATTTATTACAAATAATAGAACATCCATCTGTTACAACAACAGATGGTGTACCAGAAAAACAATTTAAGACAGTTCATTCCGCTGACTCAAAAGAATTAGTAGGCGTTGGTGTAGAGCAACGAGTTATGGGTGGTCTAGAATCATGTTATCGCGTTCGCAGTAAACTATATGAAGCTACTCAACTTGAACCACTTACATTAAAGTATACGAATGGTTCTATTCCCGGAAATGGGTTAGGCGCTTACAATAGTGAAAATTTATTTATACACGTAAATGGCGGCGCACAAGATGGCATTGGTAAAACTTCCTTTGGTGGTGGGATTTATATAACGAAATCAAAAGGAAAAGACGGAGTATATTATAACGGTTCTGTCGGAAAAGGATTTGGATATGGTGCACAAAAAGGGGCACTATACGTGCAAGGGAACGCTGATGCTCGCGCTGGCATTCGCCTTTCTGGGGCAGACATGATAATTGGAGGTAGAATAACAAAACCACTCCGTGAAAAAGAGCAAGGAAATATAGGGGCATACTCCAATATTAAAGGTTTTGCTTTTGAATATATGACAAATGGGCGAGCGCTTGTTTTAGGTGACCCTGGTCCATGGATTTGCGCTGGCATGACTGGCGGTGTTGTTTATTTGCGTCATGATGCAAACTTAGGCCTAACAGAACAGGCCTTAAAAAGAAGAATTGCAAAAGGGGCAAATGTTACATTACAACCAATTAGTAAAAATGGTTTGAAAGATGTAACTGAATTATTGCTAGACTATATTCGTGTACTAAACGAACATGAGCAATATGAGGAAGTTGCTTTATTAACAGCATTATTAGATGATATACAGAACCAGTTTTTTGAGATTATCCCGAAAAAAGAACAGGCAGACCCATCTATCTCAACAGAGTAAAATGAGTAATTTTCATTATTAAGAAAAAATTGACGAAGTACGCTTCTCATAGTAATCTATAATAACAATTTGAGACCTGCTGAAATTCAGCAGGTTTTTTTACTAAAAACTGATGTTTAAAAGGAATTAGGAAAAATTATAAAGTGAAACTTTAATTAGCCTACACCAATCGAGCGTTTACCGGCATCTAGCTTCTGATTTTTGAGGCAGTAATCTTACTACTCACAATTAGCGGGATAAAATGAAGACTAATTTCTTTTAACGTCACTAAAATATCACTTGCTAACATATTGTAATGAATGTATAGTATCATGTTGTACATTCATTATGACAAGAGAAAGGATCTTATTAAGGGTATGAAACTTGGTGCTCGCATTTTAAAAACGGGTATTGCCATCACGTTAGCTTTATTTGCTTGTATTTTACTTCAATTACCGAGTCCGGTATTTGCGGGAATTTCAGCTATCTTTGCTGTTCAACCGTCTGTATACCGTTCTTATTTAACAGCACTTGAACAAATTCAAGCAAATGTAATTGGTGCGATATTTGCTATCGCATTTGCTACTGCTTTTGGACATAATCCTTTTATTATTGGATTAACATGTATATTAGTAATTGCTCTTACATTACAATTACGATTAGAAAACACAATATCAATTGCTTTAGTAACAGTTATCGCCATTATGGAGTATCAAGGCGAAGATTTCTTTAGTTTTGCCTTACTTCGATTTGCGACGATTATGATTGGTATTATTGCGGCTTCACTTGTAAATTTAGTATTTATGCCGCCAAAATATGAAACAAAACTTTATCATCGTATCGTTGATAATACAGAAGAAATTGTAAAATGGATTCGAATGAATAGCAGGCAGGCTTCTGATTTTACAACGCTAAAAACTGATATTGATCGTATGAAAGAAAAAATGATCAAACTAAATCATTACTATTTGCTGTATAAAGAAGAAAGAAGCTATACGAAAAAAGTAAAGTTCGCAAAAATTCGTAAGCTCGTTTTATTCAGACAAATGTTAGCGACAACAAGCCGTGCTTTAAGTACGTTAAAATCATTACACCGTACTGAAAATGAACTGCGCTATATGCCAGAAGAATTTCAGGAATCTATCCAAAACGAACTTGACTCATTAACGCATTATCATGAACAAGTTTTATTAAAATTTATTGGTAAAGCAAAAAAACAACAATCAGTTGAAATGCTTGATGAAGTTGAAACAGGTAAACAAGAATTAATTGATATCTTTATGGAATATCAAAATAAAGACGATGAAGAAGCATATAAAACATGGTTACATCTCTTTCCTCTTATTTCTTCCATCATTAACTATAGTGAAGAAGTAGAGCATTTAGATTTGCTTGTAGATAGCTTCTACACATATCATAAACCAGAAAAAGAACTCCAAATCGATGATAAAAAAGAAGACGAATAAAAAAACAGCTCCTTTTATGCTAAAGGAGCTGTTTCTGTTATATGTTGAAGTTGATATAAATTGTAATAAAATCCTCTTTTTCGCATTAACTCTTCATGAGAACCAGTCTCTTTAATCTCACCGTCTTCAATGTAAATAATCGTATCAACATGCGTAATCGTCGCTAATCGATGTGCGATTATAATCGTTGTCCGGTCAGCAGCTAACGTCTGAAGCGCCTCTTGAATATACCTTTCATTTTCTAAATCTAATGCTGAAGTTGCTTCATCTAATATAAGTACCGACGGATTCTTTAGAAACACTCGTGCAATTGCCACGCGTTGTCTTTGCCCGCCTGATAGCTTCACACCACGTTCTCCAACGACAGTATTATAACCATCTGGTAAGTCTATAATAAAATCATGAATTTGCGCAGCTTTGGCAGCTACAATCACTTCTTTCTCTGTAGCTTTCGGATTTCCATATAAAATATTAGCTCCAATTGTATCGCTAAACAATAAATTATCCTGCAGTACAATTCCAATATGACTACGCAAATTTCTCATATTGTACTTTCTTACATCTATGCCATCTACATAAACCGCGCCTTCAGAAACATCATAGAAACGCGGGATCAAACTAGCAAGAGATGACTTTCCTCCCCCACTCGCTCCTACAAGCGCTACTTTCTCTCCAGGCTGCATAGTTAATGACAAGTTGTGTAATATCTCTTTTTCATCTGCATTATAACGAAAAGAAACATTGTCAAATACAATTTCTCCATTTAATTTTTTCGTTTGTACCGCATTTGGTACATTAACAATATCGTATTTTTCATCTAACAGTTCAAACACACGGTCCATCGATGCAAAAGATTGTGTTAATGTTGTAGATGAATTAACAAGGCGGCGAAGCGGACTATATAAACTATCCATATATCCAACAAAAGCTACCATCGTTCCTAGCGTTAACTGCCCTTGAATTACTTCATATGCTGCAAAACCAATCACAAGTAACGGACCTAAATCGGTTAACGTATTTACTGCCGAAAATGTTCTTGCCGTCCAACTTGTATGGGTTAATGCTTTCGTTAAAAATTCATTATTTCTTTTTTCAAACTGCTTCCCCTCATACTCTTCTAACGCAAAGCTACGTGTCACTTGCATTCCTTGAATACGTTCATGCAAATACCCTTGCATCGTCGCTAATGCTTGTGAACGCTCTTTCGTCAATTTCCGAAGACGTCCGAAAAAATATTTCACTGCAATTACATAAATAGGTAAAATCAATAACGCAACAAATGTTAATTTTATATTCATAGAAAACATAACAATGATAGCAATAGCAATTGTTGCAGTATCTAACCAGACGTTCATCAAACCAGTAATTACAAAATCCTTCGTTTGTTCTACATCATGGATGACACGCGAAATAATCTCCCCTGTTTTTGTATTGGAGTAATAACGTAAACTTAACTTTTGTAAGTGACCGAAAATATGCTTCCGCAAATCATACAGTATTGTATTTGCGATACGTTGGGCGAAATATTGACGATAATATTCAATCGGTGGTCTTAATACCGCAAAAATAAAAAAAGCAATTCCAATCGCTGTTATTAATTGAGATGTTTTATCTTGAAGTGAGCCCGCGCCTTGAATTACATCATCGATAATATACTTTAATAACCACGGCATAATAAGTGGGATACCGAACTTAACTAGTCCAATAATAATTGTAATAGCAATAAGCCATCGATATGGTTTAACAAATTGTAAATATCTTTTTATGCCTTGCACATAATCCCCCCTCTAATAGGACAAACCTGCCGGGAAGCCCCCTGCAGGTTTGTTTTAATTTCTGTACATTAAATATCGTTCATACCACATATCTACGAAATCTGGTGCAAATGGACCTTTTCTTTGATGAATCCACTGTGTTAAATGTGCTACATTTCGTTTTAAAATTGTATCAATAACAGGTGGATACTGCATAATTTGACTATGTTTTTCATACTCATCTTCATCTAGAAGCGTATATGTCATATCTGGATATACTTTAATATCTAAATCATAATCAATATACTTTAATGCTTCAGGATCATACGCAAAAGGTGAGCTTAAATTACAATAATAATATACGCCATCTTCCCTAAGCATCCCAATCACATTAAACCAATAGTTGGCATGAAAATAACAAATTGCTGGTTCACGAGTAATCCATGTTCGGCCATCCGATTCTGTAACTACTGTACGATCATTCGCTCCGATTACAAGACTCTGTGTCCCTTTTAAAATTGTTGTTTCTTCCCACATTCTATGAATGGAGCCATTATGTTTATAACTATGTATTTGTACTTTTTCTCCTTCTTTGGGAAATCCCATATATGCTCCCTTCTTTCAACTGCAAATGCCCTTTGAACGGCATTCACTTTTTTTCTATTATAACTTTTTTGTCGAAATTTTAAAACTAAAGGGATAAGACTCTATTTTTCAAACTGAATATGCAGGAGGTTTATCGTTGAATACTATGCCCCAACTCTTCTTAAGAGATAAGGATTGTACTGCATTATTTATAAGCGAGGACATGTAATAGAAAAAGCCCTTCTCTATTTCCATACAAAGAAGGACTTTTCACCTGAAGATAACAATATATCTTATCCTAAATTTGAAATCATTTTTTCAGTTGCAAAAGATTGAATTACACTATTCGTTTGTTCTTCAAATTTCTCATGTAACATCTTCAAAGCTACTTCTGTTCTATATATTTCCTGGCGGATAAAATGCAGTTCTTTTTTATCGCACGTATCTTTTTCATTCATTTCGATTTGTTGATACTTCTCTAGATGTGCTTGTAACTTTAACAACTCATCCATCGTCTCTAATTGCTCCTCTACCAACTTATCAAAATCGTTCATTACTTACCCCCTTTTGGACTTATTCATCAGTTATTATTCCTAATTACATAATTCTAATTGTTAACTTCCTTCTCCTTTGACTACATTTGTTGACTTATTAGAAGTTATGTCGTTCGCTTTCTTTTCATTACAACGATCCACGCAAAAAGAAAACACTTCTCCCGAATTAGAGAAGTGTTTTTCTTTCATTACTGATTTGAGCTAGAAGATTGTGATTGTTTTGCAGCTGACTTAGCATTTTGTTTTTTCACAGCATGCACGTCTGTTTCAGTTGCAAATTCTGTACCATAACTAGCGTTTGCACTTTGTGCACCAGAAGCTTGTGCTTTCTTTGCTTCTGATTGTGCGTTTGCTTGTTTTACTGCTTGTACATTTGTTTCAGTCGCAAACTCTGTACCATAACTAGCATTTGTACTTTGAATGCTAGCACCAGAAGTTGCCTTGTTATAACCTTGTTGTTTTTTACTCATCTTTCTCACCTCCACAATCAATAATGTAACCAATTCACTTAGAAGCTATCCGTAATTTTCTTTTGAATAATTTCCGCATATATCTTTTGTTACTTATTCAAACTATAAGAAATGGAGGTGGAAATATGTATATAGGACGCGATATGACTGAACTAACGATGATTTCAAAAAATGAATGGAAAGAAGATGAATTAGCTTATTTTCATCACTCACTACAACAGGTTCTGCCTTATTTAAATGTAGAAGGGCAAAGTATTTACAAAGAAATTGTAGTAGAAATCGAATCAAGAGGCGGCTTACAAGAAGGTGAAGCTAGTTGGACTCATGGGACAAAAATTTCTTACGATTAAAAAAGTGTTCCCTAGATTGGGAACACTTTTTTATTTATTGCATTGTAATTTTCTCCACACAATTTTCATAAATAGTACGGTGTGATTTTGAGAAAGGTAATTGCTCAAATACCTCTTTTGATACAAATTTTAATGTATCTGTATCAACAATATTACCTGTTACTTTTCCGTAAAATACAAATATATCCCAAGTACGATGTGTAAACGTATGTTGTACATTCATTGCGTATTCATCAATAAAAACCTCGAGCTCAAATTTTTCTTTCATATAATCTATAAGCTGTTCCTTCTGATTTCGAATACTTTCTCCAAGTTCCACATTCGGAAACTCCCACATATTAGCTAACAAACCTGTACTTGGACGTTTATTAATAACGTAACGACCGTCTTCAGTTTGAAGTACACCTGCAACAATAGGTACCATTTTAGGAGCTTTCGCTTTACTTTTTACTGGTAATTCTTTTTGAACACCTTCAGCATACCCTCTGCAATGTTCACGTACAGGACAAAGTAAGCATGCTGGATTTTTCGGAATACAAATTAGTGCACCTAATTCCATCAAACCTTGATTAAAATAAGATGGATTTTCAATCGAAATAATTTCACGCACAATCTCTTCAAAAACTTTTCGAGTCTTTGGTTTTGCAATATCATCCCATACTGATAAAATACGAGATAATACACGCATAACATTTCCATCAACTGCCGGCTCTGGTATACCATATGCGATACTTAAAATAGCACCTTTTGTATATGGTCCGACTCCTTTTAACTTTTCAATTTTCTTTACATCACTTGGTACAACTCCGCCGTATACTTCTTTTACCTCTTTTACTGCCGCATGTAAATTACGTGCTCTAGAATAATATCCTAAACCTTCCCATGCTTTTAATACTTCTTCATCATCTGCGTTCGCTAACGCTTCAAGTGTAGGAAACTTCCCCATAAAATTTGCGTAATATGGTTTTACAGCTTCTACTCTTGTTTGCTGTAACATAATTTCAGAAACCCAAACGCGGTATGGATCTTTATTCTTTCTCCATGGTAAGTCGCGCTGTTCTTCTTCAAACCAACCAATTAAATCATTTTGAAACTGCTCTATATTAAAATTGTTTAGTATTTCAAGTGTCAAACTTGATCCCCCTCATTTTTTTGCATATAAGTACTATTATAAAGATTTTAGGAAAAAATTTAAGTAAGATGATACAGGAAATAGAAGGCAAAGGACTTGAGGTATCGAATAAAAAGAGTTACATTAATAAAAAACGGAGGTGGATTTCTATGGACACAGCCACTCACCTTGTTATGGGTATCACTTTAGGTAGCTTAGCAACATTAGATCCAGCCATAGCACAAAGTGATATTGGCCCCCAAGCTGTTATGCTTGCTACAATTGCTGGTTCCAACATTCCTGACATTGACACAGTTTTAAAATTGCGTAATAACGCTAAATATATAAGAAATCATCGTGGGATTACTCATTCTATTCCTGCGGTAATTCTTTGGTCATTCCTTATAAGTGGCATCTCTTTCGCCTTCTTTTCAGACGCTCCATATCTTCATCTACTGCTTTGGTCATTTATTGCTGTCTTCCTTCACGTCTTTGTAGATATTTTCAATGCCTATGGTACACAAGCATTACGGCCTTTCACAAAAAAATGGGTCGCACTCGGCGTGATTAATACATTCGATACCGTAATTTTCTTTATCCATATACTTGCAATTGCTTGCATGCTCGTCGGTTCTCATAAGGGATATACAGCTTTAGCGGCATATATATTAATGATTGTTTACTATATCGGACGGATTATGATGCACAGAAATATAAGAAGCGTTGTACACAAACGTTTCAAAAATGTCGAAAAGATTATCATTTCTCCTTCTTACCGATTTTACCATTACCATTTAGCAATCGTTACGGCTGATTATTACTACGTTGCGAGATGGCACCGTGGTAACATCATGATATATGATAAGTTCGATCGGGTACCGTTCCCAGACAATAATATTATGCGAGCAGCTAAACAAGATGAAAACATCTCGGCCTTTCTATCTTTCTCTCCTGTATATCGCTGGGATATTTTTGATCATGACCATTATTATGAAGTACGATTCATTGATTTACGATATCGAAGTAAAGATTATTATCCATTTGTTGCAATCGTTCAGCTCGACCACAATTTAAATATTATTAGTTCCTATACAGGATGGATCTTTAGTGAAGAAAAGCTTCGAAAAAAACTGGAATTA
The DNA here is from genome assembly GCF_038005805.1 of Bacillus sp. FSL R9-9497. NCBI lineage: Bacteria > Bacillati > Bacillota > Bacilli > Caryophanales > Bacillaceae > Bacillus > Bacillus sp. FSL R9-9497. Next base: position 491,255 of record NZ_JBBOTY010000001.1, on the reverse strand, counting down.
CTTCCACATTAAAAAAAGCGACTTAAGTCGCTTTTTTTAATGTTTCAAATGATCTTCTTGATTAATTAAATGACTATACTTCGGATTATTTGTACGCATTTCATGAAGGCGTACACCATGATTATTAATCCATGATCGTACCACTTGTTCCGTCATTTCATCGCCTTGATAACGACCTGATTTTGCATAAGTTGTTTGAAAATCTTCCCATAGTAACTCAACCCACGCACGAGCTTGTGCGTAAGAAAGCTTGTCATTCTTGTCTAATAATTCTTTCGTTAATGTTTCATAAATATCATTCATATTATAATCTCCTTTTACCTATTTATCCCTTCATTTCTAAAGGATAGTTTCTTCAATTTTGCACATTCTATAATTGATACTTCTTAAAGAGGTATCAACCGATAATGAGGAGGGCGTTCGTAATGGGTAAACAAGCCGAATTTTGGTCTGAGTCAAAAAACAACAGCAAAATCGACGGTCAACCGAAAGCGAAATCACGCTTCGCTTCGAAACGACCTAACGGCACAATTAACACGCACCCACAAGAACGTATGCGTGCTGCAAATCAGCAGGAAGAGTAGTACAAATTAAATTAACTTCCTACACGAGGTGATAAAGATGAGCTACCGTGATCGCTTAGATAGTCGTTCTGAATTATTTAACCATACGTGGACTCGTCCAAAACATGCGAAAGCGCAAGTTAACGGACAGACGCAACAAACCCAGTCTCTCATTATATTGGCAAATGAATGTAAAAAACGCCAATTTTAGAATCTCCTATCTCCTTTAACGCCTACCAAAGATGAAAACCAGAGAGATATATGCTCTCTGGTTTTTATTTTTCTTGCAATAAGGAAATTGGTATGCCAATCTCTTCATTATCATTTTGCTTATATCCCCAAGCAAATACCCCATTGAAATACGTAATTTTAAATAATACACCAGGTTCTTCTACTAATTCATATGTTTCACCAATACGGAATTTGTTTATATCCGTCATATAAGCACGAGCCATTGCCATTTTTCTCATTAATACATCAAATTCATTGACAATCCCAAGCTGCTCCGCTTTTACTGCTTGCTCCTTCAAAGCGCCAATTTCTTCTCTTAGCTCATGCGGTGTCATTTCACTGTAGCGTTTTGGCATATTCATCTTATTCTCCTCATTCCTCTTCGCGTTTCATTTGCAAAAATATCTCGATTTCATCAATAGAGAATCCTTTTCGATATAACGCTTGTTTCATCTTGTTTTCAAATGTCCATCCATCATGCTTCTTATATTTCTCATAATATTTATTCCCATGATAGTGTAACGCTTCTTGTTGCTTTTCGTCATCTTTTTCGTCTTTCAATTCTTCCAAACAAATTTGAATTACTTCTCTAGAATATCCTTTTCGAACAAGCATCTCATCTAACTTTAGTTTCATTTGTAAAAAAGAATGTTTTTGATAAGATTTTTTCTTCTTCTCTATGAGAAACAAGGCATTCTCAATTTGCTTTTCCTTCGGATATTCTTGTAAACTATGTGTAATAATTAAATCCTGAACACCTTTATTTAATAACTCTCTTTTAATAACAGTTGGACCTTTTCGATTCACATTACTTTGCGTTCGCGTATATAAAACAGCATACTCTTTATCATTAATATATCGGTCATGTAATAATTTCGAAACGACTTCAGAGATGATGGCCTGTCCCGCTTCTTTTTTTCGTAAAAAATCTTCTATTTCTTGTTTTGTTCTCATTTGATAGGATAAATAGGAGATTGCTTGTAAATATGCTTTTTGCACTTCTTCATTGTACAAAATATTTCCTAACTCGATTTCATCAATTTCTAAGCCTTTTTGTAATCCATGCTTTATTAAGATTACTTGATCCACACTAAATCCGTACTCTTCGCCTTGACCTTTATCAATATAAATATTAAATCGTTCTTTCGATCGTTTTTGTACTTCTATTTTTGTAATGACAGCCATACTCTCACCTCTCTATTATTTTAACATAGTCGAGGAACATTTTTTCTTTTCAAGAATATATATAATGAGGAGGAAATACTTGTGAAAATCGCAATTTCTGGTGGTACAGGCTTTATCGGTAAATCCCTTTCTACTTTTTTTATTCAAAAAGGATATACTGTTTACATTCTCACACGAAAAAAAACTACTGAAACTTCCGATCCTAACCTTCAGTATGTTCAATGGACACCAGATTTACAAACCTTCCCCCTCTCTTCTATTGATGTAGTTATTAATCTAGCGGGAGAGTCTATTAATAGTAGATGGACAAAGCAACAAAAGAAAGCCATTTTAAACAGTAGAATTCAAACAACAAAAGGACTCATTAAACAATTGCAGGGACTCCATACAAAGCCACACACATTTATTAACGCAAGTGCTATTGGATACTATGGAACGTCTGAAATAGAGTCTTTTACAGAACAGCATGAGACTCCTGGAAATGACTTTTTAGCAAATACAGTATATTCATGGGAACAAGAAGCATCTAAAGCACGTTCTCTCGGAATACGAACAATCTACGCAAGATTTGGAGTTGTATTAGGTACAAATGAAGGAGCTCTTCCAAAAATGCTACTTCCCTATCAATTCTATATCGGCGGCACCATTGGTTCTGGGAAGCAATGGTTATCATGGATTCATATAGACGATGTCGTTCGTATGATGGATTTCATCATACACAAAAAAGAAATTGATGGTCCTCTTAATATGACAGCACCAACACCTATAAGAATGAAGGAATTTGGAGAAACCATTGCAACTATAATGAAAAAGCCTCATTGGTTGCCTGTACCTTCTTTTATCATTCAAACTTTATTAGGTGAAATGAGCATACTTGTACTAGAAGGGCAACGTGTATTACCCATTAAAGCAATTGAACATGGATACCAATACACATTTCCAGAAATAGACCATGCATTACAAAATATACTTTCGCATACAATGTAGTACTTCTAAAACACAATTTTACATGGGCTCTTTCAAAACTTTCATTTTCTAGGATCCGAAGCATTACCACACAAATAACCTTTCAGTTACTTTCCCTTAACTTCCATTAGCATTATAAAGTAACAGAAATGAGGTACCTATGAAAATATTGCTCAAACAGGCCATTGTATACCCTATTACATCTCAAAAGTTTCAAGGAGATGTACTCGTTACAGGAGAGCGAATTACCGAGGTCAAACCTTTTATTCCACCTACTCAAGATATGACCGTTATAGATGCACGAGCACTCCATCTCTTACCTGGCTTTATTGATGTCCATACTCACCTTGGTCTCTATGATGAAGGTACTGGTTGGGCTGGAAATGATGCCAATGAAACATCTGAAGTTTCAACACCACATATTCGTTCTTTAGATGGAATCCATCCTTTCGATATTGCCTTTCAAGACGCTGTACAAAACGGAATTACAACCGTTCACGTTATGCCTGGCAGTCAAAATATTATCGGGGGTACTACTTGTGTAATAAAAACAGCTGGAACTTGTATTGATCATATGATTATTCAAGAACCTGCTGGTTTAAAGATTGCCTTTGGAGAAAATCCTAAAAAAGTCCATAGTAATGGAACAAAAGAATCCATTACACGTATGGGGATTATGGGGTTACTTCGGGAATCATTCTATGAAGCACAACATTACGGGCACGAAGCTGATTTTCGAATGCTTCCTATTCTAAAAGCATTACGTCGTGAAATACCCGTACGTATCCACGCTCACCGAGCAGATGATATTAGTTCTGCTCTACGCTTTGCAACAGAATTCAATCTCGATTTACGCATTGAACATTGCACAGAAGGACACTTTATTGTTGAAGAACTTTCAAAACACAATTTGAAGGTTTCAGTTGGTCCCACTCTGACACGCCGTTCTAAAATCGAACTAAAAAATAAAACATGGGATACTTACCATATATTATCAAAAAATGGTGTGGAAGTTTCTATCACAACAGATCATCCTTATACACCCATTCAATATTTAAATGTTTGCGCTGCTGTTGCAGTAAGAGAAGGGTTAGACGAGAAAACAGCACTAGAAGGAATCACCATATTCCCAGCACGAAATTTGCGTTTAGAGGATAGAATTGGAAGCATCGAGGTTGGAAAAGACGCCGATCTCGTGCTATGGACTCATCATCCTTTCCATTATTTAGCCAAGCCTGTACTAACTATGATTGATGGAAAAATAATTTACAAAAAAAATAAAAAAAACTAGTTTATTTTTTTGACTAGATAAAGTATTATACGATTATAAACTGAATGAAACCATAATCAATTTGTGTCGTGATTATCATTTTCAAATTGATGAATGGGGAAGGCAAATGGTGCGCCACCAGCGTTAGAAACTGGTTCTAGTGGGTTCGATTCCCACCCCGAAATTTTTTAAAGATTGATATAAAAATTTCGAGGGTGGGGTGTTTTTTCGTCATGCTACCCTCGTGTGAGGAGGAGTTAGTATGTTGAAAAAACGCGACTTACACGACAGCCACGTTCTATACGAGTTAATGGTGGATCCAGCTGTCTTCCCTTTTGTGCGTCAAAAGGCTTATTCTTATGAAGAATATTTATTCTTAACGAAACAAACGATTGAAGCTGAAGAGCGTGGTGAATTAATTTCACGCACAATTTTAGATGAATGGGGTAACCCTATCGGAACAATTACTTTATTTGATGTGCAAGAAAAAGCTGGATTTCTCGGGACATGGCTTGGTAAACCATATCATGGAAAAGGCTATAACAAATTGGCAAAAGATTCATTTTTTAGTGAACTTTTCTATGAATTAGATATTGAAACAATTTTCATGCGTATTCGTAAAATAAATATTCGTTCTATTAAAGCTGCAGAAAAACTGCAATATGTGAATCTAGCAAACGAAACAAGAAAAGCCGTATATGATGAAATTAACGCAAACGAAGAAGTGTATAACTTATATGAAATTCCAAAAGATCAATACACACTTGCTACAATGCGAGATACAACCTTCCAAGATGCTCATCAATTAAAAGAAGCGTAATCTAAATTTTCTGAAATGATAATCAATCGTTAACATTTTCCATATGCGTATATCCCCTCATGTCTTTGGAAACGATAAATAGTAACTTTAAGACACGAGGTGATTTGTAATGGATAAAAAGAAACGTGATAAAACAAAAAACACATTATCTAGTACACAAGAAGTTCTCTATCAACGCGAATTTCAAAAAGCAGATCGTGCAGCAGGATATCGCTCGAAAAGCATTTAAAGTGAAAATGAATAATTAGAAGTTTCCCCCCTAATTATTCATTTTCATTACATAATTTTCTCGACTGATAGAAGTAAGCAAAAAAGCCCCTTATACATAAGGGACTTTTTTGCTGTGGACAACTTTATCCACAAAACCGATGAAATTGTTAGTAATTTTCAAAAACATTTAATATTTTTCTATATTAAAGCATATATCAGCTGTTTTAATTGTGGATATTTTTCTAAAAATTGTGGACAATGTGGATATAGTTGTTAATATTCCGACTTTACTGTTTAATGAAAGCGCAATCCTTTTGTGGATAACTTGCTAAATTTTCTTTAAAAATAATAAAGAACCCTCTTTACATATACAAAGAGGGTTTCATATTAAGTAAAAGATTGTGCAAGAGCAGGTGATTTAATAGGTATATGACGCGGTTCTGCATGATTTTCCGCCAAAATTGCATCTACAATATGGCCAGCTGGCTCTGGAAGATAGATGCTTTTCATTGCTTCTTTCATTTGAAGAAGCTTCACATCATCTTGTAATAATGCCTCTGTTTTTGCAAAAACCTCACTATCATCGCGAATGACAACTGCTGCTCCCTTTCTTTCAAAGTACATCGCATTTTCATTTTCTTGTCCTGGAACAGGCTTATATAAAATGACAGGTACTTGCAACGCTGCTGCTTCACTTAATGTTATTCCGCCTGGCTTCGTAATCATACAAGAAGTAACACGGAATAATTCATCAATATTTTCAACATACCCAAACACTTTTAATGCATCGGAATTTTGCTTCTGTAAACTTAATAAATCCTGTTTTAAAGCTTCATTTTTCCCACAAACGACAACTACTTGTAAATTAGGCACTGACATAAATGATTGGCATAGTTCTTTTACATTTCCTAATACCCCATGAGCACCTGCTACAATTAGTAAAATCTTTTTATTCTTACATAACTGATATTTATTATATATGATTTCTGGATTTACCTTTAACTCAAAACTACTCCGAATTGGAATTCCGGTTTCAACAATTTGTTCCGCAGGTACACCGATATCAACCATCAATTCTTTCACATGATCCGTTGCAACAAAATAACGATCTACTTCTCGATGAATCCATATTTTGTGCACGCAAAAATCCGTTAATACATTATAGACAGGAATTGAAATACCTGTTTGTTTCTTCAATTCTGGTACAGCGATAATTGGAAATGTATTAATTACAATATCTGGTTTCTCCACCTGTAACAGTGTTTTCAAACGTTTTCTTCCAAAGTTCGCATACCAAGATGCTATTTTCTTATCATAAATTTTTTCTACCCCGTAATAAAACAAACGATATAATTCTTTTCCTATTGTATAACTTTTTAAATATAGATATTTTGTAATGTCAGTTATAAATGGATGTGATTCTCCAAACAAGTCGCATACAATAACATCTTCAATTCCTTTTTGGCGAAATGTTTGTTCTAATGTTTTTGCTACTTGCACATGACCATTACCGTAATGTGCAGTTAATATTAAAACCTTGGGGTTTTTTATCAAACAAATCCACTCCTAGCTTTTTGTTTCTCCATATTGCATATACGACAATAGGAAAAACATTTTCCTTAAAAATTACATAAACAGATTCTAATAATTCCCTTTCAGCTATGTACCTGTCGTGGATATGCAAAGCATATAAGATTGACCCCTTAATCCTATCTGTGCTCATATCTTTACATTATACTTTCCTATAAGAGCTTTCGCAATAACTTACAAATGTTCTCTATTCCATGATACTCACTCTTTTACTTCTTAATTCTTTTTACTATTTTGATTTCCCTTTACAATTATGTAAATTTCTCCATTTATTCCGTACAAAATTATGGATATTCTATTTTCAGTATACTCTTTTATCAATATATACTCTAGATTTTATTGTAAAGAAAGCAAAAAGCCTAATCCAATATTTGGATTAGACCGCTTGTAAAATATATTTAGCATGTTCTACATTTTTCTCAGTAGGTGGTTCTACATTTGCGAGTGGATACTTGTGTCCAAGCGCCTCCCATTTATATACACCAAGCTTATGATATGGTAACACTTCAACTTTTTGAACATTAGACAGACTTTGAATAAAGCTAGATAGTTTTTGTAGATCCTCTTCATTATCCGTAACACCAGGAACTAATACGTGTCGTACCCAAATCGGTTTATTCTTATCCGATAAATAACGAGCAAATTGTAAAATATGTTCATTTGGTTTCCCTGTTAATTTACGATGCTTTTTGGAATCGATATGTTTCAGATCCAATAAAACTAAATCTGTATAATCCATTAAAATATCTAGCTTATTTTGGAATTCTGGTTCCTCAGAATAACAACCACCAGAAGAGTCGATTGTTGTATGGATACCAGCCTCTTTACACTTTTTAAACAACTCAATTAAAAAGTCTAGCTGTAATAACGGCTCTCCACCGCTAACTGTTATACCTCCTCCGGAAGCTTCAATAAATGGAAGGTAACATGTCACATCCTGCATCACTTCTTCAACTGTTATTTCTTTATCTTTACCGATTTCCCACGTATCAGCATTATGACAATATTGACAACGTAATAAACACCCTTGTGTAAATATGACATAACGAATCCCTGGGCCATCAACAGTACCACAAGACTCTACAGAATGTATTCTTCCTTTTACCATGTTACTTCCTCCTTTATTGAAACAGCCTCCCTTCGCTATATATTAAGAGCGAAGGGACACTTTTTTCATTTACATGCTTTCATGCATTGTACGGTTAATTACATCAATTTGTTGTTCACGAGTTAATTTAATAAAGTTTACAGCGTAACCAGATACGCGAATTGTTAATTGTGGATATTTCTCAGGATGTTCCATTGCATCCATTAATGTTTCACGGTTAAATACGTTAATATTTAAGTGGTGGCCTTCTTTTACTGCATAGCCATCAAGCATTGATACTAAGTTACGTACTTGTACATCATCTTCTTTACCAAGTGCTTTCGGAATAATAGAGAATGTATTAGAAATACCATCTTGTGCATCTTCATATGGTAATTTAGCCACAGATAATAATGAAGCTAATGCACCTTTTGTATCACGTCCATGCATTGGGTTCGCACCTGGTGCAAATGGTTCTCCAGTACGGCGGCCATCTGGAGTATTACCAGTTTTCTTACCGTATACAACGTTAGATGTGATTGTTAAGATTGACATTGTATGAACAGAATTTCTGTATGTTTTATGTTTACGAAGTTTATTCATAAATGTTTTTACAAGATTTACAGCAATCTCATCTACACGATCATCATTGTTACCGTATTTAGGGAAATCTCCTTCAATCTCGAAGTCAACTGCAATACCATTTTCATCACGAATTGGTTTTACTTTTGCGTATTTAATTGCACTTAATGAATCTGCTACTACAGATAGACCAGCAATACCTGTTGCCATTGTACGAAGAACGTTTGTATCATGAAGTGCCATTTCAATACGTTCATAGCTATATTTATCATGCATGTAATGGATAACATTTAATGTGTTTAAATATAGACCCGCCAACCATTCCATTGTCATATCAAACTTATGCATAACTTCTTCATAATTTAATACTTCAGAAGTAATTGGTGCGTACTCAGGACCAACTTGTGCTTTAGATTTTTCATCTTTACCACCGTTAATCGCATATAGTAATGCTTTTGCTAAGTTTGCACGTGCGCCGAAGAATTGCATTTGTTTACCAATTCTCATTGCAGATACGCAACATGCAATACCGTAGTCATCGCCGTAGTCAGCACGCATAATGTCATCATTTTCATATTGAATTGCTGATGTTTTAATAGACATTTTCGCACAGTAGTTTTTAAAGTTCTCTGGTAATTGTTTAGACCAAAGAACTGTTAAGTTTGGTTCTGGAGCTGGTCCTAAATTATCTAATGTATGCAAGAAACGGAATGAGTTCTTTGTTACTAATGGACGACCATCTAATGCCATACCACCGATAGACTCAGTTACCCAAGTTGGGTCACCAGAGAATAATTCATTATAATCAGGTGTTCTTGCAAATTTCACAAGACGTAATTTCATAATGAAGTGATCTACAATTTCTTGTACTTCTTCTTCTGTTAAAGTACCATTTGCTAAATCTCTTTCAATGTAAATATCTAAGAATGTAGAAGTACGTCCAAGACTCATTGCAGCTCCGTTTTGCTCTTTAATTGCTGCAAGATATGCGAAGTATAACCATTGGAATGCTTCTTGCGTGTTTGTTGCTGGCTTAGAAATATCGAAGCCATGAGAAGCAGCCATTTGTTTTAACTCTTGAAGTGCACGCATTTGCTCAGATAATTCTTCGCGTAAACGCATTGTCTCTTCGCTCATTACACCGCCAGTTAAATTTAAATCAGCTTTTTTCGCTTCAATTAAATGATCTACCCCATATAACGCTACGCGGCGATAGTCACCGATAATACGTCCACGTCCGTATGCATCTGGAAGACCAGTAATAACACCTGACTTACGAGCAGCTCTCATTTCTGGTGTATAAGCATCAAATACACCTTGGTTATGAGTTTTTCTCCAATCTCTAAAAATACGACTAAGTTCTTTATCCATTTCGTATCCATAAGATTCACAAGCTTGTTCTGCCATACGAATACCACCATATGGTTGTAAAGAACGCTTAAATGGTTTATCAGTTTGGAAACCGACTACTTTTTCAATATCTTTATTTAAGTATCCTGGGTCATGTGATGTAATAGAAGAAACAATTTTTGTATCCATATCAAGAACGCCACCGTTTTCACGTTCTTTTGTTGTTAAATCCATTACTTGATCCCAAAGTTGTTTCGTTGCTTCAGTTGCTTCTGCTAAGAAAGATTCGTCCCCTTCGAAAACGTTTACATTATTTAAAATGAAATCGCGAACATCAATCTCTGCTTTCCATTTTTCACCTTTAAAGTTTTCCCATGCGTTTTTAACATTTTCTAATACTTGAGTCATCCTAATCTCCTCCATTTTTGATTAGTACAGGACTAAGATTTTTTATATAACAGCTTACACACTTAGAATACTACTTTTTTACGAAAGTGAACGAAATAGTTGTGACATGTTTGTGAAATGTTGAGCAAACTACTATATATATAGTGTTAACTTCATTTAAAAGTCTTTAAAATTAACTCTTTCCTTAATTGTATTTTTTTGGTACCCTTATATACGAGTCCTATTTTGTAATATAAGAACAATACCCATTGTAGAGCTGTAATACTCTTATCTCCTAATCTGTTATAGTTTTTATAACAGAACAAAAAAGTGTACACATGTTGTACACTTTTTTTGTTACTTCTATAAAACATCTCTTTTTCTATTGCCATCATAGAATCCGCCACGATTGTCTGTTAATGCAATTATTTGCTCTAGTCCCTCTATATGATCACCTATAATTCGAAGTACAGCTGGAGGGTGACCTATTTTTGCGAAATGTTCACTGGGACGAATACGGTTCATCTTATCAACCTCAACACGATATACACATGCAATTTCAAATCCAGAAAGAAGAGCCTTCACTTGTGCTACACAAGGTGACAATAAAGATTTATACCCAATTGCTTTCAAACACTTTTGGCTAAATGCATTAGGTACCGCAATAAGTGAGCCTACCCCTAAATCCTTTCTATCACAAGCTAAATTTAGTGCATACTTAAATGCAGTTACAAGATGAAGCGGTACTCTTAAATCTAAATAATGATTTAAATCATTTAATGCGACGTCCTTTCCATCTGCTATAGCTTTTGCAAAAGGATATAGCTCACTCGCTGGAATAACAAAATCGCCGTCTATAAATAACACAATTTCTCCTTTTGCAAAATACGTTCCAAGTGAGCGCCCTACATCATTTCCGAGTGCTTCTTTATATACAATTGTCGTTGCCCCTTTGTCTTTTGCAATTTTTTTCGTTTTATCTGACGAACCATTTACAACAACGATAATTTCGAAGGGTTCAATTTTGCGAAGCTCTTCTATAACGTTTCCAATTGTTTTCTCTTCATCTTGTACGGGAATAACAACAGATAGTTGCTTTCCTTTATACAAATTAGATGTGACACCCCATCCTTGATAAAACTCTTCAAAACTTAAAGTATGATAGACACTATCCCTTTTCCTATTTCCATCATAATATCCTCCGCGCTCATCACTGCTTAATATCCGTGCCGCTACTGCTTCTATATGATCACCTATCATTCTTTTTTCAGATTGGGAAAGATTTGTTCCATATGCAGCATGCTGGAATGGACGAAATTTATTTGGCGCAATAACGTCAATGGCGCAATGACGACTAATTCTCCATTTACTTTGAAGTAGGCGTAAATGAGCCACAATAGGATTAACAAAACATTCATATCCGATGCTTTGAACGACTTCTTTCGTCAGCGCATGAGGTACATCTAATAAAGAATTAATTTTTAATTCTTCACGCTCTAACATTGCATTTAATATTTGGCGCCATACTGTAATAGAAGTAGGTTTTTGCCTTTTTAAAAATAATGCATCCAAATTATTTAAAACTACATCTGCCTGATCGTATAAAATCGGATTAAGGAATAATTTTAATTTTGAAGTTTGAATAGCAAAATCACCATCTATAAATAGTAATACATCACCTATCGCATGTTTTGCGCCGACTGCACGTCCAACATCGTTCCCTAGTAGCTCTGTATGTTTGATTACTTTACACCCTAAACGATCTGCAACATCTTCTGTTCCATCATTACAACCGTTTGCTACTACAATAATTTCTACTGGATTTAATGGTCTTACCGATTGAATAACGTCTGAAATCGTATCGACCTCATTACATGCAGGAATAATAACAGATAATGACTTAGCCATTGTTTTGTTCACGAAACCACTTAATTGTTTCCTTCAATCCGTTTTCCCACGTTACTTTCGCTTGAAATTGAACAAGCTCTTTTAATTTTGTTACGTCTGGTCTTCTATTTGGAATTTCTTCAAAACCATAAGGATATACTTCTTCAAAAGGCACTTGTACAATCTTTGAAGAAGAATTCGTTAATTTTTTAATTACTTCTGCTACTTCTTTTATGCTCTTTTCATTCTCAGAACCTATATTAATAATCTCACCATTTACCTTCTCATCCATTGCCCGAATCGTTGCCTCTACCGCATCACTTACATACGTAAAGCAACGTGTCTGCTTTCCATCTCCATATACGAGAATGTCTTCTCCTTGCAAAGCCGCACTAATAAATCGCGGGATTACCCCTGCATACGGACCATCTTTCGCTCTTGGACCATAAATATTAAAATATCGAACAATCGTTACCGGTAAACCTTCTAATGCGTATCCTAAACATAATGTCTCTTCCAACGTTTTACAAACTGCATAACTCCAACGAATTTTAGAAGTTGCCCCGTATAATCGATCTCCCTCTTCAGAGAAAGGCGGCTTGGCCTTACCATATACTTCTGAAGTAGAAGCAAAAACTACTTTCTTCTTTCCTTTTAACGCTGCTTGTAAAATATTTCTCGTCCCATCAAAATTCGTTTCTATGAGCTCTATACTTTTTTCCATTGTTGTTTTCACACCTAAAATTGCTGCTAAATGAAACACGACATCATGCTGATCTACTAATTCATAAATAGAATTTTTATCTAAAACACTTATTGGAATAACACGGATTTTTTTCATTAACTCTTCATGGTACTTATTTTTACCTTTATAAAAGTTATCCACAACAGTGACCTCATAACCTCTTCTCATCAACTCTTCAGCTAAATGCGACCCGATAAATCCGGCCCCACCTGTAATTAAACATTTCTTACTCATTTACTCACCTTCTTTACAATCCCGCGTGTATCTATTACTCGGTCCATTCCTTTAAAAAGCTTCCAATCAATATTAGAATGATCCGTTAAAATTAAAATACAATCCGCTTTTTTAACTTTTTCTTCATCTAAAGAAACAGATTGATACACCTTATCTCCAATTTCCGCGAAAGAAATATAAGGATCATGATATTCTATCTCGTATCCTTGATTTCTTAATAATTGAATAATCGGTAACGCTGGTGATTCTCTCAAATCATTTACATCTTTCTTATAAGCAATTCCTACAATTAAAACTGATGCAGGTGATTGCACCATGCCTTTTACTTTTCGGACTATTTTCTCTGGCATTTCTTCATTAATTATATGTGCTGCCTCAATTAATTGACTAATTGCCCCATTCTTTTTTATTCTCCATTGAAAATATAAAGGGTCTACTGGAATGCAATGTCCTCCTATTCCTGGTCCTGGCCAATATGGGGTAAATCCAAACGGTTTTGTAGATGCGGCTTCAAGCGCCTCATAAAAATCAATTCCTAAACTTTCACATAGTGTGTTTAGTTCATTTACTAAAGAAATGTTAACTAAGCGCTGAATATTTTCAAATAGCTTGCACATCTCTGCTACTTTCGGAGAGCTAACAGGTACAACTTCGTCAAAAATGGTACTATATAAATCCTGTACCTTTTGTCTACACTTTTCTGTTTGTCCACTAATAACTTTTGGAATAGCTTGAACTGAATATTGACTATTTGCTGGATCAATTCTCTCAGGGGAATATCCGATATAGAAATCTTCCCCTACCTTGTTACTATTTTGAGAAATAATAGGTAGGATGACTTCTTCAAGTGTGCCTGGATATGTGGAGCTTTCAAAAATGAAGGTTTGTCCTTTTTGAAGGTTTTGTTGTATATAATGCGAAGCTGAAATGAGGGCACTTAAGTCTGGTTCTCTTTGTTCATTAATTGGAGTCGGGACGGTGACAATAACATAATCACTATTTTGAAAATCAGCAATGCCTTGATCCGGTGTGTTTACTGTTAATTTTTTTTTCGTCAATAAACTTTGTAACTCTTTAGAAGAAACATCTGGAATATAACTTTCTCCTTTTATAATTGAGTCTATTTTTCTAATATCTTTATCTAATCCAAGTACTGTATGCCCTCTTTCTGCAAAATGTACCGCTAAAGGAAGGCCAACATACCCTAACCCAATAATAGCTACTTTACTACTATTCATTTGTATTCTCTTCTTCCCTTCTCAATTGTTGAATGATATCTCTATCTCTATCTCCATCAGTAAAGCCACCACGTTCGTCCGTACGTTGTAATAAATACGTAACCGCCTCAAGTTGATCACCGAAAATACGATCAAACGCTGAAATACGCCCATTTACAAATTCGTGTTGCTCTGGACGTACTCGATTTGTTTTTATAACATCTACTAACTCTACTGTTGTAATAGAGAATCCTTCTAAAATAGCTTTCACTTGTGCTAATGGCGGAATGATAAGGGAGTCATATCCTATTCTCTCTATTACCTTCTTATGCATGGCATGTGGTACAGCAGTTAGTGAGTTATTCCATAAATCTGGTCTTTTCGCTATCAAATTCAAAAAGTATTTTCCCATACTAATTGGATCTGCTGGATGAAACATATCTAATAAGCATTGTAAATCATTTAACACCACGTCATTTCCATCTTCAACAGCATGTAAAAATGGAGTGAGTTTTTTTGCTGGAATAACAAAATCACCATCAACGAATAAACAAATATCTGCCGTAGCATGCATGGCCCCTATTGCTCTTGCTACATTATGTCCAAGCGCCTTCGTAAATTCAACTACAATAACATTCTCTAGCTTTGCCTGTTTAACAGTCTCAACATCTGCTCCATTCGCGACAACTATAATTTCATCTACACCTGCTTCTTTCACTTCTTGTATAACAGACCTTATAGTTATTTTTTCTTCTGATACTGGGATAATGGCACTATATTTCGCTTTTTTCTTTTGTAATAAAACTGGTTTATACTTTCCTACAAACGCTCTATCTCTATTGTCCTCTGAAAAACCACCGCGATTACCGTATGTTTCGATTACGTATTGTAAAGCACGCAAATGATCACCCATAATACGACTAGTCGCTTTCGGATAAGGAGAGCCAGGTGATGTGCCCGTATGGACAGGACGAACTTTATTTGTGTAAATGACATCAACTGAAGCCATATCAGAAATATCTACTCCTCTAGACATCGCCATCGCTTGAAATAATGCTGGATCTGCTAAATTCCACCACCCCAGTTTTTCAATCACTTTACGACTTATCGCATGTGGTATTGCAATTAAAGATCCTACAACAAACTCCTTCTTGTTCAAATAACGATTTAACATATATTTTCCAACCGTCGTATAATGCGGTCTCATCTTCAAATAAACGGACCATGTTAAATTATTTAAAACAATCTCATGTCCTTGCTGTATTCCTTTAATAAAATTGTATAATTCTTCACTTTTCATGACGATATCACCATCTAAAAACAAAACAATTTCACCTTTTGCTTCTCTAGCACCAATTGCCCGTCCCACATCATTACCAAGGGAATATCTATAATAAATCACACGGCAATTATGCTGTAGCGCTATTTCTTTCGTACCATCTGTCGATCCATTATCTACTATGATAATTTCATATGGTTCGAGCTTTCTTACTTCTCCTAAAACTTTTGATAAAGTACTTGCTTCATTATGCACTGGAATAACAACTGACACTCTCATACTTGTATCACTCTTACCCTTCCAAGCGAACATAAGCAATAATAGGAATACGCACAATTACATCTTCTGGTGGTCCATAAGAAGGAGAAGTACGAACAATTACTGCCCCATCCGTCACAGATAAAAGAACGCCTGCAATGATTTCTACAGCTGTCACAACTTGTACTAGTTCCCCAACATGGTTACGTAATTCATCAGTAAATAACATATATAACGCTCCTTTCTTACGCTTCTTTAATTGATATAATACTTGTAAATGGTAATAAAACTTCTGTTCCTATTCCTTCTTGCAATGTTAAGAAGTCATCACCAACTGCTACAATAACACCTGTTAACTGTCCCACTGTCACAGTAATTTCTACGTTTTTACCTAAATACTCCTCTGCAATTTCTTTAAAAGGTGATGTAGTACATTCTTTTAAAATGTTACAAATAATAGATTGAAATCTACTTGATTCAATAACTTCTTCAGTAGCTTGCTTAGAGTTTCTTTGAATAAATCTCGCGAAGTTTTGTGAAAATAAAAGTCTTTCCACAGCAGGTAATAACTTATTATCTAAAAAATAATCTAATTGCCTATTAAACAATCTCGATAATTTATGCCAATATTTTCTGAACAGACACATACACTTCTCCTCCTATTATTTTTAGATTATAAAATTTCACATCCATACATCTTAATGTATACAAAATAGATATTTTTGTGATAGGTAAGACATACATTTTCTAAAAGAAATATTTAGTTCAAGGCATAAAAAAAACTATCCAAAAGGATAGTTTCTTACACTTCAATATTCCGCAATATCGAATAAATATCGTTATTCACTTTACCAAATGATTTAATGTTATTTTGAATGTTAGATAATAAAACAACATATACACTACCATTTTTACTAAATCCGTTTAAGCAATTCCATCCTGGCATTACACCGTGATTCGAATAGCTTCCTGGGTCTACGTACCATCCAAACCCGTAATCCTTTTTTCCACCCGTAAACATTTGATCGTAACCCTCTTTTGAAATTAATTTACCAGAGAATAGTGCTTCGTTAAATAAATATAAATCATGCGCACTTGTGTATATATCACCACAACCATATAGTTGTGACATGCTCGGAATATTAGGTGTTGTCATATTATTATTTACTATTTTATAACCCGTTGATGGGAATCTTGTTTGTTCTAACGCTGTACCAAAACCAGAATGTTTCATACCCGCAATAGCAAAAATATGTTGTTTAATATATTCTTCGAGCGACTGTCCACTTACCTTCTCGGCAATGTATGCAAGTATAGAGTAGTTCGAATCAGAATACTTCCACTTCTCTCCTGGACCACCAATACGCTTTTGATTTCCTATCCGCTTTATCAGTTCTTCATGAGAAATATCTTCTTTTCCCTGCTCATATTCGGGAATCCCTGATGTATGTGTTAATAGATGTTTTAGCTGAATACTATTACCTTGAGGAAAATTTGGAATATACTTTGCAACAGTATCTTCTACTTGTAATTTATTTTGATCTTTCAACTGCATAATAGCAGTTGCTACAAATGCCTTTGAAATAGAACCAATATAAAAAGTCGTCTCTGAATTATTCGGTACTTTCTGTTCTTTATTTGCCATACCGTACCCTTTATTCAAAAGAACTTTTCCGTTCTTCACAATAACAGCTGTCCCGCTAAATCCTGCGTTTTGTAAATACTGGTCCAATTGAGCGTTTTCATTAATTTCTTGAGGTGGTCCCTCGGGAAGCTTCTCCACAGCTTGCGCTTGCTTCACTTGTTCTTCCTGCTCTTTTTGTTTTTGCTTCTGTACTTCTTGTTTCTTTTTTTCTTCTTTCTTTTTTAGCTCTTCTTGTTTCTTCATTTCTGCTGCCGCTTTTAAAGTTTCTTCTTTCTTATTATGCGCAACAATTTTTGTATACATGAAATATACAAGTGATAATAGTAAGACGAGAATGATTGTTCTGTTTATGTATACAATCGGCCGACGTACTTTCCCATTCGCATTATTTTTTTCCTGATCCATAATTGCTTTTTTCCCCTTACTCACCAATAATTTAATTCCTTTACTAAAGATTCGTTTTAGTAGATTATGGATAATCCACTCTATATCATCCCTACTTTATCACGCACTGCACATATTACCAACCTATATGTACAAAAAAGAAAAAGAAAATTTACAAAAGTAAGATTCCCGTTAAATTATTAACAAAAAAAGAGGATATCCTCTAAAAAATTGATGTTATCAATCTTTTTGGACATCCTCTTATCTCATTATTTATACGTGTTTTTTCATATCATCGGCAACAGATTCAACATTTGTACCTACGATAACTTGGACACTTGTATTACTTAATTTCATAACACCTTTTGCACCAGCACGTTTTAATGCTGCTTCATTTACTTGACCAGCATCTTTTACTTGTAAGCGTAGACGTGTTGCACAGTTATCAATAACTGTTAAGTTTTCTTTTCCGCCTAAAGCTGCTACGTAAGTTTCACCAATTGAACCTGCAACTGGTGCCTCACCATCTTCAACTAACTCATCGTCATCTTCACGACCAGGAGTTTTTAAATCGAACTTCTTAATTAAGAAGTAGAATACTATGAAATAAATTGCTGCGTAAATTAAACCGATACCTGCTAGTAAGACTGGTTTTGTTGCAATACCGAAGTTTAAAGCGTAATCGATTGCACCGGCACTAAATGAGAAACCATCATGAATGCCAAGCGATGTTGTAATGAATAAAGAAAGACCTGTTAGTACAGCATGAATACCATATAATACTGGTGATAAGAACATGAATGAGAATTCAATAGGCTCTGTAATACCAGTTAAGAATGAAGTTAATGCTAGACCAGCTAACATACCAGTAACTGCTTTACGCTTTTCTGGTTTAGCAGCTGCAATCATTGCGAAACATGCTGCTGGTAAACCGAACATCATAACTGGGAAGAAACCAGTCATAAACATACCTGCTGTTTTGTCACCTGCAAGGAAACGAGCAATATCACCATTAACAACATTACCTGCTGCATTTGTAAAGTCCCCAAATACAAACCAGAAGTATGTGTTCATTACGTGGTGTAAACCAATTGGGATTAATAAACGGTTTAATAAACCAAATAATCCTGAACCAATTGCACCTAAATTAACAATTCCATGAGCTAATGCATCAATACCATTTTGAATTGTTGGCCAAATTTGTGCAAATAGAATTCCTAATATCAGCATCACGACTGATGTAACAATTGGAACGAAACGTTTTCCAGCAAAGAAACCTAACCATTCTGGAAGTTTAATCTTATGGAATTTATTATAAAGAAGTCCTGCTATAACACCAACAATAATACCACCTAAGACTTTCATATCTACTTTAGTCGATAATTCAGCAGCCTTAGATACTTGTGTCATTGTATCCGCAAGCTTAGATGGATCTACATTTGCGCTATTACCTATTAAATCTTGGACTTTACCTAATTTATCTTGTAATTCAGCAGTTGAATACCCTTTGCTAAGTGCATCAATACTATTTTTCATAACAAGATAACCAATTGCACCTGCAAGACCTGCTGCACCACTACCATCCACTGAAAGACCGATTGCAATACCAATTGCAAAAATAAGTGCTAAGTTATCAAAAACTGCTGCGCCGGCCTGTGCCATAACAGGAATATCAAATACATCTGGTTGCCCTAAACGAAGCAATAATCCTGCTGCTGGTAGTACTGCGATCGGAAGCATTAAAGCTTTACCAATACGTTGTAAAAACTGCAACATTTTAATTCCCCCTAATCAAATTTATGAAATCGTTATCATTATTAGTACGCTTTAGAAAACGCTTTCTATTACATAACCATAATAACATATAGTTGTATAGATGTGTAGTTTTTATTTCTGAACTTTTTATGGATAAATCTCCTATTTCCAAACTGTTATATAAAAGGAAAATTCTCCTTTTTAAAATACAGAATACTCGAAACGAAAGACCTATTATAGCACATTGAACTTTCGTTTTATCATTCCACTTTTTCATGTTATTATTTATTTCCGAGCATATCGGGAAAAGTAAACTTAGTTAATTCAAAATAGGAGCGTTGGTACTATGCAGTGCATTGAAACAAACAACTTACAACAGTTGTTAGAACAAGTAAAACCATATACGAAAAAAGGAAAACTTGCTACTTATATCCCCGAACTAGGAAATGCAAATCCAGACGATTTAGGGATTGCCATTTTCCATAAAGAAACAGAATATATCCATGCAGGCAACTCACAAACACTATTTACTCTTCAAAGTATTTCCAAAGTAATTACACTTGCCCTTGCCCTTTTAGACCGTGGTGAAGAATATGTATTTTCTAAAGTTGGAATGGAACCAACGGGTGACCCATTTAATTCTATTATTAAGTTAGAAACGACAAGTCCATCCAAACCCCTTAATCCAATGATAAATGCAGGGGCTTTAGCTATTACAAGCATGCTAGCAGGAAAAGATAACGAGGAAAAAATGGAACGTATTCTTCATTTTGTACGTGAAATAACAGATAATCCTACTATTAATTATTCCTCTAAAGTTGCCGATTCAGAACTAGAGACAGCTTACCTAAACCGTTCACTTTGTTATTATATGAAACAAAACGGAATTATCGATTGTGATATTGAAGAACTTATGGATTTATATACTCGTCAATGCGCAGTTGAAGTAAACTGCATCGATTTAGCACGTATCGGCTTAATTTTTGCAATGGATGGATATGATCCATATAAGAAAAAACAAATTATCCCTAAGCATATTACAAAAATTTGCAAAACATTTATGGTCACATGTGGTATGTATAACGAATCTGGTGAATTTGCAATTCGTGTTGGTATTCCTGCAAAAAGTGGTGTAGCCGGTGGTATTTTTGGCTGCGTAAAAGGAGACATGGGAATCGGTATTTTCGGACCAGCTTTAGATGCAAACGGAAATAGTATTGCCGGTTTTAAAATTCTTGAACTTCTTTCTGCTCAAGAAGGTTGGAGCATTTTTTAATCGTGAGTTATCCTGCTATACTAGCAGGATTTTTTATTTCGCCAAAACCTCACTTTTGTCAGTTATCAATCCTCTTACAAAAACAGTGCTGAAAGTTTCTCTATATCATGCATATTTGTTCCCCCCTCCTGAATAATATAGTACAACCTAGCGCTATATGTGGAGGTGTGAAAGATGAAACTAATATTTCAAATGGGAAAACAACCTGTTCTTGAAAAAACAATCCTTCTTTTTATATTGAGTATTGTAGAAAGCTTGAAGTTAAAAGTTGTTTCACTCGACGAAGCTCACCGATACATATTCAATTTAGAAGTACTTGAATTATTAATGGATCGGAACATCGATGATCAAGTACTTGAAATTATTCATTTCGGGATGGGACTTGAAGACATTTATCATGTGCTTCCTGAAGAACTTGAGCATACGATTGAGGAATTAAAGTGGCTTTGCATTCAAGTATTAAGTGAGTACAGTATGCATGAAGAATCCGAACAATTAATTGAAGATATACGGTAAAAAAGCACCTATGTAGGTGCTTTTAATGTTTTTTCAAACTATTTTTATACGCCTCAATATTTACTGGTAGCTCTTCCTCTTCCAAAGTATGTTCATTTACATCTTTATGAATGAACGCACCTTTAGGTGGTTGATGATCATGCCCTTTTTTCTTATGATCAAATGCTTTCCCGCGTCCCATACAAATCCCCCTTTCTTAAAAGAAATCCGTATTAGTATGGAGAAAAGTACGTCGATATATGCAATCTCTTGCTGTATTTCCAAGGAAATACTCGAACCTTGTTTTCTACTCTCCTTACAACAACTGATCGATCCCAATAAGAATTAATAATAGTCCTGCGATAACTGTCGCCCATTTCCCTAAGTATTCTGCTAAAAATCGTTTTCCTACATACGCAAAACCACTAATACAAATAAAACTAAACACCCCAGAAATAGTCGCTGTAAGCCAAAGATTTAAATTTGTTACCCCTGCATCAAATCCACCTGCAATATTATTAATAGACAACGCAACTCCTAAAACAATTGCTTCTGAGAAACTAATTGTTTTAGAACCATCAAAATCTGCTTTTTCCGGATTACGTAAAATGCCCATAAGTACATTATCATCTTTAGAACCTGCAGTATTTTTTTGACCCAAGAAAGGCTGGCACAAAATAAACACACCGATTATCCCTAAAACGATTGCTCCAATCAGATTTGCTGTAAACTCTGAAATAAATAACGCAATCCAGTTTCCAAAAAATCCAGCTAGTAAAGTAAATAAAAATCCAAAGAATGCGATGATAAAATTGTTAAACCACGAAATACGAATTTTACGAATGCCATATGCAATTCCAACACCTGCATTATCTAAATTAGAAGCGATCCCGATTAAAAAAATTGAAAATAAGCCTACTGTACTCATAAATAGTCACCCCTTTTTCTCACTTTTCAATGCATATTATGAAAATGTTGAGCAACTGTGCCTGTCTGTTTCATATACTTGTAATAAATGCTCAATATTTTTTCAATACTAAAAAAGGAGTGCCTACACTATGGCTAATGAAAACCCGAATGATCGGCTTGGCAAATTAATAAAAAAACTTTTAAAAGAACGCGCCTTATCTATGCGCCAACTAGGAATACTTACAAATATTGATCCTGCAACAGTCTCAAGAATTATTAATGGAAAACAACCGCCAAAACAAAAACATCTACAAAAATTTGCAGAATGTCTTCAAGTTCCACCCCAATTGTTATTTGATGAAATGTACCCTGATTCTCCTCACATAAATAAAGAAAAAACAGATATGTACACATCTCTTGATACCATTCAGCAAACGCTGCAATCCTCTAACTTATTCGATTTCGATTACACTACAACTCGCGTAAAACAAGAACTCGAAAATTACGAACGCTATGCCCAGACAACAGAAGGCGAAAAACGTATTCATGACAGTTTCGCAAGCAAATTAGAGCAAATTGATAGTGCTGGTCCTTTTATTGAACAATTAACAGATATGTATCAACAATTTTGCAATGAAACCATTTCAAAAGAAGAACGTGCAGTTCTTGGGAGCGCATTACTGTATTTCATTTTATCGACAGATATTATTCCCGACTATCTCTTTCCAATTGGCTATTTAGATGATGCGATCGCCGTTGAATTAGCAAAAGAGAAATTACTTGAAATAAAACGAAAGACATAGCAAAATAAAGAACTATTTCAGTTGTTTATTTTCACCTCTGAAATAGTTCACTAAAAAATCGTACAAGTATACATACTCGTACGATTTTACTATACAAATCTATTTTTTCGTGTGGCACCATTCATATATAAATGCTGTTATTACTTTTGTAAATTCAATTAACTGTTCAATTTCAACTTTCTCATTTACAGAATGTGCTTCTTCTAATGTACCTGGTCCATATATAATCGCTGGAATATGAAACTCACTAAACCAACCGCCATCAGTTACCGTTGCAGACATATCTAAAATTGCATTTTTTGATAAAATAGACTCGTGTACTGAGCTAAGTTTTTTTACAGCTGCATGTTCCCTATCTACTTCTAATGAAGGGAAAATTTCACCACGATCTACAATCATTGATTCTCCGCCCCACTTAAATTGTGGCGGATTTTCACTTAACCATGGATCGGCAGCTGCTACCTTTCCAATATATTCTTCAATTTCTTTTATTATTTGTTCATGTGTTTCGTTCGGATAGAAGTGCACTGTTATCCATAACTGGCACTCATCCGCAATAAACGCCGCATGCCTTCCCCCCTCAATAACAGCTGGATTAATTGTTGTTGTTCCAGATGGATAGCCTTCATATGTTTTCATGACTGCCCAGTGACGCTCTAATTCTTGTAAGCTCTGCACAATTTTCATCATTTTTTCAATCGCACTCGCTCCAAATAAACGTCCTCCAGCATGGATCATTTGTCTGCGCGTTGCATCATGAAACGTTTGCGGACTTTTCACTGTAATCCATCCAGTAATGACACCACCTTGCCCTTGCATATGTAAATCACTCGTATCCACTACGACTGCAAAATCAGCATCGTAACCTCGCCTGCAGCATTGAAGTGTTCCTGCCTCTCCAACTTCTTCCCCTATTACTGATTGAAAGATTAAATCTCCAGGTAATTCAATACCAGCTTCTTGTAAAAGTTGAATGGCAAATAGCGCTCCAGCCAGCCCACCTTTCATATCTGCTGCGCCACGTCCAACTAACCAGCCATCTTTTATAAATGGATCAAATGGATCAGTTTCCCACGCCTCATCTGCTGACACTTCAGCTACATCCATATGACCATTAATAATAAGACTTTTATATGAGTCACTTTTTATTCCTTTTTTTACCCCAACAACGTTCGAATCATTCGGATATACATCCCATTTATTAATACTAAAATTTCGTTTTCTTAAAAACTCTGCAACAAATTCTTGCGCTTCATTTGTATTTCTCGCTGGCGGTGCTGGTGTTTCAAAACGAATTAATGTTTTTGTAAGTTCTAACAATTCCTCTTTCCTTGAATCTATTTGTTTTAACAACTGCGAAATTTCTCGATTCATCGCTAATTCCCCTTTGCATACATAGTATGTTTCCAGCTTTATTTTCACAAAAAAAGAGACTGTTTACAATTTTACAGTCTCCTAATTAATCACTATTATAAACTCTCTACTTCCGTTGTATTTGTCTTTTCAATATGCTCTACATTACTTCCCTTATTTCTTGTAGCACGATAAAACAGTAAACAAACAATCATAAATGGAATACCACAATACAATGCCATTCTTTGTTCTGGAATAAAGGCCATGCCAACGATTACTGTTACATTTAATAATAGCGCAAGCAGTGGTACGAATGGATACAGCGGTGTTTTAAATTTCAGGTCTTTGACATCCCCGCCCTGCTTTATGTATGACCTTCTAGCTAATAAGTTAGATAGAGCAATAGATGCCCAAACTAGTATCGCTCCAAATCCAGCGATAGAAAGCAGCCATAAATAAACTGTATCTTCCGCATAAATACCTGATAATAATGAGAGACAACCTACAATTGTGCTTACAATCAATGCATAAATAGGAACACCGTTTTTAGATAACTTACCAAAAATCGGACTAATCATTCCTTGATTAGACATAGACCATAGCATACGCGAAGTTGCATATAATCCTGAATTCGCAACGGATAGTACTGCTGTAATAATAACGAAATTTATAATATCTGCTGCATAAGGAATACCAATTTTATCAAATACAACTACGAATGGACTTTCTATTACTCCTGCTTGCTGCCAAGGGAATAGTCCAGCAAGAATAAAAATAGATAGTACAAAGAAAACAAGTATACGCCAAACTGTATTGTTAATTGCCTTCGGGATCGTTTTCTCTGGATTTTCACTCTCACCTGCTGCAATACCAACTAGTTCTGTTCCTTGGAAAGAAAAATTAACTGCAATCATCGTAATTAAAATGGCTGATAATCCATTCGGAAACAGTCCCCCGTAATCAGTAAAGCTAGAGAACATCGGTGCTGGTTCATTTCCTTTCATATCTAGAAAACCAAACATTGCCGCCCCGCCTAAAATAATAAATGCAATAATTGTAATTACTTTAATACTTGCAAACCAAAATTCCACTTCCGCAAAACTTCTTGAAGATAACGCATTAATAGCAAAGAGCAGTACCGCGAACACTACACACCAAATCCATGACGGTACATCAGGAAACCAACGTTTCATCAAAATACTAACTGCAATTAATTCAATACCTATCGTAGCAGACCAGTTTAACCATGACATCCATCCCACTACATAACCTGCTGCAGGGGAAATATGCTTTGTCGCATACGTTTGATAAGACCCTGCGTCAGGCATCGCAACAGCTAATTCTCCAAGACAGAGCATCGTTAAATACATTACAAATCCACCGACAAGATACGCTACAATTGCTCCTCCAGGTCCAGCTTCATGAATTGTATACCCAGATCCTAAAAAAAGACCGGTACCAATAACTCCTCCAAGTGCAATCATAAAGATGTGCCTGCTTTTCAATTCCCTTTTTAACCCTTGGTTTTGATCCATCATATAAATCCCCCCTTTTCACTTTGCCAATCCATTTAATGTAAGCGTTTTTAAAATTCTTCACCGTAAAAATAATGATTTAAAAGAGCAAAAATACACATCACTTACATTAATCACTGCCTGTTACTAAAAGGTCATCCCTTACTGTTATTAATAACTTTTGATCAGCAATAGCTTGTCCTTCTACTACTTCTAATGATTCAATATAACCACTGATTCCTATCTTAATTTCTACTTTCTGTTTATCTATCGTTTCAATTAACGCTAATTTCTCCCACTCGTATACGTAAGAACTTTCCGTAACAAATAACTTCTCTACTTTTCCATAACAAGGACTATACACACCTTCTATAACTGTCTTCACTTTATAAATCCCTCCCTCTTATTAATTGACACCGAAACGTTGTATATCCTGTAAAAATTCATATTCTCCCCTCTAGAGATTTCAAATATTATTTATGCAAAATACGTACCAAGTCTCTAATTCATGTATTAAATGAGAGTTTCATACAAAAAAATGTGCACAACCGCAAAATTTTTCGATCATTTAAAAAGTTTTAAACGAAAAATAGCAAAAATTTTTTGCGATTTTATAAGAATTTTAATAAAATTATAAAAAGTCAGTCTTCATAGGGTGAAATGAGGAGAAGATGTTACATGCATACAGAAGAAATTAATTTCAAACAAATTATTGAAATGAATATGCTATATGAAACTTTACTCAATGAACTCGATATCGGGATTCATATTATTAATGAGGAAAGTAAAACGATTGTCTATAACCGCAAAATGATGGAAATTGAATCAATGGATCGCTTAGATGTGCTATATAAAAGTCCTTTAGAGGTATTTGCATTTGAAGAAAATAAAAATAGTACTCTTATAGAGGCATTAAAATTTGGAAAAACAAAGAAAAATATAAAACAAACGTATTTTAACAATAAAGGACAAGAAATTACAACGATTAACGATACTTTTCCTATAATAGAAAATGGAAAAATTAAAGGCGCTATTGAAATATCAAAAGAAATTAGTAACTTAAAGCAAACAATAAGAATGGGCCCTTCTCGAAAACAAAGTACTAAATTTACCTTTGATCACATAATTGGTGATTCTGAAGCTATTCAATCAATCATTACTGAAGGAAAAAGAGTAATTCGTACATCTTCCTCCATACTTCTAGTAGGAGAAACAGGCACTGGGAAAGAACTATTTGCACAAAGCATCCATAATGAAAGTCAGCGTTCAACAAAACCCTTTATTTCACAGAACTGTGCCGCTATACCTGATACACTCATGGAAAGCTTATTATTCGGTACAAACCGAGGTGCATTTACAGGAGCTATCGATAAAGCTGGTTTATTTGAAGAAGCGAACGGAGGAACTTTGTTATTAGATGAAATCAACTCATTAAGTCCAGCACTTCAAGCGAAGTTACTACGAGCTATACAAGAAAAAACAATACGAAGAATCGGAGGCACACATGAAAAAGAAATTGATGTTCGTATTATAGCAACTATCAATGAAGATCCTTTCGAAGCCATCGCACATAATCGATTAAGAGAAGACTTATATTACCGATTAAGCGTCGTTACTTTATGTCTTCCGCCTTTACGTGAAAGAAAAGAAGATATTCCAGATCTTGTTCAGCACTTTATTGAAAAATATAATACTCAATTTGGGCTCAATGTAACCGATGTAGATGTAAATGTAAGAGAATTTTTCTATGCATACGATTGGCCTGGAAACGTACGGGAGTTGGAACATATAATTGAAGGTTCCATGAACTTGATAGAAGATGAAACCATCATTACAGCGTTTCATATGCCTACTCGCTTTCGTGAACGAATAAAAACAGAATTCAATATGCAGCATGCACTAACTAATCACAATACTGATGCACCTAAAACTTTAAAACACACAATAGAAAAAATGGAAAAGAACTACATTAATCAAATTCTTAAAGAGAATCATGGCAACATTTCACAAGCTGCAAAATTTTTAGGATTAAGTAGGCAAAACTTACAATATCGAATTAAAAAACTGCATTTACACATATGAAATGAACATGTCTCCAAGTGCAAAAACAACTTGGTAAAATATGTTACAATAAACATATAACATGCTAGAAAGGGGCTATATATATGAGTAATGATAAAAAATTAAAGTTATTACAATACTTATACTTTTTCCCTGCCATGCTCTGTATGATGTTATTCATTAATGCCGATGTAAGCAGCTCTCCTTATGCAAAGCTATTAGGAACAATTTTTGGCTCCTTTGCAGCTATTATGCTTGCTGCTTTTTGGAATTTAAAGCTACGTATAAAAAATGAAAAATCTTCGTAATACTAAAAAAATCGAGCTACTTAGCCCGATTTTTTTATTTGCCATTAAAACTCAACATTCTCTAAATACAACCCACTTGCCTCAGCAAGACAATTAATTTGATTGCGCTGCTTTTCTTCTAAAATGTTTGGAATTGCTTCAGCATCTAATTGTCCTAATCCAACTTCAATTAATGCCCCAACAATTTTTCTTACCATATTATGAAGGAAGCCGTTACCACTTACTCTAATTTGTACAAACCCTGCCTCTTCCATCACATCAAGTGTATATACTTCTCGAACCATAGATTTTTTCTTTGATTTCGCATTTGAAAAAGCAGTAAAGTCATGTGAACCAACTAAATGTTTTGCAGCTGCTTTCATGCTTTTCACATTTAATTTTTTATTCACATGCATGCTGTATTTACGCATAAATGGATTTGTATGCTCTTCATTCCAAATTTTATACAGATATGTTTTTGCTTTAGAATTGTAACGAGCATGGAAACGATCATGTACTTCTTCCACATTCGTAATGCTAATATCATTAGGTAAATATTGATTTAAATATTTTTTCACTTTATGTTCCACTAACTTCTCATCACTTTGAAAGTTAGCAACTTGATTCAAAGCATGTACACCAGCGTCTGTTCTACTACAACCGATAATTTCAATTTCTTTTCCGATCATTTCAGATATGACACTTTCGATTTTTCCTTGAATTGTATTATCGTTATTACCAAGACGTTGCCATCCTTTAAAACGTGCACCATCGTACTGAATCGTTAATTTATAATTATGCATAATATTCTCCTTCATAGAAAATATTCCCTCATACCATGAGGGAATATTAATAAACTTTACTTTCTAACAAGCTTCACTACATTTTCTACATGCGCAGTATGCGGGAACATATCAACTGGTTGCACATACTCCACTTCATAGCTCTTCATTAATGCTTGTACATCACGTGCTAATGAAGAAGGATTACAAGACACATACACAACTTGTTTCGGCTTCACCTTTAAAATTGTTTCCAGTAATTTATCATCGCAACCTGTACGTGGTGGATCGACAACAATTACATCTGGACGCCATCCTTCTTTTACCCATTTCGGTAACCATTGTTCAGCTTTACCTGCTTCATATTTCGTATTTGTAAATCCGTGACGCTTCGCATTTTTTCTTGCATCTGCAATCGCTTCTGGAATTACATCCATACCACGTACTTCCGCTGCATCATTTGCAAGCCAAAGACCGATTGTACCAACGCCACAATACGCATCTACAATTTTCTCATCGCCTGTTAACGCAGCGGCTTTTTTTGCTTCATTATATAAAACAACGGTTTGCTCTGGATTCAACTGGAAGAACGCACGTGCTGATAATTCAAATGATAAATCACCAAGTGTTTCTTGAATTACTTCTTTTCCAGCTAATTTAAATGTTTTGTCGCCAAAAATAACAGATGTTTTACGCCAGTTTACATTTTGCATAATTGATTTAACCGCTGGCATCTGTTTTTGTACTTCTGCAATAAATTGTTCTTTATTTGGTAATTCTTCTTTTGTTGTAATAAGTGTAACTTGTACTTCACCTGTTTGAACTGCAGTACGTGTTACAATTGTGCGTACTAAACCTTTTTGTTTTTTCTCATTGTAAATAGAAACATTTAATTTTTCTAAAATACGTCTTACAACTTTTGTCGCTTCATTCGTTGCTTTATGTTGAATCATACAGTGAGCGATATCAATTAACTGATGTGAGTTTTGTTTATATAGCCCTGTAATAACCTTTTCGTCTTTACGCCCCACTTGTAATTGACTCTTATTACGATAATGCCATGGATTTTCCATGCCAAGCGTTGGACGAATTTTCTCTTCCATACTATTTTTCATGTACTTCTCAAATGCTTGTACAACGATATCACGCTTTTGATTCAATTGTTCTTTATAATCTAAATGTTGCAGCTGACAACCGCCACACTCCTCATATACTGGACACGGTGCTTTCACACGATGCGGTGAAGCTTTACGAACTTTTTTCACTTTCGCTTCAGCGAAGCCACGCTGAATTTTCGTTGTTTCTGCAACAACTTCTTCTCCTGGTAATGCCCCTGGAATGAAAACAACTTGTCTCTTAAAATAACCAACGCCTTCTCCGTTAATCCCAAGACGTTTAATTGTCACAGGAAACGTTTGACCAACTTCCAACTTACTCTCATGTTGCTTTTGTATCATTATTACACCTCTACTCTATACTTTTCCATAAATATAACGCTGCATAACTGCAGTATGGTTCACACTCTTGTTTCAATTTTTCTAAAAATGCATCATCAGGTTTATCATCTAATTGAAATATACCTTGCACTGCACGCTGAATCCCAATGTCCGCTTTCGGGAACATATTTTTCCGTCCAAGCCCAAACATTAAAAAGTTTT
Source organism: Bacillus sp. FSL R9-9497 (assembly GCF_038005805.1). Taxonomy (NCBI): domain Bacteria; kingdom Bacillati; phylum Bacillota; class Bacilli; order Caryophanales; family Bacillaceae; genus Bacillus; species Bacillus sp. FSL R9-9497. The sequence goes on along the minus strand of NZ_JBBOTY010000001.1, from coordinate 460,472 downwards.
GCACTGTCCATGCACCAATTCCCCTAATTGGCAACAATTGTGCTGAAATGTCTTCTTCCGTCCCATTTTCTATACTCGCTAAATTTAATGTACCACTGACAATACTTCGACCTAATCCTACTATATATTCAGCCTTTCGCTGACTAAACTTCTGCTCTCTCAATTCTTCTATTGAAATATTTGCTACTATTTCCGGAGTGGGGAAAAAGAATACACCGTTCTTCTCTGTTCCATACCGTTTCACAAATTGTTCTGTTAACACAGTAGCAAATTTCAAATTTATTTGTTGGTGAATGATACAGCGAAGCAGACAAGCAAAATAATCAAATTCTAAAATAATTGGAGTATAAGCATATGTTTCAAATAGTGGACGTAATGATGTGTTTAAAAAATGATTTTGTATATCTTGAAACGGTTCATTCCAATGAAAAATGGCTCTCATTCGTTTCATGACTTTCTCTGGATCTCCTGTCTGACTAGAAATCCAAAACTGTGGATTTTGAACAGTACCAATCCCTTGTAAGCGAACAACAACCTGTTCCTCGTCGATACAAAGCGGGATATAAATAACTTTCTCATCTAATTGAATGACGTTAAGAGGATCAAAAGATAAACGTTTTAATACCTCTTCAAAATGATACGGATACTCTAACGTAACATGCTCGCTCCACATACGTTTCCCCATCCTTTTTACACATCATTATAGCATGAGAAAACCGTAAGCATACATGCTTACGGTTGATTGCCTTTTACTAAGTCATCTAGACTTTTAAAATGATACCCTTTCTCGCGCAAATCATCAATGATTTTTGCAAGTGCTTCTGCATTATCTTTTGATATTGCATGAAGTAATAAAATAGATCCTGGATGAATCATCGTCATAACATTATTATGCGCATATTGCCATCCTCTTTGCTGATCCACTTTCCAATCCAAAAATGCAAGTGACCAAAATACATTATAATAGCCCATTTCTTTCGTAAGAGCTAACGTTCTTTCACTAAATACACCGCGCGGAGGACGTACATATTTCACTTCTTTTTGCCCAGTTACTTTTTTAATTTCTTCTGTTACACTCGTTAATTCTTCACGAAGTTTCTCATCATTTACCGCTGTAAAATCAGGATGACTCCAAGAATGGTTTCCAATAATGTGTCCTTCATCCTTCATTCTTAACAATAAATCTTTTTGTGTTTTAATGTAATGTCCCGTTACAAAGAAAGTTGCTGGTACTTTTTTCTCTTTTAATACATCTAATATTTTCCCTGTGTATCCATTCTCATATCCATTATCAAATGTTAAATAAATATCTTTTTTCTTCGTATCTCCTAAATAAAACCCGCCATTTTTTTGTAGTAAATCTGTATATAACTTTCCTGCATCTGGTACTGTTTCATTTTTAGGACGCGGGATTCCCCAGTTATGTGGAGTATTTGTATAAGCCAGTGCTGAAACTGGAACAAGTGCCATCATAATTGAAAAAATGAGACCGATATATAACCATTTATATTTCATAAATAGTCTCCTTTCCATATATAATCGTACTTGTAGTTTCTGTTGCAACGCATTCTTTCATGCTGAACATGTTTTTCTATATATACCAAAAAAATGCATCTCGAATCATTCGAGATGCATTTTTTATTTACTTAAATACTGGCTCTTTAAAGCTAGCTAATTTTTCAAGTGATGTTTTATCAACATCTGCATGTAAGCTATTACCATGAGAGTCCATCGTTACAACTGCTTTAAACCCGTCGATACGTAAATGCCACATTGCTTCTGGAATACCAAATTGTAAGAAATCAACATCTTTCACTTCTTTAATACATTCAGCATAATATTGCGCTGCACCACCGATTGCGTTTAAATATACACCGCCATGTTCTTCTAAAGCCGCTAATGTTTTCGCACCCATACCGCCTTTTCCAATGACAGCGCGAATACCGAATTTCTTCATAATATCGCCTTGGTACGGTTCTTCACGAATACTTGTCGTTGGACCTGCCGCTTTAATTTGCCAATTGTCATTTTCATCTTTCACAACAACTGGACCACAGTGGTAAATAATTTGTCCATTTAAATCTACTGGACAATCATTATCCATTAAATGCTTATGGATTGCGTCACGACCTGTATACATCATGCCATTAATTGTTACAACATCACCAACGCGAAGTTCACGAATTTGCTCTTCTGTAATTGGTGCTTGTAATACAATCTCACGTTGCTCTGTTTTTTCTTGTACTTCATGCTGAAGTGTATCTTCCCCTTCTTGATATAGCCAATCCATAATGTCTCCTGTTTCAGGATGGATTTTCACACCAAGGCGACGATATGCCCAGCAATTATACGCAACAGATACATAGAAACTAGCTGGCAAACGATTATAGACGCCAATTTTACAACCAAGTAAAGTTGTTTCTCCGCCAAATCCCATCGTACCAATGCCAAGCTTGTTCGCATTTTCTAATACGTACTCTTCAAGATGTTGTAACTCTGGTACTGGATTGACATCATCTAATGTACGGAATAATTGATTTTTTGCTAATTCATAACCTGATGTGCGGTCTCCCCCGATACCAACACCAATTACACCAGCGCTACATCCTTGCCCTTGTGCTTGATATACTGCATGAAGAAGGCATTTACGAATCCCTTCTAAATCACGGCCAGCTCGTCCAAGTCCTTCTAGTTCACACGGTAAGCTATATTGAATATTTTTATTCTCACAGCCACCACCTTTTAGGATTAAACGTGCATCAATATAATCTTTTTCCCATTGTTCAAACTTAATCACCGGTGTACCTGGTCCTAAATTATTTCCACTATTGTCTCCAAAAAGAGAATCAACAGAATTGGGACGAAGTTTACCATCTTTTGTCGCCCGCTCAAGCGCATTATAGATAGCTTCCTTCAACTTTAATTGATTCACACCAACTGGTGTATAAATTTTAAACGTTGGCATCCCTGTATCTTGGCAAATCGGCGAGATGTTATCATCGGCCATTTTAATATTATTTGTAATTGTGCCAAGTGCCATCGCAGAACGAGTCCCTGCATTTTCTCGCTCTTTCGCTTGTTGAATCGCACGACGAACATCTTTCGGTAAGTTCGTTGACGTTTCAACAATTAGTTGATACATGCTTTCTTGAAGCTTTTCCATTGTTACTTCCCCCTCAATTGTGAACGCTACCAAAACGTTATGAGCTGAAAATTCAATTGTTATGCTCTTTAGCTATTTATTTCACGCTATTAGAGCATAAATGAAATTTTTCACAACTTGATTATACCTCTTTTTCTATCGTCCTTCTATTACCCGAACAGAAAAAGGCTACCAAATCGGAATTGGTAGCCTTTTTAATATATTATTCGTCTTTTTTAAATTGCTCACATTTTAATTCTAATTCATCTAACATTGCAAGAAGACGATCTACATCTTCTAATTCTACTTCTTCGGGTTCAATTGTATCAATTACTTCAATGAACATATTTAAACGTTCTTTTAAATATACTAATTGTGTATCTTTATCTTGAATTGCTTTTCCCATGAAGGCACTCTCCTTTTAATTCGAGTTGCTTTTATTATACCGCAAAAACGATTGCTATGGGCATGAAATTTCATCAATTTTGTCACAGTCATCCACTATAATGTAAGCCCTCTCTCTTTTCATGATAAAAAGTTTCACTTTATAAAAAGCACATATTCTTCTATTATAGAGAATGGACAAATTGTTATTTCAATAGTCAAAGGAGTATTTCATATGACGATATCACAAAAAATGAAGCCGATTACTCCTTCTTACGATCCATGGGAAGCGTATATGGACCTTGAAGAGTACGGCAAACTACTATTAACAAATGTTGAATTTACAACGACGACGTTATGCAATATGCGCTGTGAGCATTGCGCTGTTGGTTACACGTTACAGCCGAAAGACCCAAATCCGCTTCCGATGGATCTTTTATTAAAACGATTAGATGAGATTCCTCATTTACGTTCTTTAAGTATTACTGGCGGAGAACCTATGCTTTCAAAAAAATCCGTCGACAACTATGTAACACCACTCTTAAAATACGCCCATGAACGAGGCGTTCGCACTCAAATCAACTCTAACTTAACTATAGATTTAGCACGTTACGAACAAATTATTCCTTATTTAGACGTATTGCATATCTCTCATAACTGGGGAACAATCGATGACTTCGTTGAAGGCGGATTTGCAATGATGGAGCGTAAACCTACTTACGAACAACGTGCAAAATTATTCGAAAGAATGATTACAAATAGTAAGGCTCTATCAGATGCAGGTGTACTTGTATCTGCCGAAACAATGTTAAACAAAAGAACTCTACCACATATTGAACATATTCACCGCCAAATCGTCGAAGAGATGGGCTGTAAACGTCATGAAGTTCATCCAATGTATCCAAGTGACTTCGCGAGTAATCTAGAGATTTTAACAAAAGCTGAAATTCGTGATGCGATTGAGCATTTACTAGAAATTCGCGATGAAAATGTATGGATGTTATTTGGAACTTTACCTTTCTATGCTTGTAGCGATGACGAGCGAGACATTGCCACATTTAAAAAGTTACAAGAGAGCAAAAATGTAACTGTTCGTAACGATCCAGATGGTCGTTCACGCTTAAATGTAAATATTTTTGATGGCAATATTATCGTTACTGATTTTGGTGATGTTCCACTTCTAGGAAACATACAAACAAACACATTACAAGAAGCTTATGAAAAATGGAGCGCTTCAAAAACAGCAAAATCATTAAGCTGTCACTGTCCTGCAGTAAAATGTCTTGGACCAAATGTTCTTGTAAAAAACAGCTACTATCCGACAGAAGATTTCTTATCAAAAACAGCAAACATTACATTATAAAAAAACGTCAGCTTATAAGCTGACGTTTTTTCATGTTATTGCGAGTGGGAAGAAGAAATGAATTTAAAATACAAATGATCATGAATTGGAATAGCAGCTCCAATTCCTTGAGAAGTAATATTTTTCACAACAAGTCTTTTTTGATTTCCCTTTAATACAAGATACACTTCTCCAAATGTTACTTTTCCTTTTTCATTTACTGCTGGTGTATAAGCGTATAAATATCCGAGTTGACTCGGACTAATATTATACACACGCTCATGTCCAGTACCATAACCAATGGTCGTTTTAAACGAAAGGGGGAATTGTACTTTTTCAAGTGCTTTGAGAAGCATCATTTTTTTCACATCTGCAGCATCTTTCATATCTGCTGTTAAATCGCCTTCAACCGTCTTTTGTGTTTCTTGCTTATAGCGAAGTGGATATAGGCGATCTCCTCCACGATTATCGTAAACATTGCGATTTACTTGTTTATATTCCCAATTAACCGATGTATCAATCGATTCATAATGTAAAGCCCATTGCCCTAAATAAATCTTTGCTCGGTACCCTACCGCAAGCGGCGCATTCGAAATTGTCGTTTCATTAAACATTCGAATTAAGTCCGGATTTTCAATTTTAATATTTGCTGTTTTTAATAATTCTTGAGCAAACTTACTCGGCTGTAAACGCGGTAAATCTTGCGCATCATTTGGAAATGTATTGTCTTTAGAAATATTTAAAACAGATGAAGGCATTTTTGTTCCTACTGTTGTCTTTGCAAAACTCATGTTAGGAAATAATAAAATAAACGAGACCATAGTTGAAAGACATATGCTGTATACTCGTTTCACCTGTCTGGCTCCTTCCTATGTAGGTATATATACTACTTCGTTTATTGTTTTCTCTGAGCGCAATTGTTATGCCTATTTTTCATAATAAATAAAAACCAATTCCCATAATGACATACGCTGCTAGTAAAGTGCCACCTTCAAACCAGTTTGTATCTCCATCATTTGAAATCGCAATCGTTAAGAAAACAGCTGTAATCATAGACACAAGTTCTGGTATGGTAAATACTAAAGGCATCCTTTGCGCGAAGAACATAGATAGCAATACTAATACAGGAGCAACAAACATGGCGATTTGTAATGTAGAGCCTATTGCAATTTCGACTGCAATATTTACTTTATTTTTATAAGCCATAATAATTGCAGACGCATGTTCCGCTGCATTCCCAACAATTGCAACGATAATAACCCCTATAAATAACTCTGACCAGCCAAATGACTTTGCAACAGTTTCAAAAGTATGTACGAGTGCCTCTGACACATAAGCTACTGCCAGTGTTGCTATCGCTAAAATAAGGAGCGCCTTCCCTTTTGACCACTCTGGCTCTTCTTCATGCGCTACTTCGTCACTTTTATGTTGATATACACCACGGTGCGTAACTAACTTAAATAGTAATGCAGCAAGGTACATGATAATCATAATAATAGAAACACCTATACTTAATTGATACGTCTTGCCAGCGTTCATCTTCATTGAAAAGATCTCTGGAATAACAAAGGCCACAACAACAGCAAATATTAATAAAGCTGAATTATGCCTTGCATCATATACATTAAAACTTTGTCTTTTGTATTTAAGACCTCCAACAAAGAAAGATAACCCTCCTACCAATAATAAATTTCCAAGTACAGAACCGGTTAAAGAAGCTAACACCACTTCAATTAACCCTGCTTGAAGTGCAAAAATTGAAATGATAAGTTCAACAGCATTACCGAAAGTAGCATTTAATAATCCGCCTATTCTAGGACCAGAAACAATTGCTAAACTCTCTGTTGCTCTCCCCATAAAACCAGCTAATGCGATAATCGTAATACAATACACAGCGAACATAATTGTTTCTGGCCAATGAAATGTTTTTCCAAGTACAGATAGTGGTACACCTATAAGCGCTACTATAAGAAATATTTTATTAAACATGCTTTTCATCCTTCCATCGTATGTATTTCTCCTCAATATTATTATTATTCTTCTCCTAACTTGTCCGATTTCATCACAATTACGTTTAAAAAATCGGATTGAAGAAAACAGTATGAAAGATATTTAAATTATCTTGTTTAAACAGACAGAATTATAAATTGTGAAAAGGGGTTAAAATTATGCACTTAAAAGAAAAAATCGCAACTATTATTCAAGGTCAACGTACTGGTGTATTATCTACAGTACGAAATGAGAAACCTCATAGCGCCTTTATGATGTTTTTCCATGAAGATTTTGTACTATATGTTGCAACAGATCGACAATCAAAAAAAATAACAGATATTGAACAAAATCCTAATGTCCATGTACTACTCGGACGAGAAGGAAAAAAATTAGATGAAGATTATATTGAAGTTGAAGGGTTAGCTTCAATCGAGGAAGACTCAACATTAAAAAACAAGTTTTGGAATAATAGCTTAAAACGTTGGTTACTCGGTCCTGAAGACCCTAATTACGTATTGATCAAAATCAATCCCGACACAATTTATTACATTGATGGTGCGGGTACGACGGAGCCTGAGTTTTTACGACTATAAAATAAAACAAGCCCCCCTTAGGTGGGCTTGTTTTGTCGAAAAGTTCTTTTAAAAAAAATAATAAAATAGGTGGAACTTTCCAAAGATTCTGTTATATAATAGCAGTAACTTAAATAAACTGTATTAAAACAGATTGAGAGGAGAAATAAAATTGATGAAGAGAGAAGAACGCAAAAATATGATTGAGTTTATTGAAAAGAAAAAAGGGATTGAGCGTGACGAATTACTGTTTATGACAGACGATGAAGTAGAACATATTTATAATGTAACGTACTTTTTATATGAGGAAATTGCAGAGTAGTATAATAATCCCCACCTTATTAAAAATATAAGGTGGGGATTATTTCGTTATTTAGCCCACTATTTACAGGCAGTAAAACTCCCACCTTAAAATTCAGGTGGAGCAAGAAGTTAAGTTGAAGTCGCGCTTTCTATAAAGCTCAATTGCTTCAACTTTATACATGAGAATCATTTTCATGTATAATACTGTAAGATTGGAGGAATTTTACTATGAGTTCGTGGCTCTTATTTGCACTATTATCAGCAATTGCTGCTGCCCTTGTATCTATTTTTGGAAAGTTTGGTTTAGACGGCATCGATGCAAACGTTGCAACAACAATTCGATCTATTATTATGGCATTATTTATGATAGGCGTTATTATCATACAAGGTAAATTTCAAAATATCGGCGACGTACTGCTAAATAAAAAAGCACTGCTATTTATCACATTAAGTGGGGTTGCAGGTGCTTCGTCATGGCTATTTTATTTTCTTGCCCTCAAAACAGGAAAGGTTTCACAAGTAGCTCCTGTCGATAAATTAAGCGTCGTATTTTCTATCATTCTCGCTATGATTATCCTCGGTGAAAAGTTAAACTTTATGACCGGTGTTGGTGTAGTCTTTATTACAGCTGGTGTATTATTTATTGCTTTCAGCTAAAAAAACCGCTATTAGCGGTTTTTCTTTTTCTTTATGTACAACCATACAACACATGTAACAACTGCTGAAATTAATAAAATCCATATTCCATAATGATGTAAACTATACTCAACGAAGCGCCACTTCTCGCCTAACTTCCAGCCAAGCCCAATAAAAACACTTATCCAAATGAGCGCACCACCGTAAGCGTACAAACAAAAACGCCAAAGTGTCAAATTTGATACCCCAGCAAAATATGCCGTTAAATGACGTACTCCCGGTATAAAATAACCAATCATTAAAAGAAATGGCCCATATTTTTCAAATAAAATATGTGTTTTTTCAATGTGATGTTCTTTAATTCTAATTTTCGGCCCATATTTCTTTAAAACAGGGAGCCCAAGTTTTAAACCTAATATGTAGCTTAACGTGATCCCTAACATCGCACCAGCCATCCCACTTAAAAAAGCAGCAGTTCCTGACATAACTCCTTTTGAAACATTATAACCAACAAAGGTCAATAAAAACTCGTCTGGTATCGGTAATCCGACAATACCACCAGCCAAAGCTATAACAATTCCAAAATAGCCATAATGCGCGATTAACTCGCCAATATGTTGTTCCATTCGGAAGACACATCCTATGCACGATCGTTATTCCACATTGTACCCTTTCTATCTTTAAGGCAAACATGGTATACATATTCACTATACATTGTTTTTATAATGAACTCTACTTCTATTCTTTCCTTTAACAGAGATAAAGTGAAACTTTAATCAGTGGGCGTTTTGTTCATCCTCTACTAATTATTAACCTATGCCAATCTTGCTTCTACAGACATCCCGACTCCCACATAACTTACTTACATTCAACAATTTTGAGATTAGATTCTTACTGCCCGCAAATAACCCGATAAAAAATAAAAATTCATATGCGTGTTTTTTTGTTACAATAAAGGAAAGTTACTTTTCGCAACGGTTTAACTCTCAAGAAAAATGATATATCTAGCAAAAACATAGTTTGGTCTATATAATGCAACTTCTACCTATTAAAAGAACATACACCCTTTTACATACGACATCATTTTTCTAAATTATACAGGGGGGAACGAACATGACCATTGAAAATCAATTTATTCAAAAAGTTTACTATAAAACATTTTTAACAGAAGAAACTTCTACTCCTGCATCGGAAGTACTCGGTGAAGCATATATAAATGAATCTAAAAATGAATTCTCCAACATTTCTAATATTCGATTTGCTCAAGGTGAATTTTATTATCAAAATAAAGATTTTGAAGCAGCTATATTTAAATGGGAAAAAGTAAATAATGCTCTTGCACTTTGGGCGACAAAAAATATTGCAGATGCTTATTTTGAACTAGGATTCTTACCAAAGGCAGAAGAAATTTATCAATCTATTCAAACGGAAGATACAACTCTTACGATGGAGGTTTCCTTACAACTTCTTTCTCTTTATATCGAACAAGATCGTTTAGGACTCGCTTTTAAGACGATTAGTGAAGCTGTTGCATTCCAACCGGATTATCCAAATATTACTGCAATTGCACGTTCTTTCTATGAAAAACAAGAAGATTGGAACAACGCTATCGAACTAGCTGTTCAAGAAGGTATTCGAACACAATCTTTACACTGGTTTGATACGTTAATAAATTACATAAACAAAGGATTTACAAAAAATATTAAGCCTGAATATTTCTATGAGTCTTTAAAAGCTCTATATGCTGTTGATCAAGCTCAATTTAAAGAGCTTGTTATTGCTCTTTGGAATAGCTATCAACATGAATCCTTATACCTTCCTTGGATTCAAAGTATTAATCATTTATTCTTGCATATTGAAACAGACAATAATGACGATTGGAATGAAATTTCTACTCGCTATCAAGAAACATACTTTGCATTAATTACCGGAAATCATTTTATGCATGAATTAAACGGACTTGTACCAAATTTATTAACAAATTGGTTTAGTTTAACGAAAGCAAAAGATTCTCTAGTTGTCTCTGCAGCAGTGTTAGCATGGAATGAAGTCTCACCTACAACTTTAGAATCATTACTCGTAAAAAGTGCTGGATCCTTACTTTCTAATACATCAGCTGAAGCAGATGTAAATATGGAAACAGTTTCTCATTTATTCGAAACAATCGCTGTATGGGCTGAGAAAAATGATGTAGATTTAAGTCATCAATTTACGCTACTAGTCCATGAACTATGTGATTTAAATGTCACACCACTACTAATAGCTGGAACTAGTGACCATGATAAAACATCATTTGTTAATTCAATATTGGGAGAGAACATCTTAACTGAAACTTTAACAACTCCTATTCTATTTAAAGACGCTAGTCAAACTGAAATAACAGAATTTACCGAGTTAGATATACGAAATATCCCTAACCTTGATGAATTCCATCAAATAACGGCTACATCTGCTCAGTCAGAACTTGAGAAAAAATGTATAGAAATTAAGCTACCAAGTAGGTTTTTAAGAAAAAATAAGTTTACATTTCTTCTTACACCATCCATTCAAGAGCAATTGGATAAAAACAATGCATACTTTGAATACTTACAAGCAGCAGATAGTTTTGTTTACGTATTAAATTCTTCTTCACCATTGCATAGTAAAGAAATTGATACATTAATTTATTTACGTGAACAAGTACCAAACTTACAAATTCACTTCGTATTACACACAAATAATACGACTACTAATGAAAAACTAATTAGTAAACTTAAAGTACATTTTCCAGATGCACAATTCTTCCCATACTCTCCTTCGCAAGAGAGTAGCCAGCAACTTGGAGATGTAACAGAATCTATTCTCTCTAATCTTGCAAAACGCGATATAGAAAAAGAACGTATAGAAAAGCTAATATGGTTTACACAAAAGACAATTGCTTATCTCATAAATGAACGTGTGGAATTAGAAAATACATTAGTAAAATCCGTACGCTGGAATAAACACATCTCAGTGAAACTTACTGGATTTATTAATAACCTTACTGCTCTTGAAAAAGATAAAATTCGCTCTATTACCGAATCCTATCTTTTAACGAAAGAAGAAATTACACGAGATATACATTCTCAAATTCCTGAATTATTACAGAGTTGCTCTGATCTTGTTCAAGAAGATAGTGATTTCAAACTAGTTCATGAAGAATTAAATGCTGCAATGAATGAACGTGTTCAAAAGCATGTACAACAGGTACTTCTTCCTAAATTTACTGGGTCTATTCAAGAATGGATTGAAACAGCACATAATGAATTTATTCAAGCTCAAGCTTATTTAGATGAAATGAGTGAAACGTTTAATAAATTATATAAAGAAGAACGTATGAAACTTCCTTGCGATTTCAAATTATTAGATGATTGGAATCGAGATGTTGCACGAATGACAAATCGAATTACAGTAACGAACATCAATATTTTATTACGCTTTACACCGACACAGTTTTTCTTAAAAAGTGCCGGAAAATTATTTGGTAATATGCAAAAAAACCAATCTATGCTCGCCAACAAATATAAACAATATATTGAAACAGAAGACTATACAGAAATTGCTCACACAATTTCCAAACAATTCTTCCTTCAATTTGAAGTATTTGAAGGTGCATTAGAACGTGATATCATGATGTTCTTCAAAGATCCACTTAATATATTGAAACAAAATGTAGATGCAGCTCAACTTGAGATACAGGAAGACGAGCAAACATTAGCGACGCTAAGAAGCAATCCAGAAACATATCATGATCCTTTGGCGTTATTTAAACTACAATTACTACAACATAAATTTGTTTTAAGTACTACAAAGAAACATGAAGATATCTCTGTATCAAACGAATCTCCTACTGTTTAACAAAAAAACCAAGCAAACTAAAATTTGCTTGGTTTTTTTACTTTATTATTTTCATATGTTCAAACGGATAATAAATGCCTGCTAACTTTCCTAACACATCTTCTCTATCAATAAAACCTAAACCATTTCTACTATCTTTACTTATTAAGCGATTATCTCCCATAACAAAAATCTTATTTTTAGGAACTGTAATCGGTCCAAAGTCCTCTGTTAAATTCATAAGTTTTTTTTCTGCTTGTTTTTTATTACTATCCAAATACTCTTCATCTTTCACTTCAGAATTTACATATAATTGATCATTTCTCATCTCAATTATATCTCCAGGCAATCCAATCACTCTTTTGACATAAAAATTATCTGTTTTCACAACAATAATATCTTCTCTCCCATAGCTTTCAAATTGTTTTGCTAACTTATTAACAATCACCTTATCTCCATCTTGCAACGTTGGCCTCATAGATGCTCCTTTTACAGTCGTCGGAAAAAACACAAAAATTTTCGCCAAAAACACCAATAAACATGCAATTGCAATAGTTCCAAAGAATTCACGCCAACGTTTTTTCTTTTGCATCATTTCACCAACTCATCATCTTTTTACTTTTATTATAAATAATACGACCGGTGATTTTCTACAAAATTCTGAATTGTAAAATTATAATATCAGAAATTTTAAAATAAAAATACTGATCAAATTAACAAGCAAAAAAGATACTCTCAAAATAGTCTATCCACTATTTTTGAGAGTATCTTTTTATAATCCCACATATACAATACACATTTGAGCAGCTACATATGTAAGCCAAATCCAAAGTGGCTCATACTTCAATTTACGCCCTCCGATATCTGTCACGCCAATAATGAAATCAGAAATTACAAACAGTAAGCCACCAAACGCTGGTATCCACCATATCCCTGTATTTTCATAATATAAGGCGAATGCAAAGCAAGCCATTCCTCCAACCCACAATCCGTAAATTAGAGCTCCTATCGTAAACAACTTATCCTGTTTATCATTTCGGATAAAGAAGAACCATCCTACAATTAGAAAGAGCCCATATACGAGTAAGCCAATCCAAAAACCATTCCATGAAATTCCTGTTTGCAAAAATGCTTTTACATAAAAGCAATGAGCAAGAGCGAAAGTAACCATCCCTCCAATTAATCGATGACCAATTGGAATCAGCCCAGCCATAAACAAATCTCCCACAGTCGATAAAGTCATACCAAGTGCAACCCACGTACTATACTCTACAGATGGATCTTGTAACCATATGCAAATTGCACTACCTGTTAAAGAAAAACTAAGAATAAGACGAATTGCTAAAGGTAACGGCATATTATCTTTCGTTCTTTTTGTCTGCCCCATTGCATAAATTGCACCAATAAAAAAAAGAAATATTTGCCCAATTAACACCACGTAAAGTAGATTCATAATATTTTCTCCTCAATAAATGCTTTTTGTATCTTTTTTCGTTACACTTAGTCTATTATCCTTTTTCTATGAAAAAAGAAGAACAGTACTGTTCTTCCATTGTAATCGCTTTTCTGCTCTCTATGCTACTTGTTTTTCTTGCTCCATTTTTTGCTTAGCTGGTGTCCTATTTACCACAATGATTCCCGCGGCTACACATGCTAAACCGAGTAGCACAAATGAATGAATTGCTTCACCTAAAATCATGCTCGATAATAACACACCAAATACGGGTATAAAGAACATGTACATAGATACTTTTCCAACCTTGTTGTACTTCATAATTGTATTCCAAATGCAAAAACCAGCTGCAGATAAGAAAGATAAATAAATTAGCATAAGTATTACATGTAGACTAAATGTAAATGGCATGACTCCAACTTGTAAAGCCCCTATACATAATAATCCTATAGAACCAAAAACCATTTGGTATGCTGTCATATAGCCAACATCTAATGTTTTACTACCTTCTTTTGCTAATATGTTTCCATATGAATACAGCATTGCTGCACTAAGAAGTAATAAGCTTCCGATCCCAAAATGAAATGATAAGCTACCATCACTCGGCACATTTACTAAAATGACGCCACAAAAACCAATCGATACCCCAATTATTTTTCTCATATTGAGAGCATCATCTTTATATAAAAAATGGGCGAGTAAAATTTGAAAGAATGATGATGTCCCTGAAATGATAGCTCCTTCAATTCCTGAACTATAACTCATTCCAATGTAAAAACAGATATATTGAAGAAACGTTTGGAATAAACCAATTTGTATTAACTGTTTCCCTGTTCCTTTTTTGAAGCTCATATCTTTTCCTAACACTTTAAAGAATAATAAGAGCATGACTCCAGATAAAAAGAAACGATAACCGGCAAATAATATTTGCTCTCCAACTTCTTGTGGTTGAATTCCAAGTTCAACATAACTTAACTTAATAAAAGGAAATGCGCTTCCCCATAAAAAAGTTGCTACTATTGCAGCAATAAATACGCCAATCGGATGGGTAAAAAATTTCTCTGTCCTCACTTGTTGTCTTCCTTTCCGACCTTTTTATGAACAATATTCATATATACCAGAGGAGTTGCGAAAACACAAGTTTTCCGTTTATACTTGAAACAAAACCGTACCATCTCATAAAAACATATGATATAATATAGAATAATTACAACATAATAACTATTAAAAACAGATTCAACAGAAATGCTGCTATCCATTATGGATGGCAGCTTTCGTCGTTTTATAGGGGTTTCGATTTTGATTATTTTTCTCAATAAGAATTCGGAAGGAGCGGGTAGTAATGAACTCAGAAGTAAAAACGTTACAGGCAAAAGAAACAATTTCCCATCCCTCTTTATGGGACACATTAAAAAAACATTATGAACTTGTATTTGCAGTAGCATCTGGTATTTTTATTTTAGTTGGCTGGTTATTCACAAAGAACGATGCAATGAATGTAGGTATTACTTGCTATATCCTTGCTTATATAGTTGGTGGATATGCAAAAGCGAAAGAAGGCATTGAAGATACGATTGAAGAAAAAGAGCTAAATGTTGAAATGCTAATGCTCTTTGCAGCTATTGGTGCTGCAATTATTGGCTACTGGGCAGAAGGGGCTATCTTAATCTTTATCTTTGCGCTCAGCGGTGCTATGGAATCTTATACGCTAAGTAAAAGCCAAAAAGAAATTTCTGCTCTTCTTGACTTACAACCCGAAGAAGCATTACGTATTTCTAACGGAACTGAGGAACGTGTTCCTGTTGGAGGGTTACAAATTAACGACATTATTTTAATTAAACCAGGTGAACGTGTTCCTGCTGACGGTACGATTCATAACGGTGAAACAAATATCGATGAAGCAGCAATCACGGGAGAACCTATTCCAAATGAGAAAAGACATGGCGATGAAGTATTTGCAGGTACTGTAAATTTACGTGGTGCTATCGAAGTTAAAATTACGAAGCCAAGCGATCAAACATTATTCCAAAAGATTATCCGTCTCGTCCAAAGTGCACAAAGTGAAAAATCACCATCACAACTATTCATCGAAAAGTTTGAAGGAACATACGTAAAAGGTGTACTACTCGTTGTTGCGCTTATGATGTTCGTTCCTCATTTCTTACTTGACTGGAGCTGGAATGAAACGTTTTATCGCGCTATGATCTTACTTGTAGTCGCATCTCCTTGTGCACTCGTTGCTGCCATTACACCAGCAACGTTATCTGCAATTTCTAACGGAGCAAGAAATGGAATTCTCTTTAAAGGTGGCATACATTTAGAACGCCTCGCTTCAGTAAAAGCAATCGCCTTTGATAAAACAGGAACATTAACAGAAGGAAAACCTACCGTAACAGATGTATATGTTCGAGAAAATATGACAGAAAAAGAAGTACTTTCTATTACAGCATCCATTGAAAGTCACTCTACACATCCTTTGGCTGAATCTATTGTTAAATATGCACAACATGCGTACGACATTACATTAAAAAAACCTGAAAAGGTTGAAGATGTAACTGGTTTTGGGCTAAAAGGAATATTGGAAAACACTGCTTATAAAATAGGTAAAGCTGATTTTATCGGTGAAGAAACAAAAACATTTCATAATGGTATTTCTGCCTCACTTGAAAAGGAAGGTAAAACTGTCGTTTATATTAGTGATGAGGGAGGCATTCTTGGACTTATCGCTTTAAAAGATACGCTTCGCCAAGAAACAATAGCTGCTATTCGTGAATTACAAAGCATTGGTGTCGAAGCAATTATGATTACTGGAGATAATGAAGAAACGGCAAAAGCAATTGCCTCTGAAAGTAATATAAAGGAATATTACGCATCATGTTTACCAGAAACAAAAGTTGAAACGATTAAAAAGTTAAAAGAAAAATACGGTACAGTAGCAATGGTCGGAGACGGTATAAATGATGCACCTGCACTAGCTACTGCTAGCATTGGTGTCGCAATGGGAGAAGGAACAGATGTAGCTTTAGAAACTGCGGATGTTGTACTGATGAAGAACGAACTATCTCGTCTTTCCCAAGCAATTCGTTTATCAAAACGAATGAACCGTATTGTGAAGCAAAACGTAATCTTTTCGCTAGCCGTTATTGCCATGCTAATTTGTTCAAACTTCTTGCAATTTTTAGCTCTTCCATTCGGTGTTATTGGCCATGAAGGAAGTACGATTCTTGTCATTTTGAATGGCTTACGATTATTAAAAGGCAGCAAATAAAACGGGTCCCTCATAGAGGACCCGTTTTTTTAATGATAGCTATTATGACCGTTCGCACTGCTACTCGTTTTATGCTTTGGATGCGAACTGCTCTTTTGTTTATTATTACTTTTATTGTTATGGTTCTTTTTATTATTACTCATGAAATATCCCCCCTGTTCCTTTTTATTATGGAACAAGAGCTCATTATTCATTACGGGAATTATTGTCACCGGTTCTATAATGGTGGAGTAAACCATTAATTTCACCGCCAAGTAAAATTACCCATCCAGTTAAGTAAAACCATAACATTAAAATAATGATACCACCGAGACCACCATATGTATTGGCGTAATTCGCAAACTTATCTACATAATAAGCAAATGAGTACGATACCACAATCCATCCTACAGTAGCAAATAACGCCCCTGAAATAACTTCTCTTCTTTTTAACTTTCGATCTGGGGCAAATGTATATAAGAAACTAAACAAAGCAAATAGCACGAAGAAACTCGCTACTAATCGTGTAATGCTCCACACGAAAGAAAAACTATCTGATAAACCGAGTGCTTTAAACACTGCTGCTCCAATAACTTGTCCGAATACCGGAACAATTAACGCAAAGACAATCATAAAAATAATAGCTAATGTAAACACAATTGATAACGCTCTTGTTGTAATAAAAGAACGTGTTTCCTTCACGTCATAAGCGCGGTTAAAAGCATTCATAACCGCATTAACACCATTTGAGGCAAACCATAACATGGATAATAAACCAAATGATAATAAACCACCATTTTGCTGGTTTACAACTTTATCTACATTTACCTCAATTAAGTTCATTGCATCATCTGGTACATAAACCTCTAATAAACTAAGCACATCCTCTGTTTGAATGGGAATAAATCCAAGAAGCGTAATTAAGAAAACGAGCCCAGGAAAAATTGCAAGCAAGAAGAAATAAGCGAGCTGTGCTGCCAAGCCCGCTACATCATCGCGCATCGTCCGGTCATATAAATCTTTACCAAACGAATAAGTACGATTTCTTCTCACCTTTTCTAAAATTTTTCTCATATATGTTTAAACGCTTTTCTTCTCTTCTTTATCTTGCTTTAACTCAATGTACGCTTCAGTTTTTTTTTCCACTGCATTTGAGTCTTTCATAAATAATTCACGCGCTTCTTTCATACCACCATCTTCAGCAACTACTGGCTCTTCTTCTGCTTTCAGCTCATCTACCTTTGGAGATACAGCTTGAATTTCAATCGTTTCTGGCTTTTCTTCTGGCTCAACTTTTTTCTTACTAAAAATTTCTTTCGTTTCTTTTAACGTCTCTACAACAGATGGTGTTAATTTTTTAATTTCTGCTACTTTCGCTTTTACCACATTGAAATCAGCAAGTTCGCGTCCTTTATCTGTAACAGTTTGCACTT
This sequence comes from Bacillus sp. FSL R9-9497, assembly GCF_038005805.1. NCBI lineage: Bacteria > Bacillati > Bacillota > Bacilli > Caryophanales > Bacillaceae > Bacillus > Bacillus sp. FSL R9-9497. The sequence continues at coordinate 442,113 of NZ_JBBOTY010000001.1, read as the reverse complement.
TTTCTTTGATCTTTGCATTTTCACCAATTTCAATCATCTTTGTTTTTGCTTTTTCTGCTGTATTTTTTACTTTTTCACGGTTTTCTTTCTTTAACATGGATACAGCTACACCTGCCGCTACACCAATCGCAATGTTTCGAGCAATATTATTTTTCTTTGCCATATTCCTTCACCCTTTCATTTCTTATGTTAGAAAGTATTTCTTTCTAAGCTTCCTCATATTCCTTGTTCATTTCGAATGAAAGCTAATAGCTTTGCACACCCTTCTGTTACAAGGTCATATACTTCTTGGAAATTCCCTGTATAGTAAGGGTCAGGAACGTCTGTCCAGCCACCGTCTGGAACAAAGTCGGACAGCCTACCAATATAGCCTCCAGTTTTACCTAAACTTTTTAAATCTGCTATATTCTTGTTGTCCATGGCAATAATATAATCAAACTTTGTTAAGTCTTCTTTTTCTACTTGCCTTGCTTTAATTCCTTCAAAAGTGACTGCATTTTCTTTTAAAATTTTTTGTGTTCCTTTATGTGGCGGATGGCCAACATGCCAATCTCCAGTTCCTGCAGAATCAATGACAATTTTCTCTTCAAGTCCCTCTTTTACGACAAGATTTCGAAAAATCGCTTCTGCCATCGGAGAACGGCAAATGTTCCCAAGACAAACAAACAATACTTGAACCATACTTTTGTTTCTTCCCTTCTTGGTGCATTTCTTAATATATACTTATAGTATAAACAACCAATTATTAAATATAAAGGAAATCCCTACTAATTTAATGGGATTGAAAAGATTCATTAACGAAAATGATAAAAAATGTTAAGATAGCCTTATGTTATTTTAAAGGGGGACACTTCGGTGGATTTATCCGTAAAGTCAGAAGAAAACGTTGAATATATGGTCGAAGCTATTAAAGAAAAATTACGTATGGTTAATGCTGGAGCGATGAGAGCTGCTAGTTTTAACGAAGAAATGTACGAAGATTTACGTGACATTTATGATCATGTTATGAAACGTGAAACATTCAGCATTAGTGAAATGCAAGCTATTACAGAAGAATTAGGTACATTAATTAAAAAGTAAAAAAGCCTCTCTTATATGAGGCTCTTTTTTATTTCCAACAAATTCATGACAACTCATCTCTTTCCCTCAACCAACTGTAAAATATTGTACAATAGAAGTAGAACCTCATCTTAGATTTTTTCTCCATACATACTACTCACAAATAATAGCAACACTACCATTGCTAACTGTTTTTACTGGAGGTGCTTACTTATGAGCAATTGGTACAGTAAGACGAAAGATCAAACATTAATTGACCTAGAAACAAACGAACAACACGGTTTAACAGATGAAATTGTAAGTGAACGTTTAAAGCAATACGGTTCTAATGAATTAGCTACAAAACAAAAACGCACTTTATGGCAGCGTATTTTCGCCCAAATTAATGACGTCCTCGTATATGTCCTTATTATTGCTGCCCTTATTTCTGCCTTTGTAGGTGAATGGGCGGATGCCAGTATTATCGCGCTTGTTGTAGTTTTAAATGCTGTTATCGGTGTTGTCCAAGAATCTAAAGCAGAACAAGCTTTAGAGGCACTAAAAAAGATGGCAACACCTAAAGCTATCGTCAAGAGACATGGTGAACTAAAAGAAATTCCATCTGAACACGTCGTTCCAGGGGATATCGTTATGCTCGATGCCGGACGATATATCCCCTGCGATTTACGCCTTATTGAAACCGCAAATTTAAAAGTTGAAGAATCTGCTCTAACTGGTGAATCTGTCCCTGTTGATAAAGATGCAATCTACCACCCTTCCATGCAAAGTGATGAACAAGTACCACTCGGCGATCAAAAAAACATGGCCTTTATGTCTACTCTTGTAACATACGGAAGAGGCGTCGGTGTTGCTGTTGAAACTGGAATGAACTCACAAATTGGTAAGATTGCTACCCTTTTACATGAAGCAGATGATGATATGACACCACTTCAAAAAAGCTTAGCACAAGTCGGAAAATATTTAGGCTTTGTCGCTGTAGCTATTTGTATCATTATGTTCCTCATCGGTTTTTTACAAGGCCGGGATACGTTAGAAATGTTTATGACTGCTATTAGTTTAGCCGTTGCAGCTATTCCAGAAGGCTTGCCAGCTATCGTTTCCATCGTTCTTGCAATTGGTGTGCAACGTATGATTAAACAAAACGTTATCATTCGCAAACTACCAGCTGTTGAAGCCCTCGGTTCTGTCACAATTATTTGTTCAGATAAAACAGGTACGTTAACGCAAAATAAAATGACCGTTACTCACTTTTATAGTGATAACACATACGATCGCTTAGAAAGTTTAAATGTAAATAATGATGCGCAACGTCTATTGTTAGAAAATATGGTGCTATGTAATGATGCGTCTTATAATAACGAATCACAAACGGGAGACCCGACTGAAATTGCACTTCTCGTTGCTGGAACCACTTTTAACATGCAAAAAGATTATTTAGAAAAAATACATGAACGTGTTAACGAAGTACCTTTCGATTCAGATCGTAAAATGATGTCAACCGTACATACATACGATGAAAGCTACTATAGCATGACGAAAGGCGCTATCGATAAGCTCTTACCTCGATGTACCCATATTTTTAAAAACGGCAAAATCGAGATTTTAACTGATTCTGATAAAAATCAAATATTAGAAGCTGCCGGATCAATGTCTCAAGAAGCTTTAAGAGTACTTTCATTCGCATTTAAACAATACGATTCAAACGATGTGGATATAAATCATCTTGAAGAAAATCTTATCTTTATTGGTCTTGTCGGTATGATTGATCCACCGCGAACTGAAGTGAAAGATTCAATTAAAGAATGTAAAAAAGCCGGTATTCGCACAGTTATGATTACTGGTGACCATAAAGATACCGCCTTTGCAATTGCCAAAGAACTTGGCATTGCTGAAGAAATATCGGAAATTATGATTGGAACTGAATTAGATAACATTTCTGATACAGAACTAGCTAGCAAAATTAATCATTTAAATGTATTCGCTAGAGTCTCTCCAGAGCATAAAGTGAAAATTGTAAAGGCATTACGCGCGAAAGGAAATATCGTTTCTATGACTGGTGATGGTGTCAATGATGCACCATCTTTAAAGCAAGCTGATGTTGGCGTAGCGATGGGCATTACAGGAACAGACGTTGCAAAAGGGGCAGCAGATGTCGTGTTAACAGATGATAATTTCTCATCTATTGTGAAAGCCGTTGAAGAAGGTAGAAATATTTATCGTAACATAAAAAAATCAATTCTCTTTCTACTCTCTTGTAACTTCGGAGAAATTATCGCTTTATTTTTAGCAATTTTACTCGGCTGGGCAACACCACTACGACCTATTCATATTTTGTGGGTGAATTTAATTACAGATACACTGCCTGCATTATCACTTGGGGTTGATCCTGAAGATCCAGATGTGATGAAGGAAAAACCACGACATGCGAAAGAAAGCTTATTTAGTGGCAGCGTTCCTTTCCTGATTTTCAATGGAGTTATCATTGGACTTTTAACGCTAATAGCTTTTATCGCCGGAGCAAAATTCTATACCGGAGATACAAATTTATTCCCTCTTTTCCCAGAGCGAATTGATGACGATGCTCTATTACACGCTCAAACGATGGCATTTGTCGTTCTTAGTTTTTCTCAGCTCGTTCATTCATTTAACTTGCGTTCAAGAACGAAATCCATTTTTTCAATTGGGGTATTTACAAATAAATATTTAGTCTTCTCTCTTCTTATCGGTATTTTAATGCAAGTTTGTATCATCTCTATCCCACCTCTTGCAAATATATTCGGTGTACATGCATTAACGATGCGAGATTGGGAATTTGTTCTCTTATTAAGTATCATTCCACTTGTTGTGAATGAGATTATTAAATTAGTGAAGAGAAACTAAAAGGCAATGAGGAATAGTCCTCATTGCCTTTTCATTTACCCTTGTAATTCTTTTTTAATGTTCTCAGTTAATGTAGCCATACGTTTGCGGCTTTCTTCACGCTCACGTTTGTTTTGCTCTTCAATTTGTTGTGTTTCTTGCATACCTCTTGAAATAATGTTCCAAGTTTCCTCAAGCGTTTCCATCTTAATACTAGAAGAACCTGATAATCTTGCTACTTCTACACTTTGCGTTGCGATATTTTGTGCATTTTTCTTAAGTAATTCATTTGTACGGCGATCCAATTCAGCCATAGAATCTGCAACAAGCTTTTGACGCTTCGCATTTACCGCTTGAATGATACCATTTTTAAAAATAGGAATCGTTGTAATAAATGCTGTATTAATTTTACCAATTAATTTATTATTACCACGTTGAATCATACGAATTTGTGGTGCTGTAAGTAACGCAACCATACGTGCTTTTTCTAAATCATCAATACGTTGTTCTAAAATTTCAACAGAGTTTTTAAGCGACTCTAATTCAATACCTGCTAATTGATCATTATTACGCACACGCTCTTCATACATCGGAACTAATTCTGTATTTAAACGCTCTAATAGCATTTCTCCTGCTACTACGTACTTCTCTAAGTCTAAATAATATTTTAAGTTTTGCTCATACAAGCCATCTAACGTACCAATTGATTTTTTCATCTCATCTTGGTACTTCGTAATTTCCACATATACTTTATCAATTTCACGGCCCATCGTTTGATACTTGCTAAAAATTTGTTCTATCATTTTATCCGCTTTTTTGAACATACGTGAGAAGAAACCACTTTTCTCTTCCGCAAAGTCTTTGCTATCAAATCTGTCCATAATTTTACCAAGCTGTTTTAATAATTCACCAGAATCTTCTATCTTTGATAATGACATTGTATGTAAAATTTGATCAGCAAAACGTGAAATTTCCATAGAAGGTTCTTTTCCAAGTTCAATTAATTCTAATTGATCTTTAATATCTACCGCATTATAAATACGTTGTACATCCGCATCTTTTCTAAGTTGTAAGCGAACATCTTGTGCTGTTTGCTCATTTAATTCTGTTTTCGGATCTAGTACGACTGGGTTATTCATATAGTATTCTCCCTTTCCTTATAAAAATGGACGAAATAGTCCTTTTATTGTTTGTGATAAATTTTTATAAGCTGATGAACCATGAAACTCAAGATCGAAATTAACCTCTTCAAGCCAATGGGAATCAAATGCCCCCGCTTCAATATACGGTTCAATATCGTTTCTTCCCGTTGGATTGAAATGGAATACATCTACTCCAATTTGATTTAAAAATAGTAATAAAACAGCATCAGAACGAGTTAACTCTCCACTCTTCTCATTATTAAATATAACAATTTTCGGTACATCTTGTGAATAATCAAATTTCTCAAGCTGTTCTAAAATATTCGGTGGTATTTGAGAAAGTTGCGCGAAAACATATAGCGCTACATCTTGTTTCGTCTCTTTCGCAATTGGTTTGCACATTTCACTTTCACACGTATGGATAATCGCTTCTGCAATCCCATGTTGTAAACCTTCCGGTAAACGCTTATGCGGCCACCAATGGCTATTCATAATTAGATCAGGATGTAATTTCCCCCCACGGTCTAATGCATCTCGGTAATGATATTGGAAATTTGCTTTTTGTTCTTTCGTAAACGGGAATGTATTAATTAATAAACTATTATCAAATGATGTAACAGCCTTTAATCGTTGAAAATACTCTTTATCATTCTTTGAAACACCTGATATTTTCGCAAATAAAGAAGGAATATAAATGTGTTTATTTTCAACAAAGAATGTCGGACGTACAAACGCCTTTTCTTTCGTAATTAAAAAGAGTTCATCATATGTTGTTTTTAGTGTACGAGCTACAGGCGTATAGGAACGGAATTGCCACGGCTTGTACAGCAGTGAATTATCGTGGTGAAGTACTTGCTCAATTTCTTTTGAAGCTTGATACGCTACTGTTGCCACACGCTCGCGGCGGCGATCTGGAAATGGTTCAAGAGAAATACGGCCTGGATGAGACACAATAAAGGTCCTTCCCTCTTCATCGACATTCTCAAATCCATCTTTTCCTTCTGGATGATAATAAAGCACATCACAACCGAGCATAATAAGAAAGTATAAGAAATATATACGGCTTTCCTGTGCATCACCATACCAAACGATACGCGGCATTTGTTTCTTATAGTTAATTGTAGAGAACCACTTCGCTACGTAATTTTCGCTTAGTTTAATTATGTCGATTAAGAAACGACGGAAGCCTTCTGTCTTTAATGACTGATTATGTTGTTTCTCATATAATTTCAATAGTGAAATAAACGTCGTATGTATGTAATGCTGTAAATCAGGATTGTCTACTTTCGGTAAAAGTTGTTTCCCAGATAAGTGTGCAACTAACCTATTTACTGTCAGACCATTTGGTGCTTCTTGATGTAATCCGAACACTTCTTGAATATGACGAAGCTTTTCCGAATCAATCACTTTGTTTAAATTTTGTTCGTGTAAAACTTCGATTCCTTTCGCTTCACTATAATCAAACAGTTCATTAAAATATTCATCTACATCATTAGGAACGCCAAGGATTCGACATGCTATATAACTAAATTTCATCTCATTCTCTGTCAGTTCATATTGTGGACGTTTTTCTAAAAGCGTTTCAAATTGCTTTAAATCTGATTCATCTTTTAATGCATATGGTTGAAGTGTAAAACGTGAAAACACAACAGTTCACCTCCAAAAACATTTACGTTTTTTCTAAGTCCTTCTTCTATTATAAACTATTTTTGGTTATAAAAAATGGGCGCTCACAAAACGAGCAAACCCATTTCAATTATTTATTGTCTTCTTTAGTAGCTGCAACTTCTTCTTTAGCTTGTCCAGAATTCTTCATGTAGTGAATTATAAATGTTGCTCCAAATGCTACAACTAAAATAATAAAGAATAGTGTATGACTAATCTCAATCTCGATTAAAGATAGTAACATTTTCGATGCAATAATTAAGATTAAAATGTATGCTGTCGTTTCAAGCTCTGGAATACGCTCTAACAATTTCAAGAATACACCGGCAATACCACGCATCATTAAAATACCTAGCATTCCGCCTAATAATAAAATCCAAACTTCATTAGATACACCAAATGCAGCAAGTACACTATCTACAGAGAATGCGATATCCATTAATTCGACCATTGCAACTGTTCCCCAGAAGACACCGAACATTCTGAAGAAAATACTGTTTTGGTTCATACCATGAGCTTCCTCTTCTTCACCTGCACCTTTACGCTTATCAATAAAGTATTTTACTGATAACCAAGCAAGGTAAAGTGCACCAAGAAGTTTTACCCACCATAATTTAATTAAGAACATTCCAATTCCAATTGCAATAAAGCGGAATATATAAGCTCCAATAAGTCCATAGAATAATGCTTTTTTACGTTTCTCTTCAGGAAGGTGTTTTACCATTACTGCTAACACAAGTGCGTTATCAGCAGATAACAACCCTTCAAGTACAACAAGTGTACCAATTAATCCCCAAGATACTGGATCTTGCAACACTTTAATCCACATGTCCAAGTCAAAAAACTGAGCATACGTATCAAGGATTCCTTGCAAAATACTCATCTTACCTTTATCCCCTATTCTTTGCTAGATTTATAGAAAGGTCAAAAAAAGGAAACGAATATCGTTTCCTTTCTATGCATCCAAGCCATACGCTCTTACAAGCGCACCTAAACCACCTTGGAATCCACTTCCTACTGCATTAAACTTCCACTGTCCATTATGACGGTATAATTCACAAAAGACAACTGCTGTTTCGATGGAGAAATCTTCCCCTAAGTCAAAACGAAGAACTTCTTCACTCGTTTCTTCATTCGCTAAACGAACAAACGCATTTCCTACTTGCCCAAAGTTTTGACTACGGCCTTCTGCATCATAAATCGTAACTGTAATAGCAATTCTGTGCACATCTGCTGGAACTTTCTTCAAGTCCACAACAAGTTGCTCATCGTCACCTTCACCTTCACCTGTACGGTTATCTCCTGTATGTAAAACAGATCCACAAGGAGACTGTAAATTATTATAGAAGATAAAATCAGTTTCCTTCGTACATTTTCCGTTTGCATCTAATAAAAAGGCAGATGCATCTAAATCGAAATCAGCTCCACCGTCATAAGATTTAATATCCCATCCAAGACCAATTACTGCTTTTGTTAAACCAGGGCTTGTCTTACCTAAATCGATTTTCTGGCCTTTTTGTAATTGAATAACCATCTATATTCACCTCTATATGTTTATCTTTAAAAATATATCCATCAGTAAACATACATTTCACCAATGGATATATAAATCAAATCTATTACTCTACATCTAAACCAAAGTTATTACATAGAGACGCTAATCCACCTTGGAATCCACTTCCGATTGCATTGAATTTCCAGTCACCTGCATGACGATATAATTCACCTACTACTACGGCTGTTTCAATAGAGAAATCTTCTCCTAAATCGTAACGAATTAATTCTGCATTCTTTTCTTCATCTAAAATACGTACGAAAGAATTAGAAACTTGTCCGAAGTTTTGGCTACGGCCTTCTCCATCATAAATTGTAATTGTGAAACAAATACGTTCGATGTGAGCAGGAACATTTTTCAAATCTACTTTAATCGCTTCGTCATCGCCTTCACCTTCACCAGTGCGGTTATCTCCTAAATGCTCTACAGCACCATTCGCACCTTTTGGATTATTATAGAAGACGAAATCCTCTGCACCTGAAACTTTACCGTTAGCACCTACTAAGAAAATACTAACATCTAAATCGAAATCGTTTTGTCCATCATAACGATTCGTGTCCCAACCAAGTCCTACAAGAACTTTCGAAAGACCTGGATTCGTTTTTGTTAAGTCTACCTTTTGTCCCTTTTTCAATGAAATTGACGCCATATACAATTCCTCCTCGGTTATTTTATTGATAACGTGATACAATCTCACTTAAGTTTTTATCTTGCGTGCCTTCTCCAACTGCTGAAAACTTCCATTCACTTCCGTGACGATACATTTCACCTGCAATTAGAGTTGTTTTGCCAGCATAATTATCCGATAAATTATAGCGTGCTAATTCTTCACCAGTTTGCGGGTTTTGAATACGAATATATGCATTACGAATCATCCCGAAATCTTGACGACGATTTACACAGTCATAAATATTTACAACGAATACTAAACGATTAATACGGCTCGGAACTTTATGTAATTCTACGAAAATTGTTTCGTCATCACCAGCGCCTTCACCTGTTAAATTATCTCCTGAATGAATAATACTACCACAAGTAGAAAGTTTATTTCCGAAGTAAACTAAATCATTTTTGTTTAAAAAACGATCTCCTTCTAACATAACAACAGATGCATCACAATCTACATTTGGTTTACTTCCAAATAATGAAGACAGAAATCCACCTGATTGCCCAATTGGATCCCAGCCTAAGCCAACCTGTAGTTTTGCTACTTTTGGTTGTCCTTTCGTTAAATCGATCTTTTGACCTTTTTCTAAAATAATAGGCATGAAGTTTCTCCCTTTCTACAAAGCATTTTCCAAATCGGAAAATATTGTATTCTTCTCTTATATTGTAGCATTATTTACCTAGCGATAAAAAGGATAAATTCTCAGTTATATGAAAACATTCATATAACTTACTTATGATGATGTAAGAAGTGGTAAATAGCACCAATCATTCCTGCACAATTACCGTTTTGCGCAAGTTCAATCTCACAATTATTATAAATCTCTTGATTTAAGTATTTACTGATCTCTTCTTTTACTTCTTTTAAAAACTCATTTCCTCTATCGGTAATTCCTCCACCAATAATAATCGTTTCTGGATTAAAAATATAAGCAAGATTACTAATTCCGATTGCCAAATGTTTAAAAAAAATCCCAACTGCTTGAGCAACTTCTCTATCTCCTTTATCATACAACTCGAAAATTCTTTTCCCATTCCACTCGCCTTTGCCTTTATATTTTCTTACAAGCCGAATTAATCCTGAAATCGAAGCAACCTCTTCAAACGTTTTTCCTTCTATTAGCATATTCCCCCATTCACCAGCACTAAATGAATGTCCTCGGTACAATTCTCCATCTATAAAAATTGCTCCCCCAATCCCTGTTCCAATGGTGAGCATAATAAAGTTATCTTTCTCTCTTCCACTACCATTCCACTTTTCTCCAAACGCTGCACAATTCACATCATTGTCAATCGATACTGGAACTTTTAATATCTCTTGCAATCTATCAATAATAGGAATCGTACTATATCCCGGAATATGATCCGCACCTCCTGTCACAATTCCTTTATTAATATCAACAATTCCCGTAGTGCTAATACCAATTCCTGCAATAGTATGTTCATTCATTATTTTTTGGGATACATATATAAGTTTTTGAATAATTTGTTCTCCGCCTAAATGAATTTCTGTTGCAACTGTTTTACGCTTTAATACTCTCCCTATTTCTGAAACAATACCATACTTAATTTGCGTACCGCCAATATCAAACGCTATATACTCTTTCATCCACTGCCACTTCCTCTACCGTTATGAATGTAAATTCTCCACCTCTATTATTTGTAGAAAATCTACATTAACTCTTTTCTGCTTTGACAAATACACCACCTTTTTCTATATATAGTTTTTTTTGCATAAAACTCTTTTTCCTAAGAAATATTACAAAGGGATGTATTGATGGAATATTAATTTCTTAGGAGGAAAACCATGACGAAAATCTTCATTTTAGCATCAACACTCTCTTTATCTTTTTTTAGCGGTTTAAATATCGGTAATGCTGCAACTGAAAACTTCCAACCATTAACAAACGCTATTGTACAAAATAGCGATCATTTTGCAGAAGGAAACTCAAAGGATAATAATAAACCTCCAGGAAATAACGGTTCTCAGGACGATAGTGGTTCTGGTAACAGTGGCTCTGACGGCAATGGTTCCGGCGGTAATGGTTCTGGTGGTAGCAGCTCTGACGGCAATGGTTCCGGCGGTAATGGTTCTGGTGGTAGCAGCTCTGACGGCAGTGGTTCTGGTGACAATGGTTCCGGCGGTAACGGTTCTGATGGCAGTGGCTCTGACGGCAATGGTTCCGGCGGTAACGGTTCTGGTGGCAGTGGCTCTGGTGGCAATGGTTCCGGCGGTAACGGTTCTAGCGGTAACGGTTCTGGTGGCAATGACTCTGGTGGCAGCGGTTCCGGTGGCAGTGGTTCTGGCGGTAACGGTTCTGGTAGCAACGGCTCTGGTGGCAGCGGTTCTGGTGGCAGCGGTTCTGGCGGTAACGGTTCTGGTAGCAACGGCTCTGGTGGTAACGGTTCTGGTGGCAGTGGCTCACACGGTGGGAATGGCTCTCAAGGTAGCAATCGCGTTAAAGGTGATAGCAGTTCTCAAGGGGGGAACGTAAAAGATAATACGAAAAAACAAGGTGATAAATTACCGAATACAGCAACACATTATCCTGCATCTATTTTAATGGGTCTTTCAACATTCCTAATTGGTATGTTACTGTTTATTCGTCGTAAAAACGTAAAATAAGAGCAACATACTTCCATCTAAAGAATACATGAAATACTGTATAAAACTAAAAAGGACTTTGGATTGCACTTTATTATGCAGCCCAAAGTCCTTTTTATCACCTATCAGAAAAAGTATTAATACGCTTTTCCCCAATACACCATTTGTTTAGCTTCTTTACCACAACAAATACATTCTTCAGCTAAATGCTCTTGCTCAAAAGGCATACAGCGAGAAGATACTCCAACTTCTTCTTTTAGTTTCTCTTCACAAGCTAATTCCCCGCACCACATCGCTTTAATAAATCCTTGCTTTTCGTCAGCTATTTTTTTCATCTCTTCGAAATTTGTCGCAACATACGTATTCTCATCGCGAAATGCTTTTGCTTTATTAAATAAAGCAATATGAATTTCTTCAAGTAATGCTGGAATACGTTCTTCTAATTGATCCATTGGTACAAACTCTTTTTCCTTCGTATCTCTTCTTACAAGTACAACTTGATTCTTTTCAATATCTTTAGGGCCAACTTCTAATCGAATTGGAATCCCCTTCATTTCATACTCATTAAATTTCCAGCCTGGTGTTTTATTACTAGCATCTATTTTTACTCGTGCAACCTTTTGAATATGTGCTTGTAACTCTGTTGCTTTTGCTAAAACTCCTTCTTTATGCTGAGCAATCGGTACAATAACAACTTGCACTGGAGCGACTTTTGGTGGCATTACAAGTCCATTATTATCACTATGAACCATTATTAGCCCGCCTATCATTCTTGTTGATACACCCCAAGATGTTTGGTGCACATATTGCCACTTACCGTTACGATCTAAAAACTTAATATCAAATGCTTCTGAGAAATTCGTCCCAAAGTTATGAGAGGTTCCTGTTTGAAGTGCTTTTCCATCATGCATTAAACTTTCAATTGTATAAGTTGCCTTTGCTCCAGCAAACTTCTCTTTTTCTGTTTTTTGTCCTTTAATAACTGGTATTGCTAAATAATCCTCACAGAAAGAAGCATATAAGTTTAAAATATTTAATGTTTCAGCCTGCGATTCTTCTGCCGTTTCATGGATTGTATGACCCTCTTGCCATAAAAATTCAGTCGTACGAAGGAACGGCCTAGTTGTCTTCTCCCAACGAACTACTGAACACCACTGATTATATAACTTTGGCAAATCATTATAGGATTGCACAATTTTTGAAAAATGCTCACAGAATAAAGTTTCAGATGTAGGACGTACACAAAGTCTTTCCGCTAACTTTTCATCTCCACCATGCGTGACCCATGCTACTTCAGGAGCAAATCCTTCAACATGATCCTTCTCTTTTTGCAATAAACTCTCTGGGATAAACATTGGCATATATACATTTTCATGGCCAGTTTCTTTTAACTTCTCATCCATCACCTTCTGCATATTCTCCCATAAGGCATAACCATACGGACGTAAAATCATGCACCCTTTTACACTTGAATAATCAACAAGTTCGGCTTTTTTTACAATATCGGTATACCACTGCGCAAAGTCCTCTTCCATCTTCGTAATGGCTTGCACTTGTTCTTTTGCCATAGTCAGTCTTCCTCCTTCTAGAAAATACAAAAAAGCCCGCGTCCCTAAATAGGGACCGAGCTTTGCCGGCGTTACCACCCTGATTCATGCACAAAAATTGCGCATGCTCTCTTTTTGATAACGGGAAATTCCCGCTGCATATGCAGAACTCAAAGGCAGGTTCCATATTGCCTTTTTAAGAATCTTTCAGCCTGGCGGATTCTCTCTCTGCTAAAAAGGTTGAACATGTACTAGTCCTTTTTCATCGTTATAACGAAATAAATTTGTTGATTATCATAATACAAATTCTTTTTTAAAACAATAGCTAATTTTCTTATTATTATATATTCTTTTCATTTTTTGCAGTTTTATACGTAGCTTTTCCGCGTAATTTTCACAAGTTGATGTGCAATCATACCGATAAGTGTACCAAGTAGGACGAAGAAACCAATAAATCCATATCCCATTCCTTCCCACCCACCAATAACCATCATTGTAACGGGAAAGGACGCTAAGCAAAGAAGTATTAAACTAAGTGCAAATATAATATCGAACTGTTTGTCTGGAAACCGTTTCTTTAGTAAATATGAAATAGCAAATACAAGGATAATCGTGATTCCACCAATGATGTAAAAGATACCAAATCCATCTAACCAATCCATAGTGTTTCCTCCTTCCATAGATTCCCTTATACTTAATTATATGTTTAATTTTTCTGAAAATAAATAATAAATTTTCACCTAAAAATATATTTTTATTACTAGGTATTAATAGTAATATATAAGAATAGGTTTTATATAATCAGGAGGGAACTTTATGGATAAAGCATTAACAAACCATGTCATTATTTTATCATTCGACTGTTTATCAGCTTTAGATTTTCCTATACTACAAAAACTACCTCATTTCCAATCTCTAATAAAAAAGGGCACGGTTGTCGAAAAAGTAGAACCAATTTATCCTTCTGTAACATATCCAAGCCACTCAACAATCGTAACCGGTAATTACCCTAACAAGCACGGTGTTGTTAGCAATACGTTACTTCAACCAGGGCGTGAATCACCTGATTGGCATTGGTACCGAAAATCAATAAAAGGAACAACATTGTATGATGAAGCGCGCAAAGCAAATTTAACGACAGCCGCCCTTCTATGGCCTGTTACCGGAAGAGCGAACATCGATTACAATTTACCAGAAATTTTCCCCAATAGACCTTGGCAAAATCAAGTGTTAGTTTCCTTATTTAGCGGTAGCCCACTATACCAATTAGATTTAAATCGTCGTTTCGGCCATATAAGAAATGGTTTATCACAACCAGAGCTGGATGATTTCGTCCTCGCCTCTGCTGTGCATACAATCCAGACGAAAAAGCCTAATGTCATGTTTGTACATTTCACCGATCTAGACACCCAAAGACACTATCACGGCTTTAAATCTAACGAAACAATAGCTGCTATCCAGAGACATGACGAACGTCTAGGGAAAATTATTCAAGCACTAAAAGAAAGTGACCTATACGAAGAAAGTACAATTATTGCCCTTGGTGATCATAGCGCTTTAAGTGAAAACAAATCCATCCAATTAAATGTGCTATTCCATCAAAGAGGACTTATATCTCTTAATAAAAAAGGAAAATTAGTAGACTGGAAAGCCTATTGCCAAAGTTGCGACGGCTCTGCCTATGTATATGTAAAGGACAAAAATGATACGGATACAATTCGGGAGGTACAACTACTCCTTGAAGACCTACTTCAAAATAAACAAAACGGAATTGAATTTATACTTCATGATGAAGCTGCGAAAGACTGCGGTGCAGACGGTAATTGTTTATTCATGTTAGAAGCACGAGAAGGGTATTATTTCACTGAAAACTATACAGGAGATTTCATAAAAGAAATTACCGAAAAAGATGTTACGCCTAGTAAAAAATATACATTTGGTACGCATGGATACTCTCCAACAAAACCTAACTATGAAACAATTTTTATCGCTGCCGGAAAAGGCATAAAAATTGGTGTGACAATCCCATATATGAGACTTATTGATGAAGGTCCAACTATCGCTAGACTACTAGGTTTACACTTAGGTGAAACAGACGGAGCAATTGTAGAGGATTTACTCCAATTGTAAAGAACTGTGTATATATGTAAAAGTTATGTAAAATTCATCACTGTTTCTCTTTTTATAATTTTTATTTTTGTACACTGTTAGTAAAACAAATTTAAGGGGGAACATTATATGAAAAAAATGTCCAGACAAGAAAAAAGCTGGATATTATACGATTGGGCGAACTCTGTATACTCGCTCGTCATTACAACTGCATTATTTCCAATTTACTTTAAAGCAGCTGCAAAAGAAGCTGGACTATCTGGGGCAACTTCAACAGCATATTGGGGATATGCAAACTCATTCGCAACACTTTTAATTTCTATACTTGCCCCTATTCTCGGCACAGTTGCTGATTATAAAGGATTTAAAAAACGATTTTTCACATTCTTCTTTGGACTTGGTATCGTATTTACAAGTATGTTAGCAATTGTTCCAACCTCTCAGTGGTACTTATTGCTAGGGTGCTATATGCTCGCCTTAATCGGCTTTGCTGGAGCAAACATTTTCTATGATGCATTTTTAGTGGACGTCACTTCTGAAGATAGAATGGACCGAATTTCTACAAGAGGATTTGCATTAGGTTATATCGGGAGTACAATTCCTTTTATCGGTTGTATCGCTCTTATTATTCTTTCTCAAAAAGGAACTATTCCCTTATCGGTCGGCATTGCTAGTCAAATTTCCTTTGCGATAACAGCTCTTTGGTGGGGGTTATTTACAATTCCAATGCTAAAAAACGTAGAGCAAACACACTATATTGAGCGTCATCCAAGACCTATTAGAATGAGCTTCAAACGTCTTGCTGATACTTTTAAAAATATTAAAGAATATAAAACTGTATTTATGTTTCTAATCGCTTACTTTTTCTATATTGACGGAGTCGATACAATTATTACTATGTCTACCGCTTACGGAACCGATCTCGGTATTAGTGCAACGAATCTATTAATCATATTATTTGTAACACAAATTGTCGCTTGTCCATTTGCTTTACTATACGGAAAATTATCTGAAACATTTACTGGCAAAAAAATGTTATATGTCGGTATCATTATTTATATCATTATTTGCACATATGCTTATTTCTTAAAAACGACACTTGATTTTTGGATTTTAGCAATGCTAGTTGCTACATCTCAAGGTGGTATTCAAGCACTAAGTCGTTCATACTTTGCAAAACTAGTACCAAAAGAATCTGCTAATGAATTCTTCGGATTTTATAATATATTTGGTAAGTTCGCCGCAATTATGGGTCCGGTATTAGTCGGTGTTACAACGCAATTAACAGGAAAAACAAACGCTGGTGTTCTTAGTATTATTGTTCTGTTTATTATCGGAGGATTCTTACTAACTAGAGTTCCAGAAAATAATACATCCGTTACACCACCTAGTCCAAAGACTAAAACGCTATAAGAAAAGATCCTCTTCTCATAAGAAGAGGATCTTTTTTATTTTTAAAGGTGCGCCTTATAACGAACGACTCTACTGCTTGTACAAAAATAATTTATCAACAGTTGTCCCTAATACTTCAGCTAAACGGAATGCTAACGCTAAACTTGGATCATATTTATTATTCTCAATTGCATTTATCGTTTGTCTAGAAACCTTACATTTATCAGCTAATGCGCCTTGTGAAATATTATTTTCAGTGCGTAATTCATGGATTTGATTTTTCACACCATTGCTCCTAATCTGTAAAATTATTTTTACAACATCAGTATATAATTGGCTCATATAGTTGTCAAAAGTTCCTCAAAGAAAAAGAGAGCAATTTTGCTCCCTTACAATAGTTATTTCGAAACTAACGAATTTGTTAGTGCCTCTTTATTAGCAACATCTTCTTTTTTTATTTGCATGCGTAGAACTGGCCCTATCGCTAATAAAATAAGTGCCATTGCTATACAAAACACAGTAACTAGTGAAGTTAGTTCCTTTAATCCTCCAGCTAGTGAAGTTCCAATTAGCATTGCCCCCATAAACAGTGGTAAAATCGTCCCATTTACTCTTCCAACCATATTTTCTGGTACAAGTTGAATCATAAGTGTACCGATAACGATATTAACACAAGCTAAACAAATACCTGTTCCAAATCTCATGAAACTAGTAATCCAAAATGATGTAGATAGCCCTTCTACTAAAAATGACATCGCTAATATACCCATACCGAATACAAACATCTTTTTCGGATTCACTTTTGAAGCGAAAACTGCAGCAACAATACCACCGAGTAACATACCTATTCCGTCAGCTGCCGCTAAATATTGAACAGCTTCTTTTTCCATGCCTAAACGTTCAATTACAAGGAATACTTCTAATGGATTCGTTAATCCAACAGCTAAACCCATAATTGTAAAAGTGATCGTAATCATACGTAAATTTTTCGTATGAAGAACATACTTCCAACCTTCTTTTATATCATTTTTTAATGAGTCTCTCGCCACCTGCTCTTTTTCAACCCATTTTGGTAAGAATGAAAGGGCGATAGCTGATAACAAAAATAAAATGATTAAGCTATATAGTGACATAAATAAACCAAGTTGTGTATACACAAGCGATCCTACCACTGGTCCAAAAATCAGAAATAATGACTGTAATGTTTGGTTAAATGCAATCGCATTTGCTACCTCTTCTTCTTTTACATAGCGCTTAAATATACGCGAAGATGAGGGCTGAGAAAACTGACCTACAATCGCGGAAATGAGTGTTGCAAAAAATATAGCCTGCCAATAATCCATTTTTAACAACAAGACAATTCCTATAATAGACAGTACACTTAATACATCTCCAGCGACCATTGTTCTTTTCGGATTCCAGCGATCAGCTAGCGCACCACCGATAAACGAGAAAATAAAAATAGGTGCATATTCCATAACTGATAACAACGAAACAGAAACTGGATCATTATTCGTTCGCTCCATTATAAAATACAAAAGAGCCATATTTCTGATCCAAATTGCAAATTGTTGTAAAATATCAGACGCCATAACGAGCATAAATACTCGGTTTTTAAATAAAGCGTTCATTTTCATTCCCCTTTCACAAACCGACCGTTCGGTCTAATTTATTTTGTAAGAAAAGCAACTGACCTATTATTCAGCTGCCATTCCTTTTAACAATACATCTATTGCCTTTTTATAAATACGTTTCAGCTCTTTATAATCTAATTCGTAGTAAAGCACTCCAAGTCCTGATAATAATCCGTTTACAATATACATAAGATCACGAGTATTATCTTCACGGAACTCTCCAGACTGTATACCTACTTCAATTAATTTCTCAAACATAACATATGATTCTCTAGTTAAAGCTAACAGTTCATCCAGAATCTCTTTACTTACAACTTGGCTCATAGAGAATTCCTCTATTGCATTTGAAATTGGTTGCTGTATGTCCTCTACATGATATTCTGCGAGACCATATAGTTTTTCAGTACTAGTGCTATACAACTTCTCTTTTTCATTCCATTTTTCAATCCAATCATACGTATGCTGTTTCACTACAAATAAAAATAATTCTTCTTTACTTTTAAAGTGATAATAAATACTTCCTTTACTTCGCTCTGTAATTTCACAAATCTCTTCCATAGATGTAGCTGCGTAGCCCTTCTGTGAAAATAGACTTTCTGCTTTATATGCAATTTCTTTCTTTATCTCTTCTGCGCTTCTTCTCATATTCACACCTCTTTAAACCGACCGTTCAGTCTAATAATAACAAATCAAAAACCTCTATCGCAAGAGGCTATATTCCTTATTTAAGAAAACGTACTTTCAAACCAAGTTCGAATCATATGTATGGTTCCAAATTTAAATGCTAATTTAACAAGAAATACGCCTCCCGCAGCTAATAAAAATAACACTACTTTCCCCTTATTTTTCACTTTCGGTTCCCTTTTCATTTCCATTCCCCTTAGTATGTTAAAAATATTAAACAAACGTTTGTTTAACTGTGTTTATGCATATGTAAGCCGACTAATCAAACGTTTGTTTAAAAAGAAATACGCCTAATATAAGGCGCATTTTTATCAATCACCACCGCCACCGCAGCTTCCTCCGCTATCTCCCCCAAAAGATCCTCCACAATCATGTGAGCCGCCATCATGCGAGCTATCATTATCAGATCCAGCAAAGAAAAATAATGGTGATGAGCTGTTAGATGAATTATGAATGTTATTTTGTTTTGTAAGATTTACCTTCTTCTTGTTCGATCGAACTGCTGTTACGATTGTTCCAACTACAACAAATAATAGTATGACAATAATAAATTCCATTTAAAAGCCTCCCTTATTCCTCGAATAATTGAATGGTTCTCTCTAGATTTTCAAGTGAAATGAAGCGTGATTCACGAAGAATTTCTTTTCCATTATGAAATAATAAAATTGTTGGCCCTGTAAATACTCCATATCGCCCCGCAATCTCTTGCATGTCTTGTAGTAATATCTCTATTTTCTCTACGTAATCATAATTCTCTAATACGCAATTTACTTTTCTTAGCATAACATCACAAACACCACAATTTTCCGTTTTAATAAACAGAAGTACCAATTGTTGTTCTTCGATATAGGTCGCTAATTCTTCTATCGTTTTAAATGTATTCATCTTATCCCTCTTAACGTAATTTACGAAATACTTTGTCTTGATACATACGAAAAGCTGAACTATCTTTAATCTTTCTCTTTTCCATTACCTGCTGAAAACGCAGAGTTTTTGCTGTTAACTCTTCTCGTAATTTCTTTCTCTCTTCTTCATCATAACAGCAAGCAATTAGATCTTCTATTTTTAATATATCTTTTTGTAGTTCCATTTCTGGTGGAATCATTCCCGCATTTTTTAAAATTTTATAACTCATTCTAAGTTCTGGAGGTACCATTGAAAGATCTTCTAATTGTAGTGGTTTTCCTTTTCCCGGAATATAATCAAGATCACCATTCCGTATTGCTTGTCGAATTTTCTCTTCAGCAATGTTCAAAAACACATCCACACTATTCCCTCCTTTACATATTTTTACTATTATTTTACATGATATTTCCTTATCTTTCTACGTCTTTAATAATTGGCTCCATACAATTTTTTCTCAAATTTATTTATAATGAGCTTTTTCCTCCCATACCGATTTTTCGTTTTCATATATAGTTTGTATTCAAGCCTTTTTGTATTGAGAAAGTCTTTTTCAACTTAATAAAGCGTTTACACTAAATCTTACATTTGTTACGATTTAATCACCCCCAGCTCCCTTGTATAGACTTCGTGATGTCTGATCATTTTATCTAGACGTTTCACACGTCTAGATTCATTTTGATTTATTGGCGTATGCCTTTAAATATATCTTTTATTTTGAAAGGAGAAATGGCTATGAGGTCTCAAAAATTCACACTGCTATTACTATCCCTACTACTTTTCTTACCTCTTTTTCTCACAAATTTTATTACTCCAAATCTCGCATTAGCAGATTCACCAAAGCAAAGTCAAAAAATTGTTGGGTACTTTCCTTCGTGGGGCGTTTACGGACGTAATTATCAAGTTGCTGACATTGATGCATCAAAACTTACTCACCTTAACTATGCTTTCGCGGATATTTGTTGGAATGGAAAACATGGAAACCCTTCTACTCATCCTGATAATCCAAATAAACAAACGTGGAACTGTAAAGAATCTGGTGTACCATTGCAAAATAAAGAGGTTCCTAATGGTACTCTCGTACTCGGGGAACCATGGGCTGATGTTACCAAATCGTATCCTGGCTCAGGGACAACTTGGGAAGATTGCGATAAATATGCCCGTTGCGGAAATTTCGGTGAACTAAAACGATTAAAAGCTAAATATCCTCACTTAAAAACAATTATTTCCGTTGGTGGCTGGACTTGGTCTAACCGCTTTTCTGATATGGCCGCTGATGAAAAAACAAGAAAAGTATTTGCTGACTCTACAGTAGCTTTTCTTCGCGCATATGGGTTTGATGGCGTAGATTTAGACTGGGAATATCCGGGCGTTGAAACGATTCCTGGTGGTAGTTACCGTCCTGAAGATAAGCAAAATTTCACTCTCCTTCTTCAAGACGTCCGAAATGCTTTGAATAAAGCAGGTGCTGAAGATGGCAAACAATATTTACTAACAATCGCTTCAGGCGCAAGCCAACGCTACGCTGATCATACAGAGCTAAAGAGAATTTCTCAAATACTCGATTGGATTAATATTATGACATATGATTTCCACGGCGGATGGGAAGCTACTTCTAATCATAATGCAGCTCTATATAAGGATCCAAATGACCCAGCAGCAAATACGAATTTTTACGTAGATGGTGCTATAAATGTTTATACAAATGAAGGTGTTCCAGTCGATAAACTAGTATTAGGCGTACCCTTTTACGGACGTGGCTGGAAAAGTTGTGGCAAAGAAAATAACGGACAATATCAACCTTGCAAACCAGGTAGTGATGGGAAACTTGCTTCTAAAGGTACTTGGGATGATTATTCTACCGGTGACACGGGTGTGTATGATTACGGTGATTTAGCAGCCAATTACGTTAATAAAAATGGTTTTGTACGCTACTGGAATGACACAGCTAAAGTACCTTATTTATATAATGCAACTACAGGCACATTTATTAGCTACGATGACAATGAATCTATGAAATACAAAACAGACTATATAAAGACGAAAGGTTTAAGTGGAGCAATGTTTTGGGAACTAAGCGGAGATTGCCGCACAAGTCCAAAATATAGTTGTAGTGGTCCAAAATTACTTGATACGCTAGTAAAAGAATTACTTGGTGGACCTATTAGTCAAAAAGATACTGAGCCACCAACGAATGTTAAAAACATTGTAGTTACGAATAAAAATTCAAACTCAGTTCAATTAAACTGGACTGCATCTACTGATAACGTAGGAGTTACGGAATATGAAATTACTGCTGGAGAAGAGAAATGGAGTACAACAACAAATAGCATTACAATTAAAAACTTAAAACCTAATACGGAATACACATTTTCAGTAATTGCCAAAGATGCTGCTGGAAATAAATCACAACCTACCGCTTTTACTGTCAAAACAGATGAAGCTAATACAACACCTCCTGATGGAAATGGTACTGCTACATTTTCAGTCACTTCGAATTGGGGCAGTGGTTATAACTTCTCGATTATAATTAAAAATAATGGAACGACTCCTATTAAAAATTGGAAATTAGAATTTGATTATAGCGGCAATTTAACACAAGTTTGGGATTCTAAAATTAGTAGTAAAACAAATAATCATTATGTAATTACGAACGCAGGATGGAATGGTGAAATTCCTCCTGGTGGGTCTATTACAATTGGCGGTGCAGGAACAGGTAATCCTGCCGAACTTTTAAATGCCGTCATTAGCGAAAACTAGACGTAATATCCATTAATTACTTCACTAAAGTTTGAATTTAGGTTTGAGTAATACCTCCTAAATTCAAACTTTTAATTTTACGGAAAATCAAATTATAATAATAACTTATTATAATTATATTAAGTTTATACATTCATTTTATAATATGAAGTTTATATGAAGTTCATTTGAATTTTACATGAATTTCCTTTAATTTCTATTGTCTTCCTATAATATCCATATTATTCTTTACATATAGGAATTATTTTCATTCCACTTTGAACTATCTATATATATAAAGAAAGATAGTCACCTGTTAGGGAAAGGCTTTCGTATTATTATAAATATAACAAAAGAAAAAGCACGCTTATAAGCGCACCATAAGAGTGCTTCTTCATACAATTCTCATGTAAGAGTTCTCGAAAATCATGTTAATCACAAAGAAAAGGCATTAGCTCATAAAAGCTAATGCCTTTTCTTTATTCATATTGTTGAGTATTCCATTCTTCTATATTTCATACTTTTGTTATCCACGATTCATAGAAAGAAGGTTCATGTGAGACAATTAAAACCGTTCCTTTGTATTGTTGTAACGCTTCCTGTAAAGCCATCTTAGTTTCTACATCCAAATGATTAGTCCGTTCGTCTAAAATTAAAACATCAGCTTTTTCTATTTTTTCATATAAGGAGCTAACACACTTAAAATCTCTTCTTTATCCTTTTTTAATTCGAGTGATGTTAACATATCCATCGTTCTCGGTCTAGGTAATTTCACTTGTACCTCACCAACTATTGACGCTGGTCTTTGAGATAAAATAAATACGCGATCTGAAAGCAAGATTGCCTCATCTAAGTCATGTGTAACCATAATGATTGTTTGCTTCTCTTGATGCCAAGAGTTTAAAAGCCAGCTATGTACTTCCATTTTTGTAAATGCATCTAACTTTCCAAAAGGCTCATCAAGCAGCATAATTGGCTTTTCACATAAATATGTGCGCAGAAAACTAATTCTTTGACGCATACCACCAGACAATTCATCTGGATAATGGTCTGCATATTCATCTAGTTCGAACTGCTTTAATGCTTCCATTCCTTCTGTCAGCCTTTGCTTTTTCGGCTTTCCTTCAATTTCTAACGGAAGAACGATATTTTGCAAAGCTGATCGCCACGGTAGTAATAAATCTTGTTGTGGCATATAACTAACAACATCTTGCTCTTGTACTTGCTTATCTTTATACGTTACGTTCCCGCTTGTTGGTTTTTCAACATTTGCAATCATGTTTAATAATGTGCTTTTCCCGCAACCACTCGGTCCTACAAAGGAAACAAACTCTCCCTCTTGTATAGAGGCACTAATATTCTCTAATACATTCTTTCCGTCGAAAGATTTCACTATATTTTTTATTTGTAATCCGCTCATTTTTCACTTGGAAGGAATTCATTTGTAAAAGCATCTTTTACATCGATTTTCTTTTTAATAACTTTGTTGTCATATAAGAAATTCATGTAATTCGTCCAAATTTCTTCCTTCTGTACTCCCCATGCTTTAGCATCATCTTGATACTTCGTACTTAACCATTTTTGGCTTTCTTGAACTAAATCTTTATTCACATCTGGAACAGCTTTAATTAAAATATCAGCAGCCTCTTTCGGTTCCTTAATTGCAAAATTATAACCTTCTGTCGTTGCACTCATAAACTTTTTCACAAAGTCTTTATCTTGCTTCGTATGTTTTTCACTCGTAATAATAACAGGACTATAGAAATCAAGCGCTGGATCTAAGTCCTTCACCATAATCGTATTTAACTCTTTTCCTTGACGCTTCGCTTCAATACCATCCCATCCGTAATAAATCCATTCAAAGTCTGCATCACGGCCAATTGATTTAAAGAAATCGGTTTGTCCTAAGATGATTTTTTCAACTTTATTAAAATCAGCTTGATGTTTATCCATAATCGTCTTTAATGTCGCTTCTTCTGCTGGTCCTCCCCAGCCGCCGTAACGTTTACCTTCAAAATCTTTCGGGGACGTCATATTGTCTTTCTTAAGCGATGCAAACGCTGAAGTGTTATGCTGAATAATCGCTCCTACAGATACAACAGGAATTCCTTCTACACGAGCTAACGTTACATTTTCTTGTGCGCTTATTGCGAAGTCTGCTTTTCCTGATGCTATCATTTGCTCTGCTGTTACATTGTCACCTGGTTGAATAATTTCTACATCTAATCCTTGCTTTTTGTAATAATCTTTCGTTTGCGCTACATACAAGCCAGTATGATTCGTATTTGGAAACCAATCTAATACTACTTTTACTTTTTGATCTTTACTTGCACTTTCTTCTTTCTTCGCCGGATTACATCCAGCCACACCTACCGCTACTAAGGCAGCTAACATAACTTTCAAACCTTTTTTCATTTTCTGCCGTCCTTTCTATATATCCATGGTGCTGTTATTCTTGCCATAAACTCTACGATAAAATACAGGAATAATGTCACTATAACGATGATTGCTGCAACACCAAATACTCGGGCAGTCAAAAAGGATTTTGTAGCCCTCGTAAGCATAACGCCTAATCCTTCACTTGCACCGAGCCATTCTCCGATAATTGCCCCCATTACGCTATATGTAACTGCAATTTTTAAACCTGAGAAAAAGTATGGAAGCACTGCTGGAAATTTTACTTTCTGGTAAACTTGCCATTTTGTCGCCTTCATTGTTTGTAACAGTTTCAGCATGTTTTTATCTACTGTTTGAAAACCTTCTAAAATACTAAGCGCAATTGGGAAGAAACAAACGAGTATTACGACCATTACTTTCGGTAACATCCCATATCCAAACCAAATAATAAATAGCGGTGCAAGTACAACAATTGGAATTGTTTGCGAAATAACGAGCAATGGATTTATTAAAATACGAAATAACGGTATAACGTCCATAATAATTGCGATGCTCGTCCCCAATAAAATTGCAAAGAATAGTCCAATTATAACTTCCTGCAGTGTTTGCATCGTATTTGGTAATAGTAAATCTTTCATCCCAATTAATTCTTGAACAATGGCAGAAGGCTTTGGTAAAATCCACGGTTCGATTTTAAATAATGAAACAGATCCTTCCCATATCGCAATGAGAAGGATAAGCCAAATAGTTGTAATAAGTTTAGATTGCTTCTGGTTTTGCATATTCATCACGGTACTTCCAAACCTTTTCATCTATCGTTACACCAGTGCTTGGACGATAATGGATTTTAATAGAAGTAATCACTTCTTCTGCTCCAGCGTCGACGCAAGCTTGTTGCGCACGTTTAACGACATCAAGAAGTACATCTAATTCTCCTTCCAAAGTTGTTTCCATTGCCCCTACTTCATAACGAACTCCCGATTGTTGCACAACTTCAATTGCTTTATCGACAACAGAATATACATCTTTCGTTTTCGCTTGTGGTACTACTGAAAATGACATTGTAACTTGTTGTGACATAATAAAATCCCCCTTATAAAATTAAATTTCAAAAATAAGAAAAGGCTTTCCTACTGCGTAGGAAAGCCTTGTATGCAAGTTATTACAGAATAACATATGCTACATCACTTTAAGTAACTCCCTACGCTGGCATTATCCAGATCAGGTTGAGGGTCGATGTTTACTTACATCCTCTCAGCCAATTGGCTCCCCGGTCCTTAATTCGTTTTCATTGTAGCATGATTTATTTTATTGAACAAACAAAAGCATGCATAATCATTTCATTATTTTTGGAAAATAACCAACTTTTTCACCATGAGCTAATAACTGCTGAATAAATTCTTTATTAATTGCTGGTACTATCAATTCTTTTTTCTTAATCCATTCATTCGTTCTACGCGTACCCATTACAATTTCAGATTGCTGCGCTCCATCTCCTGCAACTTGAGAAGCAATTAACTCTGCTATTACTTCATTTCCCTTCGCTAATGCAAGTCCGGTATTTACATATTCTGAAAGTGGAACCATTTCAAGATTGTATCCACACTCTCCAATTAGCTGTATAAATTGTTCAAACTCAATTTGATGTGGATGACAAATATGTAACGTCTCTCCTACAATTTGCGCATCTTGTAAATACGATACAATTGATTTACTAGCAAAATCAATTGGTGTGAAATCAACTTTCCACTTCACATTTGGTGCTTTCCCAATTAATAGCATTGTTTTAATAAGACGATAAAATGCGTTTCCTTCAATATTTTGTTGGAACGAACCTGTTTCTGAATGACATGCTAAATTACCTGCACGATAAATATTTCCGCGCAAACCATTTTTCATTGCTTCACGAACAATGTTTTCCGCTTGTAGTTTACTATTTGAATATACATTCTCTAAGTCTACACTGTAATTAAAATCACCAGTTTTCATGTATGTATCCCATTGATCTACCGCTAATTCTAACGGGATACCAATTGTAGAAATAAAATGGAATGTAGCACCTTTCTCCGCTAATGCTAGCATACGGCTAGTTCCTTGGACATTTATATTTTCAAATTGTTTTACATCTCCAAAATGTCTTACATCTGCACCGCAATGAATTATCGTATCCATCTTAGAACTGATGAACATAAATTCTTCTTCGCTCATCCCAAGATACTCTTCTCCCAGATCACCAGCTACGGCCTGTATACGCTGTAACCATTCTTCACATATATCATTAAAGTAGCCTGTTAATGTATCTATAATTCTTTGCTGCACATCTTTCGTTGGTCTTACTAAACAATAAATAGTAGCAGATGTATCTCTCAACAATTCATATAATATGTGTGATCCTAAATAACCAGTAGCTCCTGTTAAAAAGACATTTGAAATCTGGGTTTCTTCCAAAACGTTTGCATACGTGATAGTATCTGGTTCGTGAATCACTTTATATTCACGAAATACTTCTTCTTTCTCTACTTTTACTTCTCGCTCAATTCGAGCTAATCCATATATCGTTCTTTCTTTAAAGAAATCTTGAATTGTTAAATGTGAGAAATCTTCTTTTAACAATGTTAAGACTCGTAATACTTTTAATGAATGTCCACCAATTGTAAAGAAATCATCATGTACTCCAACTTTTGAAATTCCTAATACTTCTGCCCAAGCGTTCGCTATTTGTTTTTCTGCTTTATTAGAAGGTGCAACATATTCTTGTAGACGAACCGGTTCATACTTTTCTTCTAACTGAGCTAACTTCTTAACATCAATCTTTTTATTAGGTGTAAGTGGTAATTCATTAATATAAATTAGTTTAGATGGCACCATATAATCTGGTAATTGCTCTTGTAACTGATAAACTAATTCTGGTATTTCTTTTTTATTTAAAGTTGTATAGAACGCGATTAAATATTGGCTACCTTCCTTACTCTTCTTAGCAAAAACAGCATTTTCTTTTATATTATGATTATGAGAAATTTTACTTTGGATTTCTCCTAGTTCAATACGATGTCCTCTAATTTTTACTTGATCATCTTTCCGATGTAAAAACTCTATATTTCCATCCTCTAGCAACTTAACGATATCACCTGTTTTATATATATTGACTATAGGATTGAAAGGGTTCGGAATAAAAGCTTCAATTGTTTTATTAGGCTTATTAAAATACCCTTTTGCTAATCCCACTGAATCTATATATAATTCACCAGGTACACCAATTGGACAAAGATTCATATTCTCATCCAAAATCATAACTTGATAATTAGCACATGGTTTACCAATGGGAATACTCGCAACATCCTCATTTAACTGACTAGGTATTTTATAGGTTGTCGTCACTACAGTACATTCTGTCGGTCCGTATACATTATAAATTTCAACATTTGTACCTATTCTTTCTCTCCACAATTTAATAACCTCTACAGGCAACATTTCACCGCCAATCGCAATTCTTTTTAGGGAAGCTAGCTTATATATATCTTCTTCTGCTAAATAAGTTGCTACTTGTCGAACAAAAATTGTTGCTAATGCCAAGATTGAAGTTGCTTTCACTTTATAGATTGCATTTGCAAATGCTTCTACAGACAATCGCTCTTCCTCTAGTAATACATACAAGTTTCCTCCGCAGAATAAAGAAGCAAATGACTCCCATACAGAGGCATCGAAACTAAAGGAAGGAAATTGGGCAAATACATCCTCTTCTGTCAATTCATATTGCTTTTTCATCCAAGTATACAGATTAACAACGCCTCTATGTGCTAACATCGTTCCCTTTGGATTCCCTGTTGAACCAGATGTATAAATCATATAAGCTACATCGTCACAATGAATAGACAACTTTACATCTATATCTTCATAAGTTTCACTATCATACATTGAAACTGTTTGAACCCCATCACATGTTATAGGCGTCTCTTTCATCAATATAACTTTCGCTTGGCTATCTTGAATAATGTACTGTATTCTACTTTCGGGATAATCTGGATCAATTGGAACATACGCTGCACCAGCTTTTAATATAGCTACCATACTTACTACTGTGTCTATGCTACGTTTCATAAATATTCCAACATAGTCTCCTAATTGGACGCCGTTTTTAATTAACATATGAGCTATTTGATTACTTTTTTTATTTAGCTCCTCATAAGTTAAAGTACCTTCCCTTGAAGATAAAGCTATACGATTTGGAAATTGAGTAACAGTATTATAGAACATATCGACGATACTTTTCTCAGGATATACTGCTGTCGTATCATTCACTTGACTATAAAGTGCCATCTCGGCCTCTGTAATAATATTAAAACGTTTTATATACTTATTAGTATTTTGTGATATATCAATTAAAACACCTTGTATTTGTTGTGCATAACGAGTAATCGTTGTCTCTTTCCAATTAACACTATTAAATATTATTTCTACACTTTTCATATTTTTACTAAATACAAATTGTAATGTATTCATGTCTTGTAGCTCATAATATGTTTCACCAATAATAATAGGTGACATTTCATATAATGTATTACCGTTTTGAAACTCTTCTATTTCTTCCTCATTCATTTCTTTAATTTGCTCCAGTTGCTCTTCAATTTGTAAATTTAAACTTTCATAGGAGAGAAAATTAGAAACTTCAATAGTAATCGGAAATAAACCTCCTCTTACATGATAAAGCACGACAATATGTTTTTCTTTAGAAATATGATATAACCACGTTGTAGTCGCTCCTATTAAATCCACAATGTGAGTCAAATTTGAAAACAGTTCCGTTTTCCTTTTTATCCTAAGTTCCGTTCCTTGCACATCTTTAGGTATTTTAATACTTCCTTCTACTTTTCCTAAAAATTCTTTTACCATCTCACTATAAGAAATTGCTAATTTCATATTTATGTAAATTCCTCTCTTAAATATAATAAAGGTGTGAAAATTCACACCTTTTTCATCCCTTATTAAAGGGCAGATTAGTTCAATTCATAATCAAGGGAGGATTCCCTTGATTAGAATTGAACTTTCTCCTTATTCGCTTTTAAACTCACCAATAAGCTCTTGTAATTCCTGAGAAAGCCAACTTAAAGAAGTCGCTAATTCTGCAATATCTTGTACTGATATTTCTTGCTCTTTCATGCTTTCTTCAACATTACTACTGCTGTTGGCATAAGTATTTGCAATATGTGATAATTCATTTACGACTTGAACAATATTCTGGCTATTTTGTAAAATGTCACTCGAATTACCAGAAACAGCTTTTACTTGATCTGTAACAGATTGCGCTGATTTTGAGATTTTTTCAAAGAAATCTCCACTACTTTGAACAAGCGAAATTCCAGTTTCTACTTCTCTTGAACCTTTTTGCATGGAAACTACAGCATCTTCTGTCTCAGCTTGTGTTTCACCAATTAATTTCGCTATATCTTTTGCAGACGCTTCCGTTTGTTCTGCTAATTTTCGTACTTCATCAGCAACAACTGCAAACCCTCTTCCAGCTGCTCCAGCACGTGAAGCCTCAATAGAAGCATTTAAAGCTAATAAATTTGTTTGATTTGAAATACCTGTAATTACAGTTACGATATCACTAATTTCTTTTGACCTTGTTTCTAACGAATAAATGATGGAAGATAAATCTTGTACTGCATTTTGGATTAAACTCATTTGATTAATAATTTGTCCAATCACTTCATTACCTTCAATTGAATGTTGTTCCATACCTTCAGAAGCAACCGCAACTTGTTTTGCAGCCCCAGTTATTTCTTCTACCTTATCTTCCATTCCATGTACAATTCCTAAACATTGTTGTACTGAAGTTTTTTGAGACTGTGCCCCTACTCTTAAACCTTCAATAGAACTTGCAATCTCTTGAACTGCCATGCTGTTTTCCTCTGTACTCGCCGACAATTCTTGTGAAGAAGAAGAAACTTGCTCAGCAGTTTGCCTTACTTTATCTATAATCCCTTTAAATTTTTCAATCGTGTTATTGAAATAAACATTAATAATTCCAATATCATCTGGTCTTTCTTTTAATTTAACACTTAAGTCACCTTCACCAATTTTACGTAACCCTTCTCGTAAATCTTTTAATGGAGCTAACGAGTGACGCACGATAAAGAATTGAGTAATAGTCGCAATTGCTAATGAAATAATGATAAAGAGTAAGCCCTGTATCATAAACTTCTCTTTTGTAATAGGAACAATGGAAGCATCTAAGTCAGCCGCAATAATTGCAACAATATTGTTTTCTCCATCTGTAATTGGTTCTAATATTGTCACCCACGAACCTATTTCATCTTCATATACTTCTGTTATTTGGGCCTTTTTCGTATCAATCACTTTATCGTATGCCTTCATCCAATGAGCGGGTTGTTCATAATAATCTCCCGGCTTTATAGGAAACGCATTTGTTAACTCTGTAGTCAAACCAACGAGTTGTAATTCTCGCTTTTCATTCGGCTTTGCTCCTGTAACATACGTTTGTCCAACACTTTTCAATTCTTTTGACACTTCATCTAATTTCTCTGTTAACTTTTCTTTTTTCACTTTTTCGGCTGTAGGATCTTTCGCCATGTCTCTAACTAATTCTACATCCAATTTTTTCAATACTATTTCTCCTGTTTCAATAGACTGCCTTTCAAATAAAGACATCATACTATTTTGAAACATGTTGAAACTTAATGCACCCATACTTCCAACAAGTGTCAAAATAACTAATACGGTTAATAAGACGTTCTTTTGAAGGAACGATAACTTATGCCAATATTTTTTCATTAATATCCACCTTCCTTAATCAACATAAACAAAAAAACAAAATATATGAATATTTTGTTTGAAAATGTTTCTCAATATGTTCGAGAATAAAAAAAAGCCAATGTAAAAGCATTGGCCAAGACCAACCCTATCCGTCCGGTAACTGGCTAGCGTAGCCTTTCGACCTTAGCTCCTGTAGTTTTGCGTCCTCATGTTTCCATCAGTTTGCCTTTCTCGCTGAACGAGTTGAACGATATGGGAGTTCTATGAGAATTAATTTATTCTCTTTCAAAGATTACAACATATAAATCAAAATGTCTACTTATTTAGAGATATAAATACAAATTTTTAATGCATTGCTTTTTCAAAATAATTTCAAAAAGTACGTGAATGTTACTTTTTTTGTGTTATATAATAAAAAATGTATAAATAACAAGGATTTCTTCGGGTATTTATTTAATTTTCATTCAAATTAAACTATTCGAATATATCTTAACTAATGAATTTCGGAGGTAGTTTATCATGTTTTGGCTACAATTTCTTACCTTGTTACTCTGTATTTTTATTGGTGCACGCCTAGGCGGAGTTGGTTTAGGAGTAATGGGTGGAGTTGGTATGGCAATACTCGTTTTTGTCTTCCACTTACAACCAACGGCGCCTCCTATCGATGTAATGCTTATGATTTTGGCAGTAATTACAGCTGCTGGTGCACTCCAAGCCGCTGGAGGAATGGACTACCTTGTTCATCTAGCTGAAAAGGCATTACGAAAAAATCCAAAACGCATTACATTCTTTGCTCCAATTGTTACTTATTTATTTACACTTTGTGCAGGAACTGGTCACGTTGCTTATTCTGTACTTCCTGTTATCGCTGAAGTCTCTCGCGAATCGGGAATTAGACCAGAACGACCAATGTCAATTGCCGTAATTGCTTCCCAACAAGCAATTACAGCTAGTCCTATATCAGCTGCAACAGTTGCACTTTTAGCAATGTTAGCTGACTATAAAATCACCTTATTAGATATTTTAAAAGTAAGTATCCCTTCTACTTTCATCGCTTGTATGATAGCTGCATTTGTTGCTAGTAAGATGGGAAAAGAATTAAGTGAAGACCCTGAATACTTAAAACGATTAAAAGAAGGAATGATTCCTAAGCTTGAAGAGAAAAAAGAATTTGTAGGTGTAAAGGGTGCAAAATTATCAGTTATCCTTTTCCTTGTAGGAACCTTCCTTGTTGTACTTCTCGGTTCATTTGAAGCACTTCGTCCAGGATGGACAGTTGATGGGAAGTTAGCTCGTCTTTCCATGCCGAACACAATTGAGATGGTTATGTTAACTATCGCGGCTCTTATTATTATTTTCTGTAAACCAAATGTAGAAAGCATTGTGTCTGGTAACGTCTTTAAAGCAGGAGCAACAGCAGTTGTTGCTATTTTCGGTATCGCTTGGATGGGAGATACTTTCTTTAATGGAAACTTAAATATGATTCAAGGATCCATTCAGCATTTAGTAACAAGTGCACCTTGGCTATTTGCCATCGCACTATTCATTCTATCTATTTTACTGTACAGCCAAGCAGCAACAGTTCGTGCCTTAATGCCACTTGGACTATCCCTTGGCATTCCACCAGCGCTACTGATTGCGATGTTCCCTGCAGTAAATGGATACTTCTTCATTCCAAACTATGGGACAATCGTTGCTGCCATTAACTTTGACCGCACTGGTACAACAGGTATCGGTAAATACGTATTAAATCATAGTTTTATGATTCCGGGTCTAATTGCAACATTTACTTCTATCGGAATTGGAATGCTCTTAATTTCAATTATGTTTTAAAGAAAAAGCACAAACCTTTATTTAAAAAGGTTTGTGCTTTTTTAATCAAATGTTTGTTTAAATTTTTGGGCAGTCTATTTCTCCATGTAGCACTTAAAATACTACACTTCCTTCCCTACAAACTTCTCTTTACTTCTTCAGCTAATTTTCTCGTACTTTCATACGCAGATTCAGCTAAACTAATTGCTGAAATAACTGAAACACCGTCCGCACCCGCTTCTATAACTGCCGCTGTATTTTCAATTGTAATCCCACCAATACCAACGATTGGCACTGTAATTCCTTGTTCTCTAAAATAAGCTAATCCTTTCGTTCCTTGAACCGCTTTCGTATCTTTTTTCGTACTCGTTGGGAAAATAGGTCCAACGCCTAAATAATCTGCTCCATTTTCGATTGCAAAGCGTGCTTCTTCAATTGTATGAGCAGATACGCCGATAATTTTATCTCCCATTTTTTCACGAACAGATGTAATTCCTTCATCATCTTGTCCAACATGAACACCATCTGCATCTAATTCAATGGCTAATTCTACATCATCATTTACAATGAAAGGAACACTATATTCCTTACAAAGCGTCTGCAATTCTTTTGCAAAGCGCACTCTATCTTCTCCGATTAAAGAACCTTCCCCCTTCTCGCGAAACTGAAAAAGTGTCACTCCACCATCTAACGCTTCTTTCAATACAGCTAAAGGATCCCTCGTGCAGTTATTACTTCCCATAATAAAATACACTTGCAATAGCTTAGACATTTTATCTATTTCAATGCGTGCCATTTCTTTCACTCCCTCTTACTCTAACTCCACAATCTTCCCATACTTCTCAATATCACCTGAAGTTGTATTAGCTAATTGATTTAAAAATTCAATTTGGAAACTACCAGGCCCTTTTTCTACCGCCTTAGCAGCTGCCAGTTCCGAAGCTACACCATAAAACGTTAATGCGGCTACTGCTGCTTTTACATAATCTTTTTCCACTGCTACAAATGCTCCTATTACAGAAGTTAGTAAACAACCTGTTCCCGTAACTTTCGTTAAAATAGGGTGACCATTTCGAATAACAATAGTTCTCTCTCCATCTGTAACAACATCTTCTTTTCCAGTAATGACCGCAACTGTATTTAGTTCATCTGCTGCCTGCCTTGCAATACTTACAACATTGCCATTTCCAGTACCAGCGTCTACCCCTTTAATTTCCCATTTCTCATTAATAACATTTGCTATTTCAGCCGCATTTCCGCGGATAATTGCTAAATCTATTTCGGCTGGAATATGTCTCGCAACTTCTGTTCGATACGAAGTTGCTCCTGCACCAACTGGGTCAAATAGTACTGGCACATTGTTCGCATTTGCTGATTTACCCGCGAGTAACATCGCTTCTACTTCTTCAGGACGAAGTGTCCCCATATTTAATACTAACGCTCCAGCAATGCTAGCCATTTCTGCTACTTCTTCTTTTGCATACGCCATTACAGGCGATGCTCCAAGTGCCAACAAACCGTTAGCAGTAAAATTTGTTACAACAACATTTGTAATATTATGAACGAGCGGATTAGATTCTCTCACCAAATCCACTACTTTACTAATTTCTTTCATATTCATCCTTTTCATCTCCTAACTATAATGATGGGAGATACACAAAAAGACACTTCGCGCGTACGCAAAGTGCCTGAACATGTGCTTTTACACTCTCCCTACGCTGGCATTATCCAACAGGTTCAAATGGTCAATGACGGACTAGTAGTCATACTCTCAGTTTGTATCCACAAACTCCCATGTGTTTCTTATTCATCTACTTCAAAGTCTACTCTTATTCTAGTAAAATAACAAGTTCTTTACTTTTCTATTTAATATAGGAGCAACTGATAAATTGAAACTTTAATCAGTTGGGATTTTGTTCACTCCATTAAAAACAGCTCAAATATGGAGCGAAACTGAATCTCAAGAAGATGTATGCTATATTTAACTTATGGAAATTTGAAAGGATGTTTTTAATATGGCAAAAAGCGTTGTAATCGCTGAAAAACCTTCCGTTGCACGAGATATTGCTCGTGTACTTAAGTGT
This sequence comes from Bacillus sp. FSL R9-9497, assembly GCF_038005805.1. Taxonomy (NCBI): domain Bacteria; kingdom Bacillati; phylum Bacillota; class Bacilli; order Caryophanales; family Bacillaceae; genus Bacillus; species Bacillus sp. FSL R9-9497. Next base: position 406,487 of record NZ_JBBOTY010000001.1, on the reverse strand, counting down.
GATAAAAAAGGAAACGGCTACCTTGAAGGTAGTAAATATATTGTAACTTGGGCTTTAGGCCATCTCGTTACATTAGCTGATCCAGAAAGCTATGATGTGAAATATAAAAAGTGGAATTTAGAAGATTTACCGATGCTACCTGAGCGTTTGAAATTAACGGTTATTAAACAAACTGGTAAACAATTTAATGCTGTAAAAAGTCAGCTACTTAGAAAAGATGTAAATGAAATTATTGTAGCAACAGACGCTGGACGTGAAGGGGAATTAGTCGCACGCTGGATTATCGATAAAGTTAAGCTAAATAAACCAATCAAACGTTTATGGATTTCTTCTGTAACCGATAAAGCAATTAAAGATGGTTTTGCAAATTTAAAACCAGGTAAAGCCTATGACAATTTATACGCTTCAGCAGTTGCACGTTCAGAAGCTGACTGGTATATCGGTCTTAACGCAACTCGCGCTTTAACAACTCGCTTTAATGCTCAGTTAAATTGTGGCCGTGTACAAACGCCTACTGTCGCTATGATTGCTAGTCGTGAAGATGAAATAAAAAACTTCAAAGCACAAACTTACTATGGCATCGAAGCTCAAACAATGGAGAAGCTCAAACTTACTTGGCAAGATGCAAATGGCAATAGCCGCAGTTTTAATAAAGAAAAAATTGATAGTATTGTAAAAAGTTTAGATAAACATAATGCTACTGTTGTGGAAATTGATAAGAAACAGAAGAAGTCATTCTCTCCTGGTCTTTACGATTTAACTGAATTGCAACGTGATGCAAATAAAAAGTTCGGTTACTCTGCTAAAGAAACATTAAATATTATGCAAAAATTGTATGAACAGCATAAAGTACTAACGTACCCTCGTACAGATTCACGCTACATTTCATCTGATATCGTTGGAACACTTCCAGAACGTCTAAAAGCATGTGGTGTTGGAGAATACCGTCCCTTCGCACATAAAGTATTACAAAAGCCTATCAAACCTAACAAATCATTTGTTGATGATAGTAAAGTAAGCGATCATCATGCGATTATTCCAACAGAAGGATACGTTAATTTCTCAGCATTCACAGATAAAGAACGCAAAATTTATGATTTAGTTGTAAAACGTTTCTTAGCTGTTTTATTCCCAGCATTCGAATACGAACAACTAACGTTACGCACAAAGGTCGGTAATGAAACATTCATTGCACGCGGAAAAACGATTTTACATGCTGGTTGGAAGGAAGTATACGAAAATCGATTTGAAGACGATGATGTAACTGATGACGTAAAAGAGCAGATTCTACCTCACATTGAAAAGGGCGATACATTAACTGTAAAGTTACTTATGCAAACATCAGGTCAAACGAAAGCACCTGCACGCTTTAATGAAGCAACTTTACTTTCAGCAATGGAGAATCCTACAAAATATATGGATACGCAAAATAAACAACTTGCTGATACGTTAAAATCGACTGGTGGATTAGGTACTGTAGCGACACGTGCAGATATTATCGACAAACTTTTCAATTCTTTCTTAATTGAAAAACGTGGTAAAGATATTCACATTACATCAAAAGGTCGTCAATTACTTGATTTAGTACCAGAAGAATTAAAATCACCTACACTAACTGGTGAGTGGGAACAAAAACTTGAAGCAATTGCAAAAGGAAAATTAAAGAAAGAAGTATTCATTTCGGAAATGAAGAACTATACGAAAGAAATTGTTTCTGAAATTAAATCGAGTGATAAAAAATATAAACATGACAACATTTCAACGAAGTCTTGTCCAGATTGCGGTAAACCAATGCTAGAAGTAAACGGCAAAAAGGGAAAAATGCTCGTATGCCAAGATCGTGAATGTGGTCATCGTAAAAATGTATCTCGTACAACAAACGCTCGCTGTCCGCAATGTAAAAAGAAACTAGAATTACGTGGTGAGGGTGCAGGCCAAATTTTCGCATGTAAATGTGGCTATCGCGAGAAATTATCAACATTCCAAGAGCGACGTAAAAAAGAATCTGGAAACAAAGCCGATAAACGCGACGTTCAAAAATATATGAAACAACAGAAAAAAGAAGAAGAACCATTAAATACCCCATTCGCAGAAGCATTAAAAAAATTAAAATTTGATTAAACAAAAAGGTTCCTACCTCTATCGGTAGGAACCTTTTATTTTAGTGAATGATTTTACTTCCTTTTGCATTCTCAACAAATTTTTCACTTGATTTGTTAATTGGTGTTTTCAGTAATAACGCAGCAACGATCATAACTACTACGAAAGCACTTAACACAAGTAAATCTCGCGTTACGATATCCCAAAGCATTCCGCCAACTGTTTCACGAATTGCGCTAATTGCGTATGTGAATGGTAAGAACGGATAAATCGCTTGGAAGAACGCTGGTGTCATTTGGATTGGGAATGTTCCGCCCGATCCTGCTACTTGCAGTACAAGTAAAATGATCGCCATCGATTTCCCAACGTTTCCGAAAATAGAAACGAGTGAGTATACGATACAAACGAAGACTCCACCAATAAATAAACTAAATAACACAAACCAGAACTTATCGACTACGTACGTACCAAGTAAGAATATATCTCCCATCGATACGATAAACGCTTGTGAAAGACCTATCGTTAAAAATGTTAATAAACGTCCGAAGTAAATTTCATGGCTCTTATAATTCGCGCCCTCTTCGTGTACTTCTACCGTTAATAATGAAACCATTAATAATGCGCCTACCCATAATGCAAGCACTGTATAGAATGGTGACATCGCTGAACCGTAGTTCGGCATCGCAAATAATTTATTCTCTTTTAAATTTACTGGATTCGCAAAGTAATCACTTTGCTTTTCAACATCGTTTTTCAATAAGCGTATGATGTCTTTTAAATCCTCTTCAGATTCAAAATCACGAATTTTATCTGCTAATTCTTTAATCTTTTTCTCAGTCTCCGGCATTTCAGCTTTAATATCTGCTAATTTCTTTTTCCCGTCTACTAAGCCTTTTGATGAATCTTCTAGTAATTTTTTAACATCTGGAAGCTTTTTGTCTGCATCATTTAAAATTTGAGTTGTATTTTTCGACATCTCTTTTGTACGAGCAATTGCTGTATTGAAATTAGGTACAATTTCTGAATCATACGTCGATAATACATCTGTTAATTGAGCTGATCCGCCCTTCGCAGCGTTGTTAATACTTTCAATTACATCTTTTGTAGGTTTCTGGCCATTGTTAAGAAGTGTAATTCCCTTATTCGTTGCCTCTACACCTTTTTGTAAGCTGCTTTTCGCTTTGTTTAATTTTACGATTCCATTATTAAGGTTTTTATCACTATTTACATCCGCTAAAACCTTATTTGTACTTTCTAGAACTGGAATCATATCATCAATTAAACCGATTCCAGATTGGAATTGACCATTTAAGCTATTTAAAGCTACTTTCGTTGAATCTAAACCGTTAATACCTCTATTTTGTACATCTTCTTTTGCTTTCTGTAAATCTGCTTTTGCACCTTCAAGGCTATTTTTTGCTTTATCATAATCTGCTTTTGCATTATCATATATTTGATTTGCATCAGCTTTAGCTTGATCTACCGCGCTAACTGCCTTTTTATAATCAGCTACAAACGTTTCATTGTAATCTTTTTCAGCTCGATCGATTAAAGCATTTGTTTCATTTAATTTCTGATTAATTCCATCACGCACATCTTGTTTAACTTCCTGACCTGTGCTAATTAAATCGTTTAAACGTTTAAAACGATTATTTAAATCTTGTTGTCCATTCTTAATATCCGTTAAATGCTCTTTTCTTGTTTTAAAGAAATTTTGCCCAAACTCAGTTTGAGCCCCTTGCTCTAAACGAGCCATAACATCAATTACATAAGAAAGATTGTCAATATGCGTTTGAAGATTATTAGATATAGTCGAAATATTTTTCTTAGCTATCTCTGGATCAACGCTTCCATTTTGCAATCCATCCATAACACTTTGTGCATAAGCTGTTCCTGCACGTGATGAGCTTAAAACATTATTTACTGTTTGATTAATATTTTGTGCTATCCCTTTATACCCATCGCTATTCAACTTAGAAAGATCTGGTCTCGCTGGGAATTCAGGTAATCCATTCATTCCAGACAAATCAGGAATATTTAATTCTACACCTGGATTCATTAAAAAGTCAGTAAATGCAGCTGCACTATCCATAACGCCTTTTGCTGCCACTAAATCATTTCTTATCGTCCCTGGAGCATTTTTTAATGTTTGATCTTGTCTTGCAAAGAACTTATCTAAATTCGCCAACGCTTCCTGCCCATCATTTATTACACTCTCTACAACAGGTAAATCTTTCTGCGCTACTTTCACAACATCTTCTGCTCGAGTTGCATCATCTAACGCCTTATCCATAAGTGTATTCATTTCCGGGAACTGCGCTTCTAGCTTAAAGACAAGATCTTTTACTTTTTCGATACTTGGTAAGTTTGTTTCTAAATCGATTCCAAGGTCATTGAAAATTTTAAAAATCTCACCGTTTGCTGTTTTTACAAAGTTTTTACTAATTTCTTCTGTAATACCTGATGCACCTTTTGCTGTAATCTTCGGTGCAATCGCGTTTACTTTTTCATTCACATAGTAATCCAGTTCTGGTTTTTTCGGATTTTCATCCAGAACAGTTGCGATTTTTTCAGAGAAGTCTTTTGGAATCGTAATACTTGCATAATAATCCCCACGCTCAACTCCGTAAATTGCTTGTTTTTCATCTACAAATTTCCAGCCAAGATTTTTGTTTTTCTTAAGGGAGTCTACAATCTCTTTCCCGATATTAATATCTTTCCCTCTTAAATTAGAACCTGCATCTTGGTTAGAAACTGCAATGGGAACCTCTTTTGTATTTCCATATGGATCCCAAGAAGCTTTAATGTTAAACCATGCATATAACGATGGTAAAATCATTAATCCTAAAACAATAACAATTGCAGCCCAATGTTTGGCTACATTCCGTAAATCAGTCTTATAAATACGCCAAATTTGTTTCATAGAAGTTATCACCTAATTATATATTTTTCCTTCTTTAGAAAATGATACATGCATTTTGCAATTATATCACTTTCTACATCGTGTATTAACCAAAAACGTACTATTTTTTCCCATTAACTTTCACTTACTTCATTATATAACGAAGTGAGTCAAAGTATGAATACAAAATGACCAAATCGGTTTTACATTCAATAATAACAAATATATATGAAATGTCATAAAAAATACAAGTATTTTCTCTTGGAAATACTTGTATTCCTAAAAAAAATCCTCACAGCTTTTATTCTCTGTGAGGATTTCTTCTATTATATATCCAATTGAACCTCTACACCGAAATGATCTGAAATTACATTTCTGTTTGTACCATTAAAAATAACTTTTGAAGAATGAACTTTTTTACTTTGGTTACACAATATTAGATCGATTCGCAAATTATGTTTATTTTCATCCCAACCAGCAATCTCACCTTGGACAGTCGTTCCTTCATCCTTCTCTATTGCTAATTCATATGTGTCATACAACCCTTTTTGCATCATATACTCATAACCTTCGCCTTCCAACCGAGCATTGTTATTAAAATCCCCCATTAAGAAGGCGAGCTTATTGCTATCTACACGCTCCATCAAACGATCGACTTGACCTTCGAATGACTCTTCTTCATCATTCCACCAACCGAGATGGCAAGAGTAAAACGTTATATCCTTACCATTATAAGCAATTGTTGCACTTACAATTTTACGCGTTTTCCAATACGTTGTATCCTCGTTTTCTGAAATGAAGAACGTATCTTCTTTTATAATATTATGCTTCGTTATAATTGCTAATCCTTCTTCATACACGTCATAACCAATATGAGAGAAATCCCAAGTAATATTGTAATCTTTTACATGTAGCGCTTTTAACTCTTCTAATAGTAAAAGTCCAAAATTATCTTCTTTCTTGTTACCGCATACATTTTCAGCTTGTATGGACTGACTTACTTCTTGCAATGCGATGACATCGTACTCTTCTTCTTGAATTACTTTAGCAAGGTATTGTATCTTTTCTATTTGATTCTCTTCTTGCCAAGAATGACAGTTTAAAGTTAGCAATTTCATATTATTACGCACCTAACATATCTTGAATGTCTGACTTTAATACGTCAGCTTTCGGACCATATACCGCTTGTACACCTTTATCTTTTACAATAAGCCCTAAAGCACCATTTTGTTTCCACTGTGCTTCTGGTGCAACAACATCTAAATCTTTTACTGTTACACGTAAGCGTGTCATACAAGCATCTACGTCAGCAATATTTTCTTTTCCACCTAATAAATCGATAACTTTTGTTGCTAATGAACCGTCTTGTACATTTCCTGTTCCTTCTGATGCCTCATCTTCATTATCAATATAGTTACCTGCACGCCCTGGTGTTGGTAAATTGAATTTTTTAATTAAGAAATTGAATAGTGTAAAGTTAAGACCGAAGAACACTAATGAAACAATAACAAAGTTGATTAAGTCTCTTGTTAAACCTGCGTTAACCATCATTGGTGTACGAGTAATTAACTCAATAAATCCAAATGCATGAACACGTAAGTTAATTAAATCAGCTAGCGCGAATGCAAGTCCTGTTGTAATAGCATATACAACATATAATACTGGAGCAATAAACATGAACATGAATTCAATTGGTTCTGTTACACCTGTTAAGAATACTGCTAATGCTGCTGATAAAAACATTGGTTTATATTTTGCACGCTTTTCTTTATCCACGTTACGGAACATCGCAAATGCAATCCCCATTAACGCTGCTGTTGAGCCGATAACTTGTCCAGCTTTGAAACGAGCTGGTACAACGTTATTTAATAAATCGTTATATGCCTTCGTATCTCCATTTGCTAGTAAATTATTTAAATCTGTAATCCATGCAAGCCATAATGGATCTTGTCCTGCTACAACTTGTCCAACTTTTGAACCAGTTAACATCGTATATGTTCCGCCTAGCTCTGTATAGTTCATCGGAATCGTTAACATATGGTGTAAACCAAATGGTAATAATAAACGCTCTAACGTTCCATATACAAACGGTGCAACAACTGGTGCGCTATCTTTTGAAGCTGCAATCCAGCGACCAAATTCATTTAACCCACTTTGGATGAATGGCCATAGAAGTGATAATACAATCGCAGTAACTGTAGACCAAAGAATTACAACGAATGGTACAAATCGTTTTCCATTAAAGAATGCTAATGCCTGTGGCAGTTTATTATAGTTATAATATTTGTTATATAAAGTAGCTCCTAAGAAACCTGTGATGATCCCTACGAACACTCCCATGTTTAATGCAGGTGCACCAAGTACAGAAGTAAAGTAATCTTTTACAATTAAATCTCCCGCTATTACTGAAGAAACTTTCGCTTTTGAATCCGCTAACATTTCAGCGTTTACGCCAAATATAGCTCCTGTAATTCGGTTTGTTAAGACGAATGCTAATAGCGCTGCAAATGCACCACCCGCGCGGTCTTTCGCCCAAGATCCCCCAATTGCTACTGCGAATAAGATGTGTAGATTTGTAATGATTGCCCAACCGATGTCTTCCATTACGCGAGCGATTGTATGAACTGCGTTAACATCCCCAGCAGACATACCAATTAACTTACCGATGGAAATCATTAAACCAGCTGCTGGCATTACGGCTACAACAACTAATAAAGCTTTCCCGAACTTTTGCCAAAAATCAAAAGACGTAATTTTCATCTGTTCTTCCTCCCCTTTATTTATAACAACATAATGATTTAAATTATAATTTCTGTTCCCTTTATGAAAACGATTCCTTATATTACTTTATTTTTATCCCTTTACGCAACCGTTTTCATAAATCTATTTTAATAAAAGCGTTTTCACTTTGCAATAGAAATTTATTTTTTTTCATAAAAAAGATGCTCAAAGAGCATCCTTTTTTATTATGAAATGCGATAAACCCTTGTTTCATAAGGTTTTAAAGCAATTGTTGTTACTTCTTCATGTTCCGCAACTTCATAGTTATTTAAAAGCAAACGTTTGCGTTCTAGTGCAAATGAACCCTCATTATACACAGCTTCCTCTTTTGAGATATTACTAATTACAATGACTTTTTCATCCTGTAACGTACGTGTATATGCATAAATTTGTGGATCGTCTTCTAAAAGTAAATCGTACGTACCATAGTTCAGTACATCGTGCTCTTTTTTCAGGGCAATCATTTTCTTATAGAAATTGAAAATAGACTTTTCTTCATTTTTTTGCTTCTCAACATTAATTTCTTTGTAATTTGGATTCATGCTAAACCAAGGTGTACTTGTTGTGAAACCAGCATTAATCCCATCATTCCACTGCATAGGTGTACGTGAATTATCGCGGCAAGAAGCCCATATAATCTCCATCATATCTTGATGTGGTACGCCCTCTGCAATTTTCTCGCGATATAAATTTTTAATTGCTACATCATCGTAATCTTCAATATTTGGTAACTGAACATTTGTCATACCAATTTCTTGTCCTTGATAAATAAACGGTGTACCGTGCATAAAGAAATACATCGCTCCTAGAGCTGTTGCACTTTCACGCCAATATTGTTTGTCATCTCCCCATGTTGAAACGATACGTGGTTTATCGTGATTCTCAATATATAAAGCGTTCCATCCTTTATTTTCTAATCCTTTTTGCCATTTCGTTAATACTTTTTTCAATCCTACAACATCAAGGTCTTTCTTCTTCTCTGCATCCCATAAACTTAAATGTTCAAACTGGAATACCATATTGAACTTACCTTGCTCTTCTCCAACCCAAAGCTCAGCATCTTCAATCTTAACGCCATTTGCTTCACCAACAGTCATAATATCGTACTTAGAGAATGTATTTTCTTTTAGCTCTTCTAATAAAGGTTGAATACCTTTCACATTCATATGTTTATCAAAAGATGGCACATATTTTAACTCTTTTGGATTTGGCATATCCTTAAGGCCTTCTTCTTTTTTAATATGACTGATCGCATCAACGCGGAAACCATCAATACCTTTATCAAGCCACCAATTAACTGTATCGTATAATACTTCGCGAACTTCTTTATTCTCCCAGTTCAAATCTGGTTGTTTACGTGAGAATAGATGTAAATAATATTGTTCTGTTTCTTCATCATATTCCCATGCCGAACCATTAAAAATACTTTCCCAGTTGTTTGGCTCCGCACCATCTTTACCATCATGCCAAATATACCAATCACGCTTCGGATTATCTTTAGATGAACGTGATTCAATAAACCATGGATGTTCATCACTCGTATGATTAATAACTAAATCAATAATAAGCTTCATATCACGCTTATGAACTTCATCTAGTAAAGCATCAAAGTCTGCCATTGTACCAAACTCATCCATAATATCTTGATAATCACTAATATCATAACCATTATCATCATTAGGCGATTTATACATTGGACAAATCCAAATTACATCTATACCTAAATCTTTTAAATAATCCAGTTTTGCAATAATACCTTGTAAATCTCCAATACCATCACCATTTGAATCCATAAAGCTTCGTGGATAAATTTGATAAGCAACCGCTTCTTTCCACCATGTCTTATTCATAGTCATTCTCTCCTTTTGCATCCCATCGGAATTTTATGCAAACGTTTTCGTAACACTATCATAACAAAATATGAACAGTTTGCAACTGTTTTCATTGAACTCTATGTAGATTCTTTATTCTTATGCTTTATTTATTTCTCACAAAGGTAAATCTCATTCTTCCCCTCTTCTTGAAACTGGTAGCCCCTCTCTCTTTATAGAAGAAGTTCCTTATATAAAGGCTGTTGAATTTTTTAATGGCGGTAACATCCCTGAAAATTTCAAGCGCTCTGGTTCCTGTGTCTATAAGCCTATTCCCCTTAAAGGCATTCAAATCATGCAATACTTTCTTTCTCATGCACCAAATAAAGATGCTAGTATTTGGCATCAATCGCCCATAGGTGCTGTTGAAAATATTTCGCCGAATAAAACGGCTTATTTTCATCGTAAAGCAATTATTGCTCAAGAATACATTACCTCTTGGAAATGCGATGATGAAGAAAATCGAAATATACGCTGGGTTAAAGGTTTACGAGAAAACTTAGATCCTTATACATTAGGTGACTATGTGAACTGGCCCGATATCGACATTAAAAATTGGCAAACTAGTTATTATGGCTCTAACTTTCACAGATTACGTAAAGTAAAAATCATTTATGATCCTTGTGATGTTTTTCATTTCCAACAAAGTATTCCTCCTTTTCATACTTGAAAAAAGGGGATAACATAAAAAAATCACCCAATATACCGTTACCTCGCAGTATGTTGGATGATTCAAGTTGATTTTCTATATCGTTTCAAATTCTTGCTCCTACTCATAAACTTTTACTTATAGATTAATTGTATTTCGTATCGTTTTCATGCAATGAATGTAATTTAATATTTGGTACTTTATCTTTTTCAATACCTCTATTATAAGAAACAGGAACTTGAAATTCGAATTGCTTTGTCTCATGTTTTTGTAAATAGACTGGTTTCGATACTGGATAGCTTTTTGAATTCTCGTTTGCATTATCATATAAAACAACTTTTAATGCTTGTGAATGATTACGATAATTTTTTAAAGTAACAATGCACTTCGGTTGGATATTCTCTCCATTTTTCTCCATTCTACAATGGCTATCATCTTTTTTATATTCTATTGCTTCTACGCCTGTTTTTCCTGCATAGTACCATGTTTTATTCAATGTCTGGAGGATGTTATTTAAAATAAACGGCATCATTAAAATTAAAATACTAATGCCTACTACTTTTATCTTATTCGTTTTTCTAAATGTACTAGACTCCTTTTTTCCTAGCCATTTTAAAAATAATATAAATGCAATTACATGTAGTATGAAAGAAACAATCAATATATTTGAGACTTTATAATCCATATAGACATACGTATGTATCGGAACCTTATAGACATTGAATAGTTTTTCCCCAATTAATTCATTATCATTTGGAATTTTTAATAATAACAAAACCCCTATACTGTAACAAATAGCTACTAATCGATCATACTCAATACGAATCATTCTTTCTCCCCTTCACTTTGTATTTTATTATCGATTTTAGCTATTATTACCATACTATACAATCTTTTTATAGAGGATAACGTAAAAAAGTTCCTTATAAATATATAAAGAACCTTATTAATATACACTATGAATTAAAAAATCAATATACAATTTTCACATTGAAATTTCTTCAAAATATGTTGGATCATGTATTGTAATTTTTTTATCTAAAATTGTAACAATGCTATCATTTTTTAATTGTTTTAATACGCTGCTAACTGTCTCTCGAGATGTTCCAGATATTTTGGATATTTCAATTGTTGTAAGTGGACATGAAATTACAATCTTTTCCCCACTCTGTTCTCCTAAATCCTGCATTAAATAATTTAACGTTTGGATAACACGATCTTGTGCATTAGGAATTGTAATATTTTGCACTCGATTTTCGTTCAATTTTAATATAGATGATAATTGCTGAACAACGTACATCAATTGCGTTCTGCTGGATTTTACCATATCTTCAAAGATTACCGTTGGAATATAATATACCTCCACATCCGTCATTGCTTCTGCTGTATAGTTATATCCTCTGTCTGTAAACATACCACCATAAGGAAAAATAGAATATCGCTTTACATAGTCATCGTATAATAAGTTCCCATTTTGATTAACCCGCTCTAACTTTACAAAACCATCTAACATGAAGTAGATTCTTTCCCTTGAATCTCCTTCTAAAAATAAAAATTGACCTTTTTTATAAGTTCGCCAATAAACAAACTCTGTTAAGCCTTTCAATTTTTTTTCTGTTAAATGAGCAAATAATTCGAACTGCTTTAAGTCCTTAACTACGTTCCGTCTATTCATAAAATTCCCTCTCTCTTGCTGTATGTTGGAGCGAAAAATCAAGAAAGCGTATTCAATTTGAATTTTATCATAATTAACTTACATATTCAGATTTCATCATGAAAACTTTATGAACAATAAGTACAAAAAATATTAATAAATAAAAAGAATGAAGTTACTAACTTCATTCTTTTTTACTAATAAGTAGCGTACATAATAATTTAAACATATATGCATACATTCTGTTTTGAAATAATAGTACCGGCTTTTTCTTCTAGTGCTTCATATACTTTTTCTAAAGACGTAATAATTGTTTTTCTTTTTGGATTTGTATTAACAAAATTAATAGCAGCTTCAATTTTTGGAAGCATGCTTCCCGCAGCAAATTGTTGTTCTTCAATATATTCTTCTAATTGATTCACTGTGACATGCTCTAATTTTTTTTGATTCGGTTGATTATAATTTACATACACATGATCAACTGCAGTTAAAATAACGAGCGTATCGGCATCTACTAATTCTGCTAATTTCTGCGCAGCGAAATCTTTATCGATAACCGCTTCAGTTCCTTTTAACCCTTCTTCGGAATCAATTACTGGAATTCCACCTCCGCCAACAGCTATCACTATATTTCCATCTTCGACCAAAGAATTAATCACTTTATGTTCATGAATACTTACAGGCTTCGGTGATGGAACAACACGTCTCCACCCTCTACCAGCATCTTCTTTAAACACTGCTTTTGTTTCATCCATTAATCTTCTGGCCTCTTCTTCTGTATAAAAAGGACCAATTGGTTTAGTTGGATTTTTAAATGCCTCATCTTTTTTATCCACAACAACACGTGTTATAACCGTTGCTACGTCTTTTTTTATATTCCGTTTTTTCAATGCCTTTTCAATCGCATTTTCCATCCAATATCCAATCATCCCTTGACTCATTGCCCCACAAGTATCTAATGGCATTGCAGGTGTCTTTTCCGTTTCTGCAGCTTTTTGCTGTAATAAAATATTCCCCACTTGTGGGCCATTTCCATGCGCAATTACTATATCCACATCATTTTCCATTATTTTCACAAGTTGTTCTGCCGTTTTTTCCAACGCTTCTTGCTGCGCTCCCGCAGTAGCTTCTCCAGACTGTATCGCATTTCCCCCTAGTGCAACTACAATTTTTCTTCGTGCCATATTCCAGCCCTCCAGTTGATTTCGCTTTCACAGCGCTTTATAAAGTAATACTGCCTGTAATTAATCCATAAATCGCAAAGAATGCTAAAGCACCAATTGCTACGGATGATGCTAATTCCACTCGAGTAAATATTTGCTTCGAACTCTTTTGCTTTTGAACATTGTAGAAAATAAAAATACCTGGCGCATATAAAGTCATTGTTAATAATAAATACTCTAAACCAGCTGCATAAACTAACCACACGCCATAAATACTGGCTATCAAACCAATTACTATATTTTTATTTCGATCTACTTCTTCAGAATTTAAGCTATGCTTCAGTTGATAAAATGCTGAAAAAGCATATGGAATTAAAATAGCTGAAGATGCTAAAGAGAATGCAAAGTTATACGCCTGATCAGAAACAACAAATGTTAACAAGAACATTTGTATTAAACCATTTGTTATCCACAATGAATTTACTGGAGCCTTATTTTTATTTTCTTTTGCGAACCATTTTGGAAATACTCCATCTTTAGCCGCTAAATATGGAATTTCAGAAGCGAGCAAAGTCCAACCTAACCAAGCACCTAATACAGAGATGACCAAACCTAAATTAATAAAGATAGCACCCCATTTTCCAACAACACTTTCAAATAAATAAGCCATAGCCGGATTTTTCAAACCCGCAATATCTGCTTGCTGCATAAGTCCAAGAGACAATAATGTGATTAAAATATAAATGATGAGTGTACCAATTAAGCCAATAACGGTTGCTTTCCCTACATCACTTCTATTTTTTGCTCGACTGGATAAAACAACAGCCCCTTCTACCCCAATAAATACCCATAAAGTTACAAGCATTGTACTTTTAACTTGGCTGCCAACTGCTCCCCATGAAAAAGAACCAGTTTGCCCCCAAAATCCATCTAAGAACGTATCAATATGAAACGCAAAGATTCCTATGACAATAAATACAAATACAGGTACTAATTTTGCGATTGTAGTTACTAAATTCACAAGTGCTGCTGATTGAACTCCACGTAAAATTAACATGTGAACACACCATAATAATACGCTTGCACCAATAATGGACGCTACATTTTGCCCGCCTTCAAAGATTGGGAAGAAATATCCTAATGAAGAAAACAATAATGTACCGTAAGCTACATTCCCAAGCCAAGCAGATAGCCAGTATCCCCACGCACTATTAAATCCCATAAAATTACCAAATCCTGCTTTTGCATAGCTAAAAATACCACCATCTAAATCTGGCCGTTTTACAGTTAGATTTTGAAAAGATAATCCAAGTGCAATCATCCCAATTCCTGTTATAACCCAGCCAATAATAATGGCTCCAGCACCAGCACCTTTTGCCATATCACTCGCTAAATTAAAGGCTCCACCGCCAATCATAGACCCAACTACAAGAGCCGTTAGTGTAAACAACCCTAATTTCTTATCTTCACCCATTCCACTCACCTCTCTTAAATTGCAATAACAATACAAAAGCAATAGTGAATGATCGTGTCTAAAGGAGGAGAAAGAAGAAAGGAAGACTCCCTTTCTTCTTTACTCCATGTTTCCTAAAGTAGCTGCCATAACCGCTTTAATTGTATGCATTCTATTTTCAGCTTGATCAAATACTTTTGAATGTTTACTGCGGAATACTTCGTCAGTTACCTCCATTTCTTTCAACCCATATTTCTCATAAACTTCTTCGCCATACATCGTTTCAACATCATGAAATGCAGGTAAACAATGTAAGAAAATCACGTTTTCATTCCCTGTTGCTTTAATCATTTTCATATTTACTTGATAAGGTTTCAATAACTCGACACGTTCAGCAAATTTTTCTTCTTCCCCCATAGACACCCATACATCTGTATAAATTACATCTGCATTCGCAACAGCTTCTTCCACATTACTTGTTATCATTACCTGTTCATTATATTTTTTTGCTAAATCAATTACTTCTTGTGCAGGCCATAAAGATTCCGGTGTACAAATACATACATCCATTCCAACGATTGCTCCACCAACTAGTAAGCTATTAGCAACATTATTTCGTCCATCGCCAACGTAAACGAGCTTCACATTTTTCAATTTCCCTATATGTTCTCTAATTGTTAATAAATCTGCTAGTGTTTGTGTTGGATGCCACATATCTGTTAATCCATTCCAAACCGGCACACCAGAATTTTGTGCTAAAGATTCTACAGTTTCATGATTAAATCCACGAAACTCAATTCCGTCAAACATACGCCCTAACACTTTTGCTGTATCCTCTACAGATTCTTTTTTCCCAAGTTGAATATCACCTTTCCCTAAATATTCAGGATTTGCCCCTAAATCTGTACATGCTACTGTAAATGCACAACGCGTACGAGTAGAAGTTTTTTCAAATAAGAGCGCTACATTTTTACCTTCTAAATAATGATGCGGAATACCATTTTTCTTTTTCTCTTTTAATTCTGCTGCCAAATCTAGAAAATATAACAATTCTTCTTGTGTAAAATCTTTTTCTGCTAGAAAGCTTCTTCCTTTTAAATTTGGTCTAGTCATTAACATAATTCATCCCTACTTTCTCCGTTATTTATACTAAATATCTTTACGAACAATTGGCATACTCATGCAACGTGGACCCCCACGACCACGAGATAATTCCGAACTTAGAACCTCAATCACTTCTATACCGTGTTCCCGTAATAACGTATTAGATACATAGTTGCGATCATATGTAACAACTACACCTGGCGCGATTGCTAATGTGTTCGAGCCATCATTCCATTGTTCACGAGCAGAAGCAATTACATCTCCTCCTCCACATGGAATTAGAACTAATTCACTTAAGCCTAATACCTCTTTTAATGCTTCCATTAAAGAAGTACGATGTGTAATTTTAAGAGTTTCCTCATCTGATCCTTTTTCTAAAATATAAATATTCATATTCCCTTTTGGCCCTTGAATGGCTGGATGAATTGTAAACTTGTCATAATCAACCATTGTAAATACTGTATCTAAATGCATAAATGCTCGGCATTTTGGAATTTCTATTGCTAACACTTTCTTAATTTTATTTTGTCGGCTAAAGAGATTTTTAGCTAAACGTTCAATTGCTTTAGCTGAAGTACGAGCAGATACTCCAATCGCAATTGTTTCTTCATTTAAAATTAGCTCGTCGCCACCTTCAATTGGAAATTTATAATCACGATCTAACCAGATTGGTACATTATGTTTTGCAAATCTTGGATGATATTTAATGATGTACTCCATGAATAATGATTCACGTCTACGCGCTGGTTCTCTCATCTTATTTATCGTTAAGCCATCGCCCACGCTAGCTGCTGGATCACGAGTAAAATATAAATTAGGCATTGGATCTAAGTAAAACGGATAGTGATCTTCCATTAATTCATATAAATGTGTCTTCTTACTTGTTTCAATTTCGTTTTTCCGTACACCGCCCATAATTTTTTGAATTAATTCTTCATTTGAAAAGGAAAGTAAATATTCTTTTAAAGTTTGATGTGCAACATTTACGTCGGCCTGTCCTTCTTTTAAAATACGATCAACAAATTCTTCTCGAAGTTTTTTATCTACTAACGCCTCAGCGGCTAGTTTTTCTAAATAAAGAACTTCAACACCCCGATTGCGTAACGTTTGTGCAAAATAATCATGCTCTTTTTGAATAATTGGTAAGTATGGAATATCGTCAAATAATAATTGCTGCAAATAATCTGGCGTCAAGTTTTCCACTTCTTTACCCGGTCGTTTTAATAAAACCGTTTGTAATTCTCCAATTTCTGAAGTAACATGTATCGGATGTTTCATTTGTTGTACCTCCTTTTAAATATGTTTGATGTCTTACAAGTACATAATAAATGCTCTGCACTTTCATCTTTGTGAAAGTATCCACATTATCATTGTGAAATATTAAACAAGTTATTTTTTTAAAATCATACGAATATGTATTTTTATAACAAACTATCTCGCTTTCTCAATAAAAAATACATATATTACGCATATATGTTGAATATTTAACTTCCGTATTTAAACAAAAATCCTGTTTTTAATTTTATTAAAAACAGGATTTTTGCATCTAAATAATTAAATTTAATCTTTCTTCTATAATCTCCCTATCTGATTTCGACTGTGAAATTATAAGGCATGTATCATTTCCGCATATACATCCTATTTTTTCTTTCCAATCTAACTCATCAAATAAAACACCAATAACATGTGCATTACCAGGTAATGTTTTAATAACCATTAATTGATCTACACAATCAATTTTTACAACAACTTCTCGTAATTTTTTCTTTAACTTTATATCAGTTTGTACATGCTCTTCTGAGAAAACTTTATATATCATTAATCCTTCTTGAGAAGGTACCTTCGTTAAGTTTAACTCACGAATATCGCGAGAAACCGTAGCTTGTGTTACTAATACATCTTTTTTTGCTAACAATTCTACTAATCTTTCTTGCTTATCTATTTCATACTCCTTTACAAATTGTTTAATTAACCGTTGTCTTTTTTCTTTTTTCATAAAAGACACCCCTTTTAATATTATAGCTCGCTATAATTTTCATCCGAAAGGGACAGAAAAGAATGTTGCGGAAACGTTCATAGTTTAACTGTAAATATTAAATCAAGCTAAATAAAAAAGAGAAGAACAGCATTCTGTTCTTCCTTTTACATTGAAAATCGTTCAATTGTTTGTTTCAAATCAGTTGCTTGCTTCTCTAAATCCTTTAATAATTGATCGATTACTATCATATTTTTAGACTGTTGTAGCGTCACACGCGCCACTTCTTGCGAACCAGCTGACGTTTCTTCAGCAATTGCTGCTACAGCTTTTGTTTGTGCTCCTGTTTGATGAATGTGGCTCACTTGTTCATTCATATAACTACTAATTTGCTGAGTTGCATCGGCTACTTCCATAACACTTGATGACATTTCTTTTAAAATTAATTCCGTAGCTTCCCCACGTTTCGCCTCTTCTTTAGCTATTTTCACTTGTTCTGTCATTTTCATTGCAACTTGTTGTACTTCATCTTGCATATTCCGTAATAACTGCGATATGTTTCTTGCAGAATGATCACTTTCATCAGCAAGTTTACGTACTTCTTCCGCAACAACCGCAAAGCCTCTTCCATGCTCTCCTGCGCGAGCTGCCTCAATAGAAGCATTTAGTGCTAATAAATTCGTTTGGCTAGCAATCGCACTCACAACAGACACAATATGTTCTACTTGTTTCATTCGTTCTTCTAACTTCTGTACATTTTGCATTGAATCTTCATTTTCTTTTGCCAATGTTTGAATACCTTGAATTAAAGACGTAAAGACACGAGTACTATGCCCTAAAGCTTCAACCATTTCTGAAGACAATGTATCAGACTGCTTCGCTTTTTCTTCTACTTCACTTGCAATAGAAGTCGTTGTATCAACAGCAGAAACAATTGCTTGAATTGATGCCGCTGATTGCTCAGCGCCTGAAGAAATTTCTGCAAGTGTCTCTGATACACCTTGCGCTTGTCTCGTTGCTTCGCCTGTTTGTTTTCTAATCTGCTGTACTTGATTATTTGTATACGAAAATGTTGTATCAATATTTTTTACCATGCCCCTTAAGTTTCCTAACATCATATTAAATGCAACACTTAAAGATTTAATTTCATCATCTGTCTTCGGTAATGGAACATCTTCACGAATATCACCCTCAGCTGCTTTTCTTGCCGCTTCCTCTAACTTGCGAAGCGGTTTAATTAAAAATACGGCTGCTCCATATGCTAAAATTCCAGACCATACTACCCCTAATAACATAACGATAATATTATATACAGTTTGACTTACATAACTTTGAAAATAATCGTATATCACGTAAATAAAAAAGATACTTGTTGAATATGTAATAAAAGCTAAAACTGTAGTGAATAGCATAAGTTGTGTACGTAATCCAAAAGAAAATGTTTTCCTTTCTTTTTCCATCTTCCCTTTCCCCCTTTTTATAAGCAATATAAATACTACCTATATATTATTATCCATATTTTCATCATAGAAGGATATAGAGATTTCAAAAAATATTATTTCTTTGAATATCAAATTGCACGAAAAAAATAAAGGATTCTGACAATTTATGACTAATAACAGAAATAAGGGGCAACATTTGTAAAATATATTTTTAACTGGGGGTTTTGTATGATTCAAGTTCGAAATCTAGTAAAATCATTCGGTTCACTTGATGTGTTAAAAGGAATTGATTTAGAAGTAAAAGAAAAAGAAGTTGTTGTTTTAATTGGTGCCAGTGGTTCTGGTAAAAGTACATTACTTCGCTGTCTTAACTTTTTAGAAATGTACGATGAAGGCGAAATTCACTTACAAGGTGAGCGAATTGAGCCAAAGCATTCAAATTTAAATAAAGTCCGTGAAAATGTCGGTATGGTTTTTCAGCACTTTAACCTCTTTCCTCATATGACCTCACTAGAAAACATCATAGAAGCACCTATTCACGTAAAAAAATTAGAGAAAGCAAATGCAAAGGATATTGGAACTCAACTTCTCCAAAAAGTCGGCCTTCAAGATAAAGCAGATGTAACTCCTCATCTTCTTTCAGGTGGTCAAAAACAGCGCATTGCCATTGCACGAGCTCTTGCAATGAGCCCTAAGATTATGCTATTTGATGAGCCTACCTCAGCTTTAGACCCTGAACTTGTTGGAGAAGTATTGCAAGTTATGAAAGAACTTGCTGAAGAAGGGATGACAATGGTTATTGTTACTCATGAAATGAATTTCGCAAGAGATGTAGCTGATCGCGTCATCTTTATGGATGATGGAAAGATTGTAGAAGATGCTCCGCCAGCACAATTCTTTTCAGCTCCATCACATGAACGGGCAAAACAATTTTTACGCAACGTTTTATAATGTAACTTTTGTTTCGAACGAAAAAGAATACATTCATACGGTGCACAACTAATCATCCAAATAAAATATTTCAATAACATACTAAAAAACCATCCGTATGATCAATATATAGGAGGGATTTTATGAAAAGAAAACTATTAACCATTGTTGCTAGCATTACACTATGTACATCTTTCATACTAGGAGCTTGTAGCAAAGAAAGCTCTACTACTTCAACAAATGGTGAAAAAGAATTTCGCTATGCGATGAGTGGATTATACAAACCTTTTAACTATAAAGAAAATGACGGCAAACTTGTCGGTTTTGATGTAGAAATCGGTGAAGCTCTTGCTAAAAAGATGAACATGAAGGCTACGCCAGTTACAAACCCATGGGAAACGCTGATTCAAGGTCTTCAAGCGAAGAAATATGATGTAATACTGGGTAGTATGGCAATTACAGAGGAGCGCTTAAAAGCTGTTAGTTTCTCAAATCCGTACTATCGCTCCGGCGCCCAAATTTTTGTAGCTAAAAAGAATAACGCTATCTCTTCTCCAGAAGATTTAAAAGGTAAGAAAATTGGTGTTGTAAAAGCTAGTACCTTTAAAAATCTTGTTGCAAAATATACAGATCAAATCACAGAATATGACAGCGATATTACTGCTCTTATGGATTTAGAGCCTGGGCGTGTTGACGCAGTAATTACGGATCAAATGGTTGGTCTACGTATGATAAAAGAAGGAAAATCAAATATAAAAGAAGCCGGAAAACCATTAAATCTTGATGAAATGGGAATTGCTATTCGCAAAGATGATAAAGAAATGGTTGAGAAAGTAAATAAAGCGTTAGATGAAATCATTAAAGATGGTACGTATGAAAAGATCAGTAAAAAATGGTTCGGGCGTAATATTCTCGGTGAAGAGGAAAAAACGAAGTAAGTTAGCCATTCAAAAGATTCATAAACAGTGCCCCACTGATTAATTGTTCATTTCATGTGGGGCATTTCATTCTCTACTAAAATCTATACAATATGAGGTGAAACGCATGTTTGAAATTTTTATCTCTACCTATCCCACACTCTTAAAGGCTACTATTGTCACATTACAATTAACATTAACCTCCCTAGTACTCGGTTCATTAATTGGATTATTATTTGCTTTCTTTCGAATCTCGAATAACAAAGTTTTAAATAGCATTGCTCATATCTATATTGCTATTATTCGTGGTACACCTTTAATCGTTCAAATCGCAATTCTCTATTTTGGCATTACATCTGTCATTGTTTTCTCCCCTTTTTGGGCAGGAGCAATCGCTTTAGCAATTCATAACGGTGCATATATTACGGAAATTTTCCGGGGATCCATTCAATCCGTCGACCGGGGACAATTGGAAGCCGCTCGCTCCTTAGGTATGCCTTATCCTTTAGCTATGCGCCGGATTATATTACCACAAGCATTTCGTCTGTCTCTTCCTCCTCTAGGAAACCAATTTATTATCGGATTAAAAGACTCTTCACTTGTCGCTTACGTAGGACTGTCCGAATTATGGGGATCAGGTTTATCAATTGCAGCAGGTAACTTCCAACAATTAGATACTTACATAATCGTTGGTGTATACTATCTCGTACTTGTTCTTCTATTTACTTATTTTGTTAATCTTTTAGAAAAACGACTACAACGAAAAGAAACTAACTCCGTCCAATTCCATAAAAAGAACAAAAAAGAAGTTTCTTTATAAGAAAAAGCAAGCCTGAGATGGCTTGCTTTTTCATTGCAAAAATATATTAATTTTTACTGATTTACTTTTTTAATACTCTTTTCTTCCTCTATATGTTCCTCACGATATGAAATATTATGAGGATCTAGTCCATTTCCTAAAGAACCATAGAAATGCTCTCTATGCGGATCCACTAATTCACTTCCTTGATAATACACACGTGGTGTATTCCATAGCGCTGCCAAAGCTTTTGTCATCGGCATCTCATGATAGCGTTCCGGCCACATTTCTTTAATCTTCTCTTTTACTAACGGATAGTATTTAGAACTCATAGCAGGAAACAGATGATGTTCTGTATGATATGAGAAATTGAAATGTAAAACGTCTACCCAGCGCGGCACTGTTACTGACAAACAGTTTGCTAACGGATCATTTACTGGAACAATTGGATTTAAGCGGTGATTTGTTGCGATATATGCCATTACAATAAAGTTAGCAATTAACAACGGAATGACATATGCAAATAACCATTTTCCAGGTCCCATAATAAACAATAAACTAATCCAAACTGTCCAAGGCAAAAGAAGTTGAAGCCATACAGATTTTTGATTGGATGACTTGAACTCTTTTATAAAATGAAAGAACATTCGAGTCGAATGCAATGTAAATTGAATTGTTAGTGACAGAAAACTAAAGAATGAACGTACATGTAAAGGCATACGATATACCCAACTCAAAAACTTACTCTTCTTAAGTTTCTCAAGTGTCGGCCATGCATCCGGATCATTCTCTTCATGCTGTGTATGAACATGATGCGTTGCATTATGCCACTTTCTCCAAAGCTTTGGCCCTGTTGATAATGGCATAAATGCAATCGCGCCTAAGAAATCACGAAGCCATGCCTTTCTTACAACAGTTCCATGTAAAATTTCATGCCCTAAAAATCCAAGTGAAGCAAAACATAATCCAAGAACAATCGCAATTCCTAGATTCGCCCACACATTCAATTCAAATACACCAATCGATATTAACCCCGCCAATGCCACAAGCAAATAAGCCAGTCCACCAAATAAACGAGTAGGCACTGGTTTAAATGCTTTTTTCGGCAAATGTGGTGATACACGTGCTGCATACCACCCAAACGTATGAAGCTCCTTCATCCTTTTGCTCCTTTCTTATGCCGCGCCTTGCGCAACTTACATATATCAATTCTTGCTTCCAGATTGATTTTACTAGATGATCCAAAAAGCATCTATTATAAGGAAAATATACTCACTCTATCGTCACTTATTTTTCGCTTTTATTATCAATGAAAAACATTTCTCTTTTTACTCTCTATCAACCTTTCCACATGATGAATCATAACAATAGAATTTCTATATTGTCAACACCTTTTATGACCTAGTAATAAAAGGTGGTTATATTTTTATAATCATACTTTATTTCACTAAAGAAAATGTATATATTCCATAAGGATTTACCCACTCTATATAGACATTTTCTTAAACGCCATAGACTCTATCTCATTCAATAACTCCCTATGTAATCAACAAACAGAATCACTTGAATTTAGTTTTATATAAATCCTACTACTTCATAATGCCCCACCTAATTAATTATATTAAAATAATTTATAACCTCTTTTAATAAAAATAGACTACTTCTAAAACAACACACATAAATTTCATATAATATGGAAATATTAAAAGGAAAATTGTTCTAAAATCAGGAGGTTTCCGCAATGACAAGTGATACATTTCCACAACTGCCGCTATCTTATTGGATTGAATCTACTCAGCTTCCTACTTTCCCTCGTTTATCCGAAAATATAAAGACGAAAGTTGCTATTATCGGTGCTGGTATTACAGGTATTACTACTGCCTATTTACTTGCAAAAGAAGGCATCGATGTTGTTTTAATTGATTCTGGTCGTATTTTAAACGGAACGACTGGGCATACAACAGCGAAAGTAACAGCACAACATGATCTTATTTATGATGAATTAATAAACCATTTCGGTGTAGAAAAGGCCGGGCTTTACTATGAATCAAATAATCAGGCTCTACAATTCATAAATGAAACTGTTCAAACATATAAAATCGACTGTAATTTCTCAAATGAAGATTCATATTTATATACAACTACCGATAACGGATTAAGAAATTTATCGAAAGAATATGAAGCTTATCAAAAATTAAATATACCTTGTGACTATGTTCAATCTCTATCGATTCCTATTCCAGTACAATCTGCGCTTATAATGAAAAATCAAGCACAATTCCATCCCCTTCTTTATTTAAAAACACTTTTAGAAAAGTTTGTGGAGATGGGCGGAAAGCTCTACGAACAAACAACAGCTATGGATGTGGAAAAGGGAGATCATCCACAAATAATTACAAAAGAGGGCCATCATATCACTTGTGAATATGTCGTCTCTTGTTCACATTTTCCTTTTTATGATGCGAATAGCTTTTTCTTTACGCGAATGTACGCAGAACGCTCCTACGCTCTTGCAATAAAAGCAAAAACGGATTATCCAGGTGGCATGTATTTAAGTATTGATGATCCAAAGCGCTCCTTACGCTATATAACAAACAATGGAGAAAAATTAATTTTGATTGGCGGAGAGAGTCATAAAACAGGACAAGGAATAAATACGATGCTTCATTATGAAGCACTTTATTCTTTTGCTGAAGCAACTTTTGGAATAGACGAAGTTCCTTATAGATGGTCAGCACAAGATTTAATCACTCTAGATAAGCTTCCTTATATCGGACATATTAACGAAAGAAATCCAAATATATTTGTTGCAACTGGATATCGCAAATGGGGCATGACAACTGGAACTGCTGCCGCTCACCTACTGAAGGACTCCATCCTAAAAGTCCACAGTCCCTATAAAGAACTGTATGCACCATCACGCTTCCATGCAAATCCAGATATAAAAACGTTCCTCTCCCAAAACATTGATGTTGCGAAACATTTAATTGAAGGAAAGATTGAAACCGCATTACGTAAGCCAGAAGATCTCGAAGTTGGTGAAGGATCTGTCGTACATGTTAACGGTAAACGAGCAGGTGCTTATAAGGACAAAGAAGGAAAATTACATATCGTCGATACAACTTGTACACATCTCGGCTGTGAAGTTGAATGGAATAATGGTGATTGTACTTGGGATTGCCCTTGCCATGGTTCTCGTTTTTCAATTGAGGGAGACGTTCTTGAAGGCCCAGCAGATCAACCGTTAAAACGAGTTGATAATGAGTAAACAAATAAAGAAGTTCAACAGAATTACTGTTGTACTTCTTTATTTGTTATAAAATCTTTTCAGATAAATTTCGACACAGGGAGGGAAATATTAACATTAAATAAAATAATATATTCATCTACAAATTAAAAGGGGTGAATATTATGCAACCTTCAGCTCCACCTCATCTAGAATCTACAGAAACTATCTTTTCAAGCTCTATTACAAAACTTGTTGTTTTTATTTGTTGGCTAGCCATTTTAGCTGATGGATATGATTTAGGTATTTACGGTGCCGTTCTACCAAAGCTCCTAGAAGACAAAAGCTGGGCGCTATCACCAGCGCACGCTGGTACAATTGCAAGCTATGCTTTATTTGGGATGTTTATTGGGGCTATTCTAGTTGGAGCGATTACAGATCTAATTGGGCGTAAATGGACGCTTATATGCTGTTTAGCACTTTTTTCTATCACAATGGGTTTAGCGGCTATCGCTTCTTCTCCTGAGTTATTTGGATTATCTCGATTTATAGGAGGAATCGGATTAGGCGGTGTTATCCCAACGGCTTCAGCACTTACTGTTGAATATTCACCAAAAAAAAGGCAATCTTTTATTTATGCTCTTATGTTTACTGGCTATCCTTTAGGTATCGTATTAGGTGCTATTTTGTCTATGTTTATGTTAGAAGATTTCGGATGGAGAATTATGTTTGGTATCGGAATGATTCCACTACTCCTCATTCCTTTCATTATTCGCTATTTACCTGAGTCCATTCAATTTTTATTATCACGTAATCGCCAAGAAGAAGTGAACCAAATTCTTAATCGTTTTCAAATTGAATTTCATGTAAAAAATAAAACTCATCAAGCTCCATCTACTATACGAAAGAAAACTGGATTTTTTACTTTATTCTCAAAAGAATACATAAAAGCAACGCTACTTTTTTGGATCACTTATATAATGGGAATGTTTTTAATATACGGTTTAAATACTTGGTTACCACAGATGATGCGCCAGGCGGGATATCCTCTTGGATCTAGTCTGTCTTTTCTACTTATGCTAAATATTACCGCAGCTGTTGGTGCGGTATTCGCTGGAGCAATTGCTGATCGTATAGGCGCAAAAATTGTTATTAGCATCTCTTATCTTATGGCAGCCATATGTATCGGACTATTAACAATCAAGCCATCTGTTACAATCATTTATCTTTTAATTGGCCTTGCTGGTATTGGATCGGTCGGTATTACTCAAATATTAAATGCATATGTAACACAATACTTCCCATCACATATCCGAGCTACCTCCTTAGGCTGGGGACTGGGACTTGGCCGAGTTGGTGCAATTGCTGGCCCTATTCTCATCGGTATTATTATGACAATGCAATATGACTTAGCATGGAATTTTTACTTATTCTCCTTTGCAGGTCTTATCGCAGCTATATCTGTTTTCTTCGTTCCTACAAAATAAAAAGAGCACAAACTTACTTGTGCTCTTTTTCATATGCTTCAAACAACATGTCTCGAAATAGTGTATTTAAAATTTCAATATCGATCCCTGATCCCTTTTCAATTCCTTTTACATATTGCCCATAGTAATGAATTTGTTCTTCTAAAAATTGATTTAGCACCTTAATTTTCAATCCAACATCTAATTCAGTACCTGCTTTTTTCTTTATTAACAACTTTTCAATCTCATCTAATACACTACTTTCTAATGGTAATTCTGTAATCAATCGATCAAATTCTACAGGTGGTAAAGTTGCTTTCTCTTCTAGCCACTTACAAGCTAAAATAGGACGTAATACATAAAAGTACTTTTTCAGCTTTACATTCTCACCTTGCAAAAATTCACGATAATTTTTCGACGCCATATGTAAATAATGATATATCGTTGCTTTTGGATCAAAATTCTTCTCACTCATCTGTTGAAGTAGTTCTGGAAAATTAGAGTTTTTCGAATAAAAAATTGGTGATCGATTCCACTCAAGTAAAGCTGGGTTCGACTTCGCGAATAGTTGCAACGCCTTTTTAATATCCCAACCACTTATATCTAAATCATCACTAATTGGATATTCAATTACATCTCGTTTGTCATGAATTGATAAATACCATTCTACCGGATGTATATAAACAAACCTAACATCATAATCGCTATCTTTCGATGGAAACCCCCAAGCACGACTCCCTGATTCCACCGCAAATAAAATTTTCACATCATTCTCTTTTTCAATTCTTTCTAACTCCAACTCGATTTTCTCTCTCATTTCATAACATCTCCATTTTTTGATTATTTCCTTGGAAATTCGACAATACACTATTAATTTTACTACATACTAAAAAAACTGTCAGAAATTACTGACAGCCTAATAAAACTTCTATTGTTGCTTTTCAATTACAGTAGCAGCAATTCGTTCAAACTCTTTTTGAATCTCCTCTTTATATGCATCTACTATTGAAAAATCCATAGCAGCAATATAAATTCGTTCTAATTTATCACGAACCGATTTTGCTTTCGCTAAGAAAGACATTGCCTCATTCATTTTTGCTTTATACTGAATGGAAACATCACGAATTTCCTTCGCATATTTCTCATCAGTCCCTGGCGTAACAATAAGGGCATACATATCAATAATTTCATCACCCTCACGACTTGGAAAATATTCATGCGGTGCGGTGCTATCAAAAATTGCAAAGCCTAATTCTCTTACGATAACCATATCAAGACTATGCGGGTCAAATCCGCAATGATATACTTCAACTTCAAATCCTTTTTCTTCAGCTGCCTTAGCTAACTTTTTGAGCATCGTTGATTTTCCAGAGCCTGGGCGCCCTTTTATAAAATAACGATGTGGTAACCCTTCTGTTAAATTAGGAACAAAGTCAACTGCTCCTTTCGGTGTTGCAGCTCCTAAAAAACGATGTTTTACAAGCGATTGTCTCCCGCTTTTATCTGCAAATAATTTCTGGATTAGCTGATCGGTTAGTTCATTTGCTTTATTAAAATCTATATTATCAATATATATCTTCTCCCACTCATCATGTATAACCAATGCCTCTTTAAAACGTGCGTAAGCAGACTGAAAAGCTTTGCTTGCTTCTGAAACAAATCTTTCAATTTCTAACTTCTGCTTTCTTAGTTTATCTGAGTCCCAAGCAATTCCTAAATTTATATACTCTTCAACAACTCCTGGCATTTTTGGCTCAATAACATGCGGTGATGTCCCATCAACAATTCCTACTTTTAATTGTGGGATAATTACACCATCAACCGATTTATTGTCAGAAGAACAATGTAAAAATTCAATATCATATCCTTTTCCAACCCATTCACGACCTATTGCCTTTATTAAAGAAGATTTTCCCGTTCCCGGGCCACCCTTTAAGATAAATAACCTGTCTAATCCTTTTAAATTCTCTTCGTATAAATTGTGAAATCCCCTAGCTGTATTACCACCAGCATAATAATTCAATACATTTCCTGTCACTGCACTCACTCCTTCGCAGCATTCTATTTACATAAGCTACAATATGCGAGCGGCTTTATTTGGGTGAATACCTATTTTCTATTGCACACAAAAAGGAAATGAATTACAATTTAACTATCAGAAAATTAAGATTTTAAAACTGAATACTTCTTTATCAAGAGAGGCAGAGGGACCGGCCCTTTGAAGCCCAGCAACCTCAGTTTATACGAACTGAATAGGTGCTAATTCCTGCAAAATGCATTGCATTTTGGAAGATAAAACTCAACTAGCATGTAAAGCTCATCTTTCTTGATACTGAAGGATGAGCTTTTTATTATTTGAAAAACATATATTGGAGGTATGTAAAATGAAAGTAATTGATTTATCACAAACATTTGAAAATAATATGTCTCAATTTCCTGGAACACCTAAAATACAACTAGAAGCTGTTACAAGTGTTGAAGAATCAGGCTATCAAGTTACAGATTTTCATTCTGTCGTTCATGTTGGCACGCATTGTGATGCTCCTGCGCATTTTATTTCAGGCGCAACGACCATCGATCAATTACCGCTGGATCAATTTGTAGGTGAAGCTGTTATTATTGATGTAACTCACGTACAAGAACGAAAACTACCTAAAGAAGTACTGCACGATGCTGATATAAAAGAAGGAGATATTGTTATTTTCCATTCCAATCTATCTACTAAATGGAACACAGAGGCGTATGAGAAAGAAGCTTTTTATCTTTCTGAAGAATTAGCCGAGGAACTAGTACAATTAAAAGTAAAATCTGTCGGTTTAGATTTTATTTCTCCTGATGAGGTAACGACAGAAACATCACCAATTCATCACATACTACTTGGGAATAATATTTATTTAATCGAAAACTTAACAAACTTAGATGCCATTCACACGAAACGTTTCTTCTTCTCAGCAGCACCTTTAAAAATTAAAGATAGCGACGGTGCTTTTGCAAGGGCATTTGCTGTAATTTTTTAAACAAACTATACAAAAAAGCAAAGATCATCATTGACCTTTGCTTCTATTTTTTTTATTTAAATTAAGAAAGAATTGCTCAACATGAGGACGTAACCAAGCTAAATAATCCTTCTCTTTCTTCTTTGTACAAGCTATTTCTTCCCCATCTACCATTTCAACAAGTTCTAGTTCTAACAGTTGCTTCGTGAATGCTAACATATTCACTTCTTCGGATGGATACTCTTCTTTTAATTTCTCCTCAATTTCCCCCAATAAAAAACCGTCACGCATCATTGCCAATGCATCAATCCAAAGTGGCGGCATTTCATATTTTTCTCCTGTAATTGTGTCTTTTACAGTATAATTCTTTTGCTCTTTTCGAAATTGAATCGTGTGTAAACATACAGTCGAATTTAATGTTAATTCCATCATACCACCTCTTTCATAATATCTGCATAGAAAAAAGGATGCGCGTGCACCCCTTCTTATCTTTTCATAACACTACTGAACCGTTACATGAGCAATCAATCTCATGTCGATATTTTCCTCCATTATAAACGAAGTATTTTATAAAAAAAACCCTTCTTGAAACATTTTATAAAATGTTTATATTTACACAACAAGAACACTTTTCTGAAAAATCTTTTCTCAAATACATTAAACGGTCGGCAGAAAAATTTCTACTTTCGTTCCTACTCCTAGACTACTTTGGATCGTGATACTCCCTTGATGTTCCTTAATAATTTTATATGTAATCATTAATCCAAGTCCTGTACCATTCTCCTTTGTTGTGTAAAACGCCTTGCCGATTTTTTCTAACTTCTCATTCTCTATACCGCATCCTTGGTCTTCAACAGAAATACACAAATGTCCTTGCGTTTTTTGATATGCACGGATATGAATTTCTCCACCCTCTGGCATTGATTCTATTCCATTTTTAATGATATTTAATAACACTTGTTTTAATTGCTTATCATCACCGTTTATAGCCGGTAAATTTCCATCTACTTGTAAATTACATTTAACTCTATATTGCGTTGCATAACTTTCCATTAGATGCACAACATATAGAAGGGTGTCTCGTATATTACACCTTTCATAATTTGTTGGTTTTGGTTTCCCTAACAACATCAATTCACTAACAAATCCATTAACCCTTTCAATTTCTTGTAGCATAATGTCGTAGCTCATCGTATCAGTTGGATTTCTTTCTTTTTGCATTTGCGTAAACCCTTTTAACGCTGTTAGTGGATTTCGAATTTCATGGGCAATTGTTGTAGACATAGTCCCAATCACAGCTAAATTTTCCGTCTCTTTCATATTGTTCATCATTTCAACCACTGTTCTTACATAAGATTGAAATCGTTTTAATAAAGAATGTGAAATAATGAAATAAAATACACATAAAACAAGTGGAATTATCACTTTTAAATCTTGTAATAGCAATGTGAAAAATACGTACTTTCCAATTACACTAAAGGAAACTAAATAAAAGTATTTTCTATTCACGAAAACTGGGGCAAATAAAATTAACAACATTTCTACCATACTACCATGTTCAAAAGGTCTATCCGTTCGCAAATAAATCATTAAATTATTAACAAGATTGATAAACATGTATCCAAATAAAAATAAATATTTTACAGAATATACATACCCTCTTTTTTGAAGATATATAGAAATAGGAAATAATGCTATTACAAATATAGGCACACCTATCCCAAGACTACCTTCTGGCCACCCTACCGCTGTTCCACTAATATTCATAGCAGGATATACAAAATAATATATAGCGTCATATAAAAAGAATATAATATAAAATAATAATATAAATACCTTTAAGGCTCTTCTTTCTTCATAAATCAAGCTCTTGTATTTGTTCATATAAAAACTCCCCTTGATCGATACAAAAAACTTTCATTGTTATCTCCTTAAAGTATAAGTATGAAATTGCTTTCAGGGCAATATTTAACCTTATAATACTAAAAGGAAGGAGATCTCTCCTTCCTTTTAGTAACAACTTATATCCAACTTACCCTATCATGTAACAATCCATCAGTAAAATTATTATGCCCTATTACAAAATCCTTCATATATAAATTTAAATACTCACCGTACTTACTTTCTGTATTTAATAACAACTCCTCGACGTAATAAGCGCCTTGTTCAAATTGATCTAAAAGTAAACTAGACAAGCCCGCATAAATCCCGCACCCTACCTGAAAATACGTTGCATTCGTTTTATATTTACGAAAAACTTGGCTACTATTCATTACATTATACATATATGTCTCACTATTTTCATAAACGAGTAACACACCGACCAAGTCCTCTCCAGCAACCTCTTCTTCCGCTGGATTAAACACTTTACGATTCCAGTTCCATAAATCTTCTACTTGATCTAAGTTCTGTCTAATTATATTTGTTGTATACTCATTAATTCGGTAAAGAAAACCAACTTCCATATTGAAGTTTTTCCCTAAAATTAATACTTCCTCATGTGGCATTAAACAACCATAGAATTCTTTTTCTCCTAACTTCACTTTATACTCTGAAGCATATACATCTTCATAAAAGTAAAGAGGACGATGATGACTCATATACATCGGATAACTCCAGATTGCTTCATCTAAAAATCGCTCTACTGCCCATGAAGCATAAAGTGTATGTGGCTTTATAAGTGCTGTATCATGCAAAAACGACGTGTCATGTTCTACAATATAACATGCTCTTGGCCTTTCATTTGGTCGTTCCTTCATAAGCTCAACAACCATCCATTGAACAACACCTGGATTCATACCTGAACCTATAATCGCTTTTGTATTTGTAAATTTCTCTTTCTCCTTCTCAAACCTTGTATATCTTTCCGTAAGCTGAAAGCCGATTAAGCTGTCGTCCTGATCTACTGCTTCATTTTCCAAGGCTGAATTAATATAACAAATTCCTAATTCATTACAGCAGCTTAATACTCTAATTGTATCTGCCCCTGAAACATCAATCACAACACTCGTACTTTTTTCTTTTAAATGTTGTTTAAATTCCACTACATTTTGAAGGTTTATCTCATATAAATATAATTGACCTTTCAAATTCGAAAACAACTCATCATAATAAGTCCTATCTTTTTGTTTTATATCCACTAAATGAAATTTGGCATTCTTTAATACTTCATAAATTGGATCTTTTTCATTTGCTATCGCTTGATTTAAAATTGCTAAAACTGCTTTTGCTGCTCCACCAGCACTACCAAGCAATGTAATTGATAACGAATTCGGAAACTGCTCCACAAACAAAACCCCTTTAATAAATTAGTTGAGCAACTCCTCCTCAAAAAATAAATTGAATACATAAAAAGATAGCTCGTACACAATTTTTATAAGTTAGTGCAAAGTTACCTTTTAAAAAATCACACTATACTATGTTTATATTCAATTCATTTTTCCCCTCATCTTCAAATTAAACTAAAACAAATAGGCTCGACCTTTTCTTCTGCATATAAAAGAAAAAGTCAGCCCTTCCAACTAATCTACGGACAATGGACGGATTTTACATGTTGAATATTCACATACATTTTTGCATCACGTGCTTTTGATATTTCAATATGCCCTTCATCAATTTTCGCCATTTTTCCAATTTTATTGGACTCCTCACCTAAATCAAACACCATAATTTTCCCAGTCATTTTAATAAGCTGCTCTTCAAATGTTCTAGCTAATGTAATATTTAACGGATTTACGGGGAGTTCATTTTTATTGAGGGCATACGGTACTTGGTTTTCTTTATACGGAATTAACCATTTTAAATGCTTTAAAGATATATATACCGTTTTATAAACCGGACTATAAAAAACAATATAGTCGTTCATCACACTTGTAACATAACCATGTATTGGAGCATTTCCTGCTACATAAACTTCTGTAAAAATCCCTTTAGAAGTACTTAATACTTTTCTCAAAGAAATTGAAGGGGATTCCCTCTTAATTACAGAATCAACATCTGGTTTTAGTATGTCTTCGTCATGTGGTCTTAAAAATTTATAGTATTGTACATGATATAAAGATATATATACATAGTCTTGTCCATTGTAAAGAACAATAATGTCATTTCCTACGTCTATTAATATACCTTTAAACCTTTTTTCACCGATTAATTTAACATATATATTTTCCCCAATACTTTTGTTTAACTCATTCATCTATATCCTCCTTCCTATGAATTTCAGCTTTCCTATCTTTCGTTTCAAAAAAAAAATCAGGGCAATGTTCTGTCTTAATAGTAAGTAATTCCTTTTCATACTATCGAAATAAGAAATTGTTCTTCTCTTTCCCTCATAATGCCCCTCTTATTTATTAAACATTATTCATCTTCATTCTTTTTACATTTCACTACTTGACTCACACTCTTAATATGATAATTAATGATATAAATAACTTCATCACCGTTTACTAGCGTAATACATTCTTCATGCACTTCACTTAATAAGCCTTCTACACACTCTGGGCCGCCACGATTAATCTTTACCCACTTATACTTCAAGTCACATAATACATCGACAAAAGTATCATCATCAGAGCAGAAACATGAAACATAGCCGTCGCCACATTTACTTTCTTTCACTTTCTTAACTAGACTTTTCACATGTTTCAATTGGTAATATACTAATTCACCAAGAGGAAGTTGTAATGTAAGGTAATCTCTTCCTAACGATACAAGTACCCCCACTCGACTCTCTGGTCCACGAAGATTTACTTTTACAGTCTCACCGACTAAGCCTTTAATTTGTTCACAGCATAATATACTTTCCAAATTTATATCCTCCTTTCTTATTATCTTCCTCTTCTTGACTGTCTTTGTGCGCGAGCTCGACCTGAATTATTACTTTCACTTTCGCTTTCACTTTCGCTTTCTTCGCTCTCTCTACAAGGTACTGTTACACTCTTAATATGAGATACTGCAACTAATATAACTTCTTCTTTTACAATTAGTGTCACAAATTCACAAGAAACATCTTGTAAAATACCTTCAACTTTCTCTGGGCCACCACGATTAATTTTCACCCAGCAATATTTGAAGCTTTGAAGTAACTTTTCAAAGTCATCTTCACATTCACATTCCAACCATCTGCAATCATCTGCTTTACAATCTTTCGCATTTTTTGTAATACTTTTCAGATGACGAATCTGATAGTAATAGAGCTCTCCTTTTTCATTCTTTAATACAAAGTAATCCGAACATACAGCGACTATTGTCCCTTTTTGAGATTCTGGACCACCCCTGTTTACTCTCACAAAAGATCCAATTAAGTCTTTCAGAAAATCACAATGAAATAAACTCACGAGAAAACCCCTTCCATTAATTTATAAGCTTTTGCACTGATAGTATATGTATCTGTACAGGTTACGTTCTCTATGTTTGTCCTAGCTAGAAAAAAATATGCTTTTAACATGGTAGACTACTACCTATCAAAATTTGAGGAAAGGCTAAGAACTCCTTATGTTTTTGATATCTTCAAACAAAAAATCCCTTATGAATATACATTTCTGCATATCTTCATAAGGGATTTTCCATAGTTTAATCTTCGTCTTTAACATCCATATCTTCTGGAATTGGTTCGTTCAATATTTCTTCCACTAATTGCTTATATTTCTCCATTTGCTCTAAATGTGTATTAAATTGTTCTTTATTTACTAAATATTGCTCTCCATCGAATAGCGCACGAATTTTCTTTTGCTGAATTAACTCTTCAATATACGATTTTGGTAAATTCAAATACTCCGCAGTCTCTTCTACTGTTATATACAATGCGTTCATTCCTTTATTATTTTTTCATCTATACTGTATCTTACTTTATTTTTGTAAACAAATAAAAAAGATTTTGTAAATGCAGTTCAAAAAGCAGGTAGATGCATTCCATATATTGTATAGTATTATATAGTAAGAATTTTTTAAATATAGAATGGTATTACCCATTTACACAAAGGAGAGTTAACATATGGCTACTCGTCACATCATTACAATGTTAGAAAAAACACTACAAGTTGAAACAGAAAACACAATTTCTCATTTGAATGTATCTTTATCTGATCGTTTTCTTTCTCAAAGCACAGCAATACATGAAAACAATTGTTATCATACAATTGGTGAATGGTACAAAAATCATTTCTTATTCCAACAAGATGATTTCCTTTGGGCTAAATATGCCTTCTATGACGCATATTGTGAAGCCATCAAAAAACAAGGTCATCTTACAAAACGTGTTCGCCAAATATTAGAATCATTAGCTCGAATGCATGGAAAACAGTATATTGCTTCTATACTAAATATGCCATTTCCTAATGAACGCGCTAAAGGGACAGCGTAATTTAGCCATGTTCTGCGTAAGCAAAACATAGCTAAATTGTTTTCTAGGATGCTTTACCAATAAAATGTTCATATCATATGAACTGATGAAACCGGTGTCATTATAATGATAGAAAATATAGTAAACAGGAAAACCCCCACGTACATCTCTCATCCATTTGAATAGAGAAATACGTGGGGGTGTACTTGTTCCTTATTATTTCATCATCTGCTTAATCAGTTCGCGATTTCTCTTCTTAAATACTTCATTATGAGAAGAAACCATTCCGTACTCACTTGCATCTGGTTGGATAAATTGTTTTGCTTTATTCACAGCATTTCCCGCATCTTGGAATGCACCTGCAATTAAGTGTAGTTTCCCTTCGTGCTTTAAAATATCTCCAGCAGCATATAATCCATCTACTGAAGACTCACTATTTGCATTACCTGCAATATAATAATTATCTATAATTGCAACGTCTAACTCACTATTTTCTAATAATGTAATGTCGCGTTCATATCCATGATTAATAATAACTTCATCAATAGGTAAATGAGAAACCTCACCTGTTTCATGATTTGTTAATTCTACATATTCGATTGCTTCATGATTATCACCAGCAATTAATTTTGTAATCGATGTATTAAAGAAACACTCCGCTGAGCTGTTCATAAGTTGTTTTACTTGTGCTTCATGACCAGATAATTCTTCTTTTCTATACGTTACATACACTTTTTTCGCAATTGGTTCCAATTCATTTGCCCAATCAACAGCAGAATTGCCTCCACCGGAAATAATAACTGTTTTACCTTTGAAACGCTTTAAAGATTTAACTGTATAATTTAAATTCGATACTTCAAATCGCTCAGCACCTTCAATAGATAACTTTTGCGGTTTCAATATACCACTTCCTGTTGCGACGATAACTGTTTTTGAAAAGTGTTCTTCCCCAGTACTTGTTTTTAATGTAAAAGTACCATCTTGATTACGAATAATTGATTCCACTTTTGTATCTAATACAACTTCTGGCTTAAATGTTAACCCTTGCTGTACAAGTTGTTCAATTAACTTATCACCTGTAACTGGCAATAGTCCTCCTACATCCCAAATCATTTTTTCCGGATACACATGTATTTTTCCACCTAACTGTGGTTGAAATTCTATTATTTTTGTTTTCATCTCTCTGAGTCCACTATAAAAAGCTGAATAAAGCCCTGCAGGTCCCCCGCCTATCACGGTTACATCAAACAATTCTTCTCTATTCATTAACCTTCACTCCTCAGCTACTAATCATTGATTATCATTCTCAATAAAATATAACCTGTTTCTGCAAAATTTACAATTAAAATTACTATTGACAATACAACTAGATAAAATTATATTATTTAATGAATCAATAGTGATAATCATTATCAATTTGTTAATAATTAGCAAATTTGAGATTACATCTTCTTTTATTAATATGGTTAATACTATATTGTAGAATCTCACATTCAAGATTTTTAATAAACATTTTGCATTACCACTACTCTTTCAAAAAGATTACAGTTAAACAAATTATTGTATACACATATCATCTATGTTAAAGGAGAAAGACGATGAAAAAGTTATTTATTTCACTAACAGTTCTTTTCGTTCTTGTTATGAGTGCTTGTAGCAATGGCTCTACAGACAAAAAGAACGATACAAAAGGTAGTAAATCAGAAACAATTACATACCAATCTGAAAATGGTAAAGTAGAAGTGCCTGCAAATCCAAAACGCGTTGTAGTTTTATCATCATTCGCTGGTAACGTAATGTCATTAGGAGTAAATCTTGTTGGGGTAGATTCATGGTCTAAACAAAACCCACGTTTTGATAGCAAATTGAAAGATGTTGCTGAAGTATCAGATGAAAATGTTGAAAAAATCGCTGAGCTAAACCCAGATTTAATCATTGGTTTATCAAATATTAAAAATGTTGATAAGTTAAAGAAAATCGCTCCTACTGTAACATACACTTACGGAAAAGTTGATTACTTAACACAGCATTTAGAAATCGGTAAGTTATTAAACAAAGAAAAAGAAGCAAAAACTTGGGTTGATGACTTCAAGAAACGTGCACAAGACGCTGGTAAAGAAATTAAAGCAAAAATCGGTGAAGATGCAACAGTTTCTGTTGTAGAAAACTTCAACAAACAGCTTTATGTATACGGCGAAAACTGGGGCCGTGGAACAGAAATTCTGTACCAAGAAATGAAATTAAAAATGCCTGAAAAAGTAAAAGAAAAAGCGTTAAAAGAAGGTTACTACGCATTATCTACTGAGGTATTACCTGAGTTTGCTGGTGATTACTTAATCGTAAGTAAAAACAAAGATACTGATAACTCATTCCAAGAGACAGAATCATATAAAAACATCCCAGCAGTAAAAAATAATCGCGTATATGAAGCAAACATGATGGAATTCTATTTCAATGATCCACTTACATTAGACTTCCAACTAGACTTCTTCAAGAAGAGCTTTCTTGGTAAATAATACAAACATGAGGAATTCTTAATTTAAGAATTCCTCTTCCTTTATTCTATGAACAGAAAAGATGTGAAACGAATGACAAAAGATCATGACAATCCACGTTCTATAGCTTTTACATACAAACTAATTTTAAGCTTAATTGCATTCTTTCTTATTTTTATGGTTGCAATGGTATTAGGTGCTGCAGATACTTCGATAAAAGATGTATGGTCAGCACTCACTTCCTCCGCTAAAGGAGACAAAATATCTATTATTCGAGAAATACGTTTACCACGTGAAGTTGCTGCTATTTTTGTAGGAGCTGGATTAGCCGTTTCTGGAGCAATTATGCAAGGATTAACACGAAATCCACTTGCGGATCCTGGATTATTAGGGCTATCTGGTGGAGCAAATGCTGCGCTTGCACTGACACTTGCTTTCAACCCTTCCATCAGCTATCTTTACTTAACATTAGCTTGCTTTATCGGTGCTGCAATTGGCGCAATTATGGTATTTGGAATTGGTATGGTGAAAAAAGGCGGCCTTTCTCCTCTTCGAATTGTATTAGCGGGTGCTGCAGTTTCAGCATTTCTACTCGCAATTTCAGAAGGAATCGGCATTTACTTTAAAATTTCACAAGATGTATCACTTTGGACTGCTGGGGGCGTAATCGGAAC
Organism: Bacillus sp. FSL R9-9497; assembly: GCF_038005805.1. Lineage (NCBI taxonomy): Bacteria > Bacillati > Bacillota > Bacilli > Caryophanales > Bacillaceae > Bacillus > Bacillus sp. FSL R9-9497. The sequence continues at coordinate 367,550 of NZ_JBBOTY010000001.1, read as the reverse complement.
AACTTGGAGCCAATTAAAAATTATTATTCCAGTCATTTCAATTAGTATCTTTATCGCTATCTTACTAGCAAAAAAATTGACAGTTCTTAGTTTCAGTGAGGAAGTGGCTATTGGACTAGGTCAAAAAATTATTGTTATTAAAACCATTTTATTTATCATTATTATCTTACTTGCAGGTGCATCTGTAGCGCTTGTCGGAAATATGGCATTTATCGGCTTAATGGTACCTCACATGGTACGCCCAATTGTCGGTCCAGATTACCGATTTGTTATACCGATGTCAGCAATTGCTGGAGCTTCCTTTATGCTACTTGCAGATACAATCGGACGTACTATTAACGCTCCATACGAAACACCAGTTGCGGCAATTGTCGCGATTGTAGGGTTACCATTCTTCCTATTCATTGTACGTAAAGGAGGAAAAACATTCTCATGATGCAATCTATTTTAAGAAAACAGCGTCTCATTATACTCGCTTTACTTATAGTAATCATCACAACCATTGTAGTTGGAATGGGACTTGGTTCAGCATCTTTATCTTATGATCGACTACTCCCAACATTAATGGGACAAGGAACTTTTAAAGAGGAGTTTGTTTTATACTCTTTACGACTACCTAGAATTGTCATTACATTATTAGCTGGTATGGCTCTCGCTTTATCAGGTGCTATCCTACAAGGAATTACCCGAAATGATTTAGCTGAACCTGGTATTCTCGGAATCAACTCTGGGGCCGGTGTTGCTGTTGCTATTTTCTTTTTATACTTTCCAATAGATGTAGGTTCATTTCTTTACTTACTACCTGTCGTTGGATTTATCGGAGCATTTCTGACAGCTGTTCTAATTTACGTATTTTCATATAGTAAATCAACTGGACTTCAGCCGGTGCGATTAACATTAACCGGTATCGGTTTTTCATTTGCACTATCTGGAATGATGATTGTCCTTATTTCATCCGCTGATCGTATGAAAGTAGACTTTATCGCCAAGTGGATTGCCGGAAACATTTGGGGAGATGACTGGATCTTCGTTTTCGCAATGCTCCCATGGTTAATCGTATTCATTCCGTTCGTTTTCTATAAAGCAAATCGATTAAACATTCTAGCATTAAACGAGCCCGTCGCAATCGGCGTTGGAATTGAAATTGAAAAAGAACGCAGATACTTATTAGTTGCAGCCGTTGCGCTTGCTGCTGCAGCTGTTTCTGTAACAGGAGGAATTAGCTTTATCGGACTAATGGCTCCTCATATCGCAAAATCTTTAGTAGGTCCGAGACATCAAATTTTCATGCCTATCGCCGTTTTAATCGGCGGATGGCTATTGCTATTAGCAGACACAATCGGACGAAACATCGTTGAGCCTAATGGCATCCCAGCAGGTATTGTCGTTGCTTTAATTGGCGCTCCTTACTTTATGTATTTGTTGCTTAAAAAAGCTTAAAAAACACCCTCAAGATTTCTTGAGGGTGTTTTTGTTTCATTCTACTGCTGCCCATACCCTTCAAACTTCTTCGCCAAATTCTCCATCTCATCTTCTGGCAATAGCTTTGGTTCCCCAATGCTTTTCGTTTGATAATAAATTTGAGCACAAAACTCAATCTCTTCTGCAACAGTAAATGCCATTTTTATATTATTTGCACCAGCAATTAAACCGTGATTTGCAAGTAGCACAGCACGACGATCAATCATGCCTTCAAAAGCAGCCTCTGCTAATTGCTTCGTACCAAATGTTTCATACGGTGCACAGCGCACATTCGGTCCTGCGAAAGCAATTAAATACGACACAGCCGGAAGCTCCCATCCTAATGATGCAATCGTCTTCGCGTAAGGAGAGTGTGTATGCACAAGCGCATTTATATCTTCACGCTTCCTATAGTAAATAAGGTGCATATCTAATTCACTTGATGGTTTTCTCTCTCCTTCTATTACTTCACCATCTAAGTTTAATATAACTACATCTTCAGGCTTTGTTTCATAATACTCTAAACCACTTGGGCTAATCGCAACAAGACCTTGTTCACGATTAAAGATACTAATATTACCGCCCGTTCCCTTTGTTAAACCACTAGAAATCATTTTCTTTCCATACGCTACAATTTCTTCTCTTTCTTTTGGTAATAACATATACATCCCCCTAAGTATGAAGCTTATGATGACTGACTTTTACATTTATCTACTTATTGAAATAGCTTTTTTAAATTCTCCGTAAACGGTGCCTTTACAATCCCTTTTTCTGTAATAATCGCTGTTACATTTTCATGTGGAGTAACATCAAATGCTGGATTATATACTTTACTTTCTTTCGGAGCTGAATATTGTCCGAAGCGATTAATCACTTCAGAAGCATCTCTTTCTTCAATCGGAATTTCTTTTCCTGTCGATGTCTTTAAATCAATTGTCGGCGTTGGTGCCGCTACATAAAACGGAATGTTGTAGTATTTCGCTAAAATAGATACGCCTAATGTTCCAATTTTATTTGCTATATCACCGTTCGCTGCCACACGGTCGCATCCAACAATTACAGCGTCAATCTTCCCTTGTGACATGACCATAGCCGCCATATTATCCGTAATGACAGTAACATCAATTCCCGCTCGCTGTAGTTCTAATGCCGTTAACGTTGACCCTTGTAATCTTGGACGTGTTTCATCCGAAAAGATTTTTAAGTCCCATCCTTTTTCTTTCGCTAAGTACATTGGAGCCGTCGCAGTACCATACTTAGTCGTCGCTAACGCACCAGCATTACAATGTGTTAATACTCCCATTCCATCATGGAATAATGTTAATGCATGTTCTCCAATTTGACGGTTAATTTCTTCATCTTCTCTATGAATCTCTTTTGCCTCTTCTAGTAATCTATTTTTCAGCTGTGAGATTGATAAATGAATATTATCTGTCGCTACACTTTCCATTCTTTCAAGTGCCCAAAATAAATTTACGGCAGTCGGTCTTGATGTCGCCAAGTATGTACATACCTTTCTTACTTCATCCATAAATCCTTCTTCCGTACCTTCAGCAAATTCCTTTATCCCTAAATACACTCCATAAGCTGCTGAAACACCAATCGCTGGTGCACCTCGTACTTTCATTACTTGAATGGCATCCCACACACTTTCAGCTGTTTTAAAAGATTCATAAACAATTTCATTCGGTAATAACGTTTGATCTAACAAAACTAAAGCATCATCTTTCCACTGAATTGGTATTAATTGCTCTTCCATCATATTCTCCCCTTACTCCGCGTAGTGCATTGACTGTTCTTTTAACGTTGCTACAAAACTTGTACCCGTTCTATATTGATTCGCTCGTAAAATAAAACTCTTCGCTACTTGAAGACAAATTCGCTCCGCTCTAGCACGTGCTTCCTCATTCTCAATACAAGTAATATCTTTTACTTTCGCTAATCCAACAATACGGCGGATTAATTCAAGACCTGTCACTGCAGCTGTATCCTCTAATACAGATTGTAAATAGGCTTCGTTAAAGCCTTCTTCCTTCGCCATAATCTCGGTCACATAAATATCCCAAGCATCTAAAAACTTCTTCTTAAATAAATCAATTACCTCTACCATCGTAGTTTGTAACCAATCCATATACGTATCTTTCTCAGCTCCAGGTAGCATCGTTGCATCTGCATTCACCCAAGCAAACATTAAATTCGCCATTACATTCCCGACGTCATATCCCATAGGTCCATAAAAAGCAAACTCAGGATCAATAACCTTTGTAGAATCATCTCTTACAAAAACAGAACCAGTATGTAAATCACCATGAAGCAATGCCTGTGCATTCGTCATAAAAGAAAATTTACGTTTCGCTACTTCCATACGAAGCTCTTTATCACTATAAATACGCTCCCTAATCCATCCCTCATTTAAAGGAAATAACTCATTACGCTTATTATGATTTGTAAATGGTTCTGAATATACGAGGTCCTCTGTAATCTCACATAATTCAGGATTTATATAATTCTTCACAAGTTCCTTCTTCTCTTTATGATTCATTACAACATCAGATGTTAATAAAAGTGTATTTACCATAAAAGTAGTTAAGTCGTCAGCAAGCTGCGGAAATATTTGATGATTTATAAGTGCTGTACGTAATATTGTGTGATTCGATAAATCTTCCATTACGCAACAGTTCATCACACTATCAAATAAATACACCTTAGGAACAAGTCCAGGTGCTAACTCATGCTCTAACTGCAAAACATCTGATTCTATACGAATACGATTCGTCGATAACTTAAACTCATCTGAAATGCGAGCTGTATCCCCAGCTTGCTTTACGATGACAGACATGTTCTCTTTTTCATCCCAAACGCGGAACACATAATTTAAATTGCCATCACCTATTTCTTTACACTTTAGCCCCTTTGCATGTTCAAACTTAGATAATTTCTCTTTCACATATGCAATCACATCGCTAGCTTCCATTAAAAAATACTTTGTGAACTTAGACATGGTTTCCCCTCCACACCAATTGTAAGCGTTTTCCAAAAGCTATAAAAAATAATAGGTTGAATTTTTTCATCCTATAAATATGTATTCTTCTTTTTGAAAGGTATATCTAGGTTTTATTATATCTTGTTAGCATTTTGAGTCAATGTTTCTAACTGTCATCTCAAATATATACTTCCTAATTATATATTTGAGATGACAAAAATTGTTCAAAAAGATTTCGATTCATTTTATTTTATTTATCGCACAATTCTTTGTAAAATAGAAATAAGCAGTTCCTTTTCAAATACATAACTTCTAAGAAATATTTCCTTCCTAAGAATTTACACTTACACCATATTTCTAACATACACACTACTCTTTCAAACAATCATTGAAAATTTATAGACTTAAAGTTACCTTTCCATTCCCTGTTAGCCTTAATTGAGAATAAATATTAATTAAATTGGTATAAAGTTGGTTTATTCTCTTGACAAAATAACCACTTCTATATGATAATTAATATCGAATTAGAATTATTATAGTTAATTAAAAAATATATTTTATGAGCACACTATTTTTTGATGCTCAAAACCAACATTTAGGAGGAATTTTAACATGTTATTAATCGGCACAGAAGTAAAACCGTTTAAAGCTAATGCTTACCATAATGGAGAATTTATCCAAGTTACTGACGAAAGTTTAAAAGGAAAATGGAGTGTAGTTTGTTTCTACCCAGCTGACTTCACATTCGTTTGCCCAACTGAACTTGAAGACTTACAAAACCAATACGCAACTCTAAAAGACTTAGGCGTTGAAGTATACTCTGTATCTACAGACACTCACTTCACTCACAAAGCATGGCATGATAGCTCAGAAACTATCGGCAAAATCGAGTACATCATGATTGGTGACCCAACTCGCACAATCACTACAAACTTCAACGTTTTAATGGAAGAAGAAGGTCTTGCTGCTCGTGGTACATTCATCATCGATCCAGACGGCGTTATCCAATCTATGGAAATCAATGCTGACGGTATCGGCCGTGACGCAAGCATTCTTGTTAACAAAATTAAAGCTGCTCAATACGTACGTAACAACCCAGGTGAAGTTTGCCCAGCTAAATGGCAAGAGGGTTCTGCAACACTTAAACCAAGCCTTGACCTTGTAGGCAAAATCTAAGGAGTTCGATCAAAATGATACTAGATGCAGATATAAAAACACAACTATCCCAATACCTTCAATTAATGGAGAACGATATTTTACTTAAGGTAAGCGCAGGAGACGATAACGTATCTAAAGATATGTTAGCTCTAGTAGACGAATTAGCTACTATGTCATCTAAGATTACAGTAGAAAAAGTTGAATTAGAGAGAACACCAAGCTTTAGCGTAAACCGCCCTGGTGAAGACACTGGTGTCGTATTCGCTGGTATTCCATTAGGACACGAATTTACATCATTAGTGTTAGCTTTACTACAAGTAAGTGGACGCGCTCCAAAAGTTGAACAAAAATTAATCGATCAAATTAAAAACATTCAAGGCGAATATCATTTTGAATCTTATATCAGCCTAAGTTGTCATAACTGTCCTGATGTTGTACAAGCTCTTAACGTAATGAGCGTTCTTAACCCTGGTATTACACATACTATGATTGATGGCGCTGCATTCAAAGAGGAAGTAGAAAGCAAAGACATCATGGCAGTACCAACTGTTTACCTAAACGGCGAATCTTTCGGAAGCGGCCGTATGACACTTGAAGAAATTTTAGCTAAAATGGGTAACGGTCCAGATGCATCAGAGCTTTCTGATAAAGATCCATACGATGTTCTTGTTGTTGGTGGGGGCCCTGCTGGTGCAAGTGCAGCAATTTACGCAGCACGTAAAGGCATCCGCACTGGTATCGTTGCTGAGCGCTTCGGTGGTCAAGTAATGGATACTATGGGCATTGAGAACTTCATCAGCGTAAAAAAGACTGAAGGTCCTAAGCTAGTAGCAAGCCTTGAAGAACACGTAAAAGAATACGACATCGATGTAATGAATCTACAACGTGCGAAACGTTTAGAGAAAAAAGAACTTATTGAAGTGGAACTTGAAAACGGCGCTATTCTGAAAAGTAAGAGCGTAATCGTTTCTACAGGTGCTCGCTGGCGTAATGTTGGCGTACCAGGTGAAGCTGAGTTCAAAAATAAAGGTGTAGCATATTGCCCACACTGTGACGGTCCATTATTCACTGGAAAAGACGTAGCAGTTATCGGCGGAGGTAACTCTGGTATTGAAGCAGCTATCGACTTAGCAGGTATCGTTAAGCACGTAACTGTTCTTGAATTCATGCCAGAATTAAAAGCTGATGCTGTATTACAAGAGCGTCTTAACAGCTTACCAAACGTAACTGTTCTGAAAAACGTTCAAACGAAAGAAATCACTGGTACTGATAAAGTAAATGGTATTTCTTACATCGATCGTGAAACTGAAGAAGTTCATCACGTTGAATTACAAGGTGTATTCGTACAAATCGGTCTTGTGCCAAACACAGACTGGTTAGGCGAAACAGTTGAACGCGTTCGCGGTGAAATCGTAACAGACAAGCACGGCGCTACAAACGTACCAGGAGTGTTTGCTGCAGGTGACTGTACAAATAATCCGTACAAACAAATCATCATCTCTATGGGTTCAGGTGCAAACGCAGCTTTAGGTGCATTTGATTACTTAATCCGTAACTAATAAAAACAGGTGCCTTGGCACCTGTTTTTTATTACCCTAATGTATAAACTAAAAACCTCTCATTCCCATTCTTCTCATAAGCACCTGGCAATCTAACTTCTTTCTTCAGCTCAAACGCAGTCTGATTTTCTAAGAAGAAAATATAGTCCTCAGAAGGATAATATAAAATAATATCCACTTCTCTCCCCGTGTTTTCTACTGAAAACAAAATGTTATTTACTACATTCATAAACACTTGCACAGAAAACGGATTAAAGAAATAAAACCTATTATCATGTGGATCAATCTCATATTCCTGCGCTAAACAACATTGGAATTGAATTTTCCCCTTACTGTTTCGTGCCTTTCGGGCATAACGATCTCGATTATCGATCGCTTCTTTATAAAACTCTTCATTCATTTCAATTCCAACTGCTGAAGCCCCACATTTATGATGCATATAAAAGTTTAATCGCCCTTTTCCGCACCCAAAGTCTACAATTCGGTCACTACTTTTTATTTCATATTGATTCAGTAACTCATCTAATCCGCTATACGGCGTCGGTTCATAACGGTGATAATGCATAGATTTGTTAAATCCTTTTTGCTCACCGACTGTTTTTATATGTAAAACTGCATCGTAATATTGTTCGTTCATTCGTTTTCTCCTATTAAAAAATGGTACTTATTATTATACACCATGTACTGGAGGCTCATTTTTCATCAAATTAATAGATATGTGAAATTATATTAACGATTTTCTTAATATATCTATCGTAACTTCAAATATATCAACGATTTTTCAAATATATCGATTTACCGACAATTCACGACAAAAAAACAGGAGCTCTTTAGCCCCTGTCTTCTAACACTTTCAATACAGTTTGTTTCAATATTTCTACCCCATCCATAATACAACTATGATCAAACCTCATATACGGATGGTGTAATCCAGGTTGTAGGTCTGCTCCTAGTCCAAGCATGACAGCTTTTAAATGTGGTCTTTTCACTGTATAGTAATGGAAATCATCGCTTCCTGTCGTATAGAGAGGCCCTGTGCATCTCTCTTCCCCATACACTTCGAGAATACCTTTACGCATAAAGCGCTCTGCTTCTTCGGAAACCTCTGCTCCTGGTGCAAGATCCATCCATTCGTATGAAGTTTTCGACCCCATCGATGCAGCTGATTCTATTACATGCTCAATCTTTTTCTTTAATTCTTCTAATAGTATATTACTCTCTGCTCTTACATCTAAACTGAAATGACCATTTCCCGGAATAATATTTAAATTATCACCACCAGCTTGGCATCTCGTCATTTTTACTGAATAAGAACTTTGCGGTGGCAGCCAAATATTTTTCAAACCGATATTAATCATAGAAATGACATCAATTGCATTCACACCTTGGTGTGGTCTTGCCCCGTGTGCATCCTCCCCATGAATCATCCCCTCTAAAAATCCTGCTGCTCCATGACGAATAGATGGAGCTGCTTGTTTCAAAGATAGTTCTTCAATTGGTCTTAGATGGACGCCAAATAAGAAATCAGCATCATCTACAGCACCTTTCTCCACCATCTTTAAAGCACCATTCCCCTTCTCTTCTGCTGGCTGAAAAATAAATCTAACCGTACCACTTTTCCATCTCATATTTTTCAATTGTAAAATAAGTCCCATTACAATGGTCATATGAGCATCATGGCCACATGAATGGTTCGCTTTAAATTCTCCATTTACTTCTTGCCAAAGTGCATCCATATCAGCACGAATCGCAATAACTGGATTCCCGCCTCCAATCTCAGCAATTACACCTGGACAATCATCAAATGTTCTATATGAAATTCCTTCTTCTTTTAAAAAGTCAGTAATATACGCTGTCGTTTCATATTCTTTCCAACTTACTTCAGGGTTTTCGTGTAAATGCTGAAAAATCTCCGTTAAGCGCTCTTGTAGTTCTAATGTTTTCAACGTTCCAGTCTCCTTCCCACATTACAAACGATTCGGGTTAATTATACTTATGAAAAACAGATGTTTTTATGAACATATTGAATTTTAAGAAAAAAGTCAATTGTTTATTTTTAAATACTTAAAAACCTTACTCTGCACTTATATTACAAACTAAACAAACAACTAGAACATTCTTTATTTTCTGTTTTTTTATGTTGACGCTTACATAAACTTTTAGTTATCATAACCTAATAAACGTCTATTTTACGACAATTCTAAAAATACAAACAAACATACGTAACAAGGAGGAACTTTATGAAAAAAGAAATACCTTTTGGAATAGCGCTTATCCCTATTATCATTACCGTTGCAGTTATGATGGTTACAATTGTTGTATTAAAACAAACCCCTCACGTTCCACTTATTATCGGTACAACCGTTGCTTCTATTGTCGCTTGGCGTTACGGTTACAAATGGAATGATCTTGAAGAAGCAATGTATAAAGGGATTCGTCTTGCATTACCCGCTATCGTCATTATTATTCTTGTCGGCTTAACAATTGGTGCTTGGATTGGCGGTGGAATCGTCGCAACGATGATTTATTACGGTTTAAAACTTTTAACTCCATCACTATTTTTAGTTTCCATTACCGTCATTTGTTCTATCGTTGCATTAGCAATTGGTAGCTCTTGGTCTACAATGGGAACAATTGGTGTTGCTGGAATGGGAATTGGCCTAAGTATGGGAATCCCAGCTCCAATGGTTGCTGGTGCCATTATTTCAGGCTCTTATTTTGGCGATAAAATGTCACCGCTTTCAGATACAACTAACTTAGCCGCAGGATTAACAAATACAGATTTATTCGCACACATTCGTCATATGTTATTTACTACAGTTCCAGGTTTAATTATTACTCTTATCGTTTACGCGGTCTTAGGAAGAAGCTTCGGCGCTAACAATATTGATGCGAAGAGCATCGATCAAACGTTACAAGTATTGCAACAAAACTTTGTTATCTCACCTTTCCTACTCATTATACCCGTAGTCGTTATGGTATTGGTCGCTAAAAAGGTCCCTGCCATACCAGCGATTCTCGTCGGTATTATTTTAGGATTTTTATCACAAGTCTTTATTCAAGGTGGTTCTGTCTCAGCATCTGTCGGTGCACTCCAAGCTGGATTTGTTATAGACACTGGAAACAAGCTAGTAGACGAACTATTTAACCGCGGTGGCTTAGATTCGATGATGAATACAGTCTCTATGACAATTGTCGCTATGACTTTCGGAGGAGTATTAGAACATACAGGTATTCTTCGCTCAATTGTAAATCAAATTTTAAAGTTAGCGAAATCAGCAAAAGGGCTTATCGCTTCTACTATCGCATCTTGTTTTGCAACAAACCTTACTTGCTCTGAACAATATATTTCAATTGTTGTCCCTTCAAGAATGTACGCAAATGCATACACGGAAAAAGGACTACATTCAAAAAACTTATCCAGAGCATTAGAAGATGGTGGAACATTAACTTCTGTCTTCGTTCCTTGGAATACGTGCGGTGTATTTATTCTCGCAACACTTGGCGTAGGTGCATTTGAATATGCTCCTTATGCTATTTTGAATTTCATCGTACCTATTATCTCAATCATTTATGGTATAACAGGCTTCACAATTGTAAAACTATCAGACATTGAAAAAGCAGAACTACTAAAGAAACAAAAAGCTCAACTAGAAGCTTAAAAATAGCGGTAAATTCAGTTCATATAGTGCGCGAGGTCGCCCTTGTTGATAGGGCATTTCCTCGCCGCAAATATGAGCATACCCGTAATCAACTAATTTCTTTAACAACCTTTCTGTCGATCTTCGAGTCACTTGTAAGTACTCAGAAAGGTCAGCTGCTGTAAACTTCAATGACGGGTGCGATTGACTAAATTGAATGATTTTTGACAAATTGGCCGGACTAAGCTTTGTTTCCTTCGCTATTTTCATTAGTTCCGGATTATCATTTTTCAAACTTTGTACTCTCTGTTCTTTCGGGAACGGACCAAACAAATCTTTATCACTTGTTAGTATATAAAAACAACGATCTATTGGATTGTTCTTTGCAAAACTTTGAGCAATTTTTGCATTTTGCTCCGCTTCTTTCACGGTTTTCCCATAACCAAATCCAATAGCTATCGTTCCTTCTACGCTCGCAAACAAGTTATCTATTGCATTTGTTTTAATAATTGATTCGATATCACCACGAGTTGTATACAAAATGCATGTCATTTCATCCACTTGTTTAAATGAACCACGTAGTTCTTTTGAAATGACATCTAGTTTTTCAAGCAAACTCGCTCGTAATTCTAAGGAAGAAATAATACAAGCACCAACAGTAGCTGAATAGCTTTTTGCTAACTCAGCTTTTATTTTTGCATCTTTTAGCCCATGTATAATGGATTGTGTTGGATCAATCATGCGCTCTGAAGGAACACCTATTTTTTGAAGCTCGTCGTAAACAGCGTGAATACTAGTTAAAGCTAAATGAGCTTCTCCAGATTGATATTTAGCTACATGAAAATCGATAACTCTATTTATCTCATCTTTACTCCACAGCATATTTTCATAATCCAACACTTGCGGACTTTCTTTTATACCGATATCATGGAACACATTTGTAATAAACGAGCGGTCTACTAAATCGATGGAAATGTTATGTGGTTGAATACTCTGATGATACATGATAGAAAGAATTGAAGATGCGACAGTTGTCTCGTCTTGCTGTAAGTATGTACTTGGAATTCGTAATTGTTCTCTTATTTCTTTTGCCATATAATAAGGTAAAGCACCTGAGAAAAAGATGACATCACAAGGCTTTAGACACTTTAATAGTTCAGAAGATTCCGTCGGATGAAGGTAAATATATGGATCAATTTCTATTCCTTCTAATTTTTGAGCAATAGGAAAAAGGTTCTCCATAAACTCCTTTGAACCGACAACTGCAATTTTTATCATCATTTTCTCTAACTCCTTATCATTAATTAACGACTATTTAACGTCAACTATATCAAATGTATAAAACTATTGTAAACAGGAAGGGGTTTCTATTCAATGAAAATTACAGCTATTCATCTTTACGCAATTCGTTTACCGCTTCGCAATCCGTTTGTTATTAGTTATGGCTCTTATTCTGATATGCCCTCTATTATCGTCAAAATGGAAACAGATGAAGGTATTATCGGTTACGGTGAAGGCGTTGCTGATGATCACGTCACAGGTGAATCATGGGAAAGTACTTTCCATACTTTAAAACATACGCTAACCCCGGCCCTAATCGGACAAAATCCAATGAATATCGAAAAAATACACGACATGATGGACAATACAATTTACGGTGTTCCAACAGCGAAAGCCGCAATTGATATTGCTTGTTTTGATATAATGGGCAAAAAACTAAATCAACCTGTATATCAATTAATTGGCGGGCGCTATCATGAAGAATTCCCTGTCACTCACGTTTTAAGTATTGCCGATCCTGAAGATATGGCTGAAGAAGCTGCTTCTATGATTCAAAAAGGTTACCAATCTTTCAAAATGAAAGTTGGTACGAATGTAAAAGAAGATGTGAAACGTATTGAAGCTGTACGAGAACGTGTAGGAAATGACATTGCGATTCGCGTTGATGTAAATCAAGGCTGGAAAAATAGCGCAAACACATTAACAGCACTGCGTTCATTAGGACATTTAAACATTGACTGGATTGAACAACCTGTTATCGCGGACGATATTGATGCCATGGCTCATATCCGTTCTAAGACAGACCTCCCGCTTATGATTGATGAAGGACTAAAAAGTTCTCGTGAAATGCGCCAAATTATTAAATTAGAAGCTGCTGATAAAGTGAATATAAAACTAATGAAATGCGGTGGCATATATCCAGCTGTAAAGCTCGCTCATCAAGCTGAAATGGCCGGCATTGAATGCCAAGTGGGATCAATGGTCGAATCATCTGTTGCCTCTTCCGCAGGATTCCATGTCGCTTTCTCAAAGAAAATCATTACGAGCGTAGAGCTAACGGGACCATTAAAATTCACGAAAGACATCGGAAACTTACATTACGATGTACCATTCATTCGCTTAAACGAAAAGCCCGGACTCGGCATTGAAATAAATGAAGATACACTACAAGAACTAACCGTCTTTCAAGATGTTGTACGCTAAAGGAGGACTATCATATGACGGTTCTATACGAAGGAACATTAAAACAAAATAACGAATCATTTCACGTTACATTACTATCACTAGAGCACATCGAACAAATTTTATCACTACAAAACATTGTAGTTGAAGCACTAGAAGATAAAAGTCGTTTACAACCACTCTCACAAGAAGAATTTCAATACATTCTAGAAGGAAACGGCATGATGATCGGTGCTTTTATCGAAAACGAACTCATCGCATTTCGCGCTCTACTCGTCCCTCCTATCGACGATGAACATTTAGGGTTTGATATTGGTTTGCCAGAAAGTGAACTACACCGCGTCATCTATCAAGAAATCTCAAACGTTCATCCGAACTGCCGAGGAAATGGTATGCAAAAAATATTAGCAAAGGTCATCATGGCCGAATTGCAAAAAGAAGACAGCAAATATGATTATGTATGCTGCACCGTTGCTCCTTTTAACATTCCGAGTTTGAAGGATAAGTTTGCGCAAGGGATGGAGATTGCTGCACTGAAAGAGAAGTATGGTGGTAGTCTGCGGTATGTTTTTGTGAAGGAATTGCGCGGAGATAAAGAAAGAGATTGGACGGATGTTCAAAGTATTCTAATGAATGATGCTGTTGGACAGCAGGCGTTGCTTTCGGATGGATATCGTGGGTATGAGATGGAGAAAGTTGATGAAGATTTTGTTGTGAAGTTTGGACGATAATCTATATACTCGAAAAGAGGAGATGTCTGCTGTGACATCTCCTTTTACTTTCTCTTCATTGAACATATCGATTGCAACTCCAAATATATCGGCGCAACTTCAAATATATCAGCGATTTTCGAAATATATCGACTTACCGACAAAGATTGACAATAATCGCAACCTATACAAAGCGCAACATTAAACCGTCATCTTCCAACTAGATAAAGCTAACCAGTTCTCCATTTCCTTATAGTCAGGCATTATCTTCCCGACAAGACGCCAAAAAGATCGATCATGATTTAAATGAACCATATGACACATTTCATGAACAACTACATAATCAATTACTCGCTGTGGTGCCATTGCTAACTTCCAATTGAATGTTAGCTGTAAATTCGAATCGCAAGTACCCCAAGTACGACTACTATCTGTAATACGAATAGAACGTGGTTTTGTTTTGAAATTACTTTGATGCGATTTAATACTCTTCTCTACTAAAGTTTTACACTGCTTATAATAAAATCGTTTTAAAGCTTGCTGTATTTTCTCATCCTTAAGCTCTTTCACATAAATATGTAACTTATCCCCTTCAAAAATCGCATTGTCTTGCTCAATGCTTACATCTTGGGAAATCTGTATCGGATACGTATTCCCTAAATACAAAAAGCCTTCTCCTTGATCGTAATCCTTTTCCTGTGGTCCATGCGCTCGCTCCTGCATTTCCTTACGTGTTGTCTTAATCCAATCCCACTTCTCCTCTAGCAACTGGACTAAGTATTCAACAGGTGTTCCTTTCGGAGCTTGCACTTCCACATTTCCGTATGAATCTACAAAAAGACGCACAGACTTTTTCTTCTTATAAGTTATATGAAAATTAATTGTCTCACCTAAATATGTATGTACCATTTCATCACCTAGCATAGTATTTTTACAAATAAAAAAGAGTAGGATACAAACGTCCTACTCTACCTATTATATCATTTACTGCTTTAACGAACTCATTATCCTCTATACTTTACAGCTAATCCTTTAATGAAATTCCTTGCGTATTTATCGCCGCACTCTTTGTAATTTTTATGGCCTTTTTTTCTTAATAGAGCGCCTAACTCTCCTTTTGTTACCGTAACGCCCACGCTATCTAATATATCAAGTACATCCTCACTCGTTAAAGATAGTGCGATTTTCATTTTCTTTAGAAGAAGGTTATTGGCACTCTCCTTGCTCTGTACAGGTGCAGGCTGCCCTGGTTTCGGATCTTGCTTCCCTCTTTTTAAGGTAATAAATCCATTTAAAAACGCCTCTAACATCATCATATCGCATATTTTTACGTACTCATCTTCAGCTACCTCATCATTTTCAGCTTCATGCTGAGGCGCTCTCTTTATTTTTGTAAGCATATCAACTACGTCTTCTTTCGTTACTTCTACGCCACCTAGTTTAAAGATTTCTACCATATCTATATCTTTTATATCTAAAGCGTATCTTACTCTTTTTAATATATCGTTGTTGCTCATTGCCATTGGGTTTCCTCCTGAAATGTTGATTATTTATTCAGCGGTTAAAGTTTATGCTATAACCTGCTTTAAATTATCATGTTTAATCTAACCTTTTAGTTATTGTCCGCTAAATTAATACTTTAACATTTTAAAGATATGTTTTATAGTCTTACCCGAACTTTTCTCTATCATTGTATCTACAGAGCTCTTACATGTTTTTTATATGCCTATAAAAAGATTTTTCTCTTAACATTAACTAAAAGAAAAAAACAGTGCTTTGATTTCTCAAATACACTGTTCTTTTCCAGCTCTGCACTTATTTTCAACTCACTCATGTCATGCACTACATATGAAATGATTTAACTGCTTAAAAGTTAAACCGTCTCACTATCCTGAGCCACACCAACACTATCCTCAAACTTATCCAACAAAGCACGCACTTCATCCGTCGACTTCGTGCTCATCAATTGATTTCTTAGTTCAGCAGCTCCTGGGAAGCCCTTCACATAAATTTTGAAGAAGCGATGTAATCCTGTTATGGATCGTGGTAATACTTCTGCATATTGATCTTGAAGATCAAGTTGTAGTCTTAAAAGATCTAGATGTTCTTTACTGCTATGCTCTCTTGGCTCTTTTTCAAAAGCAAATGGATTTTTGAAGATGCCTCGTCCGATCATTACGCCATCAATGCCGTATTTTTCAGCAAGTTCCAGTCCCATTTTACGATCAAGGATGTCTCCATTGATTGTTATTAACGTATTTGGTGCAATGCGGTCACGTAATTTTTTTATTTCCGGAATTAGTTCCCAATGCGCATCTACTTGGCTCATTTCTTCTCTTGTGCGTAAATGAATAGAAAGGTTCGCAATATCTTGTTTGAAGATGTGCGTTAACCAATCTTCCCACTCGCTTAACTCTTTAAAGCCAAGTCTTGTTTTTACGCTGACAGGTAGTCCGCCCGCTTTTGCTGCTTGAATAAGTTCTGCTGCAACGTCTGGACGTAGAATAAGGCCACTACCTTTTCCTCTTGATGCAACGTTCGGTACTGGGCAACCCATATTAATATCGATGCCTTTAAATCCTAGTTCTGCCATACCGATACTCATTTGACGGAAGTATTCGGGATTGTCTCCCCAAATATGTGCTACCATCGGTTGTTCGTCTTCTGTAAAAATTAAACGGCCACGTACACTTTTCATACCTTCTGGATGGCAATAGCTATCCGAGTTTGTAAACTCTGTGAAGAATACGTCCGGACGACCAGCTTCACTTACTACGTGACGGAAAACAACGTCTGTCACATCTTCCATTGGTGCAAGTACGAAAAATGGTCGTGGTAATTCACGCCAAAAATTATCTATCATTTTAAATTCAAATCCTCTCACTATGAATACAATTTCAAAATCTCAATTTATAATTTGTGAAAATCAGCAATATTTATTTTAACTAAAATCGCTTATGAATGGTATTTTTGTAAACCAAAAAGCAGATGGTATAGATTTTCCTATATCAACTGCTTTCCTATTATACTAACTTAAGCCAAGCGACACACTCTACGTGAGTCGTATGCGGGAACATATCAACAGGTTGTACT
The DNA here is from genome assembly GCF_038005805.1 of Bacillus sp. FSL R9-9497. Taxonomy (NCBI): domain Bacteria; kingdom Bacillati; phylum Bacillota; class Bacilli; order Caryophanales; family Bacillaceae; genus Bacillus; species Bacillus sp. FSL R9-9497. The sequence continues at coordinate 350,482 of NZ_JBBOTY010000001.1, read as the reverse complement.
TCCTGTGTTTTATATCCGCCTTCTTCTAGTACTTTTAAATCACGTGCTAATGTTGCTGGGTTACATGATACGTATACGACGCGTTTTGGCTTCATGTCGATGATTGTGTTTAGTAATGCTTCGTCACAGCCTTTACGCGGTGGGTCTACGACCATTGTGTCAGCAATTACGCCTTCTTTGTACCATTTTGGAATGACTACTTCTGCTTCTCCTACCCCAAATTCAGCGTTTGTCATGTTGTTTAGTGCTGCATTTCGGTTTGCGTCTTCAATTGCTTCTGGGACGATTTCAACGCCGTACACTTTTTTCGCTTTTTGCGCTAGGAATAACGAGATTGATCCGATTCCGCAATAGGCATCAATTACTGTTTCGTTACCGCTTAATTTTGCGTATTCTAACGTTTTATCGTATAGCACTTTCGTTTGTTCTGGGTTTACTTGATAGAATGAACGTGCTGAAATCGCAAATTTAATGTCCCCGATAAAGTCATAAATATATTCTGATCCGTATAGTACTGTCGTTTTATCTCCGAAGATTACATTCGTACGCTTCGTATTTACGTTTTGAACAATGGATTTTACTTCTGGGAATTTCGCTGCAATTTCTTCAATGATTGCGTTTTTGTTCGGCAATTCTGCTGTACGTGTAATGAAGACAAGCATAATTTCCCCTGTTACTTGTCCGTAACGAGCCATTACGTGACGAAGTGTTCCTTTGTTACGCTCTTCGTTGTACGCAGTGATACCGTGCTTTTCACAAATACGTTTTACTTCTTGAATTAATGTATCGTTTTCTTCTGCCTGAATTAAGCATGATTCCATATTAATGATATCATGCGTTCCTTGGCGATAGAAACCAGCTACAAGTCCGCCTTCACGTTCTCCGATTGGTACTTGTGCTTTATTGCGATATACCCACGGGTTCTTCATGCCAAGTACAGGATGAACAGGAACATCGCCTAGTCCTCCGATACGTTGCATAACGTCACGTACTTGTTTTTCTTTCGCTTGTAATTGTCCTTCATAAGTTAAGTGCTGAAGCTGACAACCGCCGCACTGATTATATACTGGGCATTCAGCATCTTTACGATATGGACTTTCTGTATGAAGCTTCATTAAACGACCAAATGCGAAGTTTTTCTTCACTTTAATAATTTTAATTTGCGCTTCTTCACCTGGTAATCCGTTTTTAACGAAAATAGGATAGCCCTTTACTTTCGCAACACCGGCACCATCATGTGTTAAATCTTCAAATACTACATCTATAAACTCGTTTTTCTCAACTGGTGGCGTCATTTTAATACTCATTTTCCGACCTCTCTTTTTCATAACACTGCGTTACATTTTATCATACTTATATGGTCTTTTTCTATTGGAAGAAAAAAAGCTATTGACGATACTTCTCTGTTAATGTTACGCTACTACTAATTTAATACGGACGATGTTACCTCATATATACTTGATAATATGGATCGAGAGTTTCTACCCGGCAACCTTAAATTGCTGGACTATGGGGAAAACTAATGAATATTAGCCTATGCGCAAAAAAGGACTCATATTGATTAGCTTTCTCTCATAGATGAAAGTGAATCCATATGGGTCTTTTTTTATTTTTATTTTTCTAAAAGGTCAGACATCTTACGTATGACATAAAACCTCATTCCTTTATTTTTAGTAATATAACGAGCGTTTTATGTACAAACTTTATACGAACTTCTGAAAGGGGCAACTACATGCAATATGTAATGAGCATTATCGGTATTATTGCCGTGTTAGGTTTATGTTTTGCTTTGTCAAACAACAAAAGTAAAATCAACTTCCGTGCAATTGCAATTATGATTGGTTTCCAAATTTTAATCGGTTGGTTTATGTTTGCTACAAAGATTGGTCAACAAATCATTATTTTCATTAGTAAAGTTTTCAACAAACTAATTAAACTTGGTACGACAGGTGTCGATTTTCTCTTTAATGGAATTCAAAGAGATTTTGTCTTTTTCTTAAACGTATTATTAATTATCGTATTTTTCTCAGCACTACTTTCAATCTTTAGTTATTTAGGTGTTTTACCATTCATCGTTCGCGTTGTCGGCGGTGCAATTTCAAAAATCACTGGTTTACCACGCGTTGAGTCATTCCACGCAGTAAACTCTGTATTCTTCGGTTCAAGTGAAGCGTTAATCGTTATTAAAAACGATTTACAGCATTTCAATAAAAACCGTATGTTTATCATTTGTTGTTCTGCGATGAGCTCCGTTTCTGCTTCTGTTACAGCATCATACGTAATGATGTTAGATGCAAAATACGTACTAGCAGCTCTTCCGCTAAATTTATTCTCAAGCTTAATCGTTTGTTCGTTATTAACACCAGTTGATACGAAGAAAGAAGATGAAGTGATTCAAAAATTTGATAGAACGCTATTCGGGGACAGCTTTATCGGTGCAATGATTAACGGTGCGCTTGATGGTTTAAAAGTAGCTGGTATCGTTGCCGCATTAATGATCGCCTTTATCGGTGTGATGGAAGTTGTAAACTACGTAATTAGTGCAGCTTCAGGCGCAATGGGACATGCCATTACTTTACAACAAATCTTCGGTTACGTACTTTCTCCATTCGCATTCTTAATGGGTATTCCAACTCAAGATATTATCCCAGCTGGTGGTATTATGGGTACGAAGATTGTTTTAAATGAGTTTGTAGCAATCCTTGATTTAAAAGACACAGCTACAACATTAGCTCCACGTACAGTTGGAATCGTTACAGTATTCTTAATTAGCTTCGCAAGTATTAGCCAAATTGGTGCAATCGTTGGTACAATCCGTGCCCTTTCTGAAAAACAAGGAAGCGTTGTTTCTAAATTTGGTTGGAAAATGCTATTTGCATCAACACTTGCTTCTATTTTATCTGCGACAATCGCTGGATTGTTTATTTAATAAAAAATCACCTTTGCTTAGACAGCAAGGTGATTTTTTTATTGTCATCATTTAAGAAACTGAAGAAAACTCTAATGCCTCTTCCTTATTAATAATTTCCCCCTTATATTTACCTTTCACCGAAATATCAATAATTGATTTATTTTCTGCTTCCATTTTCCCTAAAGAAAATATATATATTAAATCATCTTTTTTTAACATCCATTGTTTTCCGTGCCAAGGTCCAGTTAACTTCTGTTCTGGTGACGCCAGTATTTCTCCAAAATATTCACATTCGCCTAGAGATGTTTTTACTATATTCTTCTTCGTATCAATAACTACATATTTAAGGAGCTTTATGCTTTCACTTGAAAAAATCTCTACTTCATGATCATTTTTTTTCTTAAATTTCAGCTTTCCATCTTTTGTATTAACCAATTTACTTTGATCAATTGCATTTAGTACAAACTCATACTCTTCTTTTGTAACACCGAAATTAGGGTGATATGGAAAACTTTTTTTCTCTGCATGTTCTTCTACATATTTTAAATACCATTCCATATTACTTGCTAGATGTTCTCTCATTCTTTGACCAATACTCCCTACCTTTTTAAGAGTATCTGGTTCCATCTCAAGTGTCATAATATCCGCCGTCACTTCCGCATTCATAAAATGCGATGGAATATACTCTTCCACACTATTTGCTTTACTCACTTCACTTTGACAACCAACTATAAATAGCGATATGAAAAAGATATATATTATTTTTTTATATTTCATTTCTATTCTCCACTCCATACATTATTCTTACTTAGTTTTATAGCGGTTTTTATTATAGTATAAAATCTTTATATTTTAATAAAATACATATCCTTATGCAAAATTGCATATTAATAAGTCTTCTTCTTACTTTAAAATTAGCTTAAATTACTTTCCAAATTATACAAATAACAAGTATTAAATGTTATAATTTGTAAAAAAACATTGGAGGACCTTATGAAAATTCACGCCCTTTTCGATTTCTTACATTTACTAGTCTTAACCCTGAAAAGCTATTATGTATGGGGAATGCCTATCTATGTCTTCATTATTCCTCTTATCTTTGTAGTCGGTTATATTATTATTAATTCTAATAAGAAACAAAAAAACACATCTATTCAAAGTCACTAATCTATTACATTAATAACCTCCTAAAAATCATATTCCCCTCATTTTCTTCAAATGATATGATGAACAAGGGTATATCCCCACCACTCTTATAGCGGTGGGGATTTTAATGTAAATATGCAACATACTACACAATAGAAGGTGATTTTTATGAGAAAATACGCAGCAATTGCTTTATGTACGTCTGCCATTCTAGCAGGCTGTAATACTAACAATGTAAGTCCAGAACCTAAAAAAGAGAAAACGGCTCAAGGGATTAAGAAACAAGCAGAGACTGTGCAAGAACAAGGTAAAATCTCATATAATGCAATTACACATGAATCTACAAACACAAGTATTCATATTACAGACATAAAAGATTCTTTAAATGAAGTACAATATAAAATTTGGCGCACAGCTGATGGAAAGGAACGTGCTAAATCTTTTTCTTCTAAAGAAAAGGAGAAACAATTTGCAATTTCTTTTGATATAAAAGAATTTGAAGGAAAACGCGGTGAGTTTCAAATTGAAGCAACAGGAATGAAAGAAGATGGGAAAACAATCCCGCTTACGAAATCTACTATTACTTTCGAACAAAAGGTTCCTGTTCTTATGTATCACGCAATCGATGATTATCATGGTCAAGGTATTAAAGACTTATTCGTATCACCAGCTAACTTTGAAGCACAAATAAAATATTTAAAGGATAATGGTTATACGCTTTTAACGTTTGAACGCTGGGGCGATATAAATAAAGTAAATAAGCCGATTTTTGTTACATTTGATGACGGTATGAAAAATAATATGAATGCATTTCGCATTTTACAAAAGCTAAAAGATGATACTTTTAAACCGGCAGCAACAGAATATATGATTGTTGATAACGTTGATGTAGAAGGAGCATTGTCTACTTCTGAAATAAAAGAAATGGTTGATTCCGGCATTTTCTCGGTGCAATCTCATACTGCAACACATGCAGATTTACCGAAAATTACAAACTATGAGGAAGAGTTAAAAGGTTCAAAAGAAAAGCTAGAAAAAATAACAGGTAAGCCTGTTATCGCGATTGCTTATCCATTCGGTCATGTAGATGATAAGGTTGTTGCAGAAACGAAGAAGTATTATCAATTTGCGCCGACGACAAAGCCTGGGCAATTCATTACGAAGGGTGAACCTGATGAATTGTTAAAGATGAAGCGCGTTCGTATACACCATACAACGACTGTAGAGCAGTTTGCTTCTTCAATTAAGTAAATATAAGGGCTCAATACATTTTGAGCTCTCTTTTTACTTTATATTTATATATATTTTTAGAATTTTCTTGTATTATATATAGTAAGAAATCTTTCAAATTAAAGGAGATTATACATATGTCATTTGAACAAACGTTAGAGAAATATGCTGCTCTTGCAGTTAATGTTGGTGTTAATATTCAACCTGGACAAACTTTATCAATTAGTGCACCTCTTGAAGCTGTACAATTTGTACGCCTCGTTACAGAAAAAGCATATAAATCTGGTGCAAAACACGTATATGTAGATTGGAATGATGAGACGTTAACACGCTTAAAATTCGATCTAGCTCCTGAAGAAGCTTTCGCTGAATTTCCATCTTGGAAAGCACATGCTCGTGAAGAATTAGCAAAAGAAGGCGCTGCATTTATGTCTATCTATGCAGAAAACCCTGATTTATTAAAAGGTGTAGAACCATCGCGTATCGCAACAGCTCATAAAGTAGCTGGAGAAGCAATGAAAGTATACCGTGATTACGTACAAGCAGATAAAGTAAGTTGGTGTGTCATTTCTGTTCCTACGAAAGAATGGGCTGCGAAAGTATTCCCTGACGTAGCGCCAGAAGAACAAGAAGCAAAGTTATGGGATGCTATTTTCAAAGCTACTCGTGCTGATTTAGAAAATCCTGTAGAAGCATGGAAAGAACATGATGAAACATTACATACAAAAGTGGATTACTTAAACGAAAAGCATTATAAAGCTCTTCACTATACAGGTCCTGGAACAGATTTAACAATCGAACTTCCAGAAAAACATGTATGGGCTGGTGCTGGTAGCTTAAATGAAAAGAACGTACCATTTATGGCTAATATTCCAACTGAAGAAGTATTTACAATGCCACTTAAAACAGGTGTAAACGGCCAAGTTTCTAGTACAAAACCGTTAGTATTTGCAGGTAATATTATCGATAATTTCACGTTAACATTTGAAAACGGACGTATTGTAGACTATAAAGCTGAAGCTGGTGAAGAAGCTTTAAAACATTTAGTAGAAACAGATGAAGGTTCTCACTTCTTAGGGGAAGTAGCTTTAGTACCTCATGACTCACCAATTTCAAACACAAATGTTTTATTCTACAATACACTATTTGACGAAAATGCATCTTGCCACCTTGCGATTGGAAATGCTTACGCATTTAACTTAGTTGGCGGAAAAACAATGTCTAAAGAAGAACTTGCTGAAAACGGCGCAAACGCTAGTATCACACACAACGACTTCATGATTGGATCAGCTGAGCTTGATATTGACGGTATTACTGCTGATGGCAGACATGAGCCTATCTTCCGTAAAGGTAACTGGGCGTTTTAAATTTATTACCATAAAGAAACACATTGGATAATCCAATGTGTTTCTTTATTTATTTGGTTTCAATTCAAATTTTATTATTCTATTTTCACGTGTAAACTCTGGTCTATACGTAGCGATATACGTATTTTCTTTCGCTACGTCAAATAGCATGATATCTTGAATTTTTTCTTCTGGTGCTAACTTTTTACTAATAAAGCTATCAGGGTTATTATATTCTTTAAATCTTGTACCTTTCTTATCGGTAATCTCAAATTCATAAAATGCAAAAGGTATTTCCTTTTTACTATTATTTTCCACTTTGAAAATAATCCCCAAAATCTCCTCTTTCTTTTTATCCTCATCATAATCCGGATATCCTAATTTAACTGAATCGATAGTTACTTGCAAACCATCTACTTCTACTGTCTCCCCTATTTTATACACTTTATCTTGAACATCTTCTTGTTTACTTTCATTACTATCTTTAGTCTCAGTGCAAGCACTTAAACTAAAAGCTATGCCAAAAATCAAAAAAATTTGACTCACCTTTTTTAACATACTCTTTCCCCCACATAAGACAATATTTCATATGTATCATAACAAAATGCTTTACGCTTTCTTGTCATATTTTGTCGTATTAATTGCTAACTGCACAAATAGAAAAAAGCTATCTTCTACAAAAGATAGCTTTCATGATGCCGATGAAACCTTAAGCCCAATGACACCCAAAACAATAAAAAGAATACAAAATGCTTGGAATAAACTAATATGCTCTTTAAAAAAGTAAACACTAATGATTGTAATAAGTAATGTTCCAACGCCAGACCAAATAGCATAAGCAATGCTTAAATGAATCTTTTTAACGACGATGGCAAATACGCTAAAACAAATACCATAGAATACGAAAATCAGTACACTCGGAACGAGCTTTGTTAAACCATTTGATAGTTTCATCGCAATTGTTCCAGCTACTTCAAAAATAATTGTAACAAGTAATAATAGCCAATATACCATACTAAAATCTCCTTCTCTGTTACCTTATAGAGATTCTAGTATACTACTTATAGTCCCAATGAAATATATTTAATTTCTAAATATTCCTCGATGCCGAAATGGCCTCCTTCACGACCGATACCACTTTCTTTAAAGCCACCGAATGGTGCTTGTGCAACTGATGGAAGACCGTCGTTTAGACCGATAATACCGTACTCTAACGCTTCACTAATTTGGAATGCTTGGCTAATGTCTTTCGTGAAAATATACGCAGCTAAACCGTATGGTGTATTATTTGCACGTTCGATTACTTCATCAACTGTTTTAAATTTCGCAACTGGTGCCACTGGCCCAAATGTTTCTTCATTCATACAAAGCATCGTATCATTTGCCAATCCAATTACAGTCGGTTGAATGAAATGTCCCTCTAACTCTGCGACCTTTTGACCACCATATAAAACTGTTCCACCTTTTTGAATAGCATCTTCAATATGTTCTTGTACTTTTGAAACTGCATTCTCATCAATAAGTGGTCCGACAGTCGTTCCGTCACTGAAACCGTCTCCTACTTTCAACTGCCCTACTGCCTTTTGGAACTTCTCTACAAATACTTCGTATACTTCTTCTTGAACGAATACTCGGTTTGTACATATACACGTTTGTCCTGCGTTACGGAATTTCGAACCAATCACCGCTTCTACTGCTTTATCTAAATCTGCATCATTCATTACGATAAACGGAGCGTGACCACCTAACTCAAGTGAAACTTTTTTCATCGTTTGCGCCGCACTAGCCATTAACTCTTTCCCAATTTCCGTTGACCCTGTAAAGGACACTTTTCGAACGCGACTATCTTCCATCCATGTATCAGCAATTGCTTTTGCACTACCTGTTACGATATTGATTACGCCCTTTGGAATATCTGCTTCATGAGCTAATTCAGCCAATTTCAATGCAGTTAATGGCGTTTGACTCGCCGGTTTCACAACGGCTGTACAGCCTGCTGCAAGCGCTGGGGCTACCTTTCTCGTAATCATCGCTGCCGGGAAGTTCCAAGGTGTAATAGCTGCCATAACGCCAACTGGTTGCTTCATAACTAAAATGCGCTTATTCGGATGAGAAGCAGGAATCATTTCACCATACACACGTTTCCCTTCTTCTGCATACCATTCAACAAAACTATTTGCATAATTTACTTCACCAAGCGCTTCTGCAAACGGCTTTCCTTGTTCCTTTGTCATAATCGCTGCGATCTCTTCTTTGTTTTTATCAATAAGCATGAACCACTTTTTTAACTTCGTTGCACGATCTGCTGCCGTTAACTTAGACCACGTTTTAAAAGCTTCATGTGCAGCATCAACAGCTTGCTTTGCCTCTGTTACTCCGCCTTTTGGTACAGTTGCAAATATTTCCTTCGTCGCAGGATTATTTACTTCAATTTGTTCTTGTAGTGTAATCCACTCACCATTTATATACATCGCCTTTTTATCTATACTTACGAAAGTCGCCTTTTTATCCAATGTTTTCTTCCTCCTCTATGAACTTCTTAATTTTCCTAGTAGCAGCAGATTGACTAATTTGCAAAAACTCAGCCACTTTATAACTTGATCCATACGTTTTATACGCTTTAAGAATAATATTTCTCTCTACCTCTTCCAGCATTTTATAAAGGCTTTGCCCCGATTGTTCAACTGCAGCCTCTTGCATAGAGAGTGGCAAATCCTCTACCGTTACAACATCATCGACAGTAATAACAATTCTCTCAATTACATTCTCTATTTCTCTATTGTTTCCTTCCCACGGATATCCAACAAACATTTGTAACGTACTCGGCGCTAGTTTCACATCACGTCCGTACTTTTTATTAAAGTGCTGCAAGTAATGATAAATAAGCGGCAAAATATCTTCTGTTCTTTCCCTAAGCGGGGGAATTGCAATTGGAATAACATTCAGACGATAGTATAAATCTTTCCGAAATGTTCCTTGTTTCACCATCATACTTAAATCTCTATTTGTTGCCGCCACAATTCGAACATCCACTTTTTTTAATTCTCTTCCGCCTATAGGACGAAATGTTTTTTCTTGCAATACTTGCAAAAGCTTCGCTTGAATTTCCAGCGGCATTTCACCGATTTCATCTAAAAAAAGAGTTCCTTTATGCGCGGATTCTAATAGTCCCTTTTTCCCTTCACGATTCGCACCTGTAAAAGATCCACCTGAATATCCAAAAAGCTCCGATTCAATTAAATTAGTTGGCAATGCCGCACAATTAATTTCATAGAAACTTTCATTCTTACGGTGACTCACTTCATGTAAATGGCGTACTAATCGACTTTTCCCAACTCCAGTCTCGCCTAAAACGAGAACAGTACTATCCACTACAGATACTTTTTTGATTGTATCGACTATTTTTTGCATAGCTAGACTTTTAAAAATAAGTCCTTCATGCTCATATGTTTCTCTTAATTCTTTTTTATATGTTTTTAGCTGATTATCCATTTCCTCTACCTTTTGACGTAATTGATAGAGTTCAGTAAGGTCCCGAGAATAACTAATCACTCTTCTTAAATTTCCCTCATCATCAAAAACAGGCCTTGTACGAACGTGTAAATACTCTCCTGATTTTGTAGTTTGAACGAGTTCAATTGGCCTCTTTTTTTCAATCACTTCTAATGTCGCTGATGGATAAAAGATTCCATCCTTTTGTAGTTCTTTTACATGCTTACCAACTAACTCTTCGGCAGCTAGTTGGTAGTGCCTTTCACATGTACTATTTACACGCACAACGATCCCCTGCTCATCTGTAACAAAAATTTCGTCAAACGCATATTCAAATACATCTTTTAAATCCATTAACACTCGTTCCTTTTCTGCAACCATCCTAGCCACCCCTAACTTCAAATCCATCGATCCACTTCACTACCTTTATTATAAAGTGAATTTTCTGCATTTAATATAGAGTCAGCTAGAATGTTTGCTATTTATACTTCAGTTTTTAAACGCGAGCGATGTTTGTTTGCTCATAACAAGCTTGCAATGATTCTTCAATTATTGTTAAACCTTCTTCAAGTTGCTCATCTGTAATAACTAAAGGCATTAACACACGGATAACATTTCCATATGTTCCTGCTGATAATAACAGTAACCCACGCTTATTTGCTTCTGCACATAGATTAGCCGTTAACGTTTTGTCAGGTGCTTTCGTCTTACGATCTTGAACGACCTCAAATGCACACATTGCACCTAACCCACGCACATCGCCGATGCAATGATATTTATTTTTCATCTCCTTGAATCGGTTCATTACGACTTTTCCTAATTCTATCGCTCTATCATTTAATTTCTCATTTTCTATTACATCGAGAACAGCTAATGCAGCCGCACATCCTAATGGACTTCCTGCATACGTTCCACCAAGTTCACCTGGTGCAGACTCATTCATAATTTCTTTACGTCCAATGACACCACTTATCGGTACACCAGCACCTAATGATTTAGACACTGTAATTAAATCTGGAACGACATCATAGTGATCAATTGCAAAATATTTTCCTGTACGACTAAAGCCTGTTTGTATTTCATCCGCTACAAATAAGATGCCGTTCTCTGAACAAATGCGGCGTACTTCTTGAACAAATTTCTTACTTGGGACGATAAACCCACCTTCCCCTTGAACAGGTTCCATTACAACAGCTGCGATTGTTTCTGGTGCTACTTCCGATATGAAGAAGTTCTTAAACTCTTCAATAATAAAATCATCATACTGCTCTTCCGTTAATCCCTCTGGGCGACGGTATTCGTATGGAAATGGCGCTTTATATACTTCTGGAGCAAATGGACCAAACCCAAATTTATATGGCTTCACTTTACTTGTCATCGTCATTGTCATTAATGTACGCCCGTGGAAACCTTTAGAAAATGCGATAATACCAGGTCTCTTCGTATATTTACGAGCGATCTTCACCGCGTTCTCAACTGCTTCTGCACCACTATTTAAAAAGAGGACTTGCTTATCGAAACTTCCCGGTGCCAATGCCGCAAGCTTTTCCGCTAATTCAATATATGGCTCATACATCATGACATTAAATCCAGTATGAATGTATTGATCGACTTGTTTATGGAGCGCTTCTTTAACCGTTGGATGACAATGCCCTACGTTAATTGTCCCAATTGCTCCTGCAAAATCAATGTACTGATTACCATCAACATCTGTTACAAGAGCACCATTTGCAGATTGTACAAACGTTGGGATGCCGTTACTTACTCCTTTTGGTACTATATTTTGACGGCGTTCTAATAAAGATGCCGCTTTCGGTCCTGGAATTTGTTCATTTACTTTAGCAAATTTTTTTGTGTTCATTGCGTACCCCATCCTTTTCTTTACATTGTTTTCTCTTTTTATTGCAAAATGTATGCCAACTTTCTTTTCTAGCATTTATCCTATATTCTTTGTATCCAGGCATAAAAAATAAGTCTATAAAGACTCATTAAGAGTCTTTATAGACTTATTTTCCTTACACATTAGATTTTTCTTTCTCCCAGAAAAACTCACCCGATTGAGAAATAAACTCTTCAACAGAATCTAACACTAAATCAGCAAGTGGTTCTAATGTTGGACGGTCTCCCGTACCAGATAGCACCCCAATTGCATAGCAATCGCCATTTTTGGCTAAATGTAAATCAGTTGGCGTATCTCCAACAACCGCAACCTCACATGATGCTAAATTAAATTTCTCACAAAACACTTCTATAATCTTTTTATCTGGTTTTTGCGCAGGGAATGTATCCGAGGCTATAATATAATCAAAAAAGTTCTCCAACTTATATTGTTTTAAAAATAATTCTGTTGGTGCAAAATCATCCGCCGTGACAACCCCTAATATAAATCCTTTATCTTTTAATGCCTGTAACACTTTCGGTAAATCTGCTGTCATTTTCATATGCGAACGATGCTCATACATAAGGGAAAATAACTTCTCACTTACCCAATGATGCATCTCTTCTTCTCTAGCAGACTCAATATAATTACAAAGCCCCTTCGCTACATCAAGGCTTGTTCCAGCAGCTATTGCACTCCTCGGATTAACAAATGCTCCCTCTACACCGATCTCTTCTAATAAGGTCTGCCCTATTGTACTTGGTAAATGATATAAACTTATACATTCAGCTACAAGTTCTTCAGCTACTTTTATCCATATTGAATGAAAATCCATTAATGTCCCATCTTTATCAAATAATATCGCCTTTACCTTCTCCATAGCACCCTACCTCTCATTTCTTATCTCTTCCAGTGTATCAATAAAGTATGGATGTAAAATAAAAGAATTGTAAAAATACCATAAAAATCAAACTAACTCCCAATTTACAATTCATTTTAACAAAGTAAAAAGGATGCCTTTACAGGGCATCCTCTTGATGTTCAGGAACAAATAGTTCTAAACAATGATATATATTTTCGAATTCCATCGGTGCATCTCCACCATACTCACCATCTAAATTAATCATTAGTTTATCTGGTGAATGTACTTTAATTCGGTTCGCTTGTGTATATAACACTTTTGGATTATTAATATGTTCACCACGTTGTGCTTGTGTTGCTGCTTTAATTAAATCAGCGATAGAACCTTTTTTCAGTACTAATAGGTCAAATAACCCATCGTTAATAGATGCATACGGTGCTACCTTTTCAAATCCACCTACTGAACGAGTATTCGTAATTAAAAACATCGTAATTTCTTCTTGTAGTAACTTTCCATCATACTCAATTTCAACATATGTCGGATGCAATGATGGTAACATCTCGATACCTTTTAGGTAATAAGCAAGTTGTCCTAATACTGTCTTTAACTTACTCGGTACTTCGTATGTTAATTCTGTAATACGACCGCCACCAGCGATGTTAATAAAATATGTATCGTTCGCTCTACCAAGGTCTAATGGCACTGTTTTTCCTTCGCAAATAATATCTGCTGCCTCTTCAATAGAACGAGGTACACCAATTGCACGTGCAAAGTCATTTGTCGTTCCAACTGGAATAATTCCAAATTTCGGACGGAATTCATGCCCAACTAAACCGTTTACTACTTCATTTAATGTACCGTCGCCACCAGCCGCAATAACAACATCAAACTTACGATCCGCAGCTTGTCTCGCCGCCACAGTAGCGTCTCCAGGACCCGTTGTCGCATGACAAGATGTCTCATAGCCAGCTTGTTCTAATTTTTGTAATACTTCTGGTAAGCTCTTCTTAAATAGCTCACGCCCAGAAGTAGGATTATAAATAATTCTTGCTCGCTTCATCATTTATTAGCACAGGAAATTTCTTTATATATCGAAAAAGAACATACTGAACTTCTATTCAGTATTCCCATGCCTACCTCCTCTCATCTTGCTATCCTTCTTTTATCCCGCTCAAACAGGCAGTAAGAACCCGATTCGTGTAGTCCATCAAAAGTAAATATTCATTTCAATGGTTTTTTATTTGACTCCAAAATTTATCCCGCTATTTGCGGGCAGTAAATGCCCGATTGGTGAGGGCTAATAATCAATGGTGGATGAACCTCCTACTGATTAAAGTTTCACTTTATTTCTATCCATTCTTCCATAAAAATTTACATATAACGAATAATAACTATCTATTATTTCATGAGATGAAAAAAACCTCTATGTTTAGATTTATCATTATTCCCACCTTTTTGCAACTATCATACCATAGTTGCTATACAAACATTTTTCCACTTTTGACAGTTAATCAAACGTTTGTTTAAACGATTTTGTCTCATTTAAACAAACGTTTGATTAACCTAGAAAAACACCCATGTACGGGTGTTTTTCTGCTTAATCTTTAAAAGTCACTACTATTATCGCTTATTAATCTCTTCAAGTAAGATTTTGTTAACAAGCGGTGGATTTGCTTGTCCTTTTGTAGCTTTCATAATTTGACCAACTAAGAAGCCAATTGCACGGTCTTTACCGTTTTTAAAGTCTTCGATAGATTGCTCATTATTATCAAGAATTTCTGTTACAACTTTACGAAGTGTACCCTCGTCAGAAATTTGAACAAGACCTTTCGCTTTAACGATTTCTTCTGGGTCTCCACCTTTTTCAATTAATTCATTAAATACTTTCTTCGCGATTTTAGAAGAAATTGTACCTTTTTCAATTAATTGAACCATTTTAGATAAACCAGCAGGCGTTAATGCAACGTCTTTTAATTCTTTTTGTTGTTTGTTTAAGTATGCAAGTACTTCACCCATTAACCAGTTCGATGTTAATTTCGCATCAGCACCGTCTGCAACAGTTGCTTCAAAGAAATCAGACATTTCTTTCGTTAATGTTAACACGTGTGCATCATAAGCTGGTAAGCCTAGTTCTGCAACGTAGCGAGCTTTACGTGCATCTGGAAGTTCTGGAATAGAAGCTCGAACTGCTTCTTTCCACTCATCATCGATGTAAAGTTCAACTAAGTCTGGCTCCGGGAAGTAACGGTAATCGTCAGATCCTTCTTTCACACGCATTAAGATTGTTTTCTTCGTTGCTTCATCATAACGACGTGTTTCTTGTTGGATGATGCCACCAGATAACAGTTCTTTTTCTTGGCGCACTTGCTCATGCTCAAGACCTTTTTGTACGTAAGTGAATGAGTTTAAGTTTTTCAGTTCCGCTTTTGTACCGAACTTCTCTTGTCCAACTGGACGAAGAGAAATGTTCGCATCACAACGTAAGGAACCTTCTTCCATCTTACAATCAGATACACCAGTGTATTGAATGATTGATTTTAACTTCTCTAAGTATGCATATGCTTCTTCTGGCGTACGCATATCTGGCTCAGATACGATCTCGATTAAAGGCATACCTTGACGGTTGTAGTCTACTAATGAACCATCAGCTGTATGCGTTGATTTACCAGCATCTTCTTCTAAATGAAGACGTGTAATACCGATACGTTTCTTTTTACCGTCTACTTCGATTTCAATCCAACCATTTTCACCAATTGGCTTATCAAATTGAGAGATTTGGTAAGCTTTCGGGTTATCTGGATAGAAATAGTTTTTACGGTCAAACTTCGTTTCCGTTGCGATTTCACAGTTTAATGCCATTGCAGCTTTCATTGCAAAGTTAACTGCTTCTTTATTTAAAGTAGGAAGTACCCCTGGGTATCCTAAGTCAATTACACTTGTTTGTGTATTTGGCTCCGCTCCGAATTCTGTTGGACTCGCAGAGAAAATTTTCGAATTTGTTTTTAACTCAACGTGAACCTCTAAACCAATAATTGTTTCTAAATTCATCTATGCTCGCCTCCTTACAGACTTGCTTTTTTTGTATGATAGTCTGTTGCTTGCTCAAACGCATGTGCAACGCGGTAAATTGTCGCTTCATCGAAGTGTTTACCAATGATTTGTAGACCAAGTGGCATGTTGTTAGCACCGAATCCACATGGAACAGAAATCGCTGGAACACCCGCTAAGTTTACTGGGATTGTTAAAATGTCATTTGCATACATTGTCATTGGATCATCAACTTTTTCGCCCACTTTAAATGCCGGAGTTGGCGTTGTTGGTCCAATAATAACATCATAGTTAGCAAATACATTTTCAAAGTCGTTTTTAATTAATGTACGTACTTGTTGTGCTTTCTTGTAATATGCATCATAGTAACCAGAGCTAAGTGCAAAAGTACCAAGCATAATACGACGTTTAACTTCATCACCGAAACCTTCACTACGTGTGTTTTTGTAAAGATCTAATAAGTTATTTACATTATCAGAACGAACACCGTAACGCACGCCATCAAAGCGTGAAAGGTTCGCAGATGCTTCAGAAGAAGATAGTAAGTAATACGTTGCTAGAGCGTATTTAGAGTGTGGAAGAGATACTTCCTCCCAAGTTGCGCCCATACCTTCTAATACTTTTAAAGCAGCTAGTACTGACTCACGAGCTTCTTCGCCAACACCTTCGCCTAAGTATTCTTTCGGTACAGCAATGCGTAAACCTTTAACATCGCCTGTTAAACCAGCTAAATAGTTTCCAACTTCAACGTTTGCAGAAGTTGCATCCATGCGGTCAATACCTGAAATAGCTTGTAATAAGTATGCATTGTCTTCGACTGTACGTGTAATCGGTCCGATTTGGTCAAGTGAAGATGCGAATGCTACTAATCCGTAACGAGATACGCGTCCGTAAGTTGGTTTTAAACCTACAACACCGCAATATGCAGCTGGCTGACGGATAGAACCACCCGTATCAGAACCTAGAGAGAATAGTACTTCTCCTGCTGCTACAGCTGCTGCAGAACCACCACTAGATCCGCCCGGAACGTAATCTAAGTTCCATGGGTTTTTCGTAGCGTAGAATCCTGAGTTTTCATTTGAAGAACCCATTGCAAACTCGTCCATGTTTAATTTACCGATTGTAATCGTGTCAGCAGCTTTTAGCTTTTGCACAACTGTCGCATCATAAATTGGATCGAAGTTTGCTAGCATTTTGCTCGCACAAGTTGTACGAAGGCCGTTAGTTACAATGTTATCTTTTACACCAATTGGCATACCGAATAATAAACCATTATCTTCAGCGCCGATTTTTGCATCTAATTCTTTCGCTTTTGCGCGTGCATTTTCTTCATCTAATGTAAGAAAAGCTTTTACGTTATCTTCAACATCCGCAATACGTTTGTAAGATTCTTCTACTAAATCCGTAACGGAAATTTCTTTGTTGTTTAACTTCTTATGTAACTCTGATACTGAATGATCAAATAATGACATCGAAATTCCCCTCCTCTATTCTAATACTGCTGGAACACGGATTTGATTATCTTTGTGATCCGGTGCATTTTTTAATACTTCTTCAACTGGTAAACCTTTTTCTGGTACATCTTCACGCATAACATTTTTCATAGTTAATACATGAGTTGTTGGTTTTACATCTGTTGTATCTAATTCATTTAACTGTTCTGCAAATGTAACAATTGCATCTAGTTGTTTTTGAAATTTTTCTGCTTCTTGATCAGTAATTGCAAGACGTGCTAAATGTGCTACGTGCTTTACATTCTCAACGGAAATTCTTGACACGGCTAGGCCACCTCCATAATATATCGTTCAATCTACAATACTATTGATGATACCAAATTTTCAGTACTTCAAGCAAGTCAACACAGAGTACTTACGCCATTTTTACATAAAAAAAGAAAGGCAAATGCCTTTCTTTACAATTTACTCTTTATCTAACGTTTTATTTTTCGGAAATCTCTCGTTATCTTCTTCATTATCACGAATTGTTTTTTGTAATACAAAACAAGACATCGTTAAAAATAATGTTCCAATTAAATAGTATCCTTTTACACTAAGCGTTTCATCTAACGTATAAATCCCAATTAGCATACCTGAAAGCGCACAAACAAATGAAGTCCATGCTAAAAACGTGAACGCTTGCGTATTACGTCTTCTCATCGTTCTCCCCCTCGTTAGCTGTATACCCATTATAGATAAGTATATTTACCATGATGGATTTTTATGTAAATTCTAGTTTTATATTTATAAATCTACCATAAAAGAATACTATTTTAAAGAAAGTTTTCTGCCTAATCTGAAAAAACAATTAAAATCATTGACAATTATTTCTATTCTACATAAAATAAAAATAAATATTACGAACCTCGAAATATACGGGAGTGGAATTAATTGTTGCAATATGAACATTTTTTAGACTTACTGCTAGATAACGCCAAGAAACTTTTCTATCCTGAAGAATGGGTAAGCCTAGATTTAACACTTTCTAAAACAGAAGTATTTTGTTTACTTTGGATGGAACGAAATACAGATATTACAATGACGAAAATTGCTGATCTTCTTGATATACCGATGAGTACAACAACGGGCGTTGTAAATCGCCTTGTAAAAAAGGGATATATTGAACGCTACCGTGATGAAAATGACCGACGTATTGTATTAATTCGGTTAACAGAAAACGGCGTAATGCTCGTTCAAGAAGTAAAACAAAATGCGGCCCATTACTTTAGCTTAGTAACAGAAGCATTATCAGAAGAAGAAAAAGCATTCTTACTACAAATCTTCCAAAAAATCATGAATCACATCGCTACGTCACAGCGAAAAACAGAAGAAAAGATTTCTACACCTAAAATGAAAAACATTCCGATTGAATAAAACCCTATCTGGGTTTTTATTCAATCATTTACTTCGACACTCGTAATATTCGACATTCGAAACAAAGGGGATATGAATGATGAGAATTATCTTGTATACAGGTAAAGGCGGCGTAGGAAAAACTAGCATTTCAGCAGCAACAGCAATTCAAAGTGCGAAACAAGGATTAAAAACATTAGTAATGAGCACAGATCCTGCTCATAGTTTAGGAGATTCATTTGGTATAAGGCTATCTTCTGAACCACTAGAAATTCGTGAAAATTTGTGGGCACAAGAAATTAATACGATTTATGAAATGGAAAAAGGCTGGGGAAAATTACAGAAATATATTACACTACTCTTCACTTCCAAAGCAGCTGATGATATTACAACAGAAGAGTTAACGATGTTTCCTGGTATGGAAGATTTAATTAGCCTACTTCGCGTACTCGATTATTATAAACAAAACACATATGATGTTATTATCATTGATTGTGCTCCAACAGGAGAAACATTAGCAATGCTAAGCTTTCCAGACATGCTCGGCTGGTGGATGGAAAAATTATTTCCTATTAAAAGAAAAGTTTTAAAAGTCGTTCGTCCTGTAGCTCAACCACTCCTTGGTGTCCCTCTTCCAACCGACGATATTATGGACGAATTAACAAGTACACTTGAACAGCTCGGAGAAATGAGAGATATTTTATCAAATCGAGAAGTAACAAGTATCCGCATCGTTGTAAATCCTGAAAAAATGGTCATTAAAGAAGCCCAGCGCAGCTTTACTTATTTGAATTTATACGATTATAACGTAGATGCCATTATGATTAACCGCGTCATCCCTAACACTGTCACCGATCCTTATTTTCAGGCATGGAAAGATACACAGAAGAAATATAAAACATTAATTAAAGATAGTTTTCAACCCCTTCCTATTTACGAAGCTCCAATGTTTGAACAAGAAGTTGTTGGTTTGTCTATGTTAGAACGTGTAGGAGATTCTTTATTTAAAACTGATCATTCCCCTACAGAAGTGAAATTTAACGGGCGCACTCAATATGTAAAAAAGGATGGCGATGAGTATATTTTCGTTCTGTCCATTCCCTTCTCAAACAAAAGTGAACTTTCCTTAAATCAAAAAGGTGATGAACTTATTATTCGAGCTGGTTCTGTTAAACGGAACATCACGTTACCAAAAACATTAACACACCTTTCTATTCAAGGAGCAAAATTTGAAGAAGATGTACTAAATATTCGGTTTGGAGGTGTAGTACATGCATGAGGAATTACTACGAAGGGTAATTCGTACAAAAGTAAAAGTCGGGATGCATATATTAGAAGAGCTACCTAATCCCATCCAGCATTCAGCTAAGCAAATATTAAATATTTTACAAGAGGAACTAGCTGCTTATCCGAAAGAACAAGAGCATCATGAAGTTAATTTAAAAAATATCATAATTGAATAACTATCTCTGTATAGAGGGCCTTTTTTAGGCTTTCTATACTTTATTGGAGTGATGTAAATTGATGAAAAAACATCCCACTACTATATTCTGGATCATTCCCTTATTATTTTTCATTCATAACCTTGAAGAAGCTTTCCAAATGCCACAATACCTTGCTAATCAATTTTCAATCCGTCTTATAACTAGCCAACAATTTTTCATTGCCATTTCCGTATTAACAATCTTTGTATTACTTATCGTCTTTCTATATCAACTTAACTTCTTGTCTTCTATATGCTGGATTATTTTTATACAAGGGGCCATCTTCTTCAACTCTGTTCAACATATTATTTTGTTTTTCATTTATCGCTCCTATAACCCCGGCGTAATATCAGCATTTTTCATTACTCTCTTTTCTATTTTCTTTTTTTTATCAAAAAAACACTTAATTCATCCAAAGCAATTCGTAATTACACTCCTTTTCAGCTTATTTTCTTATCCCATTATAATTTGGATTACCTTACTGTTCGCTAGCTACTTTCATTCATAAAAAAAGACCAGGAAAACTCCTGGTCTATCACTCTACTTAACAAACATTGGATTCTATGTTATACAAAATTGGAAGGTACAGAATTAGGGTTTGTTTGTTAAGTTTATATGTTGAACGAACTAACAGCGGAGGGGTTCCTTCTGTTAGTCCATTAAACCCAATGATTATTTTACGATTTTTTCAAGCTCATCAAGTGAAAGATCTACTGAAATGGAACCATCATTTGTTTCTTTCTTAATTGCGTCTGTTACTTCTTTTGAATGATATAGTTCAATTACTTTTTTCAATGTTGGATCATCTTTATCTTTCGTACGAGCTGCAAAAATATTAATATATGGCTTCGCATTTGCATTCTTTGGATCTTCTAAGAAAATAGGATCCTTAGCTGGATCTAATCCAGCTTGACCAGCAACACCGTTATTAATAACTGATGCCGCTACATCTTTTAACACACGAGGTGTTTGCTGTGCGATAACCGGTGTAATTTTTAATTTCTTCGGATTTTCAGCAATACCACTTGGATCTCCAAATAGACCAAAGTCTTTTTTAAGCTTTAATAATCCAGCTGCATCAAGAAGTTTTAATGCCCGTGCTTGGTTCGTTGGATCGTTTGGAATTGCAATTTCTGAACCATCTGGGATTTCATTTGCTTTCTTATATTTTTCAGAGTATAAACCCATTGGCGCAATTTGCGTTGTACCAACAGCTGTAATATCTAACTTATGCTCTTTTTTAAATTGCTCTAAGAAAGCAATATGCTGGAATGAGTTTAATTCAATATCTCCATCAGCTAACGCTTTATTTGGCGTTGTGTAATCAGAGAACTCCACCAGTTTAATCTTAATCCCTTCTTTTTCAGCTTTTTTCTTCAAAATTTCCCAAGCGTCTCCATCCGTTCCAGTTACACCGACGCGAACTACTTTTTCTTTCGCTCCTGCACCCGTGTCTCCACTTGAGCAGCCGCTTAATGCTGAGACTCCTACAATCGCTGATAATGCAAATGCTAAAATTTTCTTCATTTTCTTTTCCTCTCTTCCTTTTTATGATCTGCGTAACAAGACTTTCGCAAAGTAGTTTCCTAAATTTTGAGCTATCTGTACGAGAATGATAAGTAACACGACCGTTACGAACATAACTGATGTATCAAAACGTTGATAACCATATGTCATTGCCAAGTCACCAAGACCGCCACCACCGACAAGCCCAGCAACTGCAGAGAATTCAATTAAACCAACTGTCATAAATGTGACACCTAAGATTAATGGTGCTAACGCTTCTGGTACAAGGATTTCAAAAACAATTCTAATTGGCGAGGCGCCCATTGCTTGCGCTGCTTCAATTACTCCTTTCGGAACGGAAACAAGGTTTGTTTCAACCATTCTAGCAATACCAATTGATGCGACTAACGTCATCGGGAAAATTGCCGCTGCTGTTCCAATCGTCGTTCCGATAACACTTCTTGTTAGTGGACTTAAGGCTACTAAAAAGATAATGAATGGTACCGGACGAATTGTATTAATTATGATGTTAAGAATAGAAAAGACCCATTTATTTTCTAAAAAGTTTCCTTTTCTCGTTACATATAAAAGTAAACCTAGAGGTATACCCAGAATTGTAGCAAATATAAGGGTTACAATTACCATTAAGAGGGTATCCCCCGTCGCATCTAGTATACGCGGCCAAAATATACTCCAATCAACTCGCATGAGCTTCTACCTCCTTCAGCTGCACTTGCAGTCTTAGATGTTGTAATGCTTTTTGAATTTCCCTCTGCTCACCTTGCAACTCTACAAGAAGATTTCCAAATAGCACATTTTGAAGTTCAATAATATTTCCGTACAGTACATTTACATCGACGTTATAGTTTTTTGCGATATATGATAGTACCGGCTGTCCTGTCTCCTCACCAGTAAATGTTAGACGATAAATTTGACCACCATTTTGAATTTTCGCTAGAACACTTTCCGGTAAATGATCATTAATGACAGAACGTACAAAGTTTTGAGTCGTCTTTGTTTTTGGTTGTGTGAAAACATCAAACAGTTTTCCTTCTTCAATAACTTTTCCCTTCTCCATTACAGCTACACGGTGACAAATTTCTTTCACAACATGCATTTCATGTGTAATAAGAAGAATTGTTAAATTGTATTCTCGATTTACTTTCTTTAATAAGTTTAGAATTTCTGTCGTTGTTTCTGGATCTAAGGCTGATGTTGCCTCATCACATATAAGAATATCTGGCGATGTCGCAAGTGCTCTAGCAATGCCCACACGCTGCTTTTGTCCACCTGATAGCTGCTCTGGGTAATAGTTTGCTTTATCTTCTAACCCTACAAACTTCAGCAGTTCATTTACTCTTTTTTTTATCTCATTCTTTGGTACTTTCGCTAACTTTAATGGATAAGCAATATTTCCAAATACTGTTCTTGAATTAAATAAATTAAAACTTTGAAAAATCATTCCAATTCTTTGTCTCAGTTTACGTAATTCTTTCGTCGATAATGATGTAATATCTTTATCATCTATTGAAATCGTTCCTGCCGTCGGTCTCTCTAACATATTTACTAAGCGTAATAACGTACTCTTTCCAGCGCCACTAAAACCGATAATGCCAAAAATTTCGCCTTTCTCAACTGATAATGTTACATCCTCCACCGCATGAACAGATTGGCCAGCTGATTCATACACTTTACTTACATTGTTAAAAGAAATCATTTTTTTCCCTCCTATATGCTGTAAAAACTTGAAGCAGAGCTTTCGAGGTAAAATAAAAAGTGCCCTCCTTCTTATCAACCATAAAGATAAGAAGGAGAGCACTTATATGTACTCGTTCACATCTTCTCATCTTCCAAGCCTTTATATGGCTTGCTGGAGTTAGCACGGTATTAAAAAACCCGTTGCTGAGGTATCGTAGGGCCAGTCCCTCCACCTCTCTGGATAAGAATGTATCGATTTAATTGTCGTTTAATTAATTCTCATTATAGAACTCAGAATAATAAGAGTCAATACATTTTTTAGAAAAATATTAATTATTCCTTTATTAAAATTTTCAGATGAATATTCATCTGAAAAATAGTAACTTTCAAGGTTATTTAAAATTCTTCTTCCTCATATTTTTAAACAGGAGAATCCTCTCTACGAATTGAATAAATTTATTTGAATATGAAACTCGGAGGAAGATAAATATATGAAAACAGCTCTTTTACTCGTCGATATTCAAAACGATTATTTTCCAAATGGAAAGATGGAATTGCGTAATCCAGTAGAAGCAAGCGAATATGCTAATCAGTTATTACAACACTTTAGAACAAACAGCGAACCTATTTTTCATATCCAACACGTAGCTATAAAAGATGACGCTACTTTTTTCCTACCTAATACAGAAGGTGTACATATTCATGAAAGCGTACGTCCACTTAGAGAAGAAACAGTTATAGTCAAACATTATCCAAATAGCTTCCGAGAAACTAATCTTCTAGAGCAATTAAAACGTTTAAATATTGAACATGTCGTTGTATGCGGGATGATGACTCATATGTGTATCGATGCAACAGTAAGGGCTGCATTCGATTTTGGCTTTCAATGTACCGTTATACATGACGCTTGTGCTACAAAAGACCTTTCTTTTAAGAACGCTACTATACCAGCTGTTTATATTCACAATACAATTTTAGCTAGTTTAAATGGCGTATATGCAAATGTAATAAGCACGCAAGAATTTTTAGCTACATAAAAAAACACTCCTTTCAGTGAGCAAAACTGAAAGGAGTGTTCCTTGTCGAACCATAGATTTTCTTTCAAATTGTATTATACAGGAAATTCTCAAAATGAATACTAAAAAATATGACTAATAAGTCAACTTTTCTCATCATTTTATTTCTGTTCACATGTTTATCACGCTATTAATAGGTTTTAGCTCATTCTCTTCGAACGACGGTAATATATGGGGGTTCAATTTTAAAAGGAGCTCTTCACATTCTGTGAAGAGCTCCTCTACTATTTCTTATAAAGTTTCAGAAGTAGTTTTTGCTTGCATGTGAAGTGCTAAGTAATCAGGTCCACCAGCTTTAGAGTCTGTACCAGACATGTTAAAGCCACCGAATGGTTGGTAACCTACGATTGCACCAGTACATCCACGGTTGAAGTATAAGTTACCAACGTGGAAGTCTTCGCGTGCTTTTTCAATATGGTCACGGTTGTTAGTAATAACAGCACCTGTTAAACCGTATTCCGTATTGTTTGCAATTGCAAGTGCATGATCAAAGTCTTTCGCTTTACAGAATGCTACTACTGGTCCGAAGATTTCTTCTTTCATTAAGCGAGCATCTTCTGCAACGTCAGCAACGATTGTTGGTTGGATGAACCAGCCTTTAGAATCGTCTCCTTCGCCACCTGCTAAGATTCTACCTTCTTCTTTACCAATTGCAACATAGCTCATTACTTTATCAAATGCAGCTTGGTCATTAACAGGACCCATGTTTGTACCTAATACTGCTGGGTTAGCAACTTTTAATTCTTTTGTTAATTCAACAGCACGATTTAATACGTGATCGTATACATCTTCATGGATTACTGCACGAGAACATGCAGAACATTTTTGTCCTGAGAATCCGAATGCTGATGCAACGATAGACTTAGCTGCTAATTCAAGATCTGCTTCTTTATCAACAACGATTGTATCTTTACCGCCCATTTCAGCGATAACACGTTTTAACCAAATTTGTCCTGGGTTTACTTTCGCTGCACGCTCGTAGATACGGATACCTACATCACGAGATCCCGTGAAGCTTACGAAACGTGTACGAGGATGATCTACTAAGTAGTCACCAACTTCAGAACCGTTACCTGGAACGAAGTTTACTACGCCAGCTGGTAAGCCAGCTTCTTCTAATACTTCCATAAATTTCGCTGCTACTACAGGAGTTGTACTAGCTGGTTTTAGTAATACTGTGTTACCAGAAACTAAAGCAGCTGTTGTCATACCTGCCATAATTGCGAATGGGAAGTTCCAAGGAGAAATGATAACACCTACTCCTAATGGAATGTAAGAGAAACGATTATATTCAATTGGACGGCTTTCTACTGGAATACCGTCTTTTAATTTTAACATTTGACGACCATAATATTCCATAAAGTCGATTGCTTCTGCTGTATCAGCATCTGCCTCATTCCATGGCTTACCTGCTTCTTTTACAAGAATAGCAGAGAATTCATGTTTTCTGCGACGAACGATTGCTGCAGCACGGAATAAAATGTCTGCACGCATTTCTGGCTTTGATTTTCTCCAAGTTTGGAATGTTTCATCCGCTACTTGCATTGCTTTTTCAGCTAACTCACGGCTTGCTTTTGAAACACGACCAACAAGTTCCTCTTTATTTGCAGGGTTTACAGAAACAATTTTGTCTTCTGTAGTGATTTTTTCTCCCCCAATAATTAATGGATAGTCTTGTCCAAGATAAGATTCTACTTTCTTTAAACCTTCTTCAAACGCTAATTTGTTAGCCTCCACTGAAAAATCTGTAAATGGCTCATGTTTGTATGCTACTACCATTTTTTTAGCCTCCCCTTAGAAAAACGTTTACATTTTACAACATTATTCTACACGATAATTTAGATTTATTCAAATATTCCTAGACTTATATTTTAAAAATTAATAAATTTTTAAAATATAATAAAAAAAGAGATTCATACATGCGTATGAATCTACAAAATATGAGTATATTCCAAAACATTTTTCCCAATCAATAATATAGTAACTAATAAAAATAAAGTTCTTACATATCCAACACCTTTTTGAACCGCAAACTTCGATCCAAAATAAGCACCTAAGATCATTGATAATCCCATGATAATACCGTATTCAAAATGAATTATGTCTAAAAATAAAAAAGTAATTAAAGATACAATATTACTAACAAAGTTCAAAAGTTTTCCAGATGCTGCCGCTTGAATAAAATCCAAGCCAATTAATAAAAATGCAAAAATTAAAAACGACCCTGTCCCTGGTCCAAAAAAACCATCATAAAATCCTATCATTAAAATAGCAAAGAAAAATATTAATGTTTTTCTTTGCGTCATCTTCTTATAGGTAGACACACTTCCCCAATTCTTTTTTGCAATAATATAAATAGCAATAAATACCAACATTACAAGTACTAATGGGCGTAAAATATCCGATGGAATAAATTTTACTACTAAAGCACCTGCAACAGCTCCAACAATAGTTAACGGGATTAACTTTCCTACAATTTTAAAATCAACTTTTCCTGATCGAATGAAATACATCGCACTCGTAAACGTCCCCATTGTTGCCGCTAATTTATTCGTTGCAATTGCCGAAGCTGGCGATAAGCCAACAAACATAAGTGCAGGAAGCGAAATTAACCCTCCTCCTCCAACAACGGAATCAATAAAAGCTGCTAAAAAACCGAATGCAATTAATAAAATAATGACTTGAAAACTTAATTCTTCCATGAGCTTTACCCCTTACCCCTATTTTTTACAACATTTTAAATTATAACAAAATTATATAAGAAAAAAAGCTGTTCCATAGAGGAACAGCCTTCATATTTAATCTAAAATTTTCACAAGTGGTTCATCTTGTTTTGCTTCACGTATAATAATAGCTTCTGGGCGTTCTACAGATTTAATCGTTACTTGTACTTTCATATAATTCGGGAAGTATTCCATAACAAGCCCTGCCACATATTGTGTAAAACCAACTATTTCAGCTTTTCCATTAAACTGGACAGGAATATCAAGCTTCATTTCTCTTAATTCATCATCTCTATACATACCAGTACCAATAACAGCTGTATAGTCGCCTTGGAAATAATCGCTTAGTTTTGCCTTAAAGTTGGATACTCTTGCAAGATCTTCACGTTTATTATCTGTTTTCGCTTGCTCTGATGGGAACAAATAATATTTTTCATTAATTTGTTTCCAATCTTCAACCGTTTCACTACCTTTTTCGACATTTGCATAAGAAACAAAATTACCTGGCACGAGCGAAGACTTTGGAGCTTGGCGATAAATCGCAAATGTTATCGGAATATTTTTTGTTTCAGGTTCTTTTTGATGTATGACTTTCAAAATTTCTTGCGCCATTTTTTTCCCTTCAGCTAACATCTTTTCATCTGGGATTGCAGCTTCACGTGGGTAACCATGCTCTTCGTTAAAATATTGAACAGAATTCATCGCTAATCCAACTACCATACCAACACGTTCCTCGCCGTTATCGCCTTTTTTCACGTAATAATCATGCTCTAAAATATTTGAAATATATATTGGATTTTTTTTATTTTTCACTTCTAGTGATTCGGATCCTGTTCCTAATGCAGGATTTAATCCTATATTAGGAAATTTAACTGCATCTTTTTTTAATTTTTCCTCTAGTTCCTTTTGTTCAGCATCTGTACGTTTTCTTTTAACAAGCATCTGTATAGTTTGAGTATCTAGAGCTTTTCCGCCTTTTAAAAAATTATCTTTCGTACTAAATGATTCTTTTGCAATTCGCATTAATCCTGTTTCAAATTCATCTATATCAAGGCGACTATTTAACCCTTGCACCACTAAACCACGTGCCTTTCCACCATCAAATGGAATAGTCGTCTTATAATATTCATCCGAAATAGCGTATTTTGGAACAACTGATTGTTCTTTTGCTTTCCCCGATTTCCCAGCCACTTTTTCATCTTTGTCGGCACCTGCACTACACCCACTTACAAGTAGGCCAAGGCTTAATACCGCTAATGCTATTTTTTTCATGGTAAGTTTGCACCTCTTACTTATTTAGCTCTTGTAAGAACCTCTCTTCATTCCAAACCTCAACATTATGTTTCTCCGCTTGTGCTAATTTCGAACCAGCTGCTTCACCTGCAACAACTAAATCCGTACTCTTACTAACACTTCCTGTTACTTTTCCACCTAATGCCTCAATCTTCTTCTTCGCTTCACTTCGTCCCATAACTTCTAGCTTACCTGTTAAAACAACCGTTTTTCCTGCGAAGTAAGATTCAACATTTTGTAAATCTGCAATTTTTATACCTTTGTATGTCATATTCACGCCATACTCTTTAAACTGCTGTAATAACTCTAATACATCTTCATTATCAAAATATGTCACAACAGATTGAGCCATTTTTTCGCCAATTTCATTAATTGCTTTTAGTTCTTCTTCCGTTGCTTTTACAAGCTCATCCATCGTTTCAAAGTGCTCTGCAAATGTACGTGCTGCTTTCGCTCCAACGTGGCGAATTCCAAGACCAAATAATAATCGCTCTAACGAGTTTTCTTTAGAATTTTCAATTGCTTGTATTAAGTTTGTTGCTGATTTTTCACCAAAACGTTCTAACTGTAATAATTGCTCTTTCGTCAATGCATATAAATCAGCAAATGTACGAATGTAATCAGCATCAAAGAGTTGTGTAATGACACGTTCTCCAAGTCCATCAATATTCATTGCATTTCTTGAAACGAAATGGATTAACCCTTCTCGAATTTGAGCAGGACAAGTTGGATTTATACAACGAAGTGCTACTTCTTCTTCTAAACGAACAAGTTCACTCTCACATGCTGGACAATGAGTTGGCATGCGGTATTCTTCTTCCTCACCAGTACGCTTATCAAAAATAACGTTCACAACTTCAGGAATAATATCTCCAGCCTTCTTCACAACAACGTAGTCACCAATTCGAATGTCTTTTTCACGAATTAAATCTTCGTTATGTAAAGAAGCACGACGAACAATCGTACCAGCAACTCTCACTGGCTCTAGTTCTGCAGTCGGTGTTACAACCCCTGTTCGGCCAACACTTAATTCAATGCCTGTTAATCTCGTTACAACTTCTTCAGCCGGGAATTTATAAGCAATCGCCCATCTTGGACTCTTCGCTGTAGTTCCTAGACTTTCTTGAAGGGCAACATCATCTACTTTTATAACGATTCCATCAATCTCATAATCAAGATGCGGACGTTTTTCTTGCCATTCTTCTACATAAGCTATAACTTCTTCAACTGTTTCACATGTACGGCGATTTGGATTTGTCTTAAATCCAAGTTCACCTAAGAAATCCAGCGATTCACCATGTGATGAAATTGTTTTTTCTTCTACATTCGCAAGACCATACACAAACATAGATAAGTTACGCTTCGCTGCAATTTTCGGATCAAGTTGACGTATTGAACCTGCTGCTGCATTACGCGGATTCGCAAATACATCTTCTCCATTTTGCTCTTTTTCTTCATTTAGTTTAACGAATGAACGCTTCGGCATATATGCTTCGCCTCGTGCTTCTAACGTTACTTCTTCATTTAAACGAAGTGGGATAGCTTTAATCGTTTTTAAATTTTGAGTAATATCTTCACCCGTTACACCATCACCACGTGTCGCCCCTTGAATGAAGCGTCCTTTTTCATAATGAAGCGAAACGGCAAGCCCGTCAATTTTTAATTCACATATATATCTTACATTCGCACCATCAATTCCTTGACGTACTCTTCTGTCGAAATCACGTAAATCTCCTTCGTTAAATGCATTTCCTAAACTTAACATTGGTGACTTATGTGTTACTTTTTCAAATATATCAAGAACAGTCCCCCCAACGCGAACGGAGGGAGAATCTTCACTCATAAACTCTGGGTTCTCTGCTTCTAATTTTATAAGCTCCTGCATATTACGGTCATATTCCGCATCAGAAACAGAAGGATTGTCTAATACGTGATATTGATAGTTAAATGTATTTAACAAGTCACGTAATTCTTCTATACGTTTTTTTACTATCTCTTTTGACATATCCTCATTCCTTTCCTATTGTTTCGTCACAGGTGCAAATTTTGCTAACAAACGTTTAACACCAATTGGGCTTGGGAACGCAATATCTAATTCTTTTGCATCACCTTCACCTTTTACACTTACAACTGTACCGACTCCCCATTTTTGGTGGGAAGCTTTATCTCCTACAGCCCAGCCAATTTGTTCGCCACCTGTCGTCTTAGCTGCAGGGCGCGCGAAAGCTGAACGAGAGCGTGTTGCTGTTGTGATTG
Organism: Bacillus sp. FSL R9-9497; assembly: GCF_038005805.1. Classification (NCBI taxonomy): domain Bacteria; kingdom Bacillati; phylum Bacillota; class Bacilli; order Caryophanales; family Bacillaceae; genus Bacillus; species Bacillus sp. FSL R9-9497. The sequence goes on along the minus strand of NZ_JBBOTY010000001.1, from coordinate 319,683 downwards.
TCGTTTTGCCGCTACTTGCCGTTCTGCCTTTTGTACCAAACGATGTTTCACGCTTCGGCGCTGTTTCATTTAATGATTCCACTAGTTCTGTCGGTATTTCTGTAATAAATCGAGACGCAGCGTTCATACTTGTTCTACCAAATAATGTACGCATTTGCGCGTTAGATAAATATAGCTCTTCTTCTGCACGAGTAATACCTACATAAGCAAGACGACGTTCTTCTTGCATTTCATCCTCTTCCATAAGAGAACGAGTATGAGGGAATATCCCTTCCTCTAAGCCAACAATAAAGACAACCGGGAACTCTAATCCTTTCGCCGAGTGCATCGTCATTAAAATAACTTCTTCACCAGCAGTTGGGTCTTCATCTACACGATCAATATCAGCAACAAGTGCTAAATCTGTTAAGAATGCAACAAGGCTCTTATCTTCGCTTTGAGATTCAAATGTTTGCGTAACAGATAAGAACTCGTCTAAGTTTTCTAAACGACCTTCCGCTTCTAAAGAACGTTCATTTTTCAACATATCGCGATAGCCTGTTTTTTCAATAACTTCTTCTACTAATTCTGTAACAGATAAATACTCTTGCATATTTACCCAGTTATTTAATAAATTCGCGAATTCTTTTACTGCCTTTGTAATTTTTGCACTTACTCCAACATGCTCAATCTCATCAAATACAGCAGTTAATGAAATTCCATTTTGCACACCGTAATTAATAATTTTATCGATAGAAGTCGCACCAATGCCACGCTTTGGCACATTTATAATACGTGCAAAACTAATTTCATCATCTGGATTACCGATTAAACGTAAGTACGCCAAAATATCTTTAATCTCTTTACGATCGTAGAACTTCGTACCCCCGACAATTTTATACGGAATGTTAGATTTAAGGAAAATCTCCTCGACCATACGAGACTGAGCATTCGTACGATATAGCACTGCAAAATCAGTATATTTTCGTTTCCCCATTTGAATATCGTCACGAATTTTTTTTGCAACAAAATACGCTTCGTCCTTTTCAGTTGCAGCACGATAATACGAGATTTTACTTCCAACTTGATTGTCTGTCCATAATTTCTTCGGCTTACGATTCGTATTTTTTTCAATAACAGCATTCGCTGCATTTAAAATATTTTGTGACGAACGATAGTTTTGTTCTAACAGAATTACTTGTGCATTCTCATAGTCTTTTTCGAATGACAAAATGTTAGAAATATCTGCACCACGCCAGCGATAAATAGACTGGTCAGAGTCACCCACAACGCAAAGATTTTTAAAACGCGCTGCCAAATGTTTAACAAGAAGATATTGCGCTTTATTTGTATCTTGATACTCATCAACATGAATATATTGGAACTTACGCTGATAAAACTCTAATACTTCTGGAACACGTTCAAATAGCTGAATCGTCGTCATAATTAAATCATCAAAGTCTAATGAATTATTTTTCAAAAGACGTTTTTGATACTCTGTGTATACATCGCTCGTTAATTTTTCATATGGATCAGCCATTGTAATTTTTTTTGCATATTTATCCGCAGATAACAGTTCATTTTTCGCATTACTAATACCCGCTAAAATAGAGCGCGGCTCAAATTTCTTCGGATCAACATTGCGCTCTTTCATAATTTTTTTGACTACAGTTAGCTGATCACCTGAATCTAAGATTGTAAAGTTACGATTAATACCAATACGATCGATATCGCGTCGTAAAATACGTACACACATAGAGTGAAACGTCGAAATCCAAATATCTTCTGCTTCTGGTCCCACAAGTGTATCAATACGCTCACGCATTTCACGAGCTGCTTTATTTGTGAAGGTAATAGCTAGTACATTCCATGGTGCTACACCTTTTTCACCAAGTAAATACGCAATACGATGTGTTAACACACGTGTCTTACCACTACCTGCACCTGCCATTAATAGAAGTGGTCCATTCGTTGTTTGTACTGCTTTTTGTTGCTGTGGATTTAAACCGTTTAATAACTTATCTGTCATACTCATATACGCCTGCACCTACTCTCCTTTTACTGCTTTAACTGTTTTTAACGCCGATTTTATATCATCATAAATAATATTTCCAACAACTACTGTATCAGCATATTGTGCCATTTCTTTCGCCTGTTCTGCATTAGAAATACCACCGCCATAATATAACTTAGCTTGTTTCAATTCTGCTTTTACATTTTTAACAAGTTCAACATCTCCATACGTACCGCTATATTCTAAATAAAATATCGGTAAACGTAATAGCTTGTCTGCTAAACGAGCATATGCAATAACGTCATCTTCTGTTACATCACATTTCGCTTCTGTAAGCTGGGCTACTTTCGCTTCTGGATTTAAAACACAATACCCTTCCATAAAAATTTCGTCCCAGTCCATAATATCCCCAAATTCTTTCAATGCCTCATGATGAACACCTGTTACCCATTCTACTTTTCGGCTATTTAAAACACTTGGGATGTAATAAAAATCAAATCCTGGTGTAATTGCTTCTACATCAGAGACCTCTAATACACAAGGAACTGCATATCTACGAATGCTAACTAGCATGTGTAATACGTTATCAATTGTAACTCCATCACTTCCGCCTACAATAACCGCATCAGTTCCAGACTCACAAATCATTTCTAAATGTTCATCGCTTAACTCCTTATTTGGATCAAGCTTAAATACATGTTTCCATCCGGAAATATCGTACATGAAAACACCCTTCCTTTTCTCTAGTTATATATATTTCTGTTCAAAATAACAGTTTATTTTCATCATTATTGTTTTAACTTCATCTTAAATATTTGTTTAAAACGGAGAATTAAGTTTGGAATTACCTCTTCCATATTTTTTAAACTAGAGGATTTAATTTTGAAGTTCCTTTTATGCATTCTTTCATTATAACAAAAAAAGTTACTTACACACACGCACATTCCAACATCTTTTTCCACGTCAAATGTTGGATTACATATCCCAAAAATCAAACGGGATACTAATAAAAGAAATAGTATTATCTATTTCAACTTTCATAAAAAGGAGTGTTTTTCTAATGAAGCAAAATATCGGGACAATAAACGCTCTAATTCGAATTACACTTGGGCTCGTCCTCTTCGGATGTAGTGCAACTAAACTTGTACGCAAGCCGTGGTGCACTTGGTCTAACATTTTTCTATGGATTGGTGCAATGAAAGTTGCAGAAGGAATTGTTCGTTTCTGCCCTGTTGTTGAAATGTGGAAATTCGGAAAATACATGAATATGGGGGCATTTAAAATGCCTAGCATGAATTTTGCTGAAAAAGGACATGCTAAAGAAGAAGTGAATCAAACTTCCACTCATGACAAGCCAGAGTCAAAAGGAAGTTATGACGCTTCTGACAAAGAGATTGAGTCAGCGATTGAAGATATAATCCTGGCAAAACCGCTTTGAATCATTTGTCACGATGCAAGATGCTCTCAAAGGGACTTAGCTGCTGCAGTGGGCGGTTAAGTCTTCTTTATTTTACCATAAAACAGAACGTACATTCTCTTTTTGAACCTTAAAATGTATATAAAAGATATCAACCAATAAAATTCAGAAAATTAGATGCATACCTCTTGCTTAAAATGATATAAAAGTGATATCATTTTTATATCAGGAGGCGATCATATGAAAGAAAAACAAGTATTTTATGTAAATGGTTTTCTCGGTATTATTGGAATTTTGATTTTAGCTGCTATCGGTGTATTTTTCCTTGCACAAGAAATTTTCATAGGAGCGGCACTAACTATTATATTAGCCGCAGTTCTCGCTACAGGTATCGGTATTGTTCAACCGAATCAAGCGAAGGTTATTACGTTCTTCGGTAATTATTTAGGAACAATTCGTCAAAACGGTTTATTTTTAACGATTCCGTTCGCATTCCGTCAAACTGTATCTTTACGTGTTGAAAACTTTAACAGTAAAAAATTAAAAGTAAATGACGTTGATGGAAATCCAATTGAAATTGCAGCTGTTATCGTATATAAAGTTGTTGATTCTGCAAAAGCAATGTTTGGTGTTGAACATTATGATCGATTTGTAGAAATTCAAAGCGAAACGGCAATCCGCCATGTTGCAACAAAATATCCTTATGACAATTTCCAAGATGAAACCTGCGTTACGTTACGCGGAAATACTGAAGAAATCTCTGAGGAATTAAAACGTGAGTTAGAGGCGCGTCTTGAAATTGCTGGTGTAGAAGTATTAGAAACTCGTTTAACGCACTTAGCTTACGCAACAGAAATTGCCCATGCAATGCTACAACGCCAGCAAGCAAAAGCAGTATTAGCTGCTAGAAAAGAAATTGTTGAAGGTGCTGTGAAGATGGCGAAAGACTCCATCCATATGTTAGATGAAGAAGGCGTACTAGAACTCGATGACGAGCGTAAAGCAAATATGGTAAACAACTTATTAGTTGCCATCGTTTCAGATAAAGGTGCGCAGCCAGTTATTAATACAGGAAGCCTATACTAAGGGCTATAAGTAATTATGGCTAAAAAGAAAAGCTTTCCATTACGTATTGATCCTGAATTACACGCAGTCATCGAAAAATGGGCAAATGATGAATTTCGTAGCGTCAATGCACACATCGAGTATTTACTTCGAGAAATGGCAAAGCAAAAAGGGAAATTAAAAAAAGATAAAGATGCATAAAAAATCCCGCTGATTCCTCAGCGGGATTTTTACATATTAACTTTTCGTCATCTCATGCCCAATTGCACGATATCCTATGTCACTTCGATAAAATAGACCATCACTCTCAATTTTACCGATTTCTTTATATACTTTATCTTTTGCTTCTTGTAAACTACTTGCCTTACAAGCAACAAATAATACACGGCCACCGTTCGTTACAAAGTCCCCATGTTTCATTGCTGTACCTGCATGGAAAACAATCACATTTTGCAGTGCATCTAGTCCGCTAATAATATCACCTTTTTTATATGCTTCTGGATATCCTTTAGAAGCAAGTACAACACCGATTACCGCTTCTTCTGACCATTGTAACGTTAGTTCACTTTCATCTAATACAGCGTTACATACATCAACTAAATCGTTTTCTAATCGAGGTAATACAACTTCTGTTTCAGGATCACCGAAGCGTGCATTAAATTCAATTACCTTCGGACCATCATTTGTTAAAATAAGACCTGCGTATAAAATACCTGTAAACGAACGGTTTTCTTCAATCATCGCCTTAGCAGTTGGATGCAATACGGTTTGAATCGCTTCTTGAACTGCTGATTCTGGAATTTGTGGTACTGGAGAATATGCACCCATTCCGCCCGTATTTGGACCTTTATCACCATCAAAAGCTCTTTTATGATCTTGGGCGATTATCATTGGATGTACAGTTGTTCCATTCACGAATGCCATTAATGAAAATTCTTGTCCATCTAAAAACTCTTCAATAACAACCTTCTTACTTGCCGCGCCGAATTTCACATCTTGCAGCATTTCTTTCACAGCTTGTAATGCCTCTTCAAGCGTCATCGCTACCGTTACACCTTTACCCGCAGCTAAGCCGTCAGCTTTAATAACGATTGGTGCACCAACTTTTTGAATGTACTGTACTGCTTCTTCATAATCTGTAAAAGTTTCGTACGCCGCAGTTGGAATATCATACTTTTTCATAAGCTCTTTTGTAAAAGCTTTACTACCTTCAATAACAGCAGCCGCTTTATTCGGACCAAATACGCGAAGTCCCTCTTCTTTAAAACGATCAACAATTCCATTCATAAGCGGAATTTCTGGTCCAACGAAAGTTAACTCAACATTATTCTCTTTTGCAAATAAAACTAATGCATCAAAATCATTTTCATCAATATCAACTGGTGTTGCAACATCTCTCATACCTTCATTACCTGGTGCTACATATACCTTTTCTACTTTTTCAGATTGTGCAAACTTCCAAGCTAAAGCATGCTCACGCCCACCGCGGCCAATTACTAAAACATTCATATTTCATCCCCCAATAATTAAATAAGTACAAACTAGAAGCTATGCTCCTAGTTTGCTTTTTCATATCAATAAAAGGTTATCTCGACCGGACTTTTTAAACATCCATATCAATAAAGGTTTAAAAAGGAGGATTAAGAGAACCGAGCAGGTCTAGGCGCATTTGCCAGGAGGACACGGAGTGTAGCTTTCCTACATGAGTACCGCACTGGCGATGCAACGACGACATGCGAAGGTTATCTTAACCGGACTTTTTAAACATCCTCTATTAGTGTTTGAAATGACGTACGCCAGTGAACACCATAGCAATCCCATAAGTATCTGCCACTTTAATAGAATCTTCATCACGGATTGATCCGCCCGGTTGAATGATTGCTGTAATTCCTGCTTTTGCTGCTTCTTCTAATGTATCTGGCATTGGGAAGAAAGCATCAGATGCAAGCGCGCTACCTTGTGTTTTTTCACCAGCTTGTGTAATTGCGATTTTTGCAGAACCTACACGGTTCATCTGTCCCGCACCGACACCAATTGTCATGTCATCTTTCGCTAAAACAATTGCGTTTGATTTCACATGTTTTACAACTTTCCAAGCTAGTTTTAAATCTTTCCATTCTTGCTCTGAAGGTTCACGTTTCGTTGGAATTGAAATTGTACTTTCATCTAATGATAACGTATCTTCTTCTTGAACGAGAAGTCCACCTTGTATAGAAGTTAGTTTTTTGCTTGCACTTGTCGCTTTTTCAATATTTATAGTTAATAAACGTAAGTTCTTCTTACTTTGCAACACTTCTAAAGCTTCTTGTGAGAACGAAGGTGCGATAACAATTTCTAAGAAAATTTCATGTAACTTTTCTGCTGTAGCTTTATCAATTTCACGATTTGCTGCGATAATACCGCCGAAGATTGATACTGGATCTGCTTCATAAGCACGAGTATATGCTTCGTGAATATTAGTTCCTACTCCAACACCACATGGATTCATATGTTTTACTGCTACTACTGCTGGTTCTGTAAATTCTTTTACGATGCTAAGCGCTGCGTCTGCATCATTAATATTGTTATACGATAATTCCTTACCGTGTAATTGTTCTGCGTATGCAACAGAAGAAGTTGCTGCGAATGGCGCTTTATAGAAAGTTGCTTTTTGATGTGGGTTCTCGCCATAACGTAAGTCTTGCTTTTTCTCAAATGTCACGGTTAATGTTTCTGGACTTTCTTCACCCATTTGCTCTGTTAAGTAGTTAGAAATTAGCGCATCATACGCTGCTGTATGACGGAATACTTTCGCTGCTAGTTTACGTTTTGTTTCCTCTGCTACTTCACCGTTCTCTTTCAGTTCTGCTAACACAATATCATAATCTACTGGATCTACAATTACCGATACGAATTTATGATTTTTCGCAGCAGAGCGAATCATTGTTGGGCCACCGATATCAATATTTTCAATTGCATCAGCAAATGTTACATCAGGCTTAGCGATTGTTTCTTTAAATGGGTATAAGTTAACAACAACAAAGTCAATTGGCTCTATACCTAACTCATTCATTTGTGTTACATGTGTTTCATTATCACGAACTGCTAATAGACCACCATGAATATTTGGATGTAATGTTTTCACACGGCCATCCATAATTTCAGGGAAACCAGTTACTTCAGAAATGCCGATTACTTGTAAGCCGTTTTCTTCTAGTAACTTTTTCGTACCACCTGTTGAAATAACTTCAATCCCTTGTTCTAGTAATCCTTTAACAAATTCTACTACTCCTGTTTTATCTGAAACACTTACTAATGCACGCTTTTTCATTTATCCTTCACCCCTGGTTGTATGTTAGTTAACAGTTGATTCTTTCACAGACTGAACAATTTGATTCACTGTATTTACGTATAATTTATGTTCAACTTGTTGAATTTTCTTTTGTAAGCTTTCTCTCGTATCCCCTTCAGAAACAGCCACTGCTTCTTGTGCAATAATTGGCCCTGTATCCATACCTGCATCTACATAATGAATTGTTACTCCAGTTATTTTCACACCTGCTTCTAACGCTTGACCGACAGCATCTTTACCCGGAAAGCTCGGTAGTAATGATGGATGAATATTAATAATCTTCCCGCCGTATGCTTCTAATAACGTCGGCCCGATTAAACGCATATATCCAGCTAAAATAACATAATCAATTTCATATTCTTCTAGCTTCTTTAATATCTCTTTTTCAAACGCTTCTTTTGACTCATATGCTTTCGCTGAAAAAGCAAAACACGGAATATGATGATAATTTGCCCGTCCAACAGCGCGTGCTTCTGGTTTATCACATACTAATAAACTAATTTCTGCATCCAATCTTTTTTCTTCTACCGCATTAACGAGAGATTGAAAGTTAGATCCGCTTCCAGAAGCAAAAACTGCTAATCTACTCATAGTGCTGTGCCCCCATTAAAAGTAACGCCAGCTCCTTGTATAGTACGTCCAATAATACGAGCCATTTCTCCTTGCTCTTCAAGAAGACGAACAACATCTTTTGCATCTTCTTCCTTCACTGCTACTACCATACCAATACCCATGTTAAAAATATTGAACATTTCTTTCTCTTCCAGTTTTCCAACTTCTTGAAGCAAACTAAAGATCGGCTGAATTTCCCAAGATCCTAGTTCAATCTCAGCACCGATTCCTTCTGGCAACATGCGTGGAATATTTTCAATAAATCCGCCACCTGTAATATGCGCCATACCGTATACTTCATGTTTCTTCAATAGTTCTAAAATAGGTTTGACATAAATTTTCGTTGGTTTTAATAATTCTTCACCAAGAGGTAGTTCTAAGCGGCCATAAATACGCTCTAAAGATAGTTCTCCATCTTCTAGTAACACTTTTCGTACTAAAGAGTAACCATTGCTATGAATACCGCTAGATGCTAAGCCAATTAGCACGTGACCAGCTTCAATCTTTTCACCTGTTACAATTTTCTTTTTATCAACAATCCCAACTGTAAAACCAGCTAAATCATATTCTTCCGTAGAATACATTCCTGGCATTTCAGCTGTTTCTCCACCGATTAATGCACAACCAGCTTGGCGACAGCCCTCTGATATACCTTTGACGATGTTTTCAATTTTACTAGGTTCAGCTTTACCACAAGCAATATAATCAAGGAAGAAAAGCGGCTCTGCGCCTTGGACAACAATATCATTTACACACATTGCTACTGCATCAATACCAATTGTGTCATGTTTATCTGCCATAAAAGCGAGCATCAATTTCGTTCCCACGCCATCTGTTCCAGATACTAATACAGGTTCTTCTAATGCAAATTTTGATAGATCAAACATACCTCCAAAACCGCCTAAACCGCCTAGTACTTCTTTTCTCATAGTTGTTTGTACGTGTTTTTTCATGCGAGATACCGCTTCATATCCAGCTTCAATATCTACTCCTGCTTGCTTATATGCATTCGCCATCGTTATTTACACCTCGTCTTTTAATTTCTCCCCATCCAGGGCGGGCTATTTTAAGAAAGGATCTAGCTTCTACATCAAAAGAAGTAGAAGCTTTTCTCACTTTTCTTATTTCATGCTTTCTAAAAGCTCTTGCTCATAATCATAAAGAGCTGTTGGATAGTCCCCATTAAAGTAAGCCATGCATAGGCCGCCATATTTCCCTTCATATGGACGTCCAATTGCATCTACTAATCCATCTTCACTTAAAAATGTTAAAGAATCTGCTCCGATCATTTCACGGATTTCTTCTACTGTATGATTTGCTGCAATTAATTCTTTTCTCGTTTGAATATCAATGCCATAGAAACATGGATATTTCAGAGGTGGTGAAGCAATTCTTACGTGAACTTCTGTCGCTCCAGCCTCACGAAGCATACGAACAATTCGTTTACTTGTCGTTCCTCTTACGATAGAGTCATCAATCATAACAACTCGTTTCCCTTCAACTACACCTCTTACTGCGGAAAGCTTCATCTTAACCCCTTGCTCGCGCAGTTCTTGAGAAGGTTGAATAAACGTACGTCCAACGTAACGATTTTTAATTAATCCTAACTCATATGGAATACCTGTCGCCTCCGCATAGCCAATCGCAGCTGAAATACTAGAGTCTGGTACACCAGTAACAACATCTGCTTCAATAGGAGCTTCTGCCGCTAAACGTTTCCCCATATTCTTACGTGCTGCATGAACATTAACGCCTGCAATATTAGAATCTGGTCGTGCAAAGTAAATATATTCCATACTACAAATTGCATGTTCTACATCGTTTGTGAAACGATCTACGTGAATTCCTTCATCATTAATGATAAGTAATTCACCCGGTTCTACATCACGAATGTATGTTGCACCTACTACATCAAAAGCACATGTTTCAGATGCTACAACGTAAGCATCCCCCATCTTTCCAATTGAAAGCGGACGGAACCCATTCGGATCTAATGCAACGATCATTTCATTTCCAGTTAGTAAAAGATACGCAAACGCACCTTTCACTTTATTTAAAGCCTCTTTTACACTTTCAATTAAAGAATCTTTCGTGCTACGTTTAATAAGATGTAAAAGTACTTCTGTATCTGAACTAGTTTGAAAAATACTGCCCTCTGCTTCTAATTCACGACGAAGCATTTTTGCGTTAATTAAATTTCCGTTATGAGCTAACGCCATACTATGATCAGAAAAACGGAACAACAATGGTTGAACGTTAGCAACTTCACTTCCACCAGCTGTTGCATATCGTACATGTCCGATTGCTGATTTTCCATTTAATCCTTCTAGCTCACCTCTTGAAAACACTTCTGATATTAAACCTAACCCCTTGTGACCGACGATTTTTTCCCCATTATTTACGACAATGCCTGCGCCTTCTTGCCCACGGTGCTGTAAACTGTGCAATCCGTAGTATGAAACTTGTGCTGCATTTTCATGCCCCCAAATTCCGAAAACGCCACATTCTTCGTTTAACCCCTTTATTTCAGCAAGCATGGGATTGCCCCTTTCCAAGCCTTTCTCATTTCATCTACATTTGCTGTAAGTAATACTTCATTTTCTTCATTATGAATTGTTACTTCATTTGTACTTGTTACTTCTCCAACTTGGATTGCTTCTACTGCTTTCTCAAACGCCTCTTTATTTTCACGTTTTACAGTTATCACGAAGCGAGACTGTGATTCAGCGAATAATGCTGCTGTTGCTTCTCCATCTAAATTCACAGTAGCACCTAAGCCTTTAGCACCAATTGCACTTTCTGAAATCGCAACTGCTAAACCACCTTCAGCAACATCATGTGCAGATTGAACAAGACCAGCCTGAATTGCTTCTAATACTTGTTTTTGGCGTTTTAATTCTACATCTAAATCGATACTTGGTGATTGACCGAAAATTTTGCCGTGAATCATTTTCTGTAATTCACTTCCGCCAAACTCAGCTTTCGTCTCACCAATTACATACACTAAATCACCAGCTTGCTTAAACTCTTGTGTTGTTACATGTTTTAAGTCATGCACAAGTCCCACCATCCCAACAGTTGGTGTTGGATATACAGCTTCACCACTACGCTCGTTATACATCGATACGTTTCCGCCGATAACTGGTGTTTGTAATGTGCGACAAGCTTCACTCATACCGTCTACTGATTTCTCAATCTGCCAGAAGATTTCTGGTTTTTCTGGGTTACCGAAGTTTAAGCAATCTGTAATTGCAAGTGGCTCTCCGCCAGAACATACGATATTACGCGCTGCCTCTGCTACTGCAATTTTACCGCCCATCTCTGGGTCTAGATAAATGTAGCGAGAGTTACAATCTGTCGTCATTGCTAATCCTTTTTCTGTACCGCGTACACGTACAACTGCAGCATCTGAACCTGGCGTAACAACTGTGCTTGTGCGAACCTGGTAATCGTATTGATCGTATACCCACTCTTTACTTGCAATTGTTGGTTGCTGTAATAAAGCAAATAACGCGTCTTTATAATTTTCTACTTTTGGCGTTTCCATTTTCATTGCTTGGAATTCAGCAAAGTATGCTGCTTCTTTTGATGGCTTATGATAAATTGGTGCTTCTTCTGCTAAAGCATCTGCTGGAACTTCAGCTACCTTTTCACCTTTATGGAATAAACGAAGCATTTTATCTTCTGTTACTTTCCCCATCGTAACCGCTGCAAGACCATACTTCTCAAATAAATCTACTATTTCTTGTTCTCTACCTTTTTTCACGACAATTAACATACGCTCTTGTGATTCAGATAGCATCATTTCATATGGTGTCATTCCTGTTTCACGCTGTGGTACATCATCTAAGTACATTTCAATACCCATTCCTGCTTTACTTGCCATTTCTGCAGATGATGATGTTAAACCAGCCGCACCCATATCTTGAATTCCAACAAGTGCATCAGATTGAATTAATTCTAAACACGCTTCAATAAGAAGTTTTTCCATAAATGGATCCCCTACTTGAACCGCTGGACGTTTCGCTTCTGAGCTTTCAGATAGTTCTTCCGACGCGAATGTTGCACCGTGAATACCGTCACGACCAGTTGATGCTCCTACGTACATTACTGTGTTACCAGCACCGTGCGCTTGCCCTTTTTTAATGTCTTCGTGGTTAATCAAACCTACGCACATTGCATTTACAAGTGGATTTCCTTCATAACATGGATCAAATTGTACTTCGCCGCCAACAGTCGGAATACCGATGCAGTTACCGTATCCTGCAATTCCTGCTACTACTTCTTCGAATAAATATTTCACACGTGGTGACTGTAATTCACCGAAACGAAGTGAGTTTAATAGAGCTACCGGACGTGCTCCCATAGAGAATACGTCACGAATAATACCACCAACACCTGTTGCAGCTCCTTGATATGGTTCAATAGCTGAAGGATGGTTATGACTTTCCATTTTAAATACAACTGCTTGATTATCACCGATATCTACAATTCCAGCACCTTCTCCAGGTCCTTGCAGAACGCGCTCACCTGTAGTTGGAAACTTACGAAGAACTGGTTTCGAATTTTTATAACTACAATGTTCAGACCACATTACAGAGAATAACCCTGTTTCTGTATAATTTGGCAGACGACCTAAAATCTTTTCAACCATGGCAAACTCTTCGTCTGTTAGCCCCATTTCCGCATATATACGCTCTTCTTTAATTTGTGTTGGATTTGGTTCAAGCATTAACGACATATGTTTCCCTCCACTGTTTTAAGATAGATTGAAAGACTTTTAACCCTTCAGCACCGCCAAGTAATTCATCTACAGCACGCTCTGGGTGTGGCATCATACCAAGTACATTTCCTTTTTCATTTACAATACCAGCAATATCTGAAACGCTACCGTTAGGGTTTTCTACGTAACGGAATGCGATTTGATTGTTCTCTTCTAATTGTTTAAGAGCCGCTTCATCACAATAGTAATTCCCCTCACCATGCGCAATTGGAATATTAATTACTTCATTTTTTCCATATTGTGATGTAAACATCGTTTCATTATTTTCAACTCGCAACTGAACAGTGCGACACATAAATTTTAAGTTTTCGTTTCTCATTAACGCTCCTGGTAGTAATCCTGATTCAACAAGAATCTGGAATCCATTACATACACCTAAAATCGGCTTTCCTTGCTCAGCAGCTTTTTGCACTGCTTTCATTGCATTAGCAAAGCGAGAGATAGCACCGCAGCGTAAGTAGTCACCATAAGAAAATCCACCTGGTAGTAGAATTGCATCATATTCATCTAAATTCTCTGTATCGTGCCAAACGTAATCTACTTCTTCGCCAAGCTCATCTTTAATTGCATGGAACATATCGACATCACAGTTCGAACCCGGAAATACTATTACGGCAAATTTCACTGTGCGACAACCTCCTCAACTTCATAACGGAAGTCTTCCATTACAACGTTCGCTAATAGTTTTTCACACATTTCCTTTACCTTGCTATCTAAATCAGATACAGATTTATCAATTGTTAGTTCCATGTACTTTCCGATTCGAACATCTTGTACTTCTGTGAATGAAAGACTATGAAGTGCTCCTTTTACTGCTGTTCCTTGTGGATCTAATACGCTCTCTCTTAATGTTACATATACCTTAACTTTATACATGTGAAATTCCCCCTAAACGTTTTAAAATCTCTTCATAAGCATCTGTTAAATTTCCAAGATCACGACGGAATACGTCTTTATCAAACTTTTCATTGCTCGTTTCATCCCATAAACGGCAAGTATCTGGTGAAATTTCATCCGCTAAAATGATTTCTCCTTCTTCCGTTACACCAAACTCTAATTTGAAATCTACTAATCTTACACGACAGCTTGCGAAATGATCAATCAACACTTGATTGATTTGTAGAGCCATATCTCGTAATACACTTACTTGCTCTGGTGATGCAACGTTTAATACACGAATATGATCTTCCGTTACAAGCGGATCTCCTAAATCATCATCTTTGAAGTAAAATTCTACGATTGGTTCTGCAAGTACAGTTCCCTCTTCCATTCCTAATCGTTTTGAAAGACTTCCTGCAATTACATTTCTTGTGACAACTTCTAAAGGAATAATACTCACTTTTTTAACAAGTTGTTCTGTTTCAGATAACTTCTCAACAAAATGCGTTTTAATTCCCACTTCTTGTAACTTTCTGAACAATAAAGTTGTAATTTCATTGTTCAAACGACCTTTTCCTGTAATCGTCTCTTTTTTCTCCCCATTGAAAGCAGTCGCACTATCTTTGTACTCTACCCAAACCATATCTGCTGATTCTGTACGATAAATTCTTTTTGCCTTACCTTCATACAGCAATTCTAGCTTTTGCATTTCGCAAGCCCCCTGTAGTTTGAAAAATGTGAATAATGTTTTTATAAAGAATGGCACAGAATGACTCTATTCTGTGCCATATGAAATTTTACGCTTCGTTTAATCCAAGGCGTTCAAAGATTGTATCAACGTGTTGCATATGATGCTCATAGTTGAAGCATTCATTAATTTCTTCTTGTGTTAACTTGCTTGTAATACGCTCATCAGCTTCTACAAGCTCTTTAAATTGTACTTGTGTTTCCCAAGCTTCCATCGCTTTAGGCTGTACGATATCATAAGCTTCTTCACGTACCATACCTTTGTCAATTAGTGTAAGCATTACGCGCTGAGAATAAATTAAGCCGTATGTTCTTGTCATATTGCGTTTCATATTCTCTGGGTATACAGTTAAGTTTTTAACGATATTACCAAAGCGATTTAACATGTAATTTAATGCGATTGTAGCATCTGGTAAAATTACGCGTTCTGCCGAAGAGTGAGAAATGTCACGCTCATGCCATAATGGAACATTTTCGTAAGCTGTCATCATATAACCGCGGATAACACGAGCTAAACCAGTCATATTTTCAGAACCAATTGGATTACGTTTATGTGGCATTGCAGAAGAACCTTTTTGACCTTTTGCGAAAGCTTCTTCAACTTCACGTGTTTCACTCTTTTGTAAACCACGAATCTCAACTGCCATCTTTTCGATAGATGTTGCAATTAGTGCAAGTGTTGACATGTAGTGTGCATGACGATCACGTTGCAATGTTTGTGTTGAAATTGGTGCTGCTTCTAATCCTAAATTTTCACAAACATATTTTTCTACGAATGGATCGATATTTGCATATGTACCAACCGCACCAGATAGTTTACCAACACGAACTGTATCAGCAGCTTGTTTGAAACGCTCTACGTTACGTTTCATTTCTTCATACCAAAGACCAAGTTTTAAACCAAATGTCGTTGGTTCTGCATGAACACCATGTGTTCTTCCCATCATGATTGTGTATTTATGCTCTTTCGCTTTGTTAGCTAAAATGCTTACAAAGTTCTCTAAGTCTTTTAATATAATTTCATTCGCTTGTTTTAAGATGTAAGATAATGCTGTATCTACTACGTCTGTAGATGTTAAACCGTAATGAACCCATTTACGTTCTTCGCCTAATGCTGGCGTTTCTGATACAGCACGAGTGAATGCAACTACGTCATGACGTGTTTCTTTTTCAATTTCATAAATACGATCAATATCAAATGATGCATGTTCACGAATTTTTTTAACATCTTCTTTTGGAATATCGCCAAGCTCAGCCCATGCTTCACAAGCTAAAATCTCAACTTCTAACCACGCTTTAAATTTGTTCTCTTCCGTCCAAATCGCACCCATTTCAGGGCGTGTATAACGACTAATCATCTTTTTCCCTCCAACAGTTGTTCTTGATGGTCCCAAATATGCAAACTCTTCGCTTTTTCTAGAGCGACTTCAATATTATCATTTAAAATATTAACATGCCCCATTTTTCGCTGTGCTTTTGCTTCTTCTTTTCCATACAAGTGTAAATAGCACCCGGTTAATCTATTCACTTGTCTTAGGACCCCTTCTATATGTTCGCCTAAAATGTTTACCATGACAACTGGTTTTAACAAATTTGTTTCTCCTAGAGGTAAATTACAGATTGCTCGAATATGTTGACCAAATTGACTCGTCTCACATGCATCCTGTGTATAGTGTCCTGAATTGTGAGGTCGTGGCGCTAATTCATTAATATAAATCTCACCATTATCTGTAGCAAACATCTCTACAGCTAGTGTTCCCACAAGTTCTAATTCATCCGCAAGTACCTTTGCATAAGCAATTGCTTTTTGAGAAAGCTCTTCTGTAATGCGAGCTGGAACGATAGATTCATGTAAAATGTTATTTACATGAATATTTTCTGCTACTGGAAACACTTTTGTTTCACCACTTACACTACGAATCACAATAACTGATACTTCTTTTTCAAAAGGCACCCATTTCTCTAAAATACATTCTGCTTTATCCACAAGATTTCTTGCTGCCTCAACATCAGCTTCTCTTCTTAAAACAACTTGCCCTTTCCCATCATATCCACCTGTCGTCGTTTTTAAGACGGAAGGGAATGATAACTCAGCAATTGCTTCTGTAAGCTGATCTTGATTTTGAACTAGTCTATACGTTGCTACTGGTAACCCAGCCTTCTCAATCGCATTCTTTTCTGTAAAACGATTTTGCGTTGTATTTAACAACTGACTACCTTGTGGTAAGTACGCATGTTTTTCAAGCCATTGTAAACATCTATAATCAATATTCTCAAATTCATATGTGACAACATCACTTATCTCTGCTAAATGCTGAATTGCTTTTAAATCATCATATGGTGCAACAATTTCAATATCAGCAACTTGTGCACATGGCGAATGCTTTGTAGGATCTAAAACAGCAATTTTATATCCCATCTCCTTAGCTGCCAATGCCATCATTCTTCCTAGCTGGCCGCCTCCAATAATGCCGATTGTTTTTCCAGGTAAAATGATTCTCGTCATACTAGCTCACTACCTTCACGCACATCTTTTTCAATCGCTTCTCGTCTCAATTCTAATGCATCATGTATGTCATCATGGAATGATCCAAGTATTTGTGCGGCAAGTAATCCAGCATTCGTTGAACCGGCTTTACCAATTGCAACAGTTGCAACTGGAACACCTCCTGGCATTTGGACGATGGATAATAATGAATCTAAGCCGTTTAATGCTTTTGATTGAACTGGAACTCCAATTACAGGAAGATTTGTCTTCGCTGCAACCATTCCTGGTAAATGTGCTGCTCCACCAGCTCCAGCAATAATAACTTTCAATCCACGTTCACGAGCCGTCTCTGCATATTCAAACATATAATCCGGAGTCCGATGAGCGGATACAACTTTTTTCTCATACGGTATATTTAATTCATCTAAAATGTCACAAGCATATTTCATTATTTCCCAGTCTGACGTACTTCCCATTATGACTCCAACTAGTGATTTCATATTAGAATCCCCCCGATTCAAATAAAAAAAGCCTGAAATAGAACAGTTTCTCTTTTACTATGAGAGAAAGCGCTCTACTCAGGCATACGTATCCCTTGTGAATAGAAAAATACCGAGTGACTTTCCCTCATAGTCTAACGAATAACGGTCGTTAGGTAGAGACTTGCAGGCCATATCCCCGCGATTATATGAGGTCTTATATTATTGTTTCTATGGTTATATTAACAATATTTCATAAACAATGTCAATAAATAATCGAATGTTTTTTTATTAGTAGTCAATAACGTTCGTGTTTTAGTTATATTCAAAAGAAGAATTGCAACTATATGCAAGAAGAAAAGGGAATTAGAATATATATTTCTAGACATCTATTTTACGTATAATCTTTTAAATGGCACTTCAGTATGTTTTAAATCAAAATATATACACTCTTGTATTATTATAACGATTTAATTTCTAAGGAGGATAACTGTTAAAGAAAGAACTATGCTATTATCCTATTTATTTTTCTCTATTGCAGTAATTTCTGTAATTATTAAATACTTATTTATAGCATCTCATTATTTAAAATATATACTTATGATAGAAATAATGTGTCCTATTTTAAGTATTACTTTAGTGGCTATTTCATTCTTTTTCGTCTTTAGCTTTATTAAATTTATGGATTATAGCATTCGGTAAATAAAAATAAACACAAAAAAACCTAAGTCGAAATGACTTAGGTTCTTGCTTGGCGACGTCCTACTCTCACAGGGACAAGGTCCCAACTACCATCGGCGCTAGAGAGCTTAACTTCCGTGTTCGGTATGGGAACGGGTGTGACCTCTCTGCCATCATCACCAAACTATTGAAGGCATATTCCTTCAAAACTAGATAACATTGCTACATATTATATGGTTAAGTCCTCGATCTATTAGTATTCGTCAGCTCCACATGTCACCATGCTTCCACCTCGAACCTATCAACCTGATCATCTTTCAGGGATCTTACTAGCTTACGCTATGGGAAATCTCATCTTGAGGGGGGCTTCATGCTTAGATGCTTTCAGCACTTATCCCTTCCGCACATAGCTACCCAGCTATGCCCTTGGCAGAACAACTGGTACACCAGCGGTGCGTCCATCCCGGTCCTCTCGTACTAAGGACAGCTCCTCTCAAATTTCCTACGCCCACGACGGATAGGGACCGAACTGTCTCACGACGTTCTGAACCCAGCTCGCGTACCGCTTTAATGGGCGAACAGCCCAACCCTTGGGACCGACTACAGCCCCAGGATGCGATGAGCCGACATCGAGGTGCCAAACCTCCCCGTCGATGTGGACTCTTGGGGGAGATAAGCCTGTTATCCCCGGGGTAGCTTTTATCCGTTGAGCGATGGCCCTTCCATGCGGAACCACCGGATCACTAAGCCCGACTTTCGTCCCTGCTCGACTTGTAGGTCTCGCAGTCAAGCTCCCTTATGCCTTTGCACTCTACGAATGATTTCCAACCATTCTGAGGGAACCTTTGGGCGCCTCCGTTACACTTTAGGAGGCGACCGCCCCAGTCAAACTGCCCACCTGACACTGTCTCCCGGGTCGATAAGACCCGTAGGTTAGAATTTCAATACAGTCAGGGCGGTATCCCACCAGCGCCTCCACCGAAGCTAGCGCTCCGGTTTCAATGGCTCCCGCCTATCCTGTACAAACTGTACCAAAATTCAATATCAGGCTACAGTAAAGCTCCACGGGGTCTTTCCGTCCTGTCGCGGGTAACCTGCATCTTCACAGGTACTATAATTTCACCGAGTCTCTGGTTGAGACAGTGCCCAAATCGTTACACCTTTCGTGCGGGTCGGAACTTACCCGACAAGGAATTTCGCTACCTTAG
>NZ_JBBOTY010000001.1:292500-295000 GCF_038005805.1 Bacillus sp. FSL R9-9497 | reverse complement strand
TAATGCATTTAAATATAATCCGCTTACTGATGCTGAAACTCTCTCTAGCGCTTTATTCCAAAACCAATATGCTAAAATTGTTGCTCCAATAACAAGGTATATTACACTAAGTCCCGTTTTCCAAGTTTCAACCTTTGGGAGACCGTAATAAAAAATTTCTACCAGTGCAAACGGTAAGAGAATAACAGCTCCAATAATTAAAGTTAATGTTGTAAAAACCTCGTTTGATAAATACTGTTCTTGTTTTGGTCGTTTTAGTAAAACTGTGTAGAAAGCAAATAGAAAAGTACTTAATAATATCAGTATATCTCCTATTAAAGATACTCCTTGATTAGCACTTTTAGATGGAATCGTAATAAAGAGTACTCCTATAGCACCCAATATAATTCCTATCCAATAATTCAATCGAATTTTCTCTTTCAAAAAGAGTGCTGAAAAAAGAATTGTAACTAATGGTAACGCAGCATCTATAATACTCACATGTAATCCACTTGTTAAAGAAATGCCGTAGGATGTAAACATAAAATAACCAGCTACACCGGTAAAAGCTAACAAACTCATTCTTTTCCATGGAACTTTTTTATGTACAACTGATTTTTGTAGTTCCTTAAATGAGAATAGCATACAAATTCCACCTGCAAAGAAAAGACGAATAAATAACAAAGTAAACGGCTGAATAGATTCTAACGCCCATTTTGTTGGCGCAATGGCTGTGCCCCATAATATAACAGCCACTAATAACATGCATATTTCTTTCATAATCCCCACACCCATCAAAAATATATGTTAACTACCTTAATTATAGATTTTTTCTAATATAAAATCCTTTAAAAGCACAAAAGGTTATGTAAAAATAACAATCTAACTCTTTTTACATAACCTTTTTATATAAGATCACAAACATTCTTGTTACATCTGGACTATATTCTTATAAAGGTAATTATTACCTTTATATTTTAAATAATAAAAATAAGCACAAAAAAACCTAAGTCAAAACGACTTAGGTTCTTGCTTGGCGACGTCCTACTCTCACAGGGACAAGGTCCCAACTACCATCGGCGCTAGAGAGCTTAACTTCCGTGTTCGGTATGGGAACGGGTGTGACCTCTCTGCCATCATCACCAAACTATTGAAGGCATATTCCTTCAAAACTAGATAACATTGCTACATATTATATGGTTAAGTCCTCGATCTATTAGTATTCGTCAGCTCCACATGTCACCATGCTTCCACCTCGAACCTATCAACCTGATCATCTTTCAGGGATCTTACTAGCTTACGCTATGGGAAATCTCATCTTGAGGGGGGCTTCATGCTTAGATGCTTTCAGCACTTATCCCTTCCGCACATAGCTACCCAGCTATGCCCTTGGCAGAACAACTGGTACACCAGCGGTGCGTCCATCCCGGTCCTCTCGTACTAAGGACAGCTCCTCTCAAATTTCCTACGCCCACGACGGATAGGGACCGAACTGTCTCACGACGTTCTGAACCCAGCTCGCGTACCGCTTTAATGGGCGAACAGCCCAACCCTTGGGACCGACTACAGCCCCAGGATGCGATGAGCCGACATCGAGGTGCCAAACCTCCCCGTCGATGTGGACTCTTGGGGGAGATAAGCCTGTTATCCCCGGGGTAGCTTTTATCCGTTGAGCGATGGCCCTTCCATGCGGAACCACCGGATCACTAAGCCCGACTTTCGTCCCTGCTCGACTTGTAGGTCTCGCAGTCAAGCTCCCTTATGCCTTTGCACTCTACGAATGATTTCCAACCATTCTGAGGGAACCTTTGGGCGCCTCCGTTACACTTTAGGAGGCGACCGCCCCAGTCAAACTGCCCACCTGACACTGTCTCCCGGGTCGATAAGACCCGTAGGTTAGAATTTCAATACAGTCAGGGCGGTATCCCACCAGCGCCTCCACCGAAGCTAGCGCTCCGGTTTCAATGGCTCCCGCCTATCCTGTACAAACTGTACCAAAATTCAATATCAGGCTACAGTAAAGCTCCACGGGGTCTTTCCGTCCTGTCGCGGGTAACCTGCATCTTCACAGGTACTATAATTTCACCGAGTCTCTGGTTGAGACAGTGCCCAAATCGTTACACCTTTCGTGCGGGTCGGAACTTACCCGACAAGGAATTTCGCTACCTTAGGACCGTTATAGTTACGGCCGCCGTTTACTGGGGCTTCAGTTCAGAGCTTCGCTTACGCTAACCCCTCTCCTTAACCTTCCAGCACCGGGCAGGTGTCACCCCCTATACTTCGCCTTACGGCTTCGCAGAGAGCTGTGTTTTTGCTAAACAGTCGCTTGGGCCTATTCACTGCGGCTTTCCGTTAAGAAAGCACCCCTTCTCCCGAAGTTACGGGGTCATTTTGCCGAGTTCCTTAACCAGAGTTCTCTCGCACACCTTAGGATTCTCTCCTCGCCTACCTGTGTCGGTTTGCGGTACAGGCACCTTTTATCTCGCTAGAAGCTTTTCTTGGCAGCGGGGAATCAAAGACT
>NZ_JBBOTY010000001.1:280000-287500 GCF_038005805.1 Bacillus sp. FSL R9-9497 | reverse complement strand
CTCTTTACGAACTAATTTTCTTAGACGATGCCTCCACTGATCATAGCGTATCAACTTTTAAAAAGCTGCTCTCAAAAGAAAATAAGACCCACCTGAAGGTTCAACAGATTATTAATGATAAAAACTCTGGTTCTGTATTTAAACAATGGATAAAAGGAGTCTCTGCAGCAACTGGTGATTATATTTGGATCGCAGAGGCCGATGACTTATGCGATAAGACATTTTTACAAGAGGTGATACAGGGGTTTTATATAAATAACAATATTACCTTAAGTTACACACAATCAAAACAAATAGATGAACAAGGAAATGTATTGGCTAATCATTATTTAAATTACACAAATGATATCGATAAAGAAAAATGGAAAGCCCCCTATTTTCGAAAAGGAGTCGAAGAAATACAAGATACGTTACTTATCAAAAATACTATACCTAATGTTTCAAGTGTAGTTTTTAAAAATATAGATATGAAGAAAACAGAAAAACAGTTAGAGAAGTTCAAAATAGCTGGTGACTGGTTCTTCTATGTTTCTCTTCTTACAGAGGGAGATATTCACTTCAATCCAGCCCCCTTAAACTATCATAGACGACATTTAAATAGCGTAACGAGAACAGAAGATTCATACTCCCATTACAATGAAGTTGTGCAAATGCAAAATTTCATTAAAGAAAGATTTACTATCGACGACATTTCTAAAATGAAAATGTATACATATAGAAAGTATCTTAAAGCATACTTAAAAATTTAAACATGTGCTTTCTATGCCATCAATATCTCTTTTAAGTTGCTACTATTACTCAAGGGAGGAATACTCTTTGAAAGACTTTATAGAGGAACATAAAGATTTAATTTCTCAAATCGCACACAGCTATAATGTAAATGCAAGTATCCATCCTGAGGATCATATCTTTCAGTTCATTGTCACTAATCCCGTCTTCCCATCAAAAAAAGAAGCGATAGATTACTACTTTAAAGATGGGCAAAACTCAGCAAAAATACTCTTAAACTTAATTACTTCCCTTTATCCTCCTACAGGCAATCCAAATCAATTGTTAGAATTTGCATCCGGATACGGCTGCGTAACACGTCATTTATTAAATCTACAAACGGATTTGAGTATAACCGCTTGCGATATACACGAAGAGGCCATTTCCTTTATTGAAAACAAATTAAATAATTCTTCTATATTATCTCATCCTGAGCCTGAACAGTTAAAATTGGACTCCTCTACGTACGATATCGTTTTTTGTCTATCCTTTTTCTCTCATATGCCTGATACAACTTGGTTTCGTTGGCTACAAACATTGTATAACGCTGTTTCACCTGGTGGTTTATTCATTTTCACAACCCATGGCTATCAAAGCAAAAAATACTTTGGGTTTCCAAATTTAAATGAAAAGGGCTATTGGTTTCTCTCTTCTAGTGAACAATTTGATTTAGATGTGAATCAATACGGACAAACGATAGTTAGTCCCTCTTACGTGTGTGACAAAATTAAATTATTACCCCATAACCCAATTATCAAAAAGTATACTGAAGGATTTTGGTGGGAACATCAAGACCTTTGGGTTATAGAAAAAGAAATAAAATAATAACCCACGCTCTGCTTATATACAAGTAGAGCGTGGGTTATTATTTTTTACTACATAAGAACTCTTCAATCCATAGCTTATTTAATCTAATCCCATGTTTAAAATCTATTTTAGGTTCCCAATTCAATTCTTGTTTTACCTTATCAATATTTAAAATGATTTTTTGAACGTTCTCTTGTTTTTGTTTGTAACAGATAAAATCCACTTTTCTTTCTGTTATTTTCTCTAATTCCACTATAATTCGTTTTAAAGAAAGACCTTTGCCACTCCCTATGTTGTATACGCAAGATTTCAATTGATTTAATTGTGCTAGTTGTATAGTAATTTCAACTAAATCATCGATATAAATATAATCTCTAATAATCTCCTCTGGATTCCCATATATATGAATCCTTTCATTACTGAGATGCTGGTACAAAAAACAATTTATCGCCCCAACTTTTTTTAAAGGGTTTTGGTATTTTCCATACGGATTAGAATATCTACATACAACATAATCTATTCCATATTTTTTCTTATAAAAATACAAATAATTCTCCAGCGAAACTTTTGTTATTCCATACGGGGAAAGTGGTCTTAATGGGTGTTTCTCATCAATAGGCAAATATTCAGGTTCACCATAAACTGTGCCTCCCGAAGAAGCTAATATAATTTTTTTAATACGAAATTCTTTAACACTTTCCATGAAATTAAGAAAAAATAGACTGCTATCAATATCGCCAAAAACGTCTTCAATTGAAGTTGCTACGTTAGACGTCGCAGCTAAATAAATAATAATATCTATATTCACTAAAGCCTTATATATATCCTTAACATTTTCTAAATCACCTTTAATAAATTCAACTTCACTTATAATATTTTGAGGAAAATTATTTATATGTCTGGAAAATACTTTTACATTTTGTCCTTGTTTCAATAAACCCAATGCGAGGTTGATACCAATGAAACTATTTCCACCTACTATTAAATAATTATTCTTCCTCATAATATCATCTCTCTAGTAATAAATTTTTCCTATCGTCAAACTTAAAAATATACACAAATAAACTGGATCAGTTTGATTATTCATCCTCTTATCATTGTATGTTTGTTATAAATTTTCATTATCTTTATTTTCTATTTTCATTTTAGAATAGCTTCCTTATTCAGGTTGACTGCAAAAACACTCATAATATTTACTCATCCCCATGAATATATTTAATAAACAATCCTCACTTGTTTAACCCATAAAAAAGCTTCTACATACACAAAGTTCTCAAAAAAGGAGCGCTAAACTCATGAAAAATATAAATCAAGAACTTTTAAATCATGTAATCCTACATAAAGATCGAATTCCGCATTACCATAAAGACTTTCCCCTTATACTATTTTGGAGTCATAGAAGCGGATGCACCTCATTAGCTAATTGGTTCTTTTTTCAAATTGGATTATTTACTGAAGCAAAGAAATACAATGACTTTATTCATTACTATGAGTTCTGGGTGTATAAAAACAGTACAAATTACATTCAACATTTACAAAATAGTCTTCTAGAGGCTAAAAAAAATGTTTGTAAACTTGTACGAAATCCTTATACAAGGGCTGTCAGCTCATTTTTATTACTTGCTGACAATCCATATGCTAGCCCACAATGGGAGAGCATCCGTCATTATTTTTATAATGATAAATATAGTAATCAAGGAATATCATTTAAACAATTTTTATATTACGTTCAGGCATTCGGTTCCAATTCCCTACCATTAGATATACATTTTAGTCAACAATACGTCCCTGGTGAAGAAAACTTCATTCAATGCTATATTCCTTTAGAAGATTTTAATACACAAATCACTAAACTAGAACACATGTACGATTTAACAAAATCCAATTTAGCACTTCTTACAAATTCAGATCATCATCGCGCTCACAAGATGATTTATGCAGGAAGCTATGCAGAACTTAGCATTACAGATCCAAGCTTTCCCCGATTTCCAACATACGAAAGCTTTTATGATAAAGAAACTATGGATTTAGTTACAGAAATATACGCACAGGATTTTGAAATGTACCCATACACGAAAGGGATATTTTAAGTCTATACATTTTTCCACGAATAAAAGCTGATACATCGCATAGCATAAGGTGAAACTTTAATTCGAGTGGGAGTTAATTATTCTCTTTCCCTAATCGTAATTTTAAGAGATACCTAACTTTCACCCATTTCCTTTGATTTCGCCGATTGTTGACGTGTATCATACTTTCCATACATAGATTGCATTTATTAACATAGGAGGGATATCGTGTGGAAATCAATTTGA
The DNA here is from genome assembly GCF_038005805.1 of Bacillus sp. FSL R9-9497. Lineage (NCBI taxonomy): Bacteria > Bacillati > Bacillota > Bacilli > Caryophanales > Bacillaceae > Bacillus > Bacillus sp. FSL R9-9497. The sequence goes on along the minus strand of NZ_JBBOTY010000001.1, from coordinate 283,610 downwards.
AACACAATAATGGGTACTGCGTTATTTGCGAAAAGAAAGCTACATTTATAGAGCATAATGATTGGCTTAGAGATCATTATTTATGTTCTACATGTAACTCTATACCAAGGCAGCGAGCTTTAATCCATGCTTTACATACATTTTTTCCAAAATGGGATTCCTATAATATTCATGAATCCTCTCCTGGAGGAATTACGACTCAGCTACTATTAAAAAACTGTAAAAACTATACTTATTCTCAATACTTTAAAAATTATCCTCTTGGCCAATACTTTCAAGGTATTAGATGTGAGAACTTAGAAGACATGACTTTTGAAAATGAATCTTTTGATTTATTCATTACTCAAGACGTTTTTGAGCATGTAATGACGCCAAACAAAGCCTTTAAAGAAATAGAACGAGTATTAAAACCTGGCGGTGCTCATGTATTTACTGTCCCTTGGTATCATACACTCACAAAAACTGTGCAAAGAGCAAAAATGAATAAAGAGGTGATTGAATATATTGAAGAGCCCATTTATCATGGAAACCCTATTGATGAGAATGGATCTTTAGTAACGTTCGATTGGGGGCAGGATATGATTGAATATATTTATACACACGCAAATATGTATACAATTGTTTATTTACCAAAGGATAGATCACTAGGGCTAGATGCTGAATTTTTACATGTTTTTATTAGTAAAAAAAATGTAAAAAATTTCTAAATACTATATAATTCAGTGATTTAATAAATCAATAGTAACTTCCCACTACTTGAACTACGAATAATATAAGGGGGATATAACTTGAAAATAATCGCTTTTTACTTACCACAATTCCATCAAATAAAAGAAAATGATCGATGGTGGGGGGAAGGATTTACTGAATGGACAAATACTAAAAGTGCACGACCTTTATTTTCAGGACATTATCAACCTAGGGAACCTTATCAAGATTTTTATTACGACTTAACTACCCCCTCCGTAAGAAAGTGGCAAGCAAAAATCGCTAAAGCATACGGGATATATGGTTTTTGTTATTATCATTACTGGTTTAAGGGAAAAAGACTATTAGAAACACCCTTTAATGAGGTATTAAAGATGAAGGAACCTGACTTCCCTTTTTGTCTTTCTTGGGCAAATGAACCATGGACAAAATCTTGGGATGGTCTCGATAAACATATATTAATGCCTCAAGACTACGGAGATATATCTGATTGGAAGGAACACTTTGATTATTTATTACAGGCTTTCCAAGATGAGAGATATATTTATATAGATGATAAACCTTTATTCATTATTTATCGTCCAGGACATATTCCTGATTGTGAAAAAATGCTTAATTACTGGAATGCATTAGCGCGAGAAAATGGTTTAAAAGGTATATACTTTGCTGAAACATTAAACAGTTTTCCACTACCTAATATAAATGGATTTGATGCTAGCATTCAGTTTGAACCTTTCTATACAATTGCCCATGATAGCTCTTCAGACATAAATAAGGTAATATATGATTCTGATATGCAATTAAATGTTTGGGACTACGATAAAGTATGGATGTATATATTACAACGATCGCTCCCAAAGAAAAAAACATTTCCTGGTGCTTTTGTTGATTGGGATAATACTGCACGACGTAAAAACGCGAATAGTAGCATCTTTGTAGGTTCTACCCCTGAAAAGTTCACCATATATTTAAGCAAGCAAATTCATCGGACTTACTCTTTTTATAACAGCGAGTTTTTATTTATTAACGCATGGAACGAGTGGGCGGAAGGAACTTACTTAGAGCCAGATAAAAAATATGGATTTTCTTATTTAGAAGGGGTTAAAAATGCAATTGATAGAGGTATGAAAGCATACAAAAAAGACGAGTCATTCTGACTCGTCTTAAAGTTGCTTGGCGACGTCCTACTCTCACAGGGACAAGGTCCCAACTACCATCGGCGCTAGAGAGCTTAACTTCCGTGTTCGGTATGGGAACGGGTGTGACCTCTCTGCCATCATCACCAAACTATTGAAGGCATATTCCTTCAAAACTAGATAACATTTGCTACATATTATATGGTTAAGTCCTCGATCTATTAGTATTCGTCAGCTCCACATGTCACCATGCTTCCACCTCGAACCTATCAACCTGATCATCTTTCAGGGATCTTACTAGCTTACGCTATGGGAAATCTCATCTTGAGGGGGGCTTCATGCTTAGATGCTTTCAGCACTTATCCCTTCCGCACATAGCTACCCAGCTATGCCCTTGGCAGAACAACTGGTACACCAGCGGTGCGTCCATCCCGGTCCTCTCGTACTAAGGACAGCTCCTCTCAAATTTCCTACGCCCACGACGGATAGGGACCGAACTGTCTCACGACGTTCTGAACCCAGCTCGCGTACCGCTTTAATGGGCGAACAGCCCAACCCTTGGGACCGACTACAGCCCCAGGATGCGATGAGCCGACATCGAGGTGCCAAACCTCCCCGTCGATGTGGACTCTTGGGGGAGATAAGCCTGTTATCCCCGGGGTAGCTTTTATCCGTTGAGCGATGGCCCTTCCATGCGGAACCACCGGATCACTAAGCCCGACTTTCGTCCCTGCTCGACTTGTAGGTCTCGCAGTCAAGCTCCCTTATGCCTTTGCACTCTACGAATGATTTCCAACCATTCTGAGGGAACCTTTGGGCGCCTCCGTTACACTTTAGGAGGCGACCGCCCCAGTCAAACTGCCCACCTGACACTGTCTCCCGGGTCGATAAGACCCGTAGGTTAGAATTTCAATACAGTCAGGGCGGTATCCCACCAGCGCCTCCACCGAAGCTAGCGCTCCGGTTTCAATGGCTCCCGCCTATCCTGTACAAACTGTACCAAAATTCAATATCAGGCTACAGTAAAGCTCCACGGGGTCTTTCCGTCCTGTCGCGGGTAACCTGCATCTTCACAGGTACTATAATTTCACCGAGTCTCTGGTTGAGACAGTGCCCAAATCGTTACACCTTTCGTGCGGGTCGGAACTTACCCGACAAGGAATTTCGCTACCTTAGGACCGTTATAGTTACGGCCGCCGTTTACTGGGGCTTCAGTTCAGAGCTTCGCTTACGCTAACCCCTCTCCTTAACCTTCCAGCACCGGGCAGGTGTCACCCCCTATACTTCGCCTTACGGCTTCGCAGAGAGCTGTGTTTTTGCTAAACAGTCGCTTGGGCCTATTCACTGCGGCTTTCCGTTAAGAAAGCACCCCTTCTCCCGAAGTTACGGGGTCATTTTGCCGAGTTCCTTAACCAGAGTTCTCTCGCACACCTTAGGATTCTCTCCTCGCCTACCTGTGTCGGTTTGCGGTACAGGCACCTTTTATCTCGCTAGAAGCTTTTCTTGGCAGCGGGGAATCAAAGACTTCGCTCCATAAGGAGCTTCCCCATCACAGCTCAGCCTTTATGATAAGCGGATTTGCCTACTTATCAGCCTAACTGCTTGGACGTGCACAACCAATCGCACGCTTCTTCTATCCTTCTGCGTCCCTCCATTGCTCAAACGATAAAGAGGTGGTACAGGAATATCAACCTGTTGTCCATCGCCTACGCCTGTCGGCCTCGGCTTAGGTCCTGACTAACCCTGAGCGGACGAGCCTTCCTCAG
>NZ_JBBOTY010000001.1:270000-275000 GCF_038005805.1 Bacillus sp. FSL R9-9497 | reverse complement strand
TGCAGAATACAAACTTCATATTTGGGATCAAGGCCCTGGTATTCCAAAACATGATTTACAAAACATATTTGAGCGAATGTACCGAAGCGAACAATCAAGAAACTCTTCATTTGGTGGTAGCGGTCTCGGACTCTCTATTTCTAAAGCACTCGTTGAAAAAAATGGTGGGCATATATGGGTTGAAAGTACTCCATGGAAACGAACTACTTTTGGCTTTTCTATTCCAAAACACAATACTTTTAAGAAATAGTTAAGAAATGATTAATATGCAGTTAAGCCTTCCTTTTTATGATGTAAGTAAGAACTTATAGAAAGCAGGTGTCTCCTATAAATACAATTATAAAAACGACTAACCTTACTAAAGTATATGGCAATCAAAAATCAGTAGATAATTTAAATATTAATGTTCAACAAGGAGAGATTTATGGCTTCATAGGCCGCAACGGTGCTGGTAAAACAACAACCATTCGTATGCTGCTTAGTCTTATAAAACCTACAAGTGGAACGATTGAAATATTCGGAGAGAACTTATTCCAAAATCAAAAAGATATTTTAAGCAGAATTGGTTCTATAGTTGAAGTTCCAGGATTTTATGAAAACTTAACTGCAAAAGAAAACCTACTAATTAATGCAAAGATAATTGGGGTTCACAAAAAGAATGCTATCGAAGAAGCATTAGAAATAGTAGGCTTGCAGCATGAGACAAAAAAGTTAGTAGGAAAGTATTCTTTAGGAATGAAGCAACGCTTAGGAATTGCACGCGCTCTTCTCCATTATCCTGAGCTACTCATATTAGATGAACCAACTAACGGACTAGACCCTATTGGTATTAAAGAAATACGAAAACTTATTCATTCTTTAGCTCAAGAAAGAAATATAACAATACTCATTTCTAGTCACATATTAGCCGAGATAGAACAGTTGGTCGATCGTATCGGAATTATTCATGAAGGAAAGTTACTAGAAGAGGTTTCTCTTGATACGCTGCGCAAAGCAAACCGTAAGTACATAGAGTTTCAAGTGAATAATGACGATAAAGCTGTGATGTTATTAGAAAATCATCTTCAAATTTTTGATTATGAAGTACATGATGAAGGAAATATTCGTATTTACTCTCATTTTGGACAACAAGGATACATAAACAGAACATTCGTTCTTAATGATATTGAAGTATTAAAAATGATGATAAGCGAAGATAGACTAGAAGATTATTTCACCAAACTAGTTGGAGGTGGAACAATTGGTTAATCTACTCTATACAGAACTCTTAAAACTAAAACGCTCTAATATGTTTTTAATTAGCATTATTGGTGCTGGTGTCGCACCTTTCTTAGTTGTAGTAGCCTCTTATATACATATAAAAACAAAACAGCCTACTCCAACTATTTGGTTCCATCAATTATTCACTGACGTTAACTTATATACTACTTTAGTTATAGGATTCCCCTTATATGGAGTAGTGGTTGCATATTTGCTTACCCGTGAATATGCAGAAGATACACTGAAAAATTTACTAACTATCCCCGTGTCGCGCATTAGCTTTATTATAAGTAAATTCATCATTCTCTTTCTTTGGATTATGATGCTAACTTTAGTCGCTTGGGCACTTACTTTAATATTAGGGCTATTGGGGAACTTCCCTGGCTTTAACATTTCTTTACTTTTAGGTTCTTTCCTAGAATTTTTAATATGTGGTGGACTTCTCTTTCTATTGTCTTCACCTATTGTGCTACTAACTCTTGTAATGAAGAGCTATGTACCGCCCATTATATTAACAGTCATTATTACAATGACTAATCTTATGCTCGTAAACTCCAAGCATAAAGATTTATTCCCGTGGACCGCTACTCTAGATATCGCAAATAACGAATTACAACCGACATATCCACCAGAGTATTCTTATATCATCATTGCAGTAACGACAATTTCCGGATTTATTGCAACACTATTCTATTTTAAAAAAGTAGACATTCATTAATTTGTAGGAGTGAAACTATGAGCGATATCATTATTGCCTTCATACTCGGTATTGTAGAAGGATTAGCTGAATTTTTACCTATATCCTCTACTGGCCATCTTATATTAGTCGGGCATTTATTAGGCTTTGAGGGAGAAAGAGCGAAAACGTTTGAAATTGTTATTCAGCTAGGCGCAATTTTAGCCATTGCAATTTTATATCATAAACGTCTCGTTTCTTTATGTAATATTAAGCCTCTTCTACAGAAAGAAAAAAAATTCAACGCGTTCCATGTATTTCTTGGCGTATTTCCGGCAGTGGTTGCTGGTTTGCTACTACATGATATTATTAAAACATACTTATTCCAGCCATACACTGTTGTGATTGGACTTGTAGCAGGTGCAATTCTTATGCTCTTTGCAGAAGTAAAAAAGAAAGAGGCAGCAGCCTATTCACTGGACGATTTAACATACCGCCAAGCTTTAACAATCGGATTATTTCAGTGCTTAGCAGTATACCCTGGCTTCTCTAGAGCTGGCTCTACTATCTCTGGAGGTCTATTAGCAAAAGTAAATTATAAGACTGCATCTGAATTCTCTTTTCTAATAGCTCTTCCTGTAATGATTGGGGCTACAGGCTTAGACTTACTAAAAAGTTGGAAGTATTTAAGTGTCGATGACATCCCTATGTTTGCGGTAGGATTCATTACCTCTTTTATAGTAGCGATGCTAGCGGTAGTAACTTTTCTAAAGCTTTTAGAGAAGATAGGTTTAAAACCTTTTGCGTACTATCGTATTTTGTTGGCTATCTTATTTACGCTTTTCGTATTGCTATAGATTCATATAAGTCACATATTATTAAACTGATATTCAATTTAGAATATCAGTTTTTTCATCTATTTTAACTCTAGTATTACTCACTTCAATATGGCATAGTGATAATAAACTACCATTCATAATCTGAACGTTCTTTAAGTAACTACATCCTTTATCATAAAATGCAATTGGAAAATTAAAGATTCCATATATGTACAGAACATATTTACAAACTATATTCACTCCACATAGTATCTTTTTAATTTGCAACACACCGCTACAACTTTTAAATGAGTACAAAGACATACTAAATAAGTAAGTAAATTTCCTAGGAATTATAAAGAGACTAAATATGAATTAGAGTGAGGTAACGATAAAAATGAATCAATTAGCACAGACATATTGGGATACTTATTGGGGAAACAACAAAAAACCAGAATCTGTTACAGCTTGGCAATTTGGGGATGCCCCTAATTATCTTGCACAACTAGTAATTGACGGTATTAAAACCGCTACATGCTCCGGTCACATTTTTTATGAATTAGAACATGAATCACTACCGACTACTATTGATTATAGTATTATACTCAATAGTAATGATGAACCTGTAGCTATTATTAAGACAATAGAAGTAACTGTAACACCAATGAATGAAGTAAGCGAAGAATTCGCTATCGCTGAAGGCGAAGGAGATCGTACTTATAATTACTGGAGAGACACCCATGTTCGTTTTTTTACAAAGGAACTAAATGAGCTTGGTCTTAATTTCTCTGAAGATATGTTACTCGTCTGTGAGCGTTTTGAACTTGTTGATGTGAACAATAAAGTGAAATTTTAATAAACTGAGATTTACCAGCCATTCTTATTTTTATAAAACACAAAAAAGACGAGTCATTCTGACTCGTCTTAAAGTTGCTTGGCGACGTCCTACTCTCACAGGGACAAGGTCCCAACTACCATCGGCGCTAGAGAGCTTAACTTCCGTGTTCGGTATGGGAACGGGTGTGACCTCTCTGCCATCATCACCAAACTATTGAAGGCATATTCCTTCAAAACTAGATAACATTTGCTACATATTATATGGTTAAGTCCTCGATCTATTAGTATTCGTCAGCTCCACATGTCACCATGCTTCCACCTCGAACCTATCAACCTGATCATCTTTCAGGGATCTTACTAGCTTACGCTATGGGAAATCTCATCTTGAGGGGGGCTTCATGCTTAGATGCTTTCAGCACTTATCCCTTCCGCACATAGCTACCCAGCTATGCCCTTGGCAGAACAACTGGTACACCAGCGGTGCGTCCATCCCGGTCCTCTCGTACTAAGGACAGCTCCTCTCAAATTTCCTACGCCCACGACGGATAGGGACCGAACTGTCTCACGACGTTCTGAACCCAGCTCGCGTACCGCTTTAATGGGCGAACAGCCCAACCCTTGGGACCGACTACAGCCCCAGGATGCGATGAGCCGACATCGAGGTGCCAAACCTCCCCGTCGATGTGGACTCTTGGGGGAGATAAGCCTGTTATCCCCGGGGTAGCTTTTATCCGTTGAGCGATGGCCCTTCCATGCGGAACCACCGGATCACTAAGCCCGACTTTCGTCCCTGCTCGACTTGTAGGTCTCGCAGTCAAGCTCCCTTATGCCTTTGCACTCTACGAATGATTTCCAACCATTCTGAGGGAACCTTTGGGCGCCTCCGTTACACTTTAGGAGGCGACCGCCCCAGTCAAACTGCCCACCTGACACTGTCTCCCGGGTCGATAAGACCCGTAGGTTAGAATTTCAATACAGTCAGGGCGGTATCCCACCAGCGCCTCCACCGAAGCTAGCGCTCCGGTTTCAATGGCTCCCGCCTATCCTGTACAAACTGTACCAAAATTCAATATCAGGCTACAGTAAAGCTCCACGGGGTCTTTCCGTCCTGTCGCGGGTAACCTGCATCTTCACAGGTACTATAATTTCACCGAGTCTCTGGTTGAGACAGTGCCCAAATCGTTACACCTTTCGTGCGGGTCGGAACTTACCCGACAAGGAATTTCGCTACCTTAGGACCGTTATAGTTACGGCCGCCGTTTACTGGGGCTTCAGTTCAGAGCTTCGCTTACGCTAACCCCTCTCCTTAACCTTCCAGCACCGGGCAGGTGTCACCCCCTATACTTCGCCTTACGGCTTCGCAGAGAGCTGTGTTTTTGCTAAACAGTCGCTTGGGCCTATTCACTGCG
>NZ_JBBOTY010000001.1:262500-265000 GCF_038005805.1 Bacillus sp. FSL R9-9497 | reverse complement strand
TATTTGCCGCATTCATAACAGGAAACTTCGGTAAGTGGAATAAATCTTTTAGTTGATAAGTAAATTCATCAATAACAGTTGAATATCCACAATCTTCAATAATAACTTTAACATTAGAAGGTAAATCTTCTCCTGAAGTCATCATTACAGTTGCCCCGCCCATTGAAACACCAAATAGAGCTATTTCAGCATCAGGGTCTTTCTTTAAGATTTGTTGAATCCAAATTAAAATATCTTTACGATCATGCCAACCCATACCAACATAATCCCCTTCACTATTTCCGTGTCCACGAAGGTCTGGTGCTATGACATTATAGCCTTGTTCATAAAAGTTACGAATATATTTCGTCATTTCCGATGCTCTACCACTATATCCATGAACTCCAATTGCCCATTTATGACTAGATGGTTCATTCATATATTCATAACCTTTTAAATTTAATTTATCGAAAGAACGTATAGTTAATGTGTTAGGTTTATACTTCGATACGAAGTTTGCATTCTTTTCTTCATTTGCAGCCAATACATCTCCCGACGCATTTACCGTTTCCACTAAATGAGGATTATCTTGCAAAAATTCCTTTTCTTGTTTCGCATTTAATGCATAGTTATAAAAATAATTTCCAACTAACATATACACGATTACTAGCAGGACTAAGACTACTATAGTAATTATACTTATCTTTTTCATATTATCTCCTTTTCTAACTTAAATCTTCTTATATTAAAGTACATCAAAAACAACTGTACTATTTTAACATACCAATGAATTCTATCTTTGATAAATAAAATAGAAAATCTTAAATTACCTGTCAAAAATCACGAAACAAATTGAATAAAACTTATATAGCTACGTACTCAAAAATCTTTAAAAAAATGAGCAGCACTTCAAAATATTTAGCTTTGAAAAGAAATTATAAAACACAAAAAAGACGAGTCATTCTGACTCGTCTTAAAGTTGCTTGGCGACGTCCTACTCTCACAGGGACAAGGTCCCAACTACCATCGGCGCTAGAGAGCTTAACTTCCGTGTTCGGTATGGGAACGGGTGTGACCTCTCTGCCATCATCACCAAACTATTGAAGGCATATTCCTTCAAAACTAGATAACATTGCTACATATTATATGGTTAAGTCCTCGATCTATTAGTATTCGTCAGCTCCACATGTCACCATGCTTCCACCTCGAACCTATCAACCTGATCATCTTTCAGGGATCTTACTAGCTTACGCTATGGGAAATCTCATCTTGAGGGGGGCTTCATGCTTAGATGCTTTCAGCACTTATCCCTTCCGCACATAGCTACCCAGCTATGCCCTTGGCAGAACAACTGGTACACCAGCGGTGCGTCCATCCCGGTCCTCTCGTACTAAGGACAGCTCCTCTCAAATTTCCTACGCCCACGACGGATAGGGACCGAACTGTCTCACGACGTTCTGAACCCAGCTCGCGTACCGCTTTAATGGGCGAACAGCCCAACCCTTGGGACCGACTACAGCCCCAGGATGCGATGAGCCGACATCGAGGTGCCAAACCTCCCCGTCGATGTGGACTCTTGGGGGAGATAAGCCTGTTATCCCCGGGGTAGCTTTTATCCGTTGAGCGATGGCCCTTCCATGCGGAACCACCGGATCACTAAGCCCGACTTTCGTCCCTGCTCGACTTGTAGGTCTCGCAGTCAAGCTCCCTTATGCCTTTGCACTCTACGAATGATTTCCAACCATTCTGAGGGAACCTTTGGGCGCCTCCGTTACACTTTAGGAGGCGACCGCCCCAGTCAAACTGCCCACCTGACACTGTCTCCCGGGTCGATAAGACCCGTAGGTTAGAATTTCAATACAGTCAGGGCGGTATCCCACCAGCGCCTCCACCGAAGCTAGCGCTCCGGTTTCAATGGCTCCCGCCTATCCTGTACAAACTGTACCAAAATTCAATATCAGGCTACAGTAAAGCTCCACGGGGTCTTTCCGTCCTGTCGCGGGTAACCTGCATCTTCACAGGTACTATAATTTCACCGAGTCTCTGGTTGAGACAGTGCCCAAATCGTTACACCTTTCGTGCGGGTCGGAACTTACCCGACAAGGAATTTCGCTACCTTAGGACCGTTATAGTTACGGCCGCCGTTTACTGGGGCTTCAGTTCAGAGCTTCGCTTACGCTAACCCCTCTCCTTAACCTTCCAGCACCGGGCAGGTGTCACCCCCTATACTTCGCCTTACGGCTTCGCAGAGAGCTGTGTTTTTGCTAAACAGTCGCTTGGGCCTATTCACTGCGGCTTTCCGTTAAGAAAGCACCCCTTCTCCCGAAGTTACGGGGTCATTTTGCCGAGTTCCTTAACCAGAGTTCTCTCGCACACCTTAGGATTCTCTCCTCGCCTACCTGTGTCGGTTTGCGGTACAGGCACCTTTTATCTCGCTAGAAGCTTTTCTTGGCAGCGGGGAATCAAAGACTTCGCTCCATAAGGAGCTTCCCCATCACAGCTCAGCCTTTACGATAAGCGG
>NZ_JBBOTY010000001.1:242500-257500 GCF_038005805.1 Bacillus sp. FSL R9-9497 | reverse complement strand
CGAAATTTCCTAACATAAGTAAACGGATTAAATATCTTTTTCAATCTTATACCCCACTCCCCATACTGTTTTTATATATCTAGGTTTCCTTGGATTCTCCTCAATCTTTTCACGCACTTTCCGAATGTGCACCATTACGGTATTATCAGACTGGAAAGATCGTTCGTTCCACACCTTTTCATAAATTTGCTCCGCACTAAACACCATACCTGGATTTCTAGCTAGCAATTCTAAAATTGAAAATTCCCTCGGAGTTAGTTTCACTTCTTCTCCGTCCACAATAACTTTATGGGTCGAGATGTTTATTTTCATCTCTCCAATTTCTAGCTCGTCCTCATTTTGTATAGCGAAACCATTCATTTTCATATAACGGCGTAACTGAGATTTAATTCTTGCGATTAACTCTAACGGATTAAATGGTTTCGTTACATAATCATCTGCACCCGTTGTTAACCCTAAAATCTTATCCATATCTTGCGTTTTCGCAGAAAGCATAATAATAGGCATTTCTTTCGCTTCCCTTACCTTCATACACATATGAATACCATCCACTTTCGGCATCATAATATCTAATACGACTAGATGTACTTCATTTTCTTCCAATAGACGTAATCCTTCTTCTCCGTCTCCTGCTTGTAATACTTTATATCCTTCATTCTTTAAATAGATTGTAATTAAATTCCGAATTTCTTTTTCATCATCTACGACAAGTATTGTTTCGTGTGCCACAATATCTCCCCCATCACTTTTTTAATCCCTAACTTCTATTATAGGAAAACTTCTGAAGAAAAACGCTCGGAAATCCTTAAGATTTTCTGAAGACGCAAAAAAGGTCTAGACTCCCCTTAAGTCTAGACCTTTAAAAAACCCCTTTTATTTACGAACATAGATGAAATATAGTACGAATAAAACTCCCATAACATACATAATCGGATGAACCTCTTTACGACGACCACTCACAACCATTGTAATTGGATAGAAGATAAATCCAATCGCAATCCCAGTTGCGATACTATACGTAAGTGGCATAGAGATAATTGTAAAGAATGCTGGTACTGCAATCTCGAATTTCTTCCAATCAATTTCCCCTAAGGAAGAAACCATCAAGATTCCTACAATAATTAAAGCCGGTGCCGTTACAGCTGGCGTTACAACACTTAGTAATGGCGAGAAGAATAGTGCCAGTAAGAAGAATCCTGCTGTTACAACTGCTGTAAATCCAGAACGTCCTCCTGCTGCTACCCCTGCAGACGATTCAATGTAAGACGTTGTTGTTGATGTACCTAAAATCGCACCAATTACAGTTGCAATCGCATCTGCAAATAACGCTTTTCCTGCACGTGGTAATTTATTGTTCTTCATTAATCCTGCTTGATTTGCAACCGCTACAAGCGTACCTGCTGTATCAAAGAAATCGATAAAGAAGAACGTTATAATAACAATCCCCATTTGAACTGTGAAAATATCTCCGAAGTGCGTTAACGCCGCGCCGAACGTTGGTTCTAGACTCGGTATTGCTCCCACCACAGCTTTCGGAGTATCAATTAATCCTGTTGCAACTCCTAAGATCGCTGTAAGAATCATACCGTAGAATACTGCACCATTAACTTTCTTAATCATGAAGATGATCGTAGTAACAACCCCGAAGATTGCTAGTAACGTTGTGCCCTTTGTTAAGTCCCCCAACCCAACAAGAACCGCATCGTTTTTCACGATAATTCCGGCATTTTGGAATCCAAGGAAAGCAATGAATAATCCAATACCTGCTGCTACTGCAAACTTTAACTCCGATGGAATTGCATTAATGATTTTTTCACGAATACCTGAAGCAGTAAGAATAATAAAGATAATACCTGACATTAATGTTCCGGCAATGGCCGTTTGCCACGGAATACCCATCGTTAACACTGCTGTATAAGCAAAGAACGCGTTAATTCCCATACCTGGCGCTAAAGCAATTGGATACTTCGCGAAAATACCCATAATTAACGAACCGATCGCTGCCGCTAATGCCGTAGCAACGAATACTGCACCTGGATCCATCCCTGTACCTGCTGGTAACCCTTTAACATTTCCAAGCGACAGCGTAGCAGGATTGACAAATAGTACGTAAGCCATAGATAGAAATGTCGTTAACCCTGCTATGAACTCAGTCTTATAATTCGTACCGAGCTCATCAAACTGAAAATAGCGTTTCATCCTATGTTTCCCCCGTTATATGATTACTCGCCGTATTTCACCCTAGCCCTCTTTTATCCCGAGAAATAAAAAAGGCTTCCATTGCATATATACATGGAAGCGTTCTATAAACAAAGACAAGTTTCCCCTCATCTTTATACAAACGCCTCGTAGTCAAGCCATTTACGGTAGCTAGGTAGAAACTTTCGGGCCATATCCCCGATATTATACGACGGCTATAATATTCACTTTTCGTTTGAATTACATAATCATATTAACTCGACGAAGTAGTTTTGTCAATTTAAAAACGAACATTTTCATAAATTTTTATAGTTTCGTTCGTATTAATACCAAAATAAAAAAGATCCATCTATGCATAAGCAATAGATGGACCTTTTTATAAATACTATTCCCACTCAATAGTTGCTGGTGGCTTACTCGTTACATCATACACGATACGGTTAACGTGTTTTACTTCGTTTACGATACGTACAGAGATTTTCTCTAATACGTCCCAAGGGATACGTGCCCAGTCAGCTGTCATACCGTCGATAGATGTTACCGCGCGGATACCTACTGTGTAATCGTAAGTACGCTCGTCACCCATAACACCTACACTACGCATACCAGGAAGCGCAGTGAAGTATTGCCAGATTTCGCGGTCTAAGCCCGCTTTAATAATTTCTTCGCGTAAAATCGCATCAGATTCACGAACGATTTCTAATTTCTCTTCTGTGATTTCACCTAATACACGAATACCAAGACCAGGTCCTGGGAATGGTTGACGCCATACGATTTCATCAGGAATTCCTAATTCTGATCCTAATACACGTACTTCATCTTTAAATAAAGTGTTTAAAGGCTCAATTAATTTGAACTGCATGTCTTCTGGAAGTCCACCAACGTTATGGTGAGATTTAATTGTTTGTGCAGTCGCTGTACCACTTTCAACGATATCTGTATAAAGTGTACCTTGCGCCAAGAAGTCCATACCTTGCAATTTAGAAGCTTCATCATCAAATACGTAAATGAATTCGTTACCGATGATTTTACGTTTTTGTTCTGGATCTTCTACACCTTTTAACTTGTCCATGAAGCGATCTTTTGCATCTACTTTAATAACGTTCATATGGAAGCCTTCGCTAAATGTTTTCATAACGCCTTCTGCTTCGCCTTTACGAAGTAAACCGTGATCAACGAAAATACATGTTAATTGGTCGCCGATTGCTTTATGAATTAATACTGCTACAACAGAAGAGTCTACACCGCCACTAAGTGCGCATAGTACTTTTTTGTCTCCAACAGTTTCACGAATCTTTTCTAATTCTACTTCGATAAAGTTCTCCATGTTCCATCCTTCAGAACAACCACATACGCCGAATACGAAGTTTTTAATTAAATCGTTACCGTGCTCAGAGTGACGTACTTCTGGGTGGAATTGTACACCGTATAAGTTTTTGTCTTCATTGCTCATACCAGCAATTGGACAAGACTCACTTGTTGCGTCTACTACGAATCCTTCAGGTAAACCAGTTACTAAGTCACCATGGCTCATCCATACAACTTGCTCTTCTGGAAGGTTCGCATATAATTTTGATTCGTTCTCTACTTTAAGAACAGCTTTTCCGTACTCACGGTGATTTGCACGCTCTACTTTACCACCGAAGTGTTGCGTCATAAGCTGCATACCGTAACAAATACCGAAGATTGGTAAACCTAGTTCAAAGATTTTTTCATCACAATGTAATGCACCTTCACCGTATACGCTATTTGGTCCACCAGAGAAAATAATCCCTTTTGGATTCATTGCTTTAATTTCTTCTGCAGTAATTGTATGTGGATGAAGTTCACTGTATACACCGAACTCACGAATTCGACGTGCTATTAACTGATTGTATTGACTTCCAAAATCTAAAACGATAATTGTATCGTGTTGTTTCTTCAAAATAATCACCCCAACGTTAGTTCTCGTATATAAATATTTTCACCAATTTGGCGAAAAGCATTACCAATATAATAAAAAAAGCCAGTCCTCCGCCTCTAGTCTCATAACAAAGAAAAGGCAGGGGTCTGGCTTTATAAAGAAAGATAGTCTCCGCTCTTTATAAATATAAGACACACTGCCTTCATAGTCAGGTTGTTTACGGTAACCCGGTAGAGACTCTCAAACCATATCATTGAGGATATATGAAGGATCGTTTTATATTATCTTCCTAGATTCTAACAATGAAGTATCAATATGGTCAAGAGAGAAAGCGACAAAATTCTACAGAAATTCATTTCCTTTTCTAAAAAACATAAAAAAACATCCATTTCTATATAGAAATGGATGTTTTTTAGGACAAACGGAATTACATCATTCCGCCCATACCACCCATGCCCATGCCGCCCATGTCAGGCATTGCTGGTGCATTTGGTTCTGGCTTGTCAGCTACTACAGCTTCAGTTGTTAAGAACATAGCTGCAACAGATGCTGCGTTTTGAAGTGCAGAACGAGTTACTTTAGCTGGATCTACGATACCAGACTCAAGCATGTTAACCCATTCGCCAGTAGCTGCGTTGAAACCAACGCCTACTTTTTCGCCTTTTAGACGCTCTACAACTACAGATCCTTCTAGACCAGCGTTGATTGCGATTTGACGAACTGGCTCTTCTAGTGCGCGAAGTACGATGTTGATACCTGTTGCTTCGTCGCCTTCAGCTACGATAGAAGCTACTTTTGTGTATACGTTCATAAGTGAAGTACCACCACCTGCAACGATACCTTCTTCTACTGCTGCACGAGTTGAGTTAAGTGCATCTTCAATGCGAAGTTTGCGTTCTTTCAACTCAGTTTCAGTTGCTGCACCTACTTTAATTACCGCTACGCCACCTGCAAGTTTTGCAAGACGCTCTTGTAATTTTTCACGATCGAATTCAGAAGTTGTTTCTTCTAATTGCGCACGGATTTGACCGATGCGAGCTTCGATTTGTTCTGTGCTTCCTACACCTTCAACTACAGTTGTGTTTTCTTTCGTTACAACAACTTTACCAGCGCGTCCTAAAGATTCAACTGTAGCAGATTTTAAGTCACGGCCTAATTCTTCAGTGATTACTTCGCCACCAGTTAAGATCGCGATATCTTCTAGCATTGCTTTACGACGGTCACCAAATCCAGGAGCTTTAACAGCTACTACATTGAATGTACCACGAAGTTTGTTCACTACTAATGTAGCTAACGCTTCGCCTTCTACATCTTCAGCAATGATAAGAAGTGGTTTACCTTGTTGTACCACTTGCTCTAATACTGGTAAGATTTCTTGAATGTTAGAAATCTTTTTGTCAGTGATTAAGATGTATGGGTTATCAAGAACTGCTTCCATTTTGTCAGAATCAGTAATCATGTAAGGAGATGCATATCCACGATCAAATTGCATACCTTCTACTACGTCTAATTCTGTTGTGAAGCCTTTAGATTCTTCTAAAGTAATAACGCCGTCGTTACCAACGCGCTCCATTGCTTCAGCAATTAATTGACCTACTTCTTCGTCAGCAGCAGAAATAGCAGCTACTTGTGCGATAGAAGATTTACCTTCGATTGGTTTAGAAATCGTTTTTAATTCTTCAATTGCAGCAGTAACAGCTTTTTCGATACCTTTACGAAGACCCATTGGGTTCGCACCAGCTGTTACGTTTTTAAGACCTTCACGAATCATAGCTTGCGCTAATACAGTTGCAGTTGTTGTTCCGTCACCAGCTACGTCATTTGTTTTGCTAGCAACTTCTGCTACTAATTTCGCACCCATGTTTTCGAATGCATCTTCTAATTCGATTTCTTTTGCGATTGTTACACCATCATTTGTAATAAGTGGTGAACCAAATTTTTTCTCAAGTACAACGTTACGACCTTTTGGTCCAAGCGTTACTTTTACTGCATTTGCAAGAGTGTCGACACCGCGAAGCATCGAACGACGTGCTTCTTCACTAAATTTAATATCTTTTGCCATAATAATTGACCCCCTTGGATTTTTTAAGATTTATATAATTAACCGATAACTGCTAAAATGTCACTTTCACGTAAAATCAAGTAGTCTGTACCTTCATATTTCACTTCAGTACCTGCATATTTTGAGAAGATGATAAGATCACCTGCTGCTACCTCTAAAGCAACACGCTCACCATTCTCAAGCACTCGACCAGTACCTACTGCAACAACTTTACCCTCTTGTGGTTTTTCTTTTGCAGTATCTGGTAATACGATACCACTTGCTGTTTTTTCTTCTGCTTGAACAAGCTCAATTACAACGCGATCACCTAATGGCTTTAGCATGAACAATAACCTCCTCATTTTGTTATGTAAATTTCTTTTATTAGCACTCAAGTCATCCGAGTGCTAACACACTTATAATAATAAATAATCTCAATTTCTTTTGCAAGTAAAAAAATCATAATTTTTTCGCAAATCACTATATAAACTTTCTATATAGAATACTGCCTTTACTATATGAATCGTTGTTTCCACTGCTCGTATGTTACAATATGAAAGGACACCCTAAGTTGTTTTCGCTACACACACAACTTTCTCCTGTCTTCTATTATAATTTCAAATAAGGATTTACGAAAAAAACATAATTCAAGTGAGGTTTATATCGTAGGTAGCATATTTACATGTTATCCTAACTTATCTCATACACTATAGTTAGAAAGGATGGTTAAACCATTTGAAGAAACAATACTGGTGGATTATCGTTACATACATTTTAATGCAGTTATCCGGCGTTGTTGGATTACCACTTCTCCTAAAAACAGGACTCTACGATAATAGAGGATTTACCATTGAGGAAAAAGGACAAATCATAACGGGACACTGGGCAATTATTAGCTTCTTTGTTGCATTATGTATCGTACTTTGGTTACTTAGAACAGATATTCGTGACAGGCATTTAGATCCAATGCGCTCTTCTATCCCAGCTACTATTGGATGGATTTTCATCGGGTTCTTCTTAGCAATCATCTCACAATCCATTGCAGGTATGATTGAAATGTATGTATTTGGGGTTCCACGTGAATCTGAGAATACAGACAGACTGATGGACATCGCAAGAACGATACCTTGGTTCCTTATTGTTGTATCTATAATTGGACCTATCTTAGAAGAAATCGTATTTAGAAAAATTCTATTCGGCACGCTTTATAAGAAGTTTAACTTCTTTATCGCAGCTATCATTAGTTCGCTTGTATTTGCAGCAATTCATTTTGATTTTACTCATTTATTGGTATACACTGCTATGGGGCTCGTATTCGCCTTCTTATATGTGAAGACGAAACGTATTATCGTTCCGATTGCAGCTCATGTTGCGATGAATACATTAGTCGCTATTGGGCAAATTTTTATGAGCAATGAACAAATTCAAGAAATGATTAAAGAAGCTGAAAAAATGCAAGGCTTTATCGGAGGATTTTTTGTATGAGAAACTCACCATTGTTCATGGCTGCACTATACTTCCTTCTTGGATGTATCTTTACACGCTTCGCCATTACGAACGTGACAGATACAATCTGGAATATGTGGACAATACTATTTGCAGTTATGGCAACAATTGATTTTAATTTGGCACTTCGCCTTATATTAGTTAAATTCACAAAGAAGAAACAATAATAAAACGCAGAGGTCGCTTCCTCTGCGTTTTATTGTGGATAGTTTTTCAAAAAGTAAACTAATGTTTGTAACTCTACAGCTAAATCAATATGATGAATTCTAATATTCTCTGATACGTTTAATCGTGCTGGTGTGAAATTCAAAATACCATGTACGCTCGTTTCAGCTAATCTATCTGCTACAGCTTGTGCTACTGTAGCCGGTACTGTTAATATTGCCACTTGTATATCATTTGATAATCTCTCTTCTAATTCATCTAAATGGTATACAGGAATGCCCCCGATTTCTGTTCCAACTTTCTCTTCACTAACATCAAATGCCATTTCAATTTTTGTATTATTGTTTTTCGTGAAATTATAATGTAAGAAAGCGGTCCCTAAATTACCTACTCCAATAAGTGCTACACGTGTTATATCATCTTGATCAAGTGTTTCACGGAAAAATGATAATAAATAATTTACGTTATATCCATATCCCTTTTTCCCTAACGCTCCAAAATACGAAAAATCTCTTCGTATTGTTGCGGAATCTACTTTTACTGCCTCACTCAATTCGGCCGATGAAACACGCTGCTTACCAGAAAGAGATAAGTTTTGGATAAATCGATAGTATAGAGGCAATCTTTTAGCAGTGGCTTGTGGAATCTTTTGCTGATCCATATGACCTCTCCTCTCTTCCTATCTTTATTCATATACTTTAATCAAATACAGAAGTTTAGCACTCATTAAATTCCTTGTATAATAAAGAAAAGAAGTATTCTCTCTTTATTTTAAACTATACACTATTTTTAGTATGATTGAGAAATATAAACATGGCAAAGTTAAGAAATTATTTGAGGTGAAAACATTGATTTTATTACAAGTAAACGCGCTTTCGAAATTATACGGTGCAGAAACGATTCTTGCAAACATAAAATTGGAAGTACAAACAAAAGATCGTATCGCATTAGTTGGAAGGAATGGAGCAGGCAAATCTACATTATTAAAAATTATCGCTGGTGAATTATCTCATGACGGTGGCGAAATTATAAAACCTAAAGATGTCTCAATCGGATATTTAGCTCAAAATACTGGACTAGAAACGTCTTTAACAATTTGGGATGAAATGCTAACCGTCTTTACCCACTTACAGCAAATGGAGACAAAACTTCGAAGGCTTGAGCAAGAAATGGGAAAAGAAGAAAACTTTTCAAACGAAGCTACATATGAAAGATTGTTAGCTGATTATGACCAATTGCAACTCAATTATAAAGATCAAGGTGGATATCAATATGAAGCGGATATTCGCTCCATTTTAAGCGGCCTTGGCTTCCCAGTTGAAACGCACCAGACGACGATCTCTACTTTAAGCGGCGGGCAAAAAACAAGATTAGCTCTCGGGAAATTATTATTAACAAAACCAGACTTACTTATTTTGGACGAGCCTACAAACCATTTAGACATCGAAACATTAACGTGGCTTGAGCAATATTTACAAGGTTATCCTGGCGCAATATTAATCGTTTCACATGACCGTTATTTCTTAGACAAACTTGTTACACAAGTATATGAAATTTCGAATAAAGAAAGCAGACGATTTGTTGGTAACTACAGTAAATATTTAGACTTAAAATCAGCATTATATGAGCAAGAAATGAAACGTTACGAAAAACAACAAGATGAAATCGCAAAACTTGAGGACTTCGTTCAAAAGAATATAGCTCGCGCTTCTACAACGAAACGTGCTCAAAGTCGTCGTAAACAACTAGACAGAATGGAATTATTAACGAGACCATTAGGGGATTCTAAGTCAGCATCATTCCACTTCGATATTGAAAAGCAAAGTGGAAATGATGTTTTACAAGTAAATGATGCAACCATCGGCTATGATGAGAACCCTATAATTGAACATGTAACTATGCGCTTAACTCGCGGAGATAGTGTTGCTTTAGTTGGTCCAAACGGAATTGGGAAATCCACATTGTTAAAGTCTATTGTGAATAAGTTACCACTATTAAATGGTGATGTTTCTTTCGGATCAAATGTATCTGTTGGTTATTATGATCAAGAACAAGCAAACTTAACATCTTCTAAACGGGTTTTAAATGAATTATGGGATGAATATCCACTGCAACCTGAAAAAGAAATCCGTACTATACTCGGGAATTTTTTATTCACAGGAGATGATGTACTGAAACCAGTATCTTCTCTTAGTGGTGGACAAAAAGCTCGATTAGCTCTTGCAAAACTTATGATGCAAAAGTCAAATTTGTTAATTCTAGATGAGCCTACGAACCACCTTGATTTAAATAGTAAAGAGATTTTGGAGAATGCTTTAATTGATTACCCAGGGACTCTTCTATTCGTCTCACATGACCGCTACTTTATTAACCGTGTAACAACGACTGTGGTTGAGTTATCAACAGAAGGTGCACAGGAATATTTAGGGGATTACGATTACTACGTTGAAAAGAAAAATGAAATGATTGAACGTGCAGAACTTGAACAGCAAGAAAGTGACATTCCTGTTCAAAAAGTGGTTGCACAAGAGAAATTAAATTATTTAGAAGAAAAAGAGCGTAAAAAACTAGAGCGTCAACGCACCAGAAAAATTGAAGAGCTAGAACAAAGTATATTAGAATTAGAAGAAGAAATTGCTACGTTAGAAGATCAACTTTGCTTACCAGAAATATATGCAGATTATGAAAAAGCTAGTGAAATTACAACTAAAAAGCAAACGCTACAAGAACAACTTGAAACTTGTATGGCAGAATGGGAAGAGCTGCATGTATAAGCATATTTAAATAAAAAAGATGTCTCATAAGTCAGGATTTTTGACTATGCGACATCTTTTTTTCTTTTAATACAGAAACAATTTTTTGAGTATATCAATCGTAACTTAGAATATACCAACGATTTTTCAAATATATCTATTGTAACCCTATATATATTAACAATTCGACACGAAATATCGATTTAACGACAAAGATTGACAATATTAGCATCTTCTATAATAGGGGGATGTTTCAAAATGTTTTTCGGGGATATCTTCTTACTTTTTATTTCCCGAAAAAGAACAAATTCAAAGGTCTGACATCATCCTATTTATCCACAATTTTATACACATATCCACCTTTATAAAATAAACCTTAAAATACCTTTTCCACATTATCCACAATCGACAAAAAAGTTATCAACATTTTATATACACAATAAAACCCATATTATCAACAGACAATATGGGTTTTATCCACAACCTGTGGTTAATTATGTGCATAACTATGCTTCAATATCTAATCCTGGATTTGCATTTAAGGCTAATGTTGCACGCTTACCTTGTTCATAAGCAATTGTCCCTGCGGCTGCAATCATCGCTGCATTATCTGTGCATAAAGATAGCGGTGGAATAATTAATTCAATGTTTTCTTTTTGTGCAAATTCCTCTTCTAATCGCGCACGAAGTCCTTTATTAGCAGCTACTCCACCAGCAAGAAGTAATTGCTTTACATTATAAGCTTCTGCTGCACGAGCTGCTTTCGTTACAAGTACATCTATTACACTTTCTTGGAAACTTGCCGCTAAATCTTCTGGCGCAATTTCTATACCGCGTTGTTTTGCGTTATGCACAGTGTTGATAACTGCTGATTTCAATCCACTAAAGCTAAAATCATATGAATCCGGTTCTAGCCATGCACGAGGCAAATCAATTGTCGGTTCTCCTTCATGTGCAAGGCGATCAATATGAGGACCACCTGGATATGGCATAGATAACGTACGAGCTACTTTATCATATGCTTCTCCAGCTGCATCGTCTCGTGTTTCACCAATTACTTCGAATGAACCATGTTCTTTCATATAAACAAGTTCTGTATGCCCACCGGATACAACAAGTGATAATAACGGGAATTGAACTTCTTTTACTAAACGGTTCGCATAAATATGACCAGCAATATGATGAACACCGACTAACGGAATATCATGTGCAAACGCTACTGCCTTCGCTGCATTTACTCCAATTAGAAGTGCTCCTACTAAACCAGGACCTTCTGTTACAGCAATTGCATCAATATCATCAAATGTGATGTTTGCTTCCTTTAAAGCTTCTTCTAACACAACTGTAATTTCTTCTACATGATGACGGGATGCAATCTCTGGTACAACGCCGCCAAAACGTTTATGACTTTCAATTTGTGATGCAACGACATTCGCAATAATTTCCGTTCCATTTTTAACAACTGCTACTGCTGTTTCATCACAACTTGTTTCAATACCAAGTATAATCGTATTTTTTTCCATTATATATTCACCCACATTACGAGACCATCTTCCTGATTGTCTGCATAGTATCGTTTACGAATCCCACCATTTTGAAATCCGTATTTTCTGTATAACTGCTTTGCTACTTCATTTGATACACGTACTTCAAGTGTCATTGTTTTTACCCCTAGTTCTTTCGCTTCAGAAATAACTGCTTTCAATAGGGCATCTCCTAACTTTTGACCTCGGTATTCTGGCAAAATAGCTATATTCGTTATATGTGATTCATCAATAATTATCCACAATCCACAATACCCGACTACACGACCATCTTTTTCTAACACAATATAATGTGCATGTTCATTCATCGTTAATTCACGATGAAAGGCATCTGCAGTCCAAGGAGTTGAAAAAGACGCTTCTTCAATAGCTACAATTTGAGCAATATCATCAAGCTCCATCTTTCTAAATATCATATCCATCTTCTGCAAGCTCCTACTTGTTTTGACTTTCTAACCACTTTGTTTCAGCTTCAGCTAAACGAAGATAGCTCGGAACAAACGTATGCACATCTTGTTCTTCTTTTTGTAATCCTAAGAATGCTAGCTCACTTGGTCTTGGATTATTTTTAGTAAATGGAGCGAATACAGCTTGATCACCTAAATGTTCTATAATTGTTTCTTTATGCAATTTAACATCGTTACCGATAAATAAAACAGGCTGTCCTTTATCTTTTAACATTTGCAACCAGTCCACAATAAGAATAATTCGGTCTTCTTCTATTGAAGTTAACTGCTCTCCTTCATATGTATATAACCCTGTATAAATTTGCCCACGTCTTCCATCAAATAAAGGACAAATTAACCCGTTAAAGTTAGCACCGTTTGCAGCTACTACCTCTAAACTTGATACACCTACAATTGGTATTTGAAGTGACCAAGCTAATGTTTTTGCCGCTGTCACGCCTATGCGAACACCTGTATAGGATCCAGGTCCAGCAGCTACAACGATTTTAGTTAATTCCTTCGGTTTTACGCCACACTCTTTTAACAGTTTCTCTACAGCTGGCATAAGACGTACAGAATGGTTTTTCGTTAAATTTGTAATGATTTCCCCAATTACGTTTCCTTCCTCAATAAGGGATACACCCATTACGTAATTTGAAGTATCAATTGCTAGTACTTTCATCTTGTAATAGCTCCTCACATAATCTAATATAGCGATCTCCAATTGGCTCGAGTATAATTCTTCTTGTGTCATCTCCAGCATGGAATAAACTAATTTGTAACTTTTCATTTGGTAAATATGCCTCTATTAAATGAGCCCATTCTACTACCGTAATTCCTTCACCGTAGAAATATTCATCAAAGCCTAAGTCCTCTTCACTTTCTGCTAAGCGATACACGTCCATATGATATAGCGGTAATCTTCCTTTATATTCTTTAATGATATTAAAGGTAGGACTATTTACAACTCTTTTCACTCCAAGACCTTTTGCTAGTCCCTTTGTAAAAGTCGTCTTACCAGCTCCAAGATCTCCTTCTAAAATAATTACATCTTGTGCCTCTACGAGCTCACCTAGTTTTTCTGATAACCTTTGTGTCTCCTCAGAAGATTTTGTTGTTACTTCATATTTACTCACAGACTTCACCTACTTTACTCACAATGTTCTCTGCTCTTTATTATACAGGTTTTGAATATATAAAAAAGTCCTTAGGAGTTGTCCTAAGGATAGTTTGACTGTCTTTATTAGTTTTTTGTTAAAACAAATAAAAAAATACGAAACAACTTGTTTCGTTCTTTTCTTTATATGAAATGGCGGTCCCGACCGGGGTCGAACCGGCGATCTCCTGCGTGACAGGCAGGCATGTTAACCACTACACCACGGGACCATTTGGTTGCGGGGACAGGATTTGAACCTGCGACCTTCGGGTTATGAGCCCGACGAGCTACCGTGCTGCTCCACCCCGCGACAATATAAATAGCTTGGCGACGTCCTACTCTCACAGGGACAAGGTCCCAACTACCATCGGCGCTAGAGAGCTTAACTTCCGTGTTCGGTATGGGAACGGGTGTGACCTCTCTGCCATCATCACCAAACTATGAAGGCATATTCCTTCAAAACTAGATAACATTGCTACATATTATATGGTTAAGTCCTCGATCTATTAGTATTCGTCAGCTCCACATGTCACCATGCTTCCACCTCGAACCTATCAACCTGATCATCTTTCAGGGATCTTACTAGCTTACGCTATGGGAAATCTCATCTTGAGGGGGGCTTCATGCTTAGATGCTTTCAGCACTTATCCCTTCCGCACATAGCTACCCAGCTATGCCCTTGGCAGAACAACTGGTACACCAGCGGTGCGTCCATCCCGGTCCTCTCGTACTAAGGACAGCTCCTCTCAAATTTCCTACGCCCACGACGGATAGGGACCGAACTGTCTCACGACGTTCTGAACCCAGCTCGCGTACCGCTTTAATGGGCGAACAGCCCAACCCTTGGGACCGACTACAGCCCCAGGATGCGATGAGCCGACATCGAGGTGCCAAACCTCCCCGTCGATGTGGACTCTTGGGGGAGATAAGCCTGTTATCCCCGGGGTAGCTTTTATCCGTTGAGCGATGGCCCTTCCATGCGGAACCACCGGATCACTAAGCCCGACTTTCGTCCCTGCTCGACTTGTAGGTCTCGCAGTCAAGCTCCCTTATGCCTTTGCACTCTACGAATGATTTCCAACCATTCTGAGGGAACCTTTGGGCGCCTCCGTTACACTTTAGGAGGCGACCGCCCCAGTCAAACTGCCCACCTGACACTGTCTCCCGGGTCGATAAGACCCGTAGGTTAGAATTTCAATACAGTCAGGGCGGTATCCCACCAGCGCCTCCACCGAAGCTAGCGCTCCGGTTTCAATGGCTCCCGCCTATCCTGTACAAACTGTACCA
>NZ_JBBOTY010000001.1:155000-237500 GCF_038005805.1 Bacillus sp. FSL R9-9497 | reverse complement strand
TGGCTCCGCAGGTAGGACTCGAACCTACGACCGATCGGTTAACAGCCGATAGCTCTACCACTGAGCTACTGCGGAATAATGAGGACAATTTGTATCTTATAAAAATTCTCTCTGTAAGTCAAGAAGTTTTTAACAACATCTTGTTCAAACGTGACATGTTTATAATATACTGGATTGCGTTTTTACTGTCAAGATGTTTTCGATATCGGTTTGAGTTTCCCTTTACACTTTCCACAGACATATCTTTTTGTATTTATTTGACGCCTTCTTACATATTGAAGTGAACACTCCATACATTCATACTTATAAATCTTTTTTTCCTTCTCTTCATTAATCATTTGTTTACAAAAACGTGGTGCATCAACTTTCTTTAACAACTCACGAAAATCCCTGTCCCTGTGCTTATACCCTCTTCCTGCAATATGTAAGTGATAATGACAAAGCTCATGTTTAATAATCCCGACTAACTCTTCTTCACCATACACTTCGTAATATCGATAATTCAGTTCGATATTATGACTCTTCAATAAATAACGCCCACCAGTTGTACGTAATCTATTATTAAACACTGCTTTATGTAAGAACGGCATCTCAAAGTATTGTAGTGACACTTCTTCCACTAGTCGCTGAATTTCTTGCTCATCCACTCTCATTCCTCCTAAACAAAAAAATATTTTTACACTTTTCTCCCTTCTTATACATATATTAAATAGTACATATACCCATCCTCATGTAAGAAGCGTGGTTTCTAAAAACAAAACATGAATAGAAATCCACTCACCAACCTCTCATCAATAGCATTTTAGATTTTTGAGAGCAGGATTAAACAAGGAGGGATTCCTATGCCTACGTGGCTAAAAAAACAAATGCAACGTGCATATTTCGAAAAAAACCGGTATCAAATTAAATTATTAAATGAATGCTGGTTTTATTATAGCAAAATACATCAAAGCTCATAATCCATTACACTTTTTATTCCATAAAAAAAGAGCAGTTTCATCTGCTCTCTTCTCTTACTATTCAATCGGCAACATAGATAGTGCAACGCGTCCTTTTTTTGTATCAATATCATCTACCCATACTTTTACAATTTGCCCTACTGATACAACATCTAACGGATGCTTTACAAACTGTTTGCTAAGTTTAGAAATATGTACTAAACCATCTTGCTTTACGCCAACATCAACAAAAGCACCAAAATCAACAACGTTACGAACTGTTCCTTCTAGTTCCATACCACGTTTTAAATCTTCTAATTTCAAAATCCCTTTTTTCAGAAGTGGTTTAGGCAACTCATCCCTCATATCTCTTTCTGGACTAATAAGCGCATCTATAATATCAACTAACGTCGGCTCCCCAACTCCTGTTTCTTGAGATAACTTAGAAATCTCTACTTCTTCCAATCTCTTTTGTAATTGCGGTTGTCCTACGTCATCTATCGATAACCCTAGACTCTTCAATAACAATTCAACATTTTTATATTGCTCTGGATGAATACCTGTTCGATCTAATGGATTCGCTCCTTCTAGTATACGTAAGAAACCTATACATTGTTCATACGTCTTTGCACCTAAACGCGGGATTTTCTTTAATTCCGTGCGCTTCGTGAATTTCCCATCTTCTTCTCTCTTTGCCACAATATTTTTCGCAACAGTTTTCGATAAACCTGAAACATATTGTAACAATGCAACCGAAGCCGTATTTACATTAACCCCAACTTGGTTAACAGCTGTTTCTACTACAAATGTTAATGACTCATTCAGTCTCTTTTGAGATACATCATGTTGGTATTGTCCAACCCCAACTGATTTAGGATCAATTTTCACAAGTTCAGCAAGTGGATCTTGCAGACGTCTTCCAATAGAAACGGCACTTCTCTCTTCAACTTGTAAATTTGGGAATTCCTCACGGGCTAAATCAGAAGCTGAATATACACTAGCACCCGCTTCATTTACAATAATATAAAAGACATCTCGGTTCACACTTTGTAATACATCTACTATAAACTCTTCTGTTTCTCTAGATGCTGTCCCATTACCAATTGCAATCATTTCAACTTGATATTTATCTATAATAGAAAGAACTTTCGTTTTTGCATCATCATATTTACGAACAGGTGGATGCGGATAAATAACATCGATATGTAGTACTTTCCCCGTATCATCTACTACAGACAATTTACAACCAGTTCTATATGCCGGATCTACCGCTAGCACGACTTTCCCTTTCATCGGAGGTTGTAATAATAAGTTACGTAAGTTCTCAGAGAAAATATGTATCGCTTGTTCTTCAGCTGTTTCTGTTAATTCTTTACGAATTTCTCTTTCGATTGAAGATTGAATTAATCGTTTATAACCATCTTCAATCGCTAATTGTACATAATGTGCACTTTTCGAATCGTTATTACGAATTACTTTCTTATTTAAGAAAGTTACTATTTCATCTACTGGCGGAACAACAGCAACTCTCAATATATCTTCTTTCTCGCCACGATTCATTGCTAATACACGATGTGGTACTACTTTTTGCAATGGTTCTTCATAACTGTAATACATTTCATATA
The DNA here is from genome assembly GCF_038005805.1 of Bacillus sp. FSL R9-9497. NCBI lineage: Bacteria > Bacillati > Bacillota > Bacilli > Caryophanales > Bacillaceae > Bacillus > Bacillus sp. FSL R9-9497. Next base: position 234,937 of record NZ_JBBOTY010000001.1, on the reverse strand, counting down.
TATTCTTTTCATCTTTTTCTTCATCTTTCACGGACGAAGACATAACACCTTTTCTAAAAGTAACATTTCGAATCCAGCTACGATACGCAGCTTCATCTGAAACCATTTCTGCAATAATGTCTTGTGCACCTTGTAAAGCTTCTTCTGCAGATTGCACTTCTTTCTCTACATTAATAAATTCCACTGCCTTTTTAGCCGGATCTTCTTTCTTATATAACAATAACCATTCAGCTAATGGTTCTAATCCTTTTTCTTTAGCAATTGTCGCTTTCGTTCTTCTTTTCTCTTTATATGGACGATATAGATCTTCTACTTCTTGCAACTTTGTAGCTTTAACAATTTGCTGTCGTAGCTCTTCTGTCAGTTTCCCCTTCTCATCAATAAGACGAAGAACTTCTTCCTTCCTATCTTCAAGTTGCATCATATATTGCCATCTCTCTAAAATCGTACGAATCTGCACCTCATCTAAAGAGCCTGTCCATTCTTTTCGGTAACGAGCAATAAATGGAACTGTGTTACCTTCTTCTGTTAATTGAATAACATGACGAACTTGCTTTTCGGTAAAGCCTAATTCTTTCACTAACATTTTCATTAACGCTTGTCGATTATCTACCATTTCCATATACAACCGTAACCTCCTCTATAATAAAAAAAGTTGCCCTTCAAAGAGAGCAACTTAAACTGCCGATTTAAAAATCTATTAGTCCTAAACTAATCTGTAACGCTTCATCTACACGACTCATCATCACTTCATCCAAATGAGTGATTTTGTCCGTTAAGCGTTGCTTATCGATTGTTCGAATCTGCTCAAGTAAAATAACAGAATCTCTCTCAAAACCATACTTTTTCGCATCAATTTCCACATGAGTGGGTAATTTTGCTTTTTGAATCTGTGCAGTAATAGCCGCTACAATCACCGTTGGACTAAAACGATTTCCGATGTCATTTTGAATGACAAGAACCGGACGAACGCCTCCTTGCTCAGAACCAACAACTGGGGAAAGGTCTGCAAAATACACGTCGCCGCGTTTTACAATCAAAATATTACCCCCCGCTAACTAAGCGTTCTACTGTATGAGCTGCTTCATACTCTGCTAAGAAAGCTTCAGATGCAATACCAAGATTAATTTTTCCCATTTCAATGTACCCACGTCGCATTGATTCATGTTGGTAGCGTTTCTTCGTCTTATGTTGACGCAATAACAATTGTGTTGCCTGGCAAATTAGTTCATGGCGATTCTTATTCTCTTGTTTTCCAATTCCGTCCAATTCCGTTACCATTTGCTTTGGCAACCGAACCACGATTTCAGTAGTTACACTTGATTCGGACACAAAAATACACCTCCACCGTCAACTACACACCCAAATATATATATGACACCTATTGTAATAATACCATTGTATGGAGCCTGTTGCAAAGACTTCCTTATTCCTTGCTTATGTTTTCCAATTCACAAACAAAACATTCATCTTCTTAAATTTTTTATCTCATAACTAACTAAAAACAATAGAACTCCTCTTCAAAACTTACGTGCAACTTATATAAAAAATGATTATAAGTAAAAAGCTTCTCATCAAAAAGAGCTTATTATCCAGCAATGAACAGTCACTCCAATGACAAGAAGCAATCATACTACCTTCTATATATTGTTCAAGTAATTAATTATCTCTACAATCTTACCATTCCGTATAAATATTCTTGGCACACGGAAACTGATCGTTGCAATAATTTCATAATTAATAGTCCCTGAGTATTCCGCAACCTCTGTAGCGCTAATATACTCATCTCCTTGCCTTCCAATAAGCGTAACTTTCGTACCAAGTGGCACTTCACAAGGAAGATGAATCATGAACTGATCCATTGTTACTCGCCCTACAATCGGTACCCTTTTACCATTTATAAGCACTTCAAATCCTTGCAACCTTCTAAGCCACCCATCTGCATAGCCAATCGCTACAGTCGCAATCCATTCTTCCGTTTTCGTTCGGTAGGTGACGTTATAACTAATTCCATCACCTTTAATTACCTGTTTAATATGAGCGACTTTCGTATGAAGTGATAGCGCTGGTTCTAATTCAAATGGTAAAAAAGGACGTATTTCTACAGAAGGAGATAATCCATACATTGCAATCCCAATTCGCACTGCATTAAATGTAATCCCTTGAAAACGTAACGTCGCAGCACTATTAGCTGTATGAACAAACTTAGGATCCACTCCGAATTCTTTCAACCAACTTAACTGCTCTAAGAACGTGTTATATTGCTTATCAAAATACGAAGTCTCAACCTCATCTGCCGTTGCAAAATGCGTGTATACTCCTTCTAACTCTAAAAACGGTGCACCCTCTAAACTCTTTAAAAATTCTTTTAGCTCTTTTCTTTCACGTATTCCAATTCTCCCCATACCACTATCAAAGTTAATATGGAATTTCATTACAGATGAACCATCCCAAAGTTTAATTGCTTCGTCCACCCATTCTTTTTGAAAAACAGTTAGCGCTACATCATTTTCAGCAGCTACATTTACATCACGCGGCGGCGAGGGACCTAACACTAAAATCGGCTCAGTAATACCAGCCCTCCGAAGCACTAAAGCTTCATCTAAAAAAGCAACAGCTAACCTCGTTGCACCTGCTTCTAATGCCGTTTTAGCCACTGGTACATAATCGTGCCCATATGCGTTTGCTTTAACTACAGCAAAAATCTCTACATTACTTGGGATGAACTCTTTAATATGTGTAACGTTGTTATAAATGGCATCTAAATCCACTTCCACCCAAGTGTCACGGTAAAATGGTGCTTCTTCCATAAATACACTTCCTTATACACGATATGCGAAGCTTATTCTTTTATATGCTTCTTTTATGAAATCCACCTTCAAACTAAGAAAAGACGTGGTGCACATATATCACCACGTCTAAGAAGTTTACTTCACCTGCTTCGCTGTAACCGAACGAGCAACCATTAACAGCTCCTTCTGCTCTAAACCTTTAGACACGAGCATATATTCTACTCCGTTATGCGACCACGTTACAGAGTCTTTCGTTAATGCACCAATCGTAAACCCAAGATCAACTGGTTCTCCACTTACACTTACCGCTGATGATGCCTCTGCAACTTTTGCCTTTTCTTGTATTAAAGTAAAGGATTTCTTATTTCCAGTGTATGTGAGTATCGCACGCTTGCCACTGTCTGTCTTCAACTCTTTTTCATCTTGCAGAGTCATACCTTGTGGTGTATCAAGTGGATACAAAATAGCAAACGGTTTGTCTTCTTTCGCTGTTGTTTGAACATCTACCTGTGCTCTAGACATATTTTGTTTCGTATCAAATGCACCTTTATCAAATTTCGCATCGAATTTCACTTTAGAGAAATCTACTTTCACAAGAACATTTTGATCATTATCCATTAACTTCACTGAAACTGGAGTCAAGTCGCTCTTATTCAATGTAATCTCTTGTCTCGGCAACATATTTTGATGTTGATAGTTTGTTTTTGTTTTAAAAATATAATACTTATCTGTTTTCTCAAAAGTAAGGTTTTTCTTGTCCTGCAAAATATCTCTTACAAGTGATTCATATAAATAAGCCTGGCTACTATTTTGCGGCCAATCACTTTGAAAACGGAAGCTCTTATTAAGTGCTGGCGTTAATACAAATACACCTTCTTCATTTCTCAAAATAATTTGGCTCTGATCTTTTTTTGCATTTTTTAAATTCACACGATAAAAAGACGGTTCCTTATGCCAAATCTCTACGTTATACTCTTGAGGCTCATTGCCTGTTTTAATAGATAATTTTGCCTCAGCTTGATAACTTTTCATCCCTTTTACTTTTGATTCTAAATCTCTCACGACATCATCTTGCTTCTTTTCCATACAACCCGCCAACACAAAAACGGTCAACAAACCGACAAGAACTAAAAACAGACGCCTTTTCATCAATTCAGCCCCTTTGCCCCTATAAATGAATGGAAGATGTACCTTCCTTATCGCTACCTCAAATATATGAGACAAAGATATAAAATATGCAGACTAGCGTGACGAGCTTTCTAAAACAACTTGAGCAACAGCAAATTCCTTACTATGACTAATTGATAAATGAACAATATACTCTGTACTTGTAATCAGAATTGGCTTACCTCTTTCATCATTTTTCACTTCAATATCTAAAAAACTCACTTCTTTTCCGATACCAGTACCTACAGCTTTTGAATACGCCTCTTTCGCTGCAAACCTTCCAGCTACAAACTCTGTAAGGCGACTTCCTTTCAGCTCCATAGCAACATTACGTTCATTTTCCGTTAAAATACGTTCCATAAATTTAAGCTTTCCATCTAGCATTTTTTCAATACGATTTAATTCAATAATATCGATACCAATCCCTATAATCATTTCGAAATCCCCTTCTTCTATTTAACTTTCTTCTTTCATATTTATAAGAATAACAGAGAATCTTTCTGATGCAAAAGGGGTGAAAGTAACCGTATGCTAATAAGATCCACTCATATTTCTTTACAACCGACTATTCTTACCTTACTTCTTATTCATTTAGTCATGATGATATTAGGCGACTTTTTTCTCTTACCACTGGCAGCCTCTAATGAATATATCGCTAAAGGAGAATGGTGGCGTGTCATAACTTCTCTTCTCGTACACGTAGACTTACAACATTTTCTTTCTAATAGTATTTTTTTGTTTGCTCTTGGTTCCTCTATCGAAAAGCAACTCGGACACTTTTCTTTTTTTATTCTATTTTTTCTCTCTGGAATTTCCGGAAATATTTCTTCTTATATTATTATGCCGCTTGAATATATTCACGCAGGTGCATCAGGTGGTATTTTCGGACTATTAGGTGCACAGTTATTTTTATTGTACAATCGATACCGCTCTTCAAAACCAAAAGAAATTGCCATTTTCTCAATTATGATTCTTCTATTACTGCTATTTACTTTCTTTAACCCTTCTGCCAATCCGATCAGTCATTTAACAGGTTTAATAACCGGTGGCATTTTAACCCCTTTTTTAACCCAAAAAAACGATGGTGCAAAGCTTATTTAATATAAAAGCTTGCACCATCGATAATTTCTACATCTACTTGTTCACTTAAATCTCTCATTAATTGAAATAAAGACTCATCCTTCATCTTCGCCTCAATCATACAATCAATTTGCGGAACACTTCCCTTTATCCTTCTTAAAAAAGATAAAAATGCGTCTACATTAATATAATCTGCATGGGCTCTTGGATCTTTCCCCTCTCTAGGGCTAGAGATATGCATTTTAACCGGCAACAAAGACGTTTCCCACGTATGAACGACACGTGCCCAATCTTCATACCAATCTTCTTGCTCATTATTCATCATATGGTGATGCAAGTCAAATACGACGGGAATATCTAATTTTTCTCCTAAATATAATGTTTCCTCTAACGTAAAGGTTGTATCATCATTTTCTAATATAATCATTTCTTGAATACTCCTTGGGACATTCGACCAATTCTCTATAAAGCGCTCTAATGCAAGTTCTTTATCTTTATATCCTCCTCCAACATGCAGTATACATCGTTGCTTATGTTCAATCCCCATGCCTTTTAATAATTTTTTGTGCATCTGCAATGTTTTTACAGATTGTTTAAAAACACTCTCCTCAGATGAATTTAGTACAACAAAATGATCTGGATGGAAATCAATTCTCATATTCATATGAACTGCATATTCACCTAGTTTTTTTAAATTTTCTTTTAAAGGACGAATATAGTTCCACTCTAGCAATTCCTCATGATTCGCTAAAGGAATGAGCTTTGAACTGAGCCGAAAGAAAGATATGTCATGCCCTTTATTATGCTTTAATAAACGTAAACAATTTTCTAAATTGGAATTAGCAATTCTTTCAAGTTTACGAATTGCAGCAGCACGATCATCTAATTTCTGAAACTGTGCATACGTCATCGTTTGAGATGGAGATGCATTCTTCAAATGTACACTCATCGCAACGTAACCAAGCCTTACAAGCATATAACAGCCCCTTTTCTATCATAACTATTATGTAGTATGCACAATTATAGAAATAAAAAAAGAGAATGCCCGCAAAGGGCATTCTCTTTTTTTTATTAAGCTTGTGGACGGCTATGATGTTTTCTTTCGCCGCGTCCATTTGAAGAACCAGGGCGACCTTGGCCTTCACCTCTACGACCACGACTACCACCATCACGATTACGATCGCGGTTACCATCACGATTGCGATCACGGTTTCCATCACGGTTACGGTCACGATTACGTCCATCGCCACCGCCGCGTCCATCACGACTACGATTACGGTTACCATCACGGTATCCGCCTCCGTTACCGCCGCGTTTTTTAGAACCGCCACCTCTTGCAACAACTGGTGGTTCTGATGTTAAAGCGATTGGAGTTGTATCCGGCTCTTTTGTCATCATTTTTAAAGCAGCAGCTACTACTGTTACAGAGTCGTTCTCTTCTAACATTTCTTCTGCAATACGCTTGTAGTATGATAAATTTTCATTTTGAATTGTGCTTTGAAGTTTTTCAGCGATTAAACGTTGTTGACCTTCTAATGCTTCGTCAAGTGTCGGTGCTTCCATACGATCAACTTTACGTTTTGTTGTGCGCTCGATATTTTTTAATTGCCCTGATTCACGTGGTGTTACAAATAACATTGCAATACCTTTTTTACCTGCACGGCCAGTACGACCGATACGGTGAACGTATGATTCTGGATCTTGTGGGATATCGAAGTTATATACGTGTGTTACACCTGAAATATCAAGACCACGTGCAGCAACATCTGTTGCAACAAGAACTTCAATAGCACCTTCTTTAAATTTACGTAATACAGACATACGTTTCGCTTGTGTTAAGTCACCGTGAATACCTTCTGCTGCATAACCACGTAAGTTTAACGCTTCTGATAATTCATCAACACGACGTTTTGTACGACCGAATACGATTGCAAGCTCTGGAGATTGAATATCTAGCAAGCGTGTTAACACGTCAAACTTTTTCTTTTCTTGCACTTCTAAATAGAACTGCTGAATGTTTGGCATTGTTACTTCTTTTGCTTTTACTTTAATGTGTTGAGGCTCAGTCATGAAACGCTCAGCAATACGACGGATTGGATCTGGCATTGTCGCTGAGAATAGTAATGTTTGATGTGTTTCTGGCACATCTGTTAAAATTGCTTCAATATCTTCAATGAAGCCCATGTTTAACATTTCATCCGCTTCGTCAAGAACAACAGTCTCTACATTTTGTAAGCGAAGTGTTTTACGGTTAATATGATCTAAAATACGACCCGGCGTACCAACAATAATGTGTGGGTGTTTTTTTAGAGCACGAATTTGGCGGTTAATATCTTGACCACCATAGATTGGTAAAATACGAACGCGTTTATGTTTACCAATTTTGTATAGCTCTTCTCCAACTTGAATTGCTAATTCACGCGTTGGTGCGATAACAATACCTTGAACTGCTTCTTTATTTGTATCCACTTTATCTAATAGTGGTAATCCGAATGCTGCTGTTTTCCCTGTACCTGTTTGCGCTTGCCCAATAATATCTTTACCTTGCAATGCATGTGGAATTGTTTCAGCTTGAATCGGCGTAGCCTCTTCAAAGCCCATACTTTCAACAGATTGCAGTAAAGATTCACTTAATCCTAATTCTCGAAATGTTGTCAATGTTACTTCTCCTTTTCTATCCTATACTTATCATTTAAAAAAAGGCGTTTTCCGAATTTGCGGAAAAGCCCTTTTCCTGAATGCTCACGTATATAAACGGGCGTATATTCTTCGCGAAAATACTTCTAAACGTTATTACACTTTATCAATTATAAGTTTTGTATGTGTAAAAAGCAAACCCAACTGTTACCTTATTTTCATATTCAGAGTTTTTTTCTTCACTTTTATTTTTTTATATTTACTGTAAGCGCTTATTATAAGTTTCTTCTATTTTCGTAACTATCATCCCTATTTATATACACCAATTATTTCAACATCGTAATTACTTCTTCTAACTTCATACCGCGAGATGCTTTTATTAATACAACATCTTTCACATCGACTACTGCTTGTAAATCTTTTACTAACTCTTCTTTATTATCATACGCCTTTACACGTTCATTAGGGAAATTAATTTTCGCTCCTTCAGCAATTTGAGCCCCTAATCTACCGTATGTGAATACATGCGAGATTTTTGCTGGATCGATTAATTTTCCTACCTCATAATGGAACTGCACTTCTTGATCTCCAAGTTCTAACATATCACCAAGCACAACGATTTTTTTAGCAAAACCATCTAAACCATTCATTAAATGGAACGCTGCTTCCATAGCCGTCGGACTTGCATTATAAGCATCGTTGATAATTGTTAAACCACTATTTGTTTTCACAATTTCCATACGCATGCCCGTCATTTGAAGTGTTACTAAACCTTCTTTCATCTCTTCCCACGTTACACCAAAATGTTTCGCAATTGCCATTGAAGCAAGTGTATTATACACATTATGTTTTCCTAACACCGGTAAGTAGAATGAAATATTTTCATCTCTATTCATTTTGAAATGTGTCCCAGTTGCTTGTAATGTTACAGTCGTTGGATAATAATCGTTTGCTCTTGCATCACCAAACGTAACCGTTTCTGCTGCTAAATTCATTTCAGGAACACGATTCGTTAATAAAGGCTCATCTCCGTTATATACGAACACGCCACCTTCTTGTAACCCTGTAACAATTTCTAATTTCGCTTCAGCAATTGCCTCACGAGATCCTAAATCCATTAAATGTGCCTCACCAATATTCGTAATGATAGCTGCATTAGGACGAGCTAACTTAGATAAGAATTCAATTTCGCCTCGGCTTGACATACCCATCTCTAATACTGCTACTTCTGTATTTTCTTCTAAGTTTAAAATGGTAAGAGGTAATCCGATATGGTTATTGAAGTTCCCTTCTGTTTTTTGCACTTTGAATTTAGTCGCAAGAAGACTTGTTACAATATCTTTCGTAGATGTTTTACCGTTACTACCCGTTACACCTACAACTTTAACATCCAATTGATCGCGATAATTTTTCGCTAACATTTGCAATGCCGATAGCGTGTCTTCCACAAAAATAACCGGAAGATTCTCAGGTGGATTCGCTACATCTTTCATCCATAATGTAGCCACAGCTCCATTTTCAACAGCTTTATCTACAAAAGCATGTCCATCGAAGCGCTCCCCTTGAATCGGAACATACAAGTTTCCTTTTTCAATTTTTCTCGTATCAATAGACACGCCTTGAATAGTAATTCCCTCATATTGCTCTTCTAATCCAGTACCATTTACCATCTGTTCCACTTGCTTTAACATTCGCTTTATCATATAGAAACGCTCCTTACATAGAGGAAGCACTATTCCTATGAATAGTGCTTCCTCCTTTTTGTTAGATTGTATATTTAATTTTTTGTTTTTCTTCGTGACGTTCAATCGCTAAACGAATTAGCTCTTCAATTAATTCTGGATACGGTAACCCAGTATGTTGCCATAATAGAGGGAACATACTGAACGGTGTAAATCCTGGCATTGTGTTTACTTCGTTAATATACACTTCTCCATCTTTCGTTAAGAAGAAATCAGCTCGCGTTAAACCTGCACCGTCTAATGATTGGAATGCAATAATCGCATCACGCTTAATTACATTAGATTCTTCTTCTGTCATTTCAGCTGGAATAATTAGCGCCGTATCACCATCGATATATTTCGACTTATAATCATAGAAGTCCTTTTTCGGAACGATTTCACCTACAACTGAACATTTCGGCTCATCATTACCTAGTACCCCAACTTCTACTTCACGACCTACAATATTTTCTTCTACAATAATTTTGCGATCAAATTGGAATGCCTCTACAAATGCATCCTCAAGTTCTTCACGATTTTTACACTTATTAATACCAACACTTGAACCAAGGTTTGCTGGTTTTACGAAGCAAGGATATCCTAACTTATCTTCTACTTTAGAATAAGCTTCCTCACGATTTTTTTCCCATGCACTACGAATAAAGGATGCATATTTTGCTTGTTTTAAACCAGCCTCTGCAAAGATGTTTTTCATAACAACTTTATCCATACCAGCAGATGATGCTAGAACACCATTTCCTACATAAGGGATATTCATTAATTCTAATAGTCCTTGAACCGTTCCATCTTCACCGTTTGGTCCATGTAGTAATGGGAAAATAACGTCAATAGCGTTCTCCTCAGAAGCTGCAGATGGGATAATTTCTGTACTTAATGATAACGGAGAAATCGCATTTTCTGCACCGCTCATTTTTAAAGCTTCAACATCTGTTACTTCACCTTCAATACGCTCACCGCGTACCCATTGACCTTGTTCTGTAATATAAATTGGATGAATCTCGAATTTATCTTGATTTAACGCTTTAATAGCAGCAAGAGCCGTCTGTAGCGAAACTTGATGCTCAGCTGATTTTCCACCATATAATAAACCTAATTTAATTTTCGTCAATGAAATCACCCTAACCAATTGTTTTCATTTTTCTATTTTAGCACTTTTTATAAAAATAGGTAGTTCCTATTTGAAATAAAATGTAACTTCCATAAATAATTAAATAACATCACTTATTGGTTTTTCATTTCATTTTCTATATAGGTACACAAAATAAAATGGCAATCTAATCTAGTTATGTACCTAAAATATGTAGAAATCCCCTTTTTTGTGTATGTCACCTATTCACTAAGACGATTGTTTGGTCAGTGTGTCTTTTTGCCTTTGCTCCACAAGGCGATCTAAAGAAACATATACAATACCTGCAACTACACATCCTACAGCTAAAATTGTAAATAGAAAGTGACCAAGTAATCGATCTAATAAAAAACCTCCCAAAAGTGGACCAAATGCGCTTCCTGTAATCCACTGCAAACTTGCAGCTCCCATGTAAGTCCCTCTCAAATGCTCAGGGGCCAAATTTGCTACAAATGTCATCTGTACAGGCGACATAATCATCTCACCTAACGTATATATAGCATAAACGAACAGTAGTGTTATTAAAATAATTGTAGCATTTGTATTAAATTCTCCAAACCACTTCGGTAACCACCCTATAAAAAATAATCCAATCCCGAATAAACATGCACCGTATAACATCGTCTTCCCGACTGGTTTATCCGTAGCCCATTTTGAAATTTGAAACTGGAATAAAACAACTAATAGTCCGTTTAACGCCATTAAATATGGATATGGATTATTCGTTCCAAAAATACGCTTCATTTCATTATCAAAATGTAGTGGCAACATGCCTTCGGTTTGAGAAAACCCCATCGAAATGATAATACCTGCTAATAAGTAAATCATTAATGCCTTATCTTGCATTACAATTTTCCAAACTGCCCCAGATTCCTTTTCTTTATGTTCTTCCTTATCTGTCCTCTTTGGCATCGTCTCTTGAATAAGAAGTAATACAAGTAACGCATAAAATAGCATTGTAGAAGAGGCAATAATAAACACAAGGTTCTTTGACAACACAACTACTGATGCTCCCATTATCGGACCAATGGCAGCACCTATATTGTGTCCCATTCGTAATAAACCATATGCCTCTGTTCTTTTTTCTGGTGCCGTTACATCTGCGACCATAGCTGATGCAGCTGGATGAAATAAAGAATTACTCAACCCTAAAAAAATAGATAAAATCGCATATGGAATAAATCCTTCTATAAATAGAAAACCGAGCATTAATAATGCATTACTTGCCATAGAAAATATCATAATAGGCTTTCTTCCATATATGTCAGCAATTCTCCCTCCTATAAGTGATCCAAAGCTTGCAGCAATTGGAGAAAGCGCCATAATAACCCCAACTTCCAACAACGAATCTACCTTATCTTTTAAATATAATGCAAAAAAAGGCATTAACATCATCATTGCAATTCCATTTAACGTCTCTCCAATAAATCGAATCCATACGTTACGGTCCATCTCCCTTAACTCACGCCACGTATTTTTCATCATTTCACCCCTTTAGTTAGCCAACAATTATCTTATAATAAGTTCAGAAAAATGTAAATTTTCAAATAAAAAATCCATTCTAATTCTGTTAGAATGGATTTTTCCGCTTATAAATTTGCAACATCTTCTTCTTTTTTACTATTATTTAAAGCACTATGTTTTCGGCTATATAAGAAGTAAACCGCTATACCAATAACCATCCATATCCCAAAACTAATCCACGCTGTCCCCGATAATTGAAGCATTAAGTATAAACAGAAAATCACTGTTAATGCTGGTAAAAATGGTACAAGCGGAGCCTTAAATGCCCTTGGTAAGTCTGGATGAGTTCTTCTCATTACGATTACCGCAACAGCTACGAGTGCAAATGCTGACAATGTCCCCATATTTACAAGATGTGCTAAAACATTTAAATCTATTAATCCTGAAATCAGTGCCGCAATAATCCCCGTTGTCCATGTATTTAAAAATGGCGTTTTAAATTTCGGATGAACTTTAGCAAGACGCTTCGGCAGTAAACCATCTCGGCTCATCGCATAAGAAACCCGAACTTGCCCATACATCATAACTAGCATTACTGTTGTAATTCCTGTAATTGCTCCTACTGAAATTACCCCCGCTAAACCATCTTGTCCAATAAATTGAAGTGCAAAAGCAACTGGATCTGATATATTTAGCTGGCCGTATGGAACAATCCCTGTCAAAATAAGCGAAACAACAATATAAAGAACTGTACAAATTAATAACGATGCAATAATACCAATTGGTAAATCACGTTGCGGACGTTTCACTTCTTCTGCCGCTGTTGAAACTGCATCAAATCCTATGAATGCGAAGAATACTGTAGCCGCTCCAGCCATTACACCATCTAAACCAAATGGCATAAAAGGCGTCCAGTTTTCAGGTTTCACATAATTAAAACCAGCAAAAATAAAAATAAGAACAACTGCTATTTTAATAAATACCATAATGTTATTTACTCGTGCACTTTCACGAACACCCCTAGATAAAAGAACTGTCATCACTAAAATAATTAGAACTGCAGGTAAATCAATTATTCCACCCTTTCCTGTACCAGGAGCCGAGGAGAGAATAGTCGGAATGTGAATTCCAAACCCCTTTAATAAAGATTGAAAATATGCAGACCAACCGTTCGCTACAGCAGATGTAGCAAGTAAATATTCCAGCATTAAGTCCCAGCCAATTAAAAATGCGAACACTTCCCCCATCGTCGCGTATGTATACGTATACACACTGCCCGAGACAGGAACTGAAGAAGCAAATTCAGCATAACAAAATGCAGCAAAGGCACAAGCTAGAGCGGCAATCGCAAATGATAATATAATAGCTGGCCCAGAATGTTTCGCTGCCACAACACCCGTTAGAACAAAAATACCAGTTCCAACAATTGCTCCGATTCCAAGCATAGTTAAATCTAGCGCGCCCAATGTTCTTGCTAACGTTTTTTGCTTACTTTCTTGCATTAACTTTGCAATTGGCTTCTTTTGAAAAATTTGCTTCATCTTTCACTCCTCCAAGTTTTAAATTTTCTGAAAATTTTTAATTCGCTTTTTCATTTTACTCATTACGCTTTTCCTAGTCAATACTTTTGTCGAAACAAGTAGAAATTCTTCTAAATATGCACGATCCTTATTATTCTTTCTATATATCTTTCCATTATTTTTTTGGTATTATTATACATGTCGATTCCGTGAAAAAGGCATGCTCCCTTATTGAGAGCATGCCTTTTTTTACTTATTTCACAGTATATGAACCTTGTTCAATCCAGCTATACATATACTTTTCATCTTCTGTTTCATGTGCTTGTTTTACAATACGAAGCGGACGGAATGTGTCTATCATAACAGCTAATTCAAGCGTCTCTTTCTTCCCTATACTTGCCTCTGTTTTCCCCGGATGCGGCCCATGAGGAATCCCGCTCGGATGAAGTGTAATAGAACCTTCTTCCACACCTTTGCGACTCATAAAGTTTCCTTCTACATAGTAAAGAACTTCATCACTATTAACATTACTATGATAATATGGTGCCGGAATTGACTCTGGATGATAATCGTATAAACGTGGTACGAAAGAGCAAATAACAAAATTATGTCCTTCAAATGTTTGATGTACTGGCGGTGGCTGATGAATGCGCCCTGTAATTGGTTCAAAATCCTCTACATTAAATACCCACGGATATAAATAGCCATCCCATCCAACAACATCTAACGGGTGGTGTCCTAAAACATGTTTATGCATATAGCCTCTTGATTTTGTCATTACGACAAACTCGCCTTTTTCATCATATGTCTCTAATTTTTCTGGACCACGAAGATCTCTTTCACAAAACGGACTATGCTCTAACAATTGTCCGTATTCATTTCGATAACGACGCGGCGTTGTAATTTGGCTATTTGCCTCTACAACAAGAAACTTAGTCTCTCCTTCATCTGGAATAACACGATAAATCGTTCCAATTGGAATCGTTACATAGTCGCCTTTTCTATAGTGAATCGTTCCAAACATCGTTTCAATTTTCCCTGTTCCATAATGAACAAATAACATTTCATCGCCATCACCATTACGATAGAAATAATCCATTTTTTCTGTTGGACTCACTACTCCAATTAACAAATCTTCATTTCCAAGTATGAAATTCCGTCCACTTATTGCATCACCACTTTTTTTACTTTCTTTCGTTCGAAAGTGGCGATGAGAAAGAGCAACATCCTCTTCATACTGCAACTGACAAGAATGCGATAATGCAGAATGACCTACTTCTGTTGGCATATAATGATGATACAAAATAGACTGCGTACCAGAAAAACCTTTTGTTCCCATTACCTGTTCACGATAAAGCGACCCATCTTTTTTACGAAATTGTACATGTCGTTTATGAGGTAGTTCTCCCATGTGACGATAAAACATGCCCATCACCCGCTTCCTTTTCTTTTTTGATCGTATTACGTAGTGTACCTAAACCAGTAATCGACAGTTCTACAACATCTCCATCTTGTAGCCACTCTTCTGTACCCAGTTCTAAAATACATCCTGTTCCTAATGTCCCAGAACCAATCACATCTCCTGGATATAACGTAACGTCCTCTGAAGCACGTTCAATCATTTCAGCAAATGTATAGTAAATATCTTGGAAGTTTCCTTTTGATAATAGTTTTCCATTTACATGAGCAGTCATTTCTAAATTATATCGATCACCATTACGATAAACGTCTAATTCCTCTTTCGTAACGAGATGTGCTCCTAATGAAGTTGCAAAGTCTTTTCCTTTCGCTGGACCGAGACCTACTTTCATTTCTGTTGCTTGTAAGTCTCTCGCACTCCAGTCGTTCATAATACAATAACCAAAAATATATTCCTCTGCTTGCTCTCGAGAGATATTTCGCCCTTCTCTTCCTATTACGCAAGCAATCTCCAACTCATAATCAAGCTTTTTAGACTTTTTCGGACCAATTACAAAATCACCGGAACCAATTACAGCACGATGATTAGTAAAATAAAAAACCGGAATATCATACCATTCAGGCACAACATCTAATCCTCTTCGTCCGCGAGCTGTTTTTACATGTTGTTCAAATGCGTAAAAATCTCGAATACTACTCGGATTAGGAAGAGCAGCTGTCAATTGTACTTCTTCTAAAGCATATATACCCTTATTTGGATTCTTAATATTCCGCACTACTTCTACATACTCATCCGCTTTCTCTAAAAAATCCATCATAGAAGAAGGGATTTTCCCTTCACTAGCAAGATTCATATCTATTACTTTGTCACCTTCAAGCCATCCAGCCCGTAGTTCTTTTGAAGGAAGACGAAATGTAACAAATTTCATCCTGATTCCTCCTTATAAAAATGAAATTTCCACCAGCAAAGGGACTTTTGCTGGTGGATACAAATCTTATAAGTTTCCGCGACGCTCTTGTTCTCTTTCAATTGATTCGAATAACGCTTTAAAGTTTCCTTCACCAAATCCACGAGAACCTTTACGTTGAATGATTTCAATAAATAAAGTCGGACGATCTACAATTGGTTTCGTAAAGATTTGTAGTAAGTAACCTTCATCATCACGATCTACTAAGATCTTTAATTCTTTTAACTTATCAATTTCTTCATCGATTTTTCCAACTCGTGCAGTTAGCTCATCGTAATAAGTATCAGGTGTATCTAAAAACTCCACCCCATTTGCACGAAGCGCTTCAACTGTTTTAACAATATCACTTGTTAATAAAGCAAGATGTTGTACACCAGCTCCATTATAGAATTCTAGATACTCTTGAATTTGTGATTTTCTCTTTCCGTCTGCTGGTTCGTTAATAGGAAACTTAATACGACTTCCATTCGTCATAACTTTCGACATTAACGCCGAATACTCTGTACTAATATCGTCATCATCAAAATGAATCATTTGTTTAAAGCCCATAACATTCTCGTAATAACTAACCCACTCTTCCATTTTTTCAACATTACCAACTACATGATCAACAGCAATTAAACCAGACTCTTCAAATGGAATATTAAATTCTACCTTTTGGAATCCTGGCATAAATGCCCCTTTATAATTTTTACGCTCTACAAGCGTATGAATTGTATCACCATACGTACCAATAACTGCTTTTTTCAATGTACCGTCCTCATCTGTTAATTCCTGTGGTGGAGCAATTGCGACGGCACCACGTTTCACTGCTTCTGAGTATGCTTTATCAACATCATCAACAAGTAGTGCCACATCCTTCACGCCATCACCATGAGTCTTTACAAACTCTGCAATACGATTTTCACTACTTAAAGCTCCAGACACAACGAAACGCATATTTTTTTGCACAAGAACATAAGATACCTTTTCACGGTTTCCAGTTTCTAATCCAGAGTAAGCCACAATTTTGAATCCGAACGCTCTCGCAAGATAATAACTCGATTGCTTTGCATTCCCTACGTAAAATTCCAAATGATCTACATCACGTACTGGAAAAAAGTCCTCCATTTGTGCAGCTAGCGTATCCATAGATTTTTGTTTCATAATATCTTCATCCCCCTGTAAATAGATTAAATGGTCCATACTTAAAACCAACCGAAAACGCTTCCAACATTAATTAATAGAAATTAGTTAGCAAGCTAACAAATTCTGACCTTTAAAATTTTCTATCTTTTCTGTCAAATTCCTCTTTTTTTCTTACATATAAAATTCGACTTTTTTCTCTTTGAAATAAAGCGGGATTTTATTCAGTGGATTTTTGATTATTCGTTGAATCAAGTTTCAACCGCAGCGTTTAATTAGCATTGAATGCTGGATAATGAGGTAACTTTAATACTTGAAGGTATATAAGAAGAATATAAAAAAGACTCCAACATATTAACTACTTACTAATACGTTAGAGTCTTTATTTTTTTTGAATGATTGTATTTATATATCTCATACTAATACATTTGCAAGGAATAGAATAAATGATGTTAATATTACCGCTCCACCTAAGGATCCTAATAAATCTGTTTTTGTTACTTGAAACACTTGTTCACTGTTCATATCCCTCATTCTCCTTCCTTTTTTGTTTGATTTAAAACTTCTATTATACTAATACACTTGATAAAAATACGATTAATGCTGTTAATACTACCGCTCCACTTGCTGATCCTACGAAGTCACCTTTTGTTACTTGTAATACTTGCTCTTTCATATCATTTATCCTCCTTTTTTTCTTTTGTTACAAAGCTTCTATTATACTAATACGCTTGATAGAAATACGATTAACGCTGTTAATACTACCGCTCCACTTGCTGATCCTACGAAGTCACCTTTTGTTACTTGTAACACTTGCTCTTTCATATCATTTATCCTCCTTTTTTTCTTTTGTTACAAAGCTTCTATTATACTAATACGCTTGATAGAAATACGATTAACGCTGTTAATACTACCGCTCCACTTGCTGATCCTACGAAGTCACCTTTTGTTACTTGTAACACTTGCTCTTTCATATCATTTATCCTCCTTTTTTTCTTTTGTTACAAAGCTTCTATTATACTAATACGCTTGATAGAAATACGATTAACGCTGTTAATACTACCGCTCCACTTGCTGATCCTACGAAGTCACCTTTTGTTACTTGTAATACTTGCTCTTTCATATCATTTATCCTCCCTTTTTATAAGTTATCTATATGTAATTTCTAAGAAATGTTTATTTCATAGTTTTTATGTTAACGTTACATTAAATTTGATAACGTAACGTTTGTAACATTAATGTAACATAACTATTATTACGTTGCAATATAATTACGTAAAATTTATTACACTTTTTTTACGTTTTTTTATAATAACCCTCAAAAACCTTTATTTAATGCGTTTTTCACTAAGTTCACGTTTGTAACATCCGTGTAACATTACAGTCATAAAGTGAAATGTAGTCATATTCCTCTCTATTTTTGTTACAAATTGTTTATTTAGTGCCACTAAACCTATCTAATCTTTACTTACTTTTAATATGAGATAAAATACCGTCTTTCCAAGATAAGTTTATATGTTTCCTCTATATAACTATGTATAATAAAAACAAAGAGGTGGTCATTTTGAAATTAATCGCATTAGATATGGATGGTACACTACTATCATCTAATCTTGAAATCTCCAAAGAAAACCTACAAGCAATCCAAACTGCACAAGAAGCCGGTCATATTGTAATGATCTGTTCTGGTCGTGCGAAAGAGGATGCTTTAAAGCTATTGGAAGAATATAAATTATCTCTTCCAGTCGGAGCAAGCAATGGGGCTATTGTTTATGTGGATGGAAAAGTAATTAACTCGCGTTGTATACAAAACGACAAAGTGTACAAACTTGCAAAATTACTAGAATCTGAAGGTTTCCCATATAAGCTATATACGAATAAAGGAGTTTATTCTCCATATACATGGCAAGATCAAGTGATGCAAGCATTCGAAGAAAATAAGCATGCGCTTGATGTTACATTAGAGGAACTTGAACGAATTACAGAAAAGCAAAAGAAATCGAACCTAATTACTGATTTCAAAAAAATAGAAGATGTTGTGAATAACCAAGAACTAGAAATATCTAAATTCTTCATTTTAACGTTTAATGCAGCGCATCGCGCACAGCTATTAAGTATATTACAAGAAGATGCTGATATTATGGTTACAGCATCGGCTCCTACTAACTTAGAAATTATGGATAGGAATGGACATAAAGGAAACGGGATACAGCAGATGGCAGCTCATTTTAATATCCCTATTGAAGATACAGTTGCTATTGGTGATAATTTTAATGATGTACCAATGTTAGAAGTAGCAGGCTTATCTGTTGCAATGGGCAACGCTGAAGAAGATGTAAAAAAGCTATGTGATGTTGTAACACTAACAAACAATGAACATGGTGTTGCTCACGCAATCGAGCAATTTGTATTGAAACAAGCTTCATCTAGTATATAAAAAAAGGACTCTTTCAATCTCTGAAAGAGTCCCTTTTTTATACGTGATGACAAGCAACAAAATGCTCTGCACCAACATTACGGAATTCTGGTACTGTTTTTTTACAAACATCCGTTGCAAATGGGCAACGTGTATGAAAACGACAGCCCGAAGGTGGATTTGCTGGACTTGGAATATCCCCTTCTAGTATAATTCGCTCTCGCTTCACTGTTGGATCTGGTATTGGAACAGCTGATAACAATGCTTTCGTATAAGGATGTAGCGGATTGGTAAATAACTCATCACGCGGTGCTGTCTCCACAATCGTACCTAAATACATAATTCCGATTTTCGTACATAAATGTTCTACTACACTTAAATCATGCGAAATGAATAAATAAGATAATCCCTTTTTCTCCTGTAACTCACTAAATAAATTAATAATTTGTGCTTGGATAGATACATCTAGTGCCGCCACAGGTTCATCAGCTACAATGAATTCTGGATTTAATACCATAGCTCTTGCGATTACGATACGCTGACGTTGTCCACCAGAAAACTCATGGGGATACCGGTCAATATGATAAGGAGCTAATCCACATAACTCCAATACTTCAATTACCTTTTCACGAACATTTTCTTTCGTCGCTAATCCGTGGGCCAACATTGGCTCTCCAAGCGCTTCTCCAATTCTCATTCTCGGATTTAATGAACTAAATGGATCTTGGAAAACGAGCTGCATATTAGGGCGATGTTTTCTTAATTCATCCTTGGATAAAGAATGAACATCTTTCCCTTTAAACTTCACTTCTCCCTCCGTTTTTTGAACGAGGCGTAAAATTGTTTTTCCTATTGTTGTTTTTCCGCTCCCTGATTCGCCAACGAGACCAAACACTTCACCTTTATTAATAGTAAAACTTACTCCATCAACTGCTTTTACATGCCCAATTGTTCTACTAAATACGCCACCCTTGATTGGAAAATATGTCTTTAGGTTTTTTACCTCTAATAATGGTTCACTCATTGTTCCGCACGCTCCTCATATAACCAGCAAGCTACTTTATGATTTTCATCATTTACATTTAGATTTGGAGCTTCTTTTTCACATATTTCCATACAATGCTCACAACGCCCACTAAAGTAGCAAAACTCACCTAAACCAACTAAATTCGGAACTTGCCCTGGAATAGAATATAGTTTATCTATTCGTTTTCCCATTACTGGTTTTGATTTCAATAATCCTTTCGTATAAGGATGTTTTGGATTTTGGAATATCTCTAGTACTGGAGCTTCTTCAATAACTTTCCCGCCATACATAACGACAACATAATCAGCCATTTCCGCTACGACACCTAAGTCATGTGTAATTAATAAAATCGACGTTTTAAATTCTTCTTTCACTTGTCTTAGTAGATCCAATATTTGAGCCTGAATGGTAACATCAAGAGCTGTTGTTGGTTCATCCGCAATTAATAACTTAGGATTACAACTAAGTGCAACAGCAATCATAATACGTTGTAACATCCCGCCGCTCAGTTCATGCGGATAAGAATGGACGATTTCATCAGCGCGGGCTATGCCAACTTTACGAATTAACTCAATTGCCTTCTTATATGCTTCATTTTTACTAAGTAATTCATGCTCCCTTAACGTTTCTACAATTTGCTCTCCTACAGTGAAGACGGGGTTTAGCGATGTCATTGGTTCTTGGAAAATCATTGCAATATCATTACCTCGTAAACTACGAAGTTCTTTCTCTTTCATTCCTAAAAGACTTTTTCCTTCATATAAAATGTCTCCACCCACTACACTGCCTGATTCAGCAATAAGCCCCATAATAGATAAAGCTGTTACACTCTTCCCGCAACCTGATTCTCCTACTACACAAACTGTTTCCCCTTCTCGAACCGCAAAGCTAACATGGTTCACAGCCTTTACTGTCCCCTCGTCAGTTTGAAAATGTGTTTGTAAGTCTTTCAGCTCTACTACCGCTTTACTCATATCTTCTCACCTACCGTCTCATCTTTGGATCTAACGCATCACGAAGTGCATCACCAAGTAAATTAATTGATACAACTGTTATAAAGATTGCAAAACCGGGCGGAATCCATAACCATGGACGCTTTTGGAAATCGATTAATGAGTTAGCTGCGCTAATCATGTTCCCCCATGATGGTGTAGGTGGAACGACTCCGAGGCCTAAGTAACTTAGTGCGGATTCTCCCAAAATAGAACCTGCAACACCTAATGTGGATACAACAATTAAAATGGGTAAAACATTAGGTATTAAGTGATATATAATTTTCCGGTAATCTTTTATTCCTAACACATCCGCAGCTTGCATAAATGCTTGCTCCCTAAGTGATAAAATTTGCCCTCTTACAAGGCGTGCAAGCCCTGGCCAACCTACTAGACTTAAAATAATCATAATGACATACAAACGATAATCAGACGGTACTTTCCACTCTGATAAAATCGCACCCATTATAATAAGTAACGGTAATCCTGGCATTGACATTAAAATATCTGCAAGCCGCATAATAATATTGTCCACAATCCCACGATAAAAACCTGCAATCGCTCCTAATAAAGCTCCAAGTATAACCGATAAAACCATTGAAGCTAAACCAATGGTTAATGAAATACGTCCCGCTTGCATAAGCCTTGTTAAAATATCTCTTCCTAATTGATCTGTACCAAGCCAATGAGAAACACTAGGTGGTTTGTTAATGAGCGCAACTTGTATTTTCCCTGATGCATATGGAGAAAAGAACGGACCGATAAAACAAAATAAAAACATAAAAATTAATGCATAAAACCCTACAAGTGCCATCTTATTTTTCTTTATCTTTTTAAAAGCTTGTCGCCATGGTGATGATTCGCTTCTGCTCTTTTTTTCTTTTTTTTCTGTAATTACTGTAACAGTCTCCATTTCTTTCCCCCCTTACTTCAACCGAATTCTTGGATCAACAACTGCATATACGATATCTGCTAAAAAGTTTGAAACGATTGTTAAACAAGAAAGAAACATCGTAAATGCCATCAATACTGTATAGTCACGGAAATTTAATGCTTCTAATTGAATATTACCAATCCCTGGCCAGTTAAAAATTTGTTCAATAATAATTGCCCCAGAAAACAATCCCGGTAATTCAAATGCTAATAACGTAATTGCTGGTAATATTGCATTTTTTAATGCATGCTTATAAATAACCGTCTTCTCCTTCAAACCTTTCGCTCTTGCTGTTCGTATGTAATCTTGTCTTACAACCTCTAACATACTTGTTCTAAAATACCGAGTTAGCGAGCCGACCCCAAGAAGTGTCAAAATAAATACTGGTAAAATCATATGTTTTGCAACTTCTATCACGTAAGCAAATCCTGTTGAATTACTGCCAACATCAATCATTCCACCTATCGGTAATAACTTAAAGTCAACCGCAAACACCTTAATTAAAAACAAGCCGATAAAGAATGAAGGGAATGACATTGCTGCAAAAACACCGATTGTTACAAGTTTATCGAATAAAGAATGTTGTTTCGTCGCCGAGAATACACCGATAATAAGTGCAATTAGCCAAATAAAAAACAATGCAATAATTGCTACACTAAAAGAATTCCAAATAAATTTATTTAATAATGACGTTACAGGCTCTTGATATTGAAGCGAGAAGCCAAAGTCCCCTTGCAATGCATTACCTAACCAATGAAAATAACGCTCAACAATCGGTTTGTTCAACCCATATAATTCCCTCAGTTCAGCTGCTCTTTCCGGTGTAATTTTCGGGTTTGAATCAATATAATCCCCAGGAAGAAGTGCGAACAGGACGAAGATAATAATTGATGTACCAAGCAGTGTAGGAATCATTTGTAACAACCTACGAACAATATATGTTTTCACCCTTTTTCTCTCCAATCTTATGCTTAAAATAGAAGAACATTTTTTCAAAGCGGCACATTACTAACCGAATGAAAAAATGTCTTCTACTTATACATTCTTATCGTTATTTTTCAAATGATAATACCGGTAAGTTTGCACTAATACTGTTGTACTTTTCAGGATCAATTCCTTTTATATTCCCGTTATAACCAGTAATTGTTCTACGGTAGTTTAATAGAATTACTGGTGGATCATCACTTAATTCTTTATACAATTCTTTATAAATAGGTTTACGCTTTTCGATATCTACAGTTTCAATACCTTTTTGAATTAGCTCATCTACTTTTGCATTCTTATAACCAAGACTAGTTTCATTTGCAGTAGACAAATATTCACCAGCTGTTTCACTCGGGTCACTTGTAATCGGTGTCGAAACAGAAGCTAAATCATAATCTCCTTTGTTTACCTTAGAAAGCATCGTATTAAAGTCCATAAATTCAGGATTAAACTCTACACCTATTTCTTTATAATTCTCTTTCGCAATCGGAATTAATAAATCACTATCTTTAGCCGAACTTGGACCGAAATAAGAAAGTTTTAATTTTTGACCATCTTTTTCACGAATTCCATCCGAACCAACTTTCCACCCTGCTTCATCTAATAATTTTTTCGCTTTTTCTTTATCGTATTCGTATTTATTAACTCCTTCTTCCGTATAAGCCCAAGAAGTTGGATGAATTGGTACATTGGCTACTGTACCGTATCCTTTTAACGCTGTATCAACATATTTTTTGCGGTCTAATCCGTAAATAAGTGCTTGGCGAACCTTTTTATCCTTTAAGTAAGGCTTATTATTATTCATATAAATATAACTAAATGACGGCGCTGTTTCGATTTGGATATTTGCGAATTCTAAAGCCTTAGCCTGTTCAAGAACCTCATCACCGGTACCTAAGCCAGTATGGTCAACTTCTCCTGTTTGGAATAACTGAAGCTTCGTATCACCAGAAGTAATTTTATAAATAAAGTTTTGAATTTTTGGTTTACCCGCATAATAATTTTCGTTTGCTACAAAACGAACTTCTTGACCTGGAATATACTTTTCAAATTTATATGGACCCGCAGCTAATGGCTTTCCATATAAATCTTTTAAGTAATCTAAGCTTGTATTTTGCTTATAATCTTTTCCATAATAAGCTTTTGATAGTACTGTACCTCCTAAAACAAATATAGCTTGTGAATTCACTTTTTCAGTTGTAATTTTAATTGTTTGTTGATCAACAACTTGAATACCTTCAATTGAAGTTGCTTTTCCTTCTTTATATTCTTTACCACCTTTAACGGCATATTGAGAGATATCTACTTCACCTTCATATGCCTTATCATGTAAAAGCGTCAATGTGAAAGCTACATCATCCGCCGTTAATGGCGATCCATCACTAAATTTCAAATCTTTACGTAAATGGAATGTATATGTTAACTGATCAGAAGAAACGTCCCACTTCTCAGCTAATTCTGGAATTGGTTTCCCTTGTTTATCGGTTGATACGAGAGATGCAAAAATAACTGAAGTTACGTTTCCATCCCAACCATTTTGTTGAAAGTATGGTAAAAATACGCCGCCTGGCTTACTAATACCAACTACTAACGTATCTTTTCTATTCTTCGCTTTGTCTGGCACTTTCGTTTTATCTGTCGCAGCAATCTTTTCAATTTTCACACTTTTTAAATCCTGCTGTTTAACCGGCTCTGTAGAAGCCGCATCCTCCTGTCCCCCACAAGCAGATAACACAAGCGAACTACTCAGTAATACCGAAAATACACCAGCCCATTTTTTTGTCTTTTTCTTCATTGTCCCCACCCTAACTTTTCTTTTTTTAATAATTAAACCTTATGAACTGCTTGCCTTATGTATGCCTCCCACAGCAACATTTTATAGCCAATCGGAAAAGTCGGTTTTAATCGTAAAAAAATAGATGTTTTTGAGGGGTAACAATCTTATTCCGACCTTTCCGGTAGACTTTATGGTTATTAGCTTATATCTTCAGTTATATTTTGTCAATTCTTTCTAAATAAATATTTCAAGAATTTTTTTAAAATTATTATTCTATCTTTAATTTAGGTAAACTTAATAAAACTCCGTTATAGTCACCTTCTTATAATCCTTGAATTCGTGCATGATGTGTAGACACCATTTTGCTATTATTCAAGAAGATTACAGGCGGGGCTTCGCTTAACTCTTGATATAATTTTTTATAAATTTCCTTTCGCTTTTCAATATCCAACGTTTCTAATGCTTGCTTAGCTAATTCATCTACTTTCTGATTATAATATCCATCATAATTTCGTTTACTTGTTGAAATAAACTCTTCAATCGCTCTCTTTTATTTCTTATAAAAAAATTAAAAATTCACTTCTATTCGTTCAGCATGAAACATAGAATACTAATAACCAATTACCAAAAAGGGGGCGAAAATATGGACAACCTATTCCAATACGTCCTGCACTACGTATTATTAACAATTATGATAGTCGGAGCGCTATTACTATTCCCGTTCTTCCCAAAGTTCGTCCTCTTTTTAGCTTTTTTTATCATGCTCGGGATCGCTATTATAATTTCAACGAGAGAAGATGCCACGCAAAAAGAGAGCAGAGTTCAGCGCGTAAAGCTGTAACTTTGCTCTCTTTTTGTTTTCATTCACTAGTCTCTGTTACACATATTTATCCCGCTATTTGCCGTGCAGTAAGACCCCCACCTCAAAATTCAGCGAAAGCAAAAGAAGTTAGGTCAGGGTCGGGGTGCCCGTAAAAGCCCTCACTTTATCTCTCGGGAAATAATTAGCCTTTGTTTTTGTAATTACTCCTATCGAAAAACCACTAATGACATTTATTTTTCACCTTATCATTTTCATATGTTTCACAAACTATGCAAATTGAGGAAAATGGATTTATCTAAGTTACTGTTTCACGTGAAACACATCGCTTCATTTAACCTTTAAAGCAAAATATCATTATGAAGAAAGCCACTTCCTCCAGCAAAACTGAAAGGAAGTGGCTTTCTACTCATTACTCCACAATATTCTCTAATTCATTATATAAATCTGCTCGTAACAACTCTTTCTTCGTTTTTTCCTCATATAATTTTTCAAGTTTTTCAACATTAGCTACATGTTCCATTCCACATTCTATTGCATATATATCTTCTTCTACATGCATTAACTCATTTTCAATCTCTTCAAGATTCCTAGCTTCTTTCTCTTTTACAGGAACCGTTTCAACACTTTTTCTCCCTTGGCGTTTCTGCTTTATTACTTGCTTCTCAAGCTTTTCCTCCCACTTTTGACGAGCCCATGCATAATTTCCTGCAAACTCAAATAATTTGCATCTATCAATCCAGTACGTCTTTTCAAATAACTTATTTAAAAAATATCGATCGTGTGAAACAGCTAAAATCGTCCCGTTATATTGCTCAAGGGCTTCCTCTAAAACTTCCCTTGATTCAATATCAAGATGGTTTGTCGGCTCATCTAAAATTAGAAAATTGATGTCTTGATACATAAGTTGCGCAAGTCTTAATCTCATTTTTTCTCCACCGCTCAGTTGTGTTACTTTCTTAAACACCGCTGGACCATAAAATAAAAACTTAGCTAATATATGTCTTGCTTCTCCTTCTGTTACAGCCACATACTCTCTAAACGCTTCCAATACATTACTCTTCACATTTCCATACGTATGCTGTGATAAATAACCAATTTTGACACTACTACCAATGCGAATTTCACCAACGTCTGGATTTATTTCTTCTAATAGTAGTTTTAATAATGTAGTCTTTCCTGTACCATTACGACCAACGATAGCAGCACGCTCTTGAAAACGAACATGTAAATTCGCTTGTTCAAATAAAGGTCGGCCAGCAAAACCTTTACTCACTTCTTTCATTACAACAACATCTTTTCCGCTTCTCTCTTGCCCTTCAAACTGAAGACCCATCTGTTTTCTTTCTAAAATCGGCCTCTTTAATTTCTCTATACGCTCTAACGCACGTTCCATATTCCTCGCTCTTTTATGCAATCCTTCATTCGGAGGATTCGCTTGATTTGCCCATTCACGTAGGCGCTTAATTGCTTCTTTCATTTTCTTTATTTTCTTTTGCTGCTCTTGATAAGCTTGAAACTCTTGAAGTAACCTTTCTTCCTTCTCCTCAACGAACTGAGAATAATTCGTATGGTACACGTGAATCTCTCCATCTTCCAAATCCAAAATTTTCTTTACAACTTCATCAAGGAAATAGCGATCGTGTGAAATAACCATAACTGTTCCAGTATATTCTTTTAAAAACTTCTCTAACCATTCAACTGCAAACAAATCTAAATGATTTGTTGGTTCATCTAATAGAAGTAAATCTGGTTTCTGCAATAGCATATATGCAAGGCTTATTTTCGTCTGTTCTCCTCCACTTAATTCCGTAAATACTCTTGGAAATAAGTTTGTGACTTGTAAGCCATTTGCTACCTTCATTATATTTGCCTCTATTTCATAACCACCGAGAAATGCAAATTTTTCTTGAATTACTCCGTACCTCTCCATTAGCTTTTGCAAAGCAGATTGTTCCTGCTCCTCCGCCATATTTTTTTCTAGAGCATGCATTTCTTTTTCTAATTCCTTTTCTACTTTAAAAGCGGAACTCAATACATCATATACAGTCATGGCCTCATCAAACTTCGGAATTTGTGCGACATGACCAATACGTGTACCTTTCTTCATATGAATGGCTCCTGCATCCAAACTCTCCATTCCCGTTAGAAGCCCAAAGATTGTTGTCTTCCCACTACCGTTACGACCAACTAACCCAACACGTTCACCATTCTTTATTTCAAGCGATATATTTTCAAATATGATGTTTCCACCAAAAGATTTCGTTACATTATTTACACTACAAATAGTCATTTTCCGTACTCCTTTCAATATAAAAAACCATGAGAAAGAAACATTCCCCATGGTTTTCGGCATAGAAAAAGGAAGCCAAATAGCTCCCTTTTCACACGTTTATTAAAAATGGGTGAAGAGATTTCTATCGTTCAATAGTCACTATGCAATTGTTAAAAAAGGGCATACGTATCCCGTTAACAACTACATCATGAAAAATCGCACGACAAAAATAGATAAAATCTAAAAATTTGGCACGCGCAGCTAAAGAACGTTTCATCTCATGCACCCCTTTCGTACGGAATTTAATACTTACTTCTTTATTATACTTTCCAATTTCATGTTTGAATAGTCATTTTTCTGAAAATAATGAAGATAGACTAAACATTTCAATAAGTGACATCAAATCTTACAAAACTGTTATGTTCACGTAATGGAAAGCGATAGTACGAAAAGATGCCTCCCTATACAATAAAGATGTAAAACAAGAGAGACAAACACAAGGAGGAAACAAACATGATGAAAGAAATCGTAAAAGCAATCTTTGAGGTATTAGTGAACGGACAAGCAGTTGTAAAAGAATTAAATGAACTATAAAAAGGAGTGAAGAAATATGATGAACATGGTGAAAATGATTTTACACGCTTTAGTCGATGCAAAAGCAGTTAGCCAAGAATTAAACCAACAATAAAAAGGGGTATATGAATATGAAGAAAGCCATTATTATAATTGCAAGCACAGCAATTACTTTATACACAATAAAAAATAGAAAAAAGAAAAATAATGAAAATGTTCTATATTATCCATACACACTATTAGAGAAAAAATAAAAGACAAGGTACCCTATCGTAATGAGGATATCTTGTCTTTTATTTTTTCCATATTGTCTTTAGAGGATTTCCTTCTCCTTTTCCCGAATGTATTAAGCGGGATTTTTACACATATTTTAAAGGGGCATATATACAAATGGATACACAACAACTATATTTTTTAAACGATATCGGTAAACAAAAACCAGAAAGTATTCGGAATAGAAGCGCTGCATGTCCATTTTGCGATAAAGAACATTTAACGGATATTTTAGCAACTGATGGTTCTATTATTTGGTTAAAAAATAAATTTCCTACATTACAAGATACATTTCAAACGGTGCTGATTGAAACGGATAATTGCGAAAATCATATCGCAACATATACAGAAGAACATATGCGAAAATTAATGCAATTTTCTATTCAACATTGGTTACACTTACAGAAGAACGAAGAATTTGCATCTGTAATTTTATACAAAAATCACGGTCCATTTTCAGGTGGAAGTTTGCATCATGCACACATGCAAATTATCGGAATGAAATATGTAAATTATCTTGAAAATATTGAAGAAGAAAATTTCCAAGGGGTAATTGTTCAAAAAAATGAACGCATTGAGCTTAATATTTCAGAGCATCCCATTATTGGCTTCACTGAATTCAATATAATCATTGATAATATTTCATATATAGATGAAATGGCAAATTACATTCAGCAAACTGTACGTTACATACTGATAGATTTCCATAAAGGATGCAGTAGTTATAACTTATTCTTCTATTACTTAAATGGAAAAATCATTTGTAAAGTTGTACCTAGATTTGTCGTTTCACCATTGTATGTAGGATATAAAATACCGCAAGTTTCTACAAAACTAGAAGAGGTGAAAATACAACTCACGCAGTATTTCACGAAAGAAAAGGATGAAATTATTCATAAAAAAACAGAGTAGGTATAGAAAACCTACTCTTTAATTACACCTTTATTTCGATAGTACACATCTTCTAGTCCGATGTTATACTTCATGTTATTATCCGTCCACTCTGGCCCTAAATTCCCTGGCCATCCAGATGTATTCGCTATATATTTCAGTAATGCAAAATCAGTCAAACCTTTTTGCACCCCACGCTTATATCCTTTCATTAAATGCGGCATTGCAATTTGCGCATTTGTACGTGGATCTTTCAGCTCATCATCAGTTAAATGTTCTGGTGCAAGCCCGCCGCCGCGGTGTAGTTGAAACAATCCAAATGAAGTTCCATTATCTCCAACACTTCTTGGATTTAATCGACTTTCATGCTCGGCAATTGCAAGAGGTATCCATTCCGGAAGATTTACTTTCTTCGCTTCCTCTATAATGATTTGTTTCATCTGTTTTGCTTCTTCTGAATCAACATAGCTTGTTCCATTCACTAGCTTATCCATTCCTTCAGACTTTCCTTGGAAATATAAATATACTCCAAGAACAACTAAAAATCCTACAAAGAATTTCTTCACTACCTCTACCTCTTTCTCCGCTGAAATTTGTCCCCTTTCAGCCTTCTTCCCTTTACAATTACCCAAATTTCATCATTCTCTTACTCTTTTATCATAGCAAATAACTATACGTATTATCATCATGCTTTAGACCGATTTTGTGAAAAAACAGCTGGTAAATACGTGCAAAAATGTAACTTTCATAGACTATAACGCATTTTTTGTATATAATTGTAAATTGAATTCTAAATATAAACTAGGAGAATAATAATATGAAAAAATGGTTGCTACTCTTATTTAGTTTACTACTATTAATTCCTGTCCCTATTTCCGCACAAAAAAACGCAAATCCAAAAGCCCTTATTTTATACAGTTCGAACGATGATCAAATTACAAGTGATACCCAAATACTTAATACACAAGTAGGACATTTTACTAATAACATAACAATAAAAAACATAAAACAGTTAGCTGAAATAACTGATAAATCTTCATATACACATATTATTTACTTAGGTGAAAAACAAGAAGAACTTTCTACTGAAACAAAAGAATTTCTAGAAAGTTTCTCAGGGCCACTACTATTTTTAGGTCAAAATATAGAACAATTATCCAATCGTTTTTCGTTTATCACACTTAAAAATGAAGATATAAACTCTGATACAATTGAATATCCAACACGTAAAATAAAGAATACATTAGAGGAAGAACGATCAATTAAACATCTTGATACAACTGGAACAATTCTTGCCCACGCTTTAAAAGGGAAGAATCCTTATCCATTAATTGTGCAACAAAATAATTCTTATTACGTTGCAACGCCAAATCTCTTTGACTGGATGTCTCATTACATCGGTGAAGTGTTATTTTCTTACTTCGGACAAAAGCCAACGAACAATAAGGTAGAAGCTTATTTACGTCTTGAGGACGTCCATCCAGCCGCAGATATAAATCAATTAAAAGAAATTGCTACATTACTAAAAGAGAAAAAGATTCCTTACATGATCACTGTTATTCCTGTATATACAGATCCAGAGACAGGAAAAACACTACATTTAAAAGATAAACCCGAACTAGTCGATCTTTTACGCTCTATGCAAGATGAGGGTGCAGCAATTATTATGCACGGTTATACGCACCAATTTTATGATAGTGAAACTGGGGAAGGTTTTGAATTTTGGGACGTAAAGTCAGATCAACCAATTCGCCAACCGAAACATGAAAAACCAAAAACAAAAGATGCCTTTCCTAATATAGAAGCATATAATGCATACGTAAAAAAAGGGGAAGAATTTGAAGAAAAATATACAACTGAGCATATTGAAAAAGGCATTCAAGAACTTGTAGATGCTAAACTATATCCCGTCGCATTTGAAGCACCCCATTACACGATGTCTCAAAAAGGGTATGAAATATTATCAAGATACTTTTCAACTTATGTAGGACAACTACAGTTAAGTGATATAACTTGGAAATCCATGCACTCTCCGGCATATAGAAGTACACCATCATTTCTACATGGAATGAAATTAATGCCTGAAACAGTCGGTTTTATTGAAGAAGACAAGCCACAAGCTATCGCTAAAATGAAAGCAAATGCTTTATCTGTTGCTAAATTATCCGATGGGATTATTGGGGCATTTTATCATCCTTACTTAGGTGTGAAACCATTAAAAGAAGTATTAAAGGATCTAGAAAGTATTCCAAATATAGAATGGATTGATTTACAAAAGGAAAAAAATGAAGTAAAAATGAAAGATATTCATATTACGACGAATAAAGACGGCATTCACGTTGAAAAACCAACCAGTGCGAATGACATAATTGATTATATAAAGCAATATGGCTTCTTCCTTATACTGGGGTTCGTTATCATTGTCTTTCTTTTATTATTAAAACGTGCTAAAAAATTAGAATCCTAATAAAAAACCACCGAGCGGAACGCTTGGTGGTTTTTTTCATATATCAAACCGTGGCATTTTATTAAATAAATTCAACTTTTACTTTTTCCGTTACATTATGAAAATTATAATTCTCCTATCCTTTCAAATAAAATCGAATGGTATTTTCATATGTTGTTTCTGCAACCTGATCAACAGATATGTTTTTTATAACACTAATTTCCTTTAATACATCTCGAATCATTCTCGGGTGCGTCATAACATCGTCTTGAAATTCCCACGGTCCATCTGTTTCTACCATCATATATTCAAGCGGATAATACGAAACAATTTTTCTAATCTTCTCCTTATGTAAAACATCCGGTGTAATCGAAATATAATAACCATTCTTCATCATCCGTTTCATTGTTTCATCACTTCCTTTAAACCAATGGAAATGTGCACGTGAAACTTTATATTTCTCTAGCAAATCACATACAGTGTCAGCATCTTCATAAACTGCGTGTAATATAATCGGCAAATTATACTTACTAGCTAGTTCTATAAATTTTTTTAATACAGCTATGTATGAATCTACAGCAATGCTTTCATCTTCTTTCCTCAAATAATAGGGCAAACCTACTTCACCAATCGCAACAATTTCCTCTGCGTTCTGTTCAATAAGTTTATAAATCTGTTCACACTCTTCTTTATGAATCTGTTGCTCTGGATGAAACCCTATCGCTGGATATATAAAGGGATACTTCTTCGCTAAAGATAACGTTTCCTTACAAGATTGATAATTCATAGATACAGCAATAAGCCCCTTTATTTCATTACTATTTTCCACCTCTTTCAGTAATCTGTTCTTCTCTTCATCCTTATATTGATCAACATGTATATGACTATCAATCCATTTCATCTTTATGCCCCCATAAAAAAAACAAGAAAGGACTTCCTTTCTTGTTTTATCATCTATATTATTTAACAATTAAGTTTGTTATGATATCAAATAATCCAATACACACTACGGCAACAGTAAAGTAGCTACAGAAATCTTTAATTGGTAACTTCACTACTTCTTCTTTACGCATCCCATTTTTCTCCCTTCTTACTAGATCCCTAATTATTTTTCTATCTGTATCTATTATGCAAAAAATATGACAAATTTACTATCGAATTAACTTACGTAAACCTTACAATGTTGTAAGGTTTAAAAAAGGATCCTCATCTTTATTCAGATGAGGATTATTAAAAATTAGTTGGTTTTTCATTCTTCATTACAAACAGAAAGTAATACATTAAGACTTTCTAGTTACACTATATGAAAATTACTATCTTTTAACTATCGAATTACATTACAGAAGGCTTACATGTTTGTAAGTTATGTGTAATGTAATTCGATAGTTCCCCTTACTTATATTTCGTACAATAAAGTTAGAAAGTAAGCCAAATAAGAAGAACAATCACATAACCAAATTGCATTGCTAGTAGCTACTCTTCTTATACCTTTCACCCATGCTACTACAATGTACCCCCTTCCCCTTTATATAATAAAAAAGCCTTAGTCTATATGGACTAAGGCTTTTTTGCCAACCCTTAAAATACCCTTACCCAGTATTTTTATTTTCGACAAAAAATAGCTAGGGGTATATTTTACTATCTCATCGTTAAAAGTTTACTCTTCGCATTTATAGGAATATTTGCAACCTCAATCTCTTCAATCGATTCACCGTAACGTCCTTTTGCAAAAACCTTTAATGCTTCATCTCTCTTTAACATATGCTTAACCGTTTTCTTTATTTTCTGCTCTCTACCACGTTCATCGAATGCAATAAATTCATATTCATACCACTCATCACCAATATGCTGACCAATTGTATTCACAACCGTATAGTATTCTTTCGTCTTATAAAATGGATTATATTTATCGATAACCGGTCCAAGTTTCGTAGGCAGTAACATTACTACTATCACTATCATCGCTATTATAGTAGTGATCATTTTTTTCTTCATAATAAACATTC
Source organism: Bacillus sp. FSL R9-9497 (assembly GCF_038005805.1). Taxonomy (NCBI): domain Bacteria; kingdom Bacillati; phylum Bacillota; class Bacilli; order Caryophanales; family Bacillaceae; genus Bacillus; species Bacillus sp. FSL R9-9497. Next base: position 200,483 of record NZ_JBBOTY010000001.1, on the reverse strand, counting down.
CTCCTCTTCAGGATATATATACATCCATTTTAAAAAGGGGGAATAAAATCTACTATTGAATCTCATTACATTACACTTACATTTTTGTAAGAATTAAAAAAGGTGAACGAATTTACTCGTTCACCTTTTAGCTTGCTTTAAAGCCACCGCCAAGTACATCACGTACATCATGTATAACAACGAAAGCATCTTCATCTACCCGGCTAATAACTTGTTTTAACTTAACAAGCTCTTGTTTATTAATAACAACATATAAAACTTCTTTATTTTTACCAGTATATCCGCCGCGCCCTTCTAATACAGTAACACCGCGTGTCATATTTTTCGTAATAGCTTCACGAATTAAATCTGGTTGATTCGAAATAATCGTAACAGCCGTTTTTGTATCCATTCCTTCTACAATGAAATCAATCACCTTCGCTCCGATGAACACAGCTACAAGTGTATACATTGCCTTTTCTTGCCCTATTATAAATACAGAACCAGCAATTACAACAATATCAATAATTAGTACGCCTTTACCTACGCTCCAACCTAAATATTGATTTGCTAACCGAGCTAAGATTGCTGATCCTCCCGATGTACCTCCGGCTTTGAACATACAGCCTAATCCAATACCCACAAATAAACCAGCAAATAAAGCTGCTAATAATGTATCACTATTTACATGATACTCAATATGTTCTGTAACGTATAAAAACAAAGATGTTTCTACAATCCCTAAAATTGTATAAATCATTGTTTTCTTATCAAAAAATTTATAACCAACAGCTAGTAAAATTGCATTTATGGCAAAGTTCACAATTCCTGGTGACCAATCAAATAAGTAGTACGTAACAACCGTTAAACCAATAATTCCACCTTCCGATAAACGGTTTGGAATTGCAAAGTAATTAATACCAATTGCGAATAATAATGAACCAATTGTAATTAGTGTTATTTCCTTTATACGTTGATTAACCATAGTTCATCCCCTCCCCCCATTTGACATTGTATCACTATCTCCTAGAGGTTTAGAAGTGGTTTTTATTCCGCATTTCCCCTCTTAAAAATTGAAATATTATGTTTAAACAGAGGGTTGATTAATTATTCATATTTGCTCTAACTGCACGGACAAATTGCTCCACATTCCCTTTCTGAATATACTTAGCGCGAATGGTTTCATGATTACAAGTAAACTCAAAGTACGGATGAAAATCTATGCTATCTATATGCAAATATGAGTACTCTTTAAATGTTGAAGGATAGTACGGAAATTCCCCGTAAAAAAGGAGACGTCTAGTAGTGGCAACAAAAACCCCATGTTGATACGATAATATAAAATTATCCTTCTCAAATATCCCTACCACAAAAACCAAAATCTTTTCATCATCATCTACATACTTTTTCATACTCGATAAAAGTTCATTCATGCATATTCCTCCAAATTCTATTCACTGCTTTAACACTTGAAAAGAATCCATGGATATTACAGACCGGTTTAACTCCTTTATAAAGTATGAAACGCGTTTCCTGTCAAAGATATTTCAAAAAAATAATCCGTTATGCGATTATACACATAACGGATTAAAATTAAACCGTAGAGCGTTCCACAAGTTCGTATGGAATTTCCAGCTTTTCTTGTTCAGAACTCTCGTCATTCACTTTTCTATGCAACATTTCAAAAGCAGTTTTCCCTATCTCCTTTAAATTTTGATCAATAGTTGTCAATTGTAACACTTGCGAGATAGGTTGATTATCAAAGCCAATAATCGCTAAATCCTCAGGAACTTGAATCCCTAATTTTTCAACCTCTGTCATAACCCCAATCGCAACTTCATCACCTGCTACTATTAATGCTTCAGGAAGATCCTGCATCTCTTTTAACTTATGAGCCACTTTTACACCATCTTCTAGTGTAAAACATTCTGTAAAAATCCATTCTTCATTAACCTCTTCGTCTATAGATTGCAATTGCTGTTTATAAACATCAAAACGCTTTTGACTACTCGGCCCTAATTTTCTTCCCGTACAATAACCAATTTTTTTATAACCTTTCTCAATCAAATAATCCATTCCTAATTGAAAGGCCGCTGAATGATTCGTATATACACTTGAGATGTTTGAAATATCATTGTCTTCACAAGCAATTATTGTGCCGTAAGAAGCATACGGTTCTATCGTTTCCCAATCATTTGCACGGGAACAAATAATAAGACCATCCAATTGTTTTGTTTTTAACATATGTAAACTTTTCATTTCTTCTTTTTTATTATAATTCGTTTGGCAAAGTAACACTCTGTAATTATGAGTTAACGCAATCTCCATCATTCCGCTCACCATCGCATCAAAACACGGATGATTAATATACGGTAAAATCACACCAACAATATTCGTCTTTCCTTTTGATAAATGAACAGCATTTGCGTTTTGCGAGTAATTCAATTTCTCAACTATCTCTATAACCGCTTTTCTTTTTTCTTCACTTACATATGGGTGATCATTCAACACTCTCGAAACAGTCGTAACTGAAACTCCCGCCATCTTTGCGATATCTTTAATATTAGCCATACACTCACCTCTATCTTTAAGTTAATGAATCTCATGAACATATGTCAAATCTTCTTATCATTACACCTTCATTCATTTCTCTTACAAAAGTGTAATTTTTTTGTAAGCTAATTCGATAGTGACTTTCGGCAACATTTCATACAATTAAGTCAGAAACAAGGTAACAACCATTCGAAAAGGAGCGGATTAATATGATGAACAAAATGAAAACGAACAATTTCTTACATACAATGGGCATGGTATTTTCCGCTCTTATCGACGCAAAAGCTGTTGCTTCTACATTAAACAAGTAAGGAGAATATATTATGAATAACATCACTTTTAACAAATTAGATTTTTTAGGACTAGCTAGTGGCTCGCTTCTTCTTACTGCTTTTATTTACGCCGCTACGCTTGTATAACTTTGTGTCCCCTTTCCCCTTTATTATAAATAGTAATAGAAAAGACGACCGTCTATGCCCGGTCGTCTTTTCTTATTTTTGATTTGATTGCAAAGCTTCTTTTAACTCCTCAAATTTCTCATTTAATTGATCTGTCATCATTTTCATAGCAGTTTTTCGATCTATTTGTTCTCCAGCCTCAATTTGAATCGGATCTCCAAAAATCAATTGTGCCTTTTTCCCCTTTATTAATTCTTTTACACTTGATGGACCAACATAAGCTGCCGGCACTAAAGGTACATTAGAACGCATCGCAATTGTCACAGCACCCGCTTTTAATGAAACATCTTCCGCTGATCTCGTTCCACTCGGAAAAATCCCTACTACCTTTCCTTCTTTTAATAAACGTGATGGAATTTTAAGTGTACTCGGTCCCGGATTCGCGCGATCTACAGGGAATGCATTTACATTTTTAAAGAACCAATTTTTGAATTTCCCTTCAAATAATTCTTTTTTTGCCATGTAATGAATTTGAGTTGGGTACATCCCTGTAGCTAACATTAATACATCCATAAAACTTGTATGTGTACACGCAACAACATACGGACCACCTTCTGGTAGCTTTTCTCTTCCTTGCACGTCTACTTTCCCAGCTGTTTTAAATATATATTTCAACAAAAATGTAATTGGTTTATACATTTATTTCGTTCCTTTCTAAACATCCGAAGTATAATCATATTCTTACAACAATTATAACACTAAGTTTTAGGAGTTGGTAATAAAAATGAGTATGAATTGTTACATTTTAATTCTTACAAAAGTGTAATTTTCTTGTAAGCTAATTCGATAGTTACTTCTTACTATATTTCATACAATTAAGTCAGAAACAGGGCAACAATTATTCGAAAAGGAGTCGATTAATATGATGAACAAAATGAAAACGAACAATTTCTTAAATACAATGGGCATGGTATTATCGGCTCTTTTCGATGCAAAAGCTGTTGCTTCTACATTAAACAAGTAAGGAGAATGTATTATGAATAACATCACTTTTAACAAATTAGACTTTTTAGGATTAGCTAGCGGCTCTCTTCTTCTTACTGCTTTTATTTACGCTGCTACGCTTGTATAACTTTGTGTCCCCTTTCCCCTTTATATAGAAAAAGACGACCGTCTATGCCCGGTCGTCTTTTTAATTTTTTCTTTCTTTCAATTCTTTTAAAAGCTGTATCAGCTCAGCTTGTTGTTTTATCTTTTTACGACCATTTCGATTAATTGCTGCAAGCTCACAGGCAACTCCGACGGCGAAGAAAAACAATAAACTTTCTAACATGTGAAATCCTCCATTTGCCTATTAAACAGCTTGACGTAATTGTTCTTCTTGTAAAACTCTCTTATTTATATTTTCTTCTTTTCTCTGACAAACGTTATTGCGAATAAGCGCTGCAATAACAAGTACAGTCCCTATAATATCAAACATTGTGATTTGATACCCTTGCATCATCATAATAGCTAAAGTCGTAATTGGTACAAAATTAATAAATAAAATCCCATTAATGGATGATAAAATTTTCACACCATAGTTCCAAGCAAGTAGCGCTACAATACCTGGCAATGTCATCATAAATAACAAATCATATTTCACAATAGAAATCGTTCCCATACTCGGAACTGAAATATATCCAAGCGACGTAATAATTACCGTTATAATCGCTGTAACAGTCGTACCGAATACACACGTCAACGTAGAATAACGTAATGTTGACCAATCACTACAAGTTTGACCACCCATCGTATAAATAACCCAGCCTACAACACCAATAAATATAAATGCTAATGGGAACATATTATCTTTCAATGTTACAAAGAAACTCATGTCACCTTTTGTAATAACAAACACAGCTCCTACAAAAGCAATAACCATACTCGTTATCATATACTTCTTCGGTTTTATATGCTTATATCCCCATAAAATACAAATAGAAATCATCGGCATAAGTGCTTCCATAATGGAAGCTACCATTACACCCGACTTACCCATCAACATTTGCCCTAAAAATATGAGGACATTATATACTGTAAATGCCATCGTTCCAAAAAAGACGAGTAACTTTCCTCTTCCCTCTAAACGAAATGCCTGTTTTCCTTCTTTCATTAACAACAATACAATCAGCATTATCGCCACTGCTCCATAGCGAATAAGCGAAAAATAAAATGGATCTATGTATTCTAGCGCATGATCAGCAACTGGAAACATCGCTCCCCATGACATACTCGCAATTAAACACGCTAAAGCCCCTATTATCATTTGACCTCTTCTCACCGCAATCCCCCGTTTCTTTCTATTTGCACAAAGAGAATTGTAAAAGAAAAAATATATCACGTAAAATGATTCAAAATGATGTTAACTATCATTTATAATGATAGTTAACATCAAGGGGGATTACAAAATGGAATTACGAGACTTACAAATCTTTAAAAGCGTTGCCGATCAGGGTAGTGTAAGTAGCGCAGCAAAGGAATTAAATTATGTACAATCAAATGTAACTGCACGTATTAAACAACTAGAAAACGAATTAAAAACCCCACTCTTTTACCGCCATAAACGAGGAATGACTTTAACAGCTGAAGGAAGAAAAATGCTCGTTTATGTTAGTAAAATTTTGCAAGATGTCGATGAACTAAAACAAGTATTTTTAGATAGCGAAACACCCTCCGGTATATTAAAAATCGGTACAGTCGAAACAGTAAGTACACTGCCTACCATTTTATCTTCTTACTATAAAAGCTATCCGAATGTCGATTTATCATTACAAGCGGGTCTAACAGAAGAATTAATTAGAGAAGTACTTGATCACCAATTAGATGGTGCCTTTATATCAGGTCCTATTAAACATCCACTAATCGAACAATACGATGTTAGTACAGAGAAATTAATGCTTATAACACAAAATAAAGCCTTTCATATAGAAGAATTTACAACAACTCCTCTACTCGTTTTTAACCAAGGATGTGGATACCGCTCCAAACTAGAACGTTGGCTTAAAGATGAAGGTTTGCTACCAAAAAGAATTATGGAATTCAATATATTAGAGACAATATTAAACAGTGTTGCACTCGGTCTCGGAATTACACTCGTACCACAGTCTGCTGTCCATCATCTTTCTAAAGCAGGTAAGGTACATTGTCATGCAATCCCTGAAAAATACGGCAGTATTTCAACGGTTTTCATACGCCGTAAAGATAGCTATATGACGAATTCAATGCGTAGTTTTTTAAAAACAATTGAAGAACATCATCATATCAATATGCTATGAAAGACATTCTTACACGAATGTCTTTTTTTCTTACAAAAGTGTAAGTCTTTCGTAAGCTAATTCGATAGTTGCAAGTAGACATATTTCCTATAATTAAGACATAAGCAGGGCAACAACAATTCGAAAAGGAGCGGATACGCATGATGAACAATATGAAATCAAATAAACTTTTAAATACAATGGGCATGGTGCTATCCGCACTTGTCGATGCAAAAGCTGTTGCAACTACATTAAACAAATAAGGAGAGATTATAATGAACAACATTACTTTCAACAAATCAGACTTTATCGGACTTGCAAGTGGAGCTACTCTTCTTACGGCTTTCATTTATACACTTGCTCAAGGTCTTGTTTAACACTTTGTTTCCCCAACCCCCTTTATATAGAAAAAGCTGCTCGTCTTATAGACAAGCAGCTTTTTAGTTTGTTTCATATACAATTTGACCTGTTTTCGTAATATCATATCCGCCAATCGCATTTAATTCATTATGAAATTCTTTCGATTGCAGAATGTCTTTCACAACTTCAATCAACTCTTCATTTTCTTTATTCTTCAAAATTACTAAATCATACTGTTCTTTCATGATTGGAATAAAGTCCACATTTACAATTTGCGAAAACTTTTCTGAACCTACTCCTACATCAGCTTTTCCATTTGCAACTTGAGTGGCAACACCAAGATGATTCGATTCTTCCCATTCATATCCACTAATATCAGCTTTATTTAATTTTTGGATTCGTAATTGTTCATCCACTAACACTCTAATACCAGAACCCTTTTCTCGATTCACAAACTTTATAGTGGACCCGGATATGTCAGCCAATGTCTTTATTTTCTTCGGATTTCCTTTTTGAACATAAAACCCTACATTTCTGGACAATAAATTAATCATAAGACATGGCTGTCCTACTAAAATACGTTTTACGTAAGGAATATTATATGTACCCGTTTCACCATCAAACAAATGCAAACTAACGATACTTCCTTCTCCTTGATACATTTTCACTAAACTCGTTAAGCTACCTTGATACGCTCTTAAAACATTAGAACTTGGCAAACGATTTTCTATACGTTTAGCTAACATATCTAACGTTAGTTCTTGACCACTAATAATACACGTGTTCAAGATACTACTACCATCGTTTTTTACAGGATTAACTTGTACTTTTCCTGTTTTCATTTGCTTTATATATTGATCTAAATCTGCTGCATCAATGCGCATCTGTCTACCAACTCTATAAGAAGGAAGTTCTCCTTTTTTAATTAAGTCGTATACAGTTAATTTTGATACTTTTAATCGCTTTGCTACTTCTTCCGTTGTGTAGGAATGATGATCCATAGACGATTCCTCACTTTCTCCTTTCATTGTAACAAAGAAAAGAATATTTCTCCTATTTTTTAAAAATAGATATATGTTCAAATTATATTCAATTATAACTAGTTATAATTAGTTATATTTAGTTATAATTAGATGTATCAAAATGAAAGGGGATTTTTTTATGAATAAATTTACATTACGTTCCATCGGGGCACTTATACTTTCTTTCCTTCTTATATTTAGCGCTGCTTGTACAAGTGGGGAAAAGCATACAAAGTCAACTGCTAAAGAGGATAAAACAGTTGAACTGACTATCTCAGCTGCTGCAAGCTTACAAGATGCATTAAAAGAAATCGAAAAACAATATAAAGAAAAAGAGCCAAATATCAAACTTTCTTTTAACTTCGGTGCTTCTGGAGCACTTCAACAACAAATTGAACAAGGTGCACCTGCTGATTTATTCTTCTCAGCAGCAGAAGATAAATTCCAAACCCTTGTAAAGAAAGGATTCATTAATGAAAAAGAAGGGAAAAATCTTCTTGGAAATGAACTAGTTCTAGTCATCCCTAAAGATAGTTCTCTTACAAAATTTCAAGATTTAAAAGATGAGAAAATCAAAAAAATTGCACTTGGTACACCTGAATCTGTACCTGCTGGCAAATATGCAAAGGCTTCTCTAACACACGAAAACCTTTGGAATGATGTTCAAAATAAAGTCGTATTTACAAAAGATGTTCGCCAAGTGTTAACATATGTAGAAACAGGGAATGTCGATGCTGGTATCGTATACAAAACAGATGCTCTCATTTCGGATAAAGTAAAGATTGGTGAGACAGCAGCAGCTACTTCTCATGAGCCAATCCACTATCCTTTAGGTGTTATAAAGGAATCTAAACATAAGAAAGAGGCGACTTCATTTTATGAGTATTTGCAGTCAAAAGATGCACAATCTATCTTTAAGAAATATGGATTTACAGTTCTGTCGTAATTACTATGAGCATTGATGCTATTTTATCGCCTGTCTTTCTATCTTTAAGAGTAGCTGCGTGCGCCACTATTCTCGTTACAATTTTAGGGACAATTGTCGGGCGAGCACTAGCTCGCTCCTCATGGCGATATAAAGTACTATTAGAAACCATATTTTTATTACCAATGGTACTTCCACCAACTGTTATCGGCTTCTTTCTCATTATCATCTTTGGAAACAACAGCCCGATCGGAAAGTGGGTTGAATCATTATTTCAGCAGTCTATTATGTTCACATCTACTGCTGCGATCATCGCTTCTACAGTTGTTGCATTTCCGCTTATGTACCAATCAGCGAAAACGGGATTTTCTATCGCAAATGTACAAATTGAAGAAAGTGCTCGTGACCTTGGCGCAAGTGAATATCAAGTTTTTCTGCACGTTACACTTCCACTCGCATTTCCTGCCTTACTAAGCGGGATGATTTTGAGCTTTGTCCGCGCGCTCGGTGAGTTTGGTGCTACACTTATGTTTGCCGGGAACATTCCTGGTAAAACACAGACAATCCCAACTGCAATTTACATGGCTATTGATGCAAGTAATATGCAACTCGCCTGGACACTTGTAGTTATTACTATCGTTATGTCACTCTTATTTCTACTATGTATTCAACTTATTAATAAAAGAATTACTAACTCTTAAAGCAGCTTTTTTCGAAGCTGCTTCTTTATTTCTTAGGAAATAAAATATACCACCGGGAAATAACTGAATTTTACCTCTTATTAAAATATACATTTTATTTGAATTCACTTTCTAAAATAGGCAATTTCCTGTTATTATATGGAGGTGTTTCAAAAAATGAAGAAATGAAAACGCATTTATATCGTGAATTCTTCATCCTGTTTTAGCGATCGGTAATCTTCTACTCTATTAGTGGGGCATTACCGATCGTTAGAACGATATGTAACTATATTGGTATAGCAAACCGAAGGGAGTCTTGTAATGGACATTTTATTAGCGCTTCTTCCTGCAATTGCATGGGGAAACATCTTATTAGTAAGCGTAAAAATGGGCGGTGGTGCATATAGCCAAACGGTAGGTATGACAATCGGTGCTCTATTCTTCGCAACAATTATGTATGTATTTACTCAACCAGCTTTAACAATGACAATCTTAATTGTTGGTTTTATTTCAGGTTTATTCTGGGCTTTAGGACAAGTAAACCAATTAAAAACAGTTGAAAAACTAGGTGTTTCAACTACTGTAACGATTTCTACTGGTATGCAACTTGTTGCAACTTCTATCTTTGGGGTTATCGCTTTCCGTGAGTGGACTACTACTACAACGATCATTCTGGGAACGATTGCAATCCTATTAATCGTAGTTGGTGTTGTATTCACATCATTAGATGATAAAGAAAATGCTCAGCCACCTGGACAATTGAAAAAAGGACTTCTTACTTTAATTGTTTCTACTTTCGGCTATCTTGTATATGTAATTATTATTCGTTGGTATAATATCGATGGTTGGTCTGCTATTTTACCACAAGCAGTTGGTATGTTTGTTGGTGCAGTTGTACTGACGTCTAAACATAAACCATTTAACAAATATGCAATCCGTAATGCTTTGTCTGGTTTACTATGGGGAACTGGAAACTTATTCTTACTTCTTTCATTACCACGTGTTGGAGTAGCAACAAGCTTCCCATTATCTCAAACTGGAATCGTTATCTCAACATTCGGTGCGATTGTATTCTTAGGTGAAAAGAAAACAAAACGCCAATTGATCTTTATTGCACTCGGTAGTGTTTTAATTATCGGCGGCGCTGTATTACTTGGTATGACAAAAGCATAATCTTATATTCTATTAGTAAACCCCTGAAGCATATATGCCTCAGGGGTTTTTCAATTCTAATTATTTTCTAGATATAATTATTTGTATGTTCTTGCCCCTTATAATTGCTCTTCCACTCTAGCAAACCAGCTACACATATAAAGAGATTAATAACAGCTAATATTAGCATGAATTTCCGCCTTCTCATTATCCATTCCATCTACGGTAAGTCTTTTCTTTTTACAAAATTCTCTTAAAGATGATATCGTTTTTATAACATATCTCTACTAGAAAGGAATAAAGGATATGCTAACTAAACATCGAATTTTATTTATTGGTGCCGGTCGTATGGCAGAAGCTATATTTTCCGGATTACTTAAAACAAGCAAAGAGTACATCGAAGAAATTATCGTCTCTAACCGAAGCAACGTAGAAAAGCTAAAACAGTTACAACATCGATATAATGTGTCTACTGCAACAGATTGGAAACAGCATGTTACATCTGTTGATACGGTTGTTTTAGCAATGCCACCTTCTGCTCATGAAGAGTTATTAGCTGAGCTATCTCCGTTACTATCAAATCAACTAGTCGTAACAGTCGCAGCCGGCATTGGACCATCTTATTTAGAAGCTAGACTCCCAAAGGGCACGCCTGTTGCTTGGATTATGCCTAATACAGCTGCTGAAATTGGAAAATCTATCTCCTTATATACAATGGGACAATCAGTAAACGCGATGCATCAAGAAACCCTGCAACTGCTTTTAAAAGGGATTGGTACTTCGCAACTTTGTACTGAGGAAGAAGTTCATCAGCTTACTGCAGTTACTGGAAGTGCACCAGCCTTCCTTTATTACTTTGCTGAAAGCTTAATTGAAACAACAAAAAGTTATGGAGTCGATGAAGAAACCGCAAAACATCTTGTCATTCAAATGATTTCTGGCTCTGCTTCTATGCTCGAACAAACGCAAAATCCAGCTAACCTCCGCGAACAAGTAACAACGCCAGGTGGTTCCACAGCTGAGGGTCTCAAAACTTTATACGAATATAATTTTTCAGAGGCAATTCAAAAAGCAGTAGAAGCAACAAACAAAAAAGCTAGGGGGAAATAATATGATTTTAACAAGTTTAAAAGACTATACAACATTACATAACGGTGTAAAAATGCCTTGGTTTGGTTTAGGTGTTTTTAAAGTAGAAGATGGTTCAGAAGTAATTGATTCTGTAAAAGCAGCAATTAAAAATGGCTACCGCAGCATCGATACTGCAGCAATCTATCAAAATGAAGAAGGCGTTGGACAAGCGATTCGTGAATCCGGTGTTTCACGCGAAGAATTATTTATTACCTCAAAAGTATGGAATAGCGATCAAGGATATGAAACAACACTTCAAGCATTTGAAACTACATTAGAGAAATTAGGTCTAGAATATTTAGATTTATATTTAGTACATTGGCCTGTGAAAGGGAAATATACCGAATCATGGAAAGCATTAGAAAAACTTTATAAAGATGGCCGTGTTCGCGCTATCGGTGTGAGTAATTTCCACATTCACCACTTACAAGACGTATTTGAAATTGCTGAAATTAAGCCAATGGTCAACCAAGTGGAATACCACCCACGTTTAGCACAAGAAGAGTTACATGCATTCTGTAAAGAACATAATATCCAGCTTGAAGCTTGGTCACCATTAATGCAAGGACAACTACTAGATAATCCAACGTTACAAGAAATTGCGACAAAATATAATAAATCAACTGCGCAAATTATTTTACGCTGGGATTTACAAAACGAAGTTGTAACAATTCCCAAATCAATTAAAGAACATCGCATTATTGAAAATGCAAACATCTTCGACTTTGAATTAAATGCTGATGATATGAAAGCAATTCAAGCTTTAAATGAAGATCGTCGCGTTGGTCCAGATCCAGATAACTTTAACTTCTAGTAGAAAAACCACTGCCCTATGCAGTGGTTTTTTCGTTTAAGAAAACTGAAAATTTAAACTATATTTCATTTAGTTGACACTTCATTATTCAAGGTGTAAGATTTTGAATTATCAAAGAAACACAAAAATTAATAAAATTTATTCGTTTACTCATTGTATCAAGAGAGGTGGAGGGACTGGCCCTTTGAAACCTCGGCAACAGGTTCATTTTGAATACTGTGCCACTTCCTGCAAGCTTTATGCTTGAAAGATAGAATGAGGGACTTCGTTTATATACGGGTGCATAACTTGTACGTAAAAATCCCTCTTTCTCAATATGAAAAGAGGGATTTTTTATTTTTCATTTCCCTCATCATCATCCAAACTTAATTATTTAGGAGGAAAATCAAATGAAAAAGAAGTTTGTACCCGGTATTGCATCAGTTGTAGGAGTAAGTATTTTATTAACTGGTTGCGGTAGTTATAAAAACGAAGCAAGCGGAGCAAATGCAAAAGACGAGGCACCTAGTAAACAGGTTTTAAACTTATCTTCACCTACTGAAATACGAACAATGGATACGGCTCGTGCTACAGATACTGATTCTGGTCAAGTAATGCGAAACGTATTTGAAGGTTTGTATAATCTTGGTGAAGGTAACAAACCTGTTCCTGGTGTTGCAAAATCTCATGAAGTAAGTGGCGATAAAACGAAATACACATTCCATTTGCGAGATTCAAAATGGTCAAACGGCACTCCTGTTACAGCTAAAGATTTTGTGTTCGCTTGGCAAAGAGCCGTAGATCCAGCAACAGCCTCTGAATATGCATTTCTATTCTTTGATATTAAAAACGCAACAAAAATTAACAACAAAGAACTTCCAGCCGACAAACTTGGTGTAAAAGCAGTTGATGACCATACGTTTGAGGTAGAATTGGAGCGTCCTGTTCCGTATTTTATTAGCTTAACAGCGTTCCCAACATTTCTACCAATTAACGAGGAATTCTTTAAAGCACAAGGTGATAAGTACGCTTTAGAAGATAATACAATCTTGTACAACGGAGCTTTTACACTAAGCGATTGGAAGCACGAACAAAGCTTTAAATTCAAGAAAAACCCTACCTATTGGGATAAAGATACTGTCAAACTAGAAGAAATCAATTTTAACGTCGTAAAAGAAAAATCAACAGAAGTAAATTTATTCGAGTCAAAACAATTAGATCGTATAAAACTAACATCTGACTTCGTCGATAAATATAAAAAAGATGCTAACTTTAAAGAACGTCCAAACGTAGGCGTACAATTTTTACGTATGAATCAACAAAACAAAGTGCTTCAAAACGTTTCTGCACGCCAAGCAATTGATCAAACAATTGATAGAAAATCCTTTGTAAATACGTTATTAAATGATGGATCTACACCAACATTTGGTCTCGTTCCAAAAAACTTTGCAAAAGGACCTGAAGGAAAAGACTTCCGTACTGCAAATGGCGATTTAACAAAAGTTGATACAAAATCTGCACAAGAGTTATGGAAAAAAGCTAAACAAGAGCTTGGTTCTGAAAAGATAGCATTAGAATTATTAACGAGTGATGCTGACCTTGATAAGAAAACTGGTGAATTCTTAAAAGGACAACTAGAAAAGAATCTAGATGGATTAACAGTAAATATAAAACCGCAACCGCGTAAGCAACAAGTTTCGCTTTTATTAAAAGGTGACTACGAAATCGGAATTGATGGCTGGAGCCCTGACTTTGCGGATCCAATTACATTCCTTGAGCTATTTACAACGAATAACCCTTATAACTTAGATCATTACTCTAATAAGGAATTCGATGAAACAATAGCAAAAGTGAAAACAACTTTAGCTGGTGATGAAAAAGCTCGCTGGGAAGCATTACTAGCATCCGAGAAAATATTATTTAAAGACTCTGTTATCACTCCTCTTTACCAAAAAGGCGAATCTTATTTAGAACGTTCTTATGTGAAAGGAATTGTGCAAGTAGACTTTGCAGGTCAATTAAACTTCAAGTGGGCAAAAATTGAAAAATAAAGTGAAACTTTAATAAGTGGGGGTTTCTTCATCCCCACTTATTATTAGCCCACACCAATTATTTTTTTAGCAAAATATATTTAAAATAGGTTCTCTCACACATGAGAATCTGCTTTTTCAATATATTATTCTAAGAAATTAACAATCTATTTTTATTATTGACATATAGTTCTTTTCAGTGTTAATATTCTAAATAATCAAAGAAACGAAATATTTCACCATCAAAATATAATGTCTACTACGTTGAAACATATAACGATAGATTATAAATCAACATGTATATACATATAGAACACCTGATTACCTATAAACAAATATTTATAATAGGTTTTTTCTCCTTCTATAGCTACTTCAGACATGGGCATTATGACGTTACGAACAACACATTTAGGGAGGAACGAACAATGAAGAAAAAAGTTATACCTGTTGTTGCATCTGTTTTAGGGGCAAGTCTATTACTAACTGCTTGCGGGGGAAATAAAGATAATGCAAGCGGAGCGAAAGCAAACGATAAAGCACCTGATAAACAGGCAATTAACTTATCATTCGCTTCAGAAATTCCAACAATGGATGTTGCAAAAGCAACGGATGGGGAATCCATGAACGTAATGCGCAATGTTTTTGAAGGGTTATATGCAATGGGAGAAGATAATAAACCGGTTCCTGGTGTCGCTGAGTCGGTTGACATTAGTCCCGATAAAACAAAATATACATTCCATCTGCGTGATTCAAAATGGTCAAACGGTACTCCTGTTACAGCAAAGGACTTTGCCTTCGCTTGGCAACGTGCCGTAAATCCTGATACAGCAGCTGAATACGCATTCTTATTCTTCGATATAAAGAATGCGAAACAAATAAACCAAAAACAATTGCCAATTGATCAACTAGGGGTCAAAGCTGTCGATGACAAAACGTTAGAAGTACAACTAGACCGTCCTGTTCCCTACTTCTTAAGCTTAACGACATTCTCAACATTCTTACCAATTAATGAAGAGTACTTAAAATCTCAAGGTGATAAATATGGTTTGGAAACAAATCATTTAATTTACAACGGTGCTTTCACATTAGAGAACTGGAAACATGAACAAAGCTTCCAATTGAAGAAAAACCCTAACTATTGGGATGCTAAAACGGTAAAATTAGAAGAAATCAACTTCAATGTCGTTAAAGATAAGTCTACAGAAGTGAACTTATATGATTCAGGACAAATTGATCGCGTTGCTTTAACTGCAGAGTTTGTTGATAAATATAAGAGCGATCCAAACTTCAAGGAACGCGCTGAAGTCGGCATTCAATTCTTACGACTAAATCAGAAAAATGAAACATTAAAAAATCAACATGCACGCCTTGCTATTAACGGCGCAATGAATAAAAAAGCTTACGTAGAAACAATTTTAAATAACGGCGCTGTTCCAGCTGAAGGAATGGTTCCTGCGAAATTCGCAAAGAGCCCAGAAGGCAACGACTTCCGTAAAGAAAATGGAAATCTAGTCAAGGATGATGTGAAAACAGCGAAAGAAAACTGGAAAAAAGCAAAACAAGAACTTGGTACTGACAAAGTAACAATCGAACTATTAACAAGTGACAATGCTTTAGCTAAAAAGACTGGTGAATATTTAAAAGGTGAATTAGAAAAAAACTTAGACGGATTAACAGTGAATTTAAAACCACAACCACGTAAACAACAGCTAAAACTACTATTAAGTGGTGACTATGAAATTGGTATTGACGGCTGGGGCCCTGACTTCGCTGATCCAATTACATTCTTAGATCTATTTACAACAGATAGTGCTTATAACTTCGATAAATACTCTAACAAAGAGTACGATGAGCTAATTCATAAAGTGAAAACAGATTTAGCTGGCGATGAAAAAGCACGCTTTGAAGCAATGAAGCAAGCTGAAAAAATTCTATTACAAGACGGCGCTGTCGCTCCTTTATACCAACAAGGTCGTTCTTACTTACAACGCTCTTTTATTAAAGGACTTGTAACAACTGACTTCGGTGGTGAGTTTAACTACAAGTGGACAGAAGTTGCAAAGTAACAAAAGTAAAAGGTATCCCATGAAGGATACCTTTTTACTTTTATACAACTTTAACTACAGAGCTTCCTCTTCCCTTTGCCATTCCTTTTATAGCTAAAATCATACCTGCTACTAATTGTATAACCAATACAATAACTAATAATGAAATAATATTTCTTTCTAAACTAACTCCTCCAAATATTATTGTATAATAGCCATTTCCTGCATATATTGCAGGAAATAATTCACCGATTGTTTGATATGTTTTAGAAAGCATTTCATGTGGTACAATTACACCCAAACTTACAAGTTGTAACGATAGTGAGATGATATTGAAAATCATACCTGCATCTCCAAAAACAGTTACAACCATTTGTGTTAATGAAAGAAAGGCGAAGAAGACTATTGTCAATAATCCTCTTTTCCTTCTTTTTGCATTGAACCAAAACTCATCATAAATATAAACACAAACATCAAATATGTTCTTCACGTCAAAGAAGGTATATGCCCTGACCAAAGATAGCTAACTAAATAATTAATTCCCATAATACAAGACGATATTACTAAACTAATACTTATTAGTTTTACATATTTGAGCATATCTTTTCTCCTTGTTTTTTATTTTTCTACTTCTTCAAATTGTAGATTCACTGGCTCTTCTAAAAGTGTTTCATAAAAGTTCTCTGCCAAATCTGTTGAAGGAATTTTTTCATCTACTTCATCAAATCGAATACTATCTAGCCACACACAACCTTCTCCTGATAATAAAACACCAAATGCAATACCAAGTGCTTCTTCTTTTATATCTAATACAACCGAGTACGATTGCCAGTTATTCGTATTTTTAATGGGGCGATTTTGCATATTATCCATAGCGAGCGGTTCTGTATCTTTTCCATCTACTCGCATCCACAATCCTGCCCAATCTCTTACATTTTCACTCTTAATAAATGCTGTAAAACGTAATCTCTTTCCTACATATTTATCCGCTCGGAACATTTGCATTAATGTTGAAAATCCTCCGTGCGTAACATTCTCTTTTGCTTTTATGTATGCAGATACTTTCCCCTGATGGACAACTTCATAATCTAAACCCATCTCATATTCAGCAGGATGACTTCCACTTAAGATCCATCCTTTCGGTATACCTTTTTGCATTGAAACACCCTCTCTTTCTATATAAAATGACTGAAAGTACTTTCGATATTTCTTTGGTGGCAATTGAAACATTCTTTTAAAAGCTCTCGTAAATGCCTCTTGTGAGGAAAAACCGTATTGCACTGCAATATCAATAACAGCTCTCTCCGTTGACACTAAAACTTGCGCAGCATGAGTTAACCTTCTCTTTCGAATATAATCTGTTACACTCATCCCAACATATCTTTGAAAGATGCGATGAAAATGGTACATCGATACTGCACTGTGAGATGCCACTCTTTCTGTTGTAAGCTCCTCATGTAAGTGATTCTCTATATATTCAATTGATTTTTTTATTATCTCTTTATATTCTTCATGCATTTTAGCCCCTCCTCACAACTTCAATTTACCATATACATACAAATCTTTTTTGATTTAAATTGCGGATTAGCCCTTGCAACTACAGAATAATAATTTATTTTCAACACATACATAATTACATGTTTTTGGGAAAAACTTGTATAGAACGAATTTACATAAGGAGGAATTTATAATGAGAATTCTACTATCAGTTTTATTAGCTCTTATGCTAGTACCTGCATTAACAGGATGTAAAGCTCCTGCAAAAGAAGACACAACTTCTAATAAAAAGACGACTGAAGAAGCAAAAAATGAGGCTCCTGCAGATTTAAAACTAAACTTCAATGAATTCGATTTAAAGGCAGACTACCAAGATACAAAGAAAGACTACGAAGCAGACTATAAAAATGTAGCAGCTGATAAGAAAATGGAAGCAAAAATTGAAGATCATAAAGCAGATGTAAAATTAACAGGAGACGAGGCTATCACAAAATTAAGCCCACTCTTACAAGAATTAAAATTTGATAAAAATACTGCTGACCAAGAAGTAATCGATCAAGTAGTGAACGTTTTCAAACTTGATAAAGACTATCAAAAATTTGATTTAGAAGTTGTCTTCTCTGATGGAACGAAAAAAGAATACAAAAGAGAAATAAAATAAAGAAGTAGGCGGTAGTAAGAAGAAAAAATAACCTTGCACAGGCAAGGTTATTTTTTCATTTCTGCTTGAAAACGTTTATAGTATGTTGATGCTGTTGCAAAATTAATTTCTATATCACGAATCAACGATGAATCTTCTTCTTTAGCTAACTTCTGTAATTTTTTCATTGCTTGCTCCGATTCATTCAAGAAACCAACATATACTTCATGTTCTTGCTCTTTCGACTTCGGCACACGAATTTCTTTACGTATATGATCAATATCTTCTAACATGCTCGTTGTTACCTTTTGCACATCTTCTTTATATGTAGCAGTCGTTATTTCCTTACCGCCCTTTTCTTTTGCTACTTCAAATAACTGCAGTGCTTTATTAATTTCTTTATTCATTTTCGTATCGTATTTTTCATGTACTGCACGGTATTCTTTCATCTCTTCTGTTTGTTCTGTAGATTGCTCTACCTTTTCTTTCGGTTCTTTCGTATCTTTATTTCCATTACATCCTGCTAGAAGGAGCATTCCTCCCATTACGGCAATACCCAAAACCTTCTTCATCTCTTCTTCTCCTTTTATCTACAACTATTACTCATTATAGTTTCTTTTATCTCCACTTGTTATTATACCGAGAACATCCTACTTTTTACACTTAAGACGACACCGTAATATATATACCAACATGTTTGTCACAGTATCGTCACTTTATACAAATAATTTTTGCAATGCTTTACTACATCACCTTACAAAACTGTATGAGGTATTTCAAAGAAATGAAAAAAGAACTGATTCAAACATTCCCTTTGAATCAGTTCTTTTTTGTTAAGCCTCTAGATTTTGTTTTTGTTGCAGTTCAAACTGTTTCTCACTTCTTCTGGCCATAAATAGATAACATAACACTGCTCCTACTTCACAAAGCGCAATAACAATACCCATCGGTAATGCTGTATTACTTCCACCGATACCTACTAGCGGAGCAACAAGAGCTCCTGAAATAAACTGTAATAAACCTAATAAAGCTGATGCTGTTCCTGCAGCTTGTTTCTGATTTCTCATCGCTAATGAGAACCCAGTTGTTGATACAACCCCGACACTTGATACAACAAGGAATAACGAACATAAAACACCAATTAAACCTATTCCTAGTACGATTGTCAGTAGTAAAGATAGACCACCAACAGCTGCGATAATAATACCCGCAACAAATAATGTCTTCTCATTCACTTTCCCCGCTAAACGACCCGTTACCTGACTAGCAATAATAATACCGATGCCGTTAATCGCAAAGAATAAACTAAATTGCTGTGGTGATGCTCCGTATATGTTCTGCAACACAAATGGTGAGCCCGAAATGTATGCAAACATTGCCGCTGTTACTAATCCTTGTGACAATGCATATCCCATAAACAGACGGTCCTTTAACAATTTTCCGTACGTCGCCAAAGTCCCTGACAAACCACCCGTTTCTCTTTCTTCAGGAGGTAATGTTTCACGTAATACAAAAGTAGCTGAGATTAACATGAATACGCTAATTGCTCCAAGAACGATGAAAACACCGCGCCACGTTGTAAACTGTAACAATTGCCCCCCAATAATCGGTGCCAAAATAGGTGCTGCTCCGTTTACTAACATAAGCAGTGAGAAAAACTTCGTCATTTCAGAACCTGAGTACATATCTCTTACCATCGCACGTGATATAACAATCCCGGCTGATCCTGAAGCTCCTTGTAGGAAGCGCAATAATACTAATGTCCAAATAGATGGCGCAACAGCACAAAGTAAAGAAGAAGCAACATAAATAATAAGAGCAATAATAAGTGGTTTGCGTCTTCCGTAAATATCACTAATTGAGCCAACAAATAATTGCCCTACTGAAAGCCCAAGTAAACAAGCTGTTAATGTAAGCTGCGCTAGGGATGCACCTGTTTGCAAGTCATCCGTTAACTTCGGTAATGAAGGCAAATACATATCAATAGATAATGGCCCAATTGCCGTAAGTGTCCCTAATACAAGAATCATCCACAACCTGTTTGCCTTTACAGGTTTATATATTTCGTGATTAACTTCATTCACTTTTTCAATTCACCCTTTCCTATACACACTGAATCGTAACAATTATAGTTACATCATAAACATACGTCAAGTACAGTGCATTTTCCTCTTTCATAATGTAAAAAAAGCGATAGAAATTCTACCGCTTTACTTTTTCACATTGCTATTCGTAAATTTAGATACCGAGGCCATCGTCTCTCCCGTATCTAAATATGTAATTTGAATTGGATCTCCTACTTCTGTAAACATAGCATATGGAAATTTCTTCACTGGTATCATAAATACCTTTTGTTCATTCTCTAAAAGTACGTACACGATTGTATTTTCACCAGATTTTTCTTTATATACACGTTGTACAATACCTTCTTTTTGCGCTTCTTTTCCTGTTGAGGTTGGTCTAAATGTATCACCATTACCGCTCATTACGTTTTTATAATTCTCAAGCGCTTCTTTCTGCGAAGAACCTGTCGCAAATATTTTTGCATTAGCAGCATATACAACTGTATGCGCACGTACTAGGCCTCCGTCATCAACAACCGGAATAATCCAAGCTGGTTTACCGTATACGTTATAAATGACAGGCATTGTCCCATGCCATTTCTCTCTCTTAAAGGAATTATCCACTACTTCTGTAGCTGCTGAACCATCCATAATCCCCTTTACTTCTTTTCCATTATAATAATATAGCTTGCCTGTGCGTGCATCTACTAATGAATAGCCTAGAGCTGAATCTACTCCTTCTTTTGGAGAAGTAAAGTCTGTAAAATAATACAGTGTTCCATCTTTACCAAAAATCGGGGTCACGCCTTCTTTCGTTCCCCACTCAGTCGGAATTTTCATATCTGTTTGTGAAAATTTCGTATTCCAAAATCCGTGAATATATTTACCAAAGTACGTATTTAACGTAGATGCAGTCTCATGATTTAATACACCATCAACAAATTTAGGTGCCTTTCCTTTATCATATCTTTTCACTTCACCTGTTTGTGCATCTACTACGACAACACCTTCTACCTCAAATCCAGATCTTCCTGAAATAAATTCACCATACGTCATTGTATAATATGGTTTTCCTTTATCATCAACCTCAAATTTAGGTTTTCCTTTAAAGATTAAATTTGGTTCTGCTTGCCTTACCACACGCTCTAAATTATTACCAAAAAACATGCTTGGCACATATTTCATTTTATAACCGAGGTGCAGTTTCGCTTCCGCATCAGGATTCGTACCTGACATCGTTACATACCCTGGAATTGTCTCAGCTTTACGTGCTTTAAAAAAACCTGAAACTTCAATCGGCGCTACATATAAAGCTTCGCCGTTTACCATTTGTGGCGTTAATTCTCCTAGCTCAAAATAAGCTACTTTTGGAATATCACCAAATACTTTTTTCATCTTATTCTCCGCTGTCTTTGGCGGCACTGTAAACGGCTGGTCATTTTCAGTAAATGGCTCTGAAATATCTTTCTCTACCTTAACAACAGAATCATATTTCTTTTGCGAGATTACTATATCGTGCAAATAACCAAAGTAGCCGTAACTTGCGAGTAAAATAAACATTAGAAGTCCTTTTAATGTACCTTCTAATTTCCCTATTTGATCTTGTGAAAATAAAACAAGCCCAATTAAAATTGCTACTGCAACAGAATAATGAGTAAGAATCGAATCTACTCGATCATCAATTAGCCAAAAGTATTCATAGATTGCAATACCTATCCAAAATAAAACAGGAATAACTAAAATAGATGATTTCTTACCCTTTACAACCTTCTTATCTCCCTTCTTATCCACTGCTCGAAGCTTACTACTACTTCTTGTCCATGGAATCAAAAACAAAGTAAGAATAGCTAAAACTACAAATTTCATCAAAGGCACTGTCCCCTTTTCTTTTGTATTCCCTTTTAGTATAACAAATAAAGGGTATTAAGGTGAAAATAGGAATAGTTATATTTTTTTACTACTTAATACAATCCCGCTCACTACATATAAAATAGATGCAATATAAAAAATTGTACCAATTGTAAAGAAATCTACTAAATATCCCGTGGCAATAACCGCTACTGCTCCGCCAATGGATGTCCACACATGGTATTTTCCAATCTCATAACCAGCCTTTTCCTGCGCAACCTTTCGTGCTAACGAAGTCTTCTCAGTATTACGCTGCACAGCACCTAAAACGCCCATTACAATTTGAAGAATATACACATGCCAAACTTCCGTGGCAATTGGAAAGCAAAGCATTAAGATTGCCATGGACCAAGCGTATATGATTAATAATTTTTTATCCCCTACTTGATCAGATACCTTTCCCACTAGTGGATATACAAGTGCTGATGTTAAAGCAAATAAGCCATACGCCCAGCCAAATTGCGAGAAGCTATTTCCAACGTTTCGAAGCAATAATATATAAAAAGGAAATACCATACTTCCTGCCATCATGATGATACTTTGCGAAGCCACAAATCTTCTATATGTCATTTCGTATACTCCCTATAAAATAAATTCACAAATCTCTCTTCTGAATCTACTTCCTTCTTTTTCTTGAGAAATTCTTCAATGCGAGGATATGCCCTCTTTAACTGCTCTTTCGTTGGATAAGAATAATACGGCAAATAGTAACTACCATTATGCTTTAAAGTAACATCAATCATCTTTCGAATGACATCCTCTGTTTTCTTTATCTCACTCTCTGAGCGTCCCTGGTTAATCAAAAGAACCAGCGCAAACATATCATCTTTCGCATAGGACAAAACTGCATTTTCATTCTTTTCCACGTAACGAATCGTAATGTTGAGTAAATTAAACTCTTCTTCATTTAATACGTTACGTAAATCATCTATATACTCTGTGAAAGCATCTATAGGCACAAAGTATTCTTGTAACACTTCGGTCCTATTTGGATTTTCATATTCCATAAAAGCACTATCTGATCTCATAACATTATTACGCGTCTCATAATTTCCATCTGTACGTTCAAAATAACCTCTTTGTATATCCCAAAATGTATTCTTTCCCCAATCACTATAACGTGATAAACCAAGTAAAAATTTCGGTGCAGCTATAATATTTTCTTCCTTTAATTCACTGTACTCTTCTCTCATATTTTGATTTTGTGCCAAAGTATAATCTGTCACATACATCTCTTTTAAAAATGAATTTGGAGCAACAGAAATACGCGCTAAGTGCATACGAACATTCTCATCTCTTTTCACTTTCTCTTTGAAATAAGATGCGTATTCTTTATAATCTATCATTCTCGTGTGCATTTCATATAATTCATCATCTGTTAACTTCAGCGTCACATCTAAAATAACTCCAAATAAACCGTAACCCCCAATGACATATGGAAATAACTCTGCATTTTCTTCTCTACTTACATTACGTACCGTGCCATCTGCCATTAACAATCTAAATGAATCTACTGTATCAATCAGTGCCTCATGACGAATATCACGCCCGTGTACATTTACACTTAATGAACCGCCAACAGTAAAAATATTTTGAGACTGCATGACCTGTACCGCAAGGCCATAAGGATTTATTTTCTTCTGAATATCATTCCAGGTGACACCACTTTGAACTGTAATCCGCTTCTTCTCTGGATCAAATTCTAATATTTTATTATATCCTTTCATATCGAGCATCGTGCCATTCGGATAATATGTCTGTCCTCCTTGGCTATGTTGCATGCCTGCAATGGAAATTTTCTCTCCTGAAACTTTTGCATCTCGCACTAATTTTATTAACGAGTGCTCTTCCGTAGCACCTTCAACACGTTTTATTTTTGTCGGAAGCAATTTACCTACATCACTCATAATAGGATGATCAATTTGTTTTTTATACGTATGTACAGACGTTGCAAGCAAAACCGTATATGCGACAATGACCACTGCTATCTTTCTTTTTTTCAAAGGACACTCTCCTTATTAGCAACAAAAAGAGATACCCGTTCTTTCAGGTACCTCTCTTGACAGTGATTACTTTGCTGCTGGCAATTGTATTGGATCAAATTTATCATACGATGTAAACTTTGCATCCGTAATAATGTGCGCTTTATCCTCACCATTGCTACTCATAACCATATCTATCTTTGCTGATTCATATTTAAAATCTTTTGTAATAATATATTCCCCATCTATTTCTTCTATCTTTGCATTTTGGCCTTGTAGCATTTGTTTCTGCTTTTCATCCATACTAGCTAACATACTCTCTGTCTCTTGCCCTTTTAATGCAAACTTCAGCTTATAATTATCTCCACTTTTCTCCATCTTCACTTTATTTAAAATTTCCGATGGAATCTCTAAATTATCTACCATTCCTTGAGTCGCGTTCATTCCGTTAGCATTCAATTGTTCCTCTGGTACAGACATAATTTCACCCGTATTAGGATTTTTTAACTGACCAGCAATTTTGCCACCCACATCATAAACAACAACCTCTGTACCAGAAACATTCATTTCAGAACGAGAATTTTTTTTCTTCGGCTCTAGTTGCATTTTAGCCTTTATTACATTCATCTCTGTTCCTTCAGCCTTTATTCCCACATCATATGTCATCGTTACATTTTCTTCGTTTTTAAAAGCTTCATTCGCTTTATTAAAAACATCCTTCGCTGTTAATTCCTTTTCTTTCTGCACAGCTTCTTTTTTCGGTTCGTCAGTCTTTTTTGTTTTCTCATTACTACACCCTACTCCTAGACCGACTGCAAGTACTAAACTTGAAATTAAAATAAGTTTTTTCATAACGTCCCCTCCTTCCCAAAAATAATATCATCTCTTTTCCTATGAAATCTATATAATTCGTAATATTTATCTTTAAATTTATTTCCTATATAACAACATGTTTGAGAAAAAGTTTAAATATGATGTAAATAATAACAACTCATTTCAGGAGGTCATTATGAAAGCGATTATTTGTACAAAGTACGGACCACCTAATGTTCTCCAGCTTCAAAATGTAGAAAAGCCTAAACCTAAAAAAAATGAAGTATTAGTTAAAATTCACGCAACAAGTGTATCGACTGGAGATTGTAGAATACGTGGCTTTAATAGCCCACTCTTATTTTGGATTCCTATGCGGATCATATTAGGTTTCAGAAAACCGAGAAAACCTATACTTGGCGTAGAGTTATCCGGTGAAATCGAAGACATTGGAACAGATGTAACACAATTTAAAAAAGGAGATCAAGTTTTTGCATTAACAGAACTAAACCTTGGTGGTTATGCGGAATACACATGCGTGCATGAAAGTGGATTAATAGCATTAAAACCTACCAATGTGACATATGAAGAAGCTGCCGTTATTCCTTTCGGCGGAACTTCAGCATTGCACTTCCTTAGAAAAGGACAGATAAAAAAAGGGCAACGAGTACTTATATATGGCGCCTCTG
This sequence comes from Bacillus sp. FSL R9-9497, assembly GCF_038005805.1. NCBI lineage: Bacteria > Bacillati > Bacillota > Bacilli > Caryophanales > Bacillaceae > Bacillus > Bacillus sp. FSL R9-9497. The sequence goes on along the minus strand of NZ_JBBOTY010000001.1, from coordinate 174,530 downwards.
GGTCAGTAGGGACAGCTGCCATACAACTTGCTAAATACTTCGGGGCGACTGTCACAGCCATTTGTAGTAGTTCGAATTTCGATTTAGTAACAACTTTAGGGGCAGACAACGTAATTGATTATATGGAAGAAGATTTTACTAAGCGGGGCGAGCACTACGATATTATATTTGATGCAGTTGGAAAATATAAAAAGTCTCTTTGTACAGATGCATTAATGCCTAATGGAAAATATGTATCTGTGAACGGAATGATGGCAAAGGTCAGTAAAGAAGATATGAACCTGCTAAAACAACTAGCTGAAACAGAAAAGCTAAAACCTGTTATTGATAGAACTTACCGATTAGAAGAAATTGCTGAAGCTCATATATATGTAGAAAAAGGACATAAAAAGGGGAACGTTTCGATTACCTTAAAATAAAATATATTCTGAAAATATTATTGACAATTCTTTTTGTAAGATTTACTATTAGTACCATATTCAAAACTACATACACATACTCTTATCAAGAGTGGCGGAGGGACTGGCCCGATGATGCCCGGCAACCGAGCTTATGACGTATAAGCTAAGGTGCTAATTCCTGCAAAACGAGTTTTCGTTTTGGAAGATAAGAGAGGAATCTATTTCGTCTATTCGGCACCTCTCTTATTTTTGGGAGGTGCTTTTTATTTTGGAACGTATATGAAGGGGGATTTATAGATGAAAAAGGTATTATTAAGCATTGTAAGCGGAGCAGTATTATTATTAGGCGCATGTAGCGTGAGTTCAGATAAAGAGGTAAAAGCATTAGACGAGAAAAAGATTACTGTCGGTGTAACAGGTGGACCACATGAACAAATTTTTGAAAAGGTAAAAGAAGTTGCAGCAAAAGATGGTCTCGAAATTGATATAAAAGTATTTAATGATTATGTAGCGCCAAACGTATCTTTAGATGAAAAAAGCCTTGATGTAAATAGCTACCAAACGAAATCGTATTTAGATGTATTTAAAGCTGAACGCAATATGAAATTAGCTGAAGTATTTTCAACAGTAACATTCCCTATGGGCGTATATTCTAAAGATATAAAAGATGTAAAAGACTTAAAAGAGGGCGACGCAATTGCTGTACCAAATGACCCAACGAATGAACTTCGAGCTTTAAAATTATTTGAAAAAGCAGGGGTTTTAAAAGTTGATCCGAAGGCTACAGAAAAAGCGACTGCAAAAGATGTAATTGAAAATCCAAAAAAATTAAAGATTGTCGAATTAGAGGCATCTCAATTACCAACACAACTAAGTGAAGTGAAAGCAGCTGCTATTAACACAAACTTTGCATTAGGTGCAAAATTAAGTCCAGCGAAAGATTCTATCTTCCGCGAAGGAAAAGATTCACCATATGTGAACTGGGTCGTTGTTCGTACTGAAAATAAAGATGATGCCGTTGTAAATAAATTAAAGAAAGCTTATCAGTCTAAGGAAGTAAAAGAGTTTATCGAGAAAAAATTTGATGGTTCAGTTTTACCATCTTGGTAGGAGCTGACGATAATGATTGAATTACAAAACATATCCAAAGTATTTACAACAAAAAAAGGGAATGTTGAGGCTCTTAAGTCTACTTCCCTTAAAGTAGAAAAAGGCGAGGTATTTGGAATCATTGGGTATAGTGGCGCTGGTAAAAGTACATTGATTCGATGTGTAAATTTATTAGAAAAACCAACGACAGGAAATATCATTGTAAACCAACAAGACTTAACAACATTATCGACAAAAGAACTAGCAAAAGCGAGACAAAGAATCGGAATGATCTTCCAAGGATTCAATTTACTTAAAACTGTTACCGTTTATGAAAATATCGCATTACCGTTACGGCTTGCTGGCATTCCAAAAGCAGAAATTGAAAAAAGAGTAGAAAAGTATTTACGCATTGTCGATCTTTTTAATCGAAAAGATGCGTATCCAAGCGAACTTTCTGGTGGTCAAAAACAGCGTGTTGCAATTGCTCGTGCGCTATCACATGAACCTGAAGTGTTATTAAGTGATGAAGCAACGAGCGCATTAGATCCCGAAACAACCGATTCTATCCTTGATTTGTTATTAAAGATTAACGAAGAAATCGGAATTACGATTTTACTCATTACACATGAAATGAATGTCATCCAGCGTATATGTGACCGCGTTGCTGTTATGGAACATGGATCTGTAGTCGAAAGTGGGACTGTAAAAGATATTTTCACAAACCCACAACATGTAACAACGAAGAAATTTGTAAATAGCGCATTTGCAGCGAAAATTCCAGAAGAGGTACAGAAAGAACTACAAAGTACTGGAGAAATTGTAACACTTTCATTTATTGGCACTACTTCAGGGGAACCTGCCTTAGCCGTTGCCACAAAACGTTTCCAAGTGTATCCGAATATTTTATCCGGTAATATTACGCAGTTAAAACATGAAACATATGGGAAACTAGTCGTTCATATGCAAGGGGAACAAAATGAAATCCACCGTGTTTTATCATTTTTACAAGGGCAAGGAATCATCGTAGAAGGAGGTAGAACAGACTATGGGAAACAAGTCCTTTTTGGATGAATGGGGTAAAGTCATATGGGAAGCAACAATCCAAACATTTCAAATGACATCTATTTCATTACTCATCTCGATCCTTATTGCACTGCCACTTGGCGTCACACTTGTTTTAACGAGACCTGGTGGGCAACGTGAAAATAAAATCATCTATCCTATTCTTAATACAATTATTAATATCATTCGCTCTCTTCCATTTATCATTCTATTATTCTTCATCTTACCTTTTACAAAGTTTCTAATGGGAACGTCCATTGGCGTGCAAGGTGTTATCGTACCGCTTGTCGTCTTCACAGCCCCTTATATCGCACGTTTAATGGAGACAGCTTTACTAGAAGTCGATCGCGGTGTCATTGAAGCCTACCAAGCGATGGGCGTTTCTACTATAAAAATCATTTGGCACGTTATGGTGAAAGAAGCACGTCCCTCCCTTGTACTCGGATTAACAATCGCAACGATCGGCTTAATCGGCGCAACAGCAATGGCTGGCCTTGTAGGTGCTGGCGGGCTAGGGGATTTAGCATACCGCTTCGGACATTTACGCTACGAGCCTGAAGTAATGTATGCAACTGTCTTTATTTTAATTATCCTCGTTCAAGGATTACAGTCTTTAGGGAATGGTGTTGCACGAAGATTGAAGAAAGATTAAAAAAGAAGGCATCTCACCCTGGTGAGATGCCTTCTTTTTTATCTTTTAAATCCACCTTCTGAATGAATAACTTGCCCAGTAATCCACTCGGCTTCTTCACTTACTAGAAATTTAATGAGTCTAGCTGCATCCCTTGGCTCACCAATTCTGCCAAAAGGAAACATCGGCTTTAACCCTTGTTTTATCTCTTCAGTCATCCATCCTGTATCGGTTGGTCCTGGATTAATTGCATTCACTGTTATTCCTAAATGAGCTACCTCTGCTGACAACGTACTAGTAAGAGCATCAATAGCTCCCTTCGTTGTCGCATAAGCTAGTTCTCCTGCCATAGGACCTTGAAATTGCCCCGAAGTAATATTAACAATTCTACCACCAGATTTCTTATCAAATCCCCGAGAAAATTGACTACTTAACAGGGTACTCGCACGAACATTTACCATATAATGCTTATCTAATTCTTCAACAGTCAACGTAGAGAAATCATTATTCGTAGAATATGCTGCATTATTAATTAATATATGAGGGTACCCTAATTGTTCAGTAACTTTATTTATAAGCTCTTTTGGTGCATCATTCTGAGTTAAATCTAACTCCATACTTGATACTTTAACACCGTTTTTTAGTAACTCTTCTTTTAATTGTATTTGTTCATTTTTATCAACGCCCCAAGGCATCTCTTTATCGTAAGCTGTCCAATACGTAAAAAATATATCGTATCCTGATTCAGCTAATTCTTTACAAATCGCTGCCCCTATACCATCTAGACGACTTACCCCTGTAATAACTGCTACTTTATTTTTTAATTGGTTCATCATATACTCCTCCAAGTTTAAAGGACGCATATTTTATATAAGAGATATAAACTTTCCCACAAAAAAGACAGATACATAAAATAGACACCTATCCTTATAAAAGGGATGTACAAGCCAAATATGCATTCCTTGAATGATTTACAGATAACTAAATAAACCCTCGCTTATGAGAGCAAAATTTATCTATCTAGTAGTTTCTAATCATTACAAGTTCATCCACATATTGAGTCTTTGTCTCCTTTACATATATCTCTATTCTTAGTTTATCAAAGCAGATAAAATGTTACAAAAAATAAAACAATTATTCACAACCTATCCTTGTTCACATTCTCTCCATTGTGAATCTTTTCACATTGGATATATAATAAACGTGTAAATACAATATTGGAGGGATTTCAATGGTTATCAATTTTTTAAGAACTGATAAACGTGCTACTTTCATATTATTACTTTTACGGCTTTACATAGGGTATACATGGTTCGCTGCTGGGATAGGCAAAGTCTTCGGACAATCTTTTGACGCAAGTGGCTTTCTAAAGGGTGCTATTGCTCAAGCATCAGGGGACCACCCTGCAGTACAAAGTTGGTGGGCAGATTTCCTTCAACATTTTGTCCTTCCAAACGCAGAACTATTTAGCTTTTTAGTTCAATGGGGAGAAATTTTAGTAGGTCTAGGTTTAATTTTAGGCGGATTAACAAAAACAGCTGCATTTTTCGGAATCATAATGAATCTTTCATTTTTATTAAGCGGAACTGTTAGTGTAAACCCAAACCTGCTTATTTTGACTATGTTCATTTTAGTTGCAGGGCAGAACGCTGGACGTATTGGATTAGATGGCTATGTTTTCCCTAAACTTTTCCGTAAAAACAACCACGGAATATATAAATTAAGTAAAACTGCGTAGTAACAATTTACTTTTAAAATATAAATAAGAAAAAGAGCCTGAATATAGGCTCTTTTTCTTATTTATCCTAATTTAAACTTTTAACGAACCACGAAAACCTCTGGCAGCATAGTAAGAGTCTGCTCCATTGTGGTACACGAAAACATGTCCAAAGCGATAATCGCAAAATAGAGCACCACCAAGCTCTCTAATATCTGAAGGTGTTTGTACCCAACTTGATGATTTCATATCAAAATCTCCAAGTTGTTGCAATTCCCGATATTGTTCTTCCGTTAATAGTTCAATGCCCATAGCATTGGCAACATCAATAGCGTTATTTTCTGGTTTATGCTTTTTTCTTGATTCTAACGCTTCAAGATCATAACAAAGACTTCTGCGGCCTTTAGGACTCTCCTTTGAACAATCATAGAAAGTATATTCGTCCTTTTCTTCATCATAACCAATAACATCCGGCTCACCACCAGTTACTTCCATTTCGTTAAGTGACCATAATTTTTCAGCATTAGCTTCTATCTTCGCTTCAACTTTAGCCCATTCAAGACCTTCATGGCGGTTCATGTTTTTCTCAAAACGAGCTTGCAATACTTTCAATAACTCTTCACGTTTTTCTACTAATAAGTCATTTTTATTTCCTGTCATATTAGTCCTCCCTGATATATGTACTGATAGTAGTTTAAGTATATATTTTATAATAAATCATCTCAATATGAAGACCGTTTCAATCATATATCTTGTACAAACATCTATTACAAAGTCCTAAAACCCTCCATACTCTCTTCAAGCATATAGTGTGAAAACCACATCAAGTTCTGCTTCATAATAGCCACATGAACTCCTGGTTGGTCAGAACTATATGCCATTCCTTTAAATATAATTAATTCTGTATCAACTTCCATATCCATTAATCCTTGATATAGATCATATGCATTTGTAATTGGAATTCTTGCATCCTTTTCCCCATGTTGAATTAAGGTAGGCGTACAAGCTGATTTAATATACGTCATAGGTGATGTCTTCGTATATATATCTGGATCATTCCATGGAGTATTTCCTAAATACATTCTAATAAAGTAAGGTATATCTGTATTTACATAATGGGTACTCCAGTTAGTTATTCCACCGCCAACTGAAATAGCTTTAAACCTTCTACTAAATGTAGAACAGAAAGCTGATACATATCCACCGTTGCTCCATCCCATAACTCCTACTCTATCTTTATCTACTATCCCTTGATCAACTAGTTTATCAACTCCTGATATAACATCGTCGTAGTCAGCAATCCCCTGTTTTCTATAGTTAGCTTTTAAAAATTCATTACCATAACCTGAACTTCCTCTGTAATTTGGCTCTAAAACGATAAAGCCTTTTTCAACAAACTGTTCAATCGGATATTTCTCATTGAAGCAGTCTGAAAATATCGGAAAAGATGCCCAAGCCGGACCACCGTGAATTACTACTAATAAAGGATATTTTTTATTAGTGTCAAACTCTACTGGCGTTGATAAAACACCTTCTATTTCAAGACCATCACTACTTTTCCATGAGATGATTTCCCTGTTACTTTTAAGTTTCCCTTTGAAAAAGCTATTTTCATCCGTTATTTTTTTATCGTCTAAATAGATTTCAAAGGTTTCATTTGTTATAGCCTTATTATAGGTTATATGATTTCCATCCTTTGTTATAGAGGCATCCATTATAAAGCCATCTACCTTGTCGCTTAATGCTTCCACAGTGCCATCTTCGGCTAGCAATCCAATACGATAATTCGTTTTATCCTGCCATCTAATTAAAATTCCTTTAGCTGTCCACTGTAATGGCATAACTGTACTATCAAAGTTTGTTAGAGGCTGAATTACCTCTCCAGTATTCATATCATATATCTCTAACGTACTATCTTGTATATGGTTTCTATAGTAATCCTTCTCTCTTATGCTTGCTGTGTAACATATTTTACTGCCGTCAGGAGAAAAGCAAACACTCCCTCCCAACAACTTATCCACATTCAGCTTTTGTAGCTCTCCAGCTTTAATATGGAGTATGTATAGATCTCCATTTATATAATCTGCCATATTTGAGCTTGGTGTCGCCATAAATACAACCTTTTTACCATCATTTGAAATATCAAATTCATGGATATGAAAATCCTTACCATCCGTTAATTGATAAACAACTCTGTTCTCGTGTTCATCTGTATCACTTTGTATCACCTTTTCTATTTCAATGTAATATAAACAATTATTCTGGTGTTCCTTACCAATATGTTGAAAATCTCCATATAGGTCCTTACGTTTCTTTATCTCTTCACATTCTTTTGACTGCGTAACATAATAAAGACCCTTGCCAGTAGGACCCCATTTGAATGTACTGACTCCTTCTTTCTCATCAGTAATTTGAACCTCTCTATAATCATCTAGTGACTTAACAAATATCTGATTTCCCCCATCACCAACTGGACTAAGATATGCGATACACCTAGCATCTGGAGACCATAATGGGTGTGTACTATCTATATCACCATTTGATAATGGGTAACTCTGCTTCTTATCTTTTTCATATATCCATACATGATTCCTATATATATTGTCTTTCCAATCAGCCGTCTTCTTAACAAATGATACGTTTTTACCATCATCACTTATGTTTGTACTTGATACGGTTGGTAATGAAATAATCTCTTCTATACTTAAATATGTTTTTGCTTTCACTTTCATATAATAAGCCCCCTTGTAATGTCCATGAATCTACCGTCTCTTCTTGTCGTAATAAAGGAAATTGTTCACGGATACTTAAAATAGTAACGGAAAATTCAGATAAATAAAAGTGAATCCGATAAAGTAAAACTTTAATCTATAGGGCTCTTTCCGCTTATCAATTTTAGATGTTCTTTTTCGACACAAAAATACCCCTTTTAGATACAAATTTGTAAATTTATTTTAAAGCTATAACTATATGTTGGTTTGGAATAAAATTTGATAAAAATGAAGTCATAAATCTTTATTTAACAACAAAAAAATCCATTTTGAAAAAGCGATTGATCAAAATAGAATTACTCTTTTTAACTAAGTATGAGATTTTTATAAAAAAATTTTAATCAAAACTCACTTAGAATCTTTACTTGAAGAATAAAGCTTCGCATCTTTTTTGTAAACATCGTTAAACTAAGATAAATTTTGACTGCATCTGTAATTAATTGTAAAATATTATACATAGAAAGGTATTATAAAATAAATATAGAAGGGGTATGTTTTTTAGTTTTAAAGGGGCTAAAGCACATCTATTTTATGTTTTTAGAGGGAGAATTGAAAAATCATATGAAGAATTTCAAAAAGAGTACAGGTAAAATTTTACTAGCATCCGGATTAGTAGTTTCTATGTCAGCTTGTAGTGTAACTAGTTTATTTGGAGAAAAAGAAAAAACAAATGCTGAATCTGGTAAACAAGAAAGTAAAGAAACTAAGACAGAAGGTAAATCATCTGAAACAAAGGAAAAATCAACTAACTCAAAAGAAGAAAGTAAAGATGTTAAGATGATTATGGTTTTACCTGAGGATTACCCACAACTTATGGTAGACATTGAAGAAGACTTATTAAGACGTCTAGATTACTATGATGCTTCTGTGAGGGATAATAAAAAGGGAAGTAAGTCAAATGAAGAGGTACGAGATAGTATTAAAGACTTAGATAAAGTATTTAATAAAATAGAGCGTATAGATGCACCAGGAAAATACAAGGAAGATCATAAGGAAATTGTAAAAGCTGTTCAAAAGTTAAAAGAATCTTTCAAAGAAGTATCGAAGTTATTTGATTACTCTAAAACACTTAAAGATACGGATGATGCAATCATAGATAAAGCAAACAATAAATTAGATGAAGCAAAACGCATTTGGAAACCTGTATTTGATAAGTTAAAAGCGGAAGCTAAGGGTGGTTCAACAACTACTTCTACAACAAGTGGTACTAGTTCTTCTAACTCACCGAGTTTATCTAGTGGTAATACAGTTAAAACATACAGTACCCAAGATACAACTGGTATATTCAAAGGAAAAATTGATACACCAGACGAGGATTCCGCTAAGTTTAAGAATGTACAGAACAACTATAAAGACGGTACAGAGCTTGTAGGTAATTGGGGTATTGATTACGGAGACGGAGTCAAAACTACGTTAGTCCTAAAAGCAGATAAGACATTTGAAACATATGCAAATGGTTCTTATCCAAATAAAGATAATTACTTAACAGGAACATACCAAGCAGACGTTTCTTCCCATCAGTTAACGCTAATGGTGGAAAAAGGAACTCAAAATGGTCAAGAAGTGAAATTGGAAAGACCTATTTATTCATCATATGAGGTTAAAAATTTAGATGGTAAAGCATTACAGATTTTCCACATAGACGAACAAGTAACAATTTGTTATGTAAAACAATAAATAACTAAAAGAACTCTGTAAAATGATTTTTACAGAGTTCTTTTCTTAGTTTTAATTTATTATAAACTATCAAAATTTATTTCAAACGCATAACTATATTTATTAACCTACCAATCTCCTACTCAACAGTAACAGACTTAGCTAAGTTACGTGGCTTATCAACGTCACACTCGCGGTGAAGTGCTGCGTAGTACGAGATAAGTTGTAATGGAATAACTGCTACTAGCGGTGCTAGTGCTTCGTGTACAGCTGGTAATACGAAGCTGTCACCTTCCATTTCTAAGCCTTTCATTGAGATGATACATGGGTTAGCTCCGCGTGCTACTACTTCTTTCACGTTACCACGAATTCCAAGGTTTACGTGCTCTTGTGTAGCAAGTGCGATAACTGGTGTACCATTTTCAATTAAAGCGATTGTACCGTGTTTTAACTCTCCTCCAGCGAATCCTTCTGCTTGGATGTAAGAGATTTCTTTTAGTTTTAACGCACCTTCTAATCCTACGTAGAAGTCTACGCTACGTCCGATGAAGAAACAGTTACGCGTTGTTGCTAAAAATTGTTTTGCTAATGCGTCCATTTCTTCTTTTTGATCACAAAGTTCTATCATTGCATTTGCTACAAGTCCTAGTTCGTGTGTTAAATCGAAATCAAGAACTTCACCTTTTGCTTTAGCAATATCAGCCGCTAAAATTGAAAGTACTGCAAGCTGTGCTGTGTAAGCTTTCGTTGATGCAACTGCAATTTCTGGTCCAGCGTATAACGGAAGTGTATAATCAGCTTCACGAGAAAGCGTAGAACCAGGCACGTTTGTAATTGTTAATGCTTTATGGCCCATTTCATTTGTTTGTACAAGTACTGCACGGCTATCAGCTGTTTCACCACTTTGTGAAATGTAAATGAAGAATGGTCTTTCTGTTAATAATGGCATGTTGTAAGAGAATTCACTTGCCACGTGTACTTCAACTGGCATTTTTGCAAACTTCTCGATAAATTGTTTTCCAACAAGACCTGCATGATAACTCGTTCCACATGCAATGATGTAAATACGATCGCTATCTAAAATCGCATTGCGGATGTCTTGATTTAATTCAATTTCGCCATTTTCATCTTGATACTTTTGAATTATATTACGGATTACAAGTGGTTGCTCATCGATTTCTTTAAGCATGAAATGAGGATATGTTCCCTTTTCAATATCACTTGCGTCTAATTCCGCTGTAAACGGTGCACGTTCAATCGTTTCACCTTGTAAGTTTTTAATTGTAATACTTTCTTTCGTTACGATTACGATTTCTTTATCCATTAACTCAATGAATTGATCTGTAACTTGTAACATCGCCATAGCGTCGCTTGCCACAACATTAAAGTTGTCACCAACACCTACTAATAGCGGGCTTTTGTTTTTAGCAACATAAATCATGTTTGGATTTTCAGCATCAAGTAATCCGATTGCATAAGAGCCATGTAAAAGAGATAGCGTATTACGGAACGCTTCTTCTACACTTAATCCTGTGCTCACTTGTTGTTCCATAAGCTGTACGATAACCTCTGTATCTGTTTCACTTACGAACGTTACATCTTGTAAATATTCCTTTTTCACTAATTCATAGTTTTCAATTACACCGTTATGAACTAATGTAAAGCGTTTTGATGTACTTTGATGCGGATGCGCGTTTACTTTACTTGGAACACCGTGTGTAGCCCAGCGTGTGTGTCCGATACCTACGCTTGCTGCTACGTTCTCATCTACGATTTCACGAAGTTTTGCGATACGGCCTTTTTCTTTGTATACAACAACACCGTTCTCTGCTTGTACTGCAATACCTGCTGAATCATATCCACGATATTCTAGCTTTTCTAAACCTTTTAATAAAATTTCCTTTGCATCTTGCTCTCCAATAAATCCTACGATTCCACACATGTTTAGTCGCCGTTACAAATGCTTACACTGCTCTGCGAACATGTAACGACATAGTCCGATACCATTTTTATTTATACTAAAAAACGGATTACATATTGCTAGCCCTGTAAGCTTGTAACGGCTTTCACCTTCCTCTCGATTGGGTTTAAGTCCGTATATACTTATACAGCTAGTTTTCATCCGTTCCTCTTCTCTCATCACACTTTCACCTTTGTCCACTAAGTCACCTTAATGATTTAAGTAAAAGCTTGCGGTTGTGATGAACAACCGGGAGTCATCCGCCGAAATCTCGATAAACCCCACCTCGTCAACTACACTATTTGTAGTTCTGGCGCTTTTATAATTTACAATATTTCCTTTGAGAAAAAGAACAAGACCATCTTATAACAAACATGGATAAACCGTCAATGAAATTTTTTTCATCGTCTATAAAACATATGAAAAAGGAGCACTTTTTGTGCTCCTTTTTCATATAAATTCAGCTAATTATTCAGCGCCAACTTCGGCTTTCACAACTTCTACAATGCGATGTACATATGCATCACAAACTTCTTGTGTTGGTGCTTCTGCCATTACACGAATAAGTGGCTCTGTTCCAGATGGGCGAACAAGAATACGGCCATCACCGTTCATTTCTTCCTCTACAACACGAATAATTTCTTTAATTTTTTCATTTTCTAATGCTAATTTTTTATCTGTTACACGAACGTTTACTAGCAATTGTGGGAATTTCGTCATTTCTCCTGCAAGCTCAGATAATGGCTTTTTCGTCATTTTCATGATGTTTACAAGTTGAAGTGCACTTAACATTCCATCACCAGTTGTAATGTAATCAAGTAAGATAATATGGCCTGATTGTTCTCCACCTAGGTTGTAACCTCCGCGCTTCATTTCTTCCATTACGTAGCGGTCACCAACTGCTGTTTTATCACTTGTAATATTATTTGCTTCAAGTGCTTTGTAGAAACCTAAGTTACTCATAACAGTTGAAACAACTGTATTATGTTTTAATTGACCAGTTTCTTTCATGTACTTCGCACAAATGAACATAATTTGATCACCGTCAACGATGTTTCCTTTTTCGTCTACAGCAATTAAACGGTCGCCATCGCCATCAAAAGCAAGTCCGATATCCGCACCTTTTTCTTTTACCAATTCAGCTAAGCCTTCTGGATGTGTAGATCCTACACCCTCATTAATATTCATACCATTTGGAGAAGTTCCCATCGTTGAAATATCAGCTTCTAGGTCTGCAAATAAGTATGGAGCTAGAGAAGAAGTTGCACCATGTGCACAATCTAAAGCGATATGTAGGCCAGAGAAATCTTCTTCAACAGTTTGTTTAATGTACTGTAAATATTTTTGTCCACCTTCAAAGTAATCACTCACTTGTCCAAGATTAGTACCTGTCGGACGTGGTAGTTCATCAACTTCTTTGTCTAATAAAGCTTCAATCTCAGCTTCTTGCTCATCTGTTAATTTAAAGCCGTCTGAACCAAAGAATTTAATACCGTTATCTTGTACTGGATTATGAGATGCAGAAATCATAACACCCGCTTGTGCGTCTAGTGCTTTTGTTAAATAAGCAACGCCCGGTGTAGAAATAACGCCAAGGCGCATTACTTCTGCTCCAGTTGATAATAGCCCTGCTACTAAAGCTCCTTCTAACATATGGCCAGATACACGTGTATCACGACCGATAATTACTTTTGGACGATCTGTATCTTTTGTTAATACATAACCACCAAAACGTCCAATTTTGAAAGCTAATTCAGGTGTTAACTCCTTATTTGCAACTCCGCGTACTCCATCTGTACCAAAATATTTACCCATTATGATTCGCTCCTTTTTCTTGCTCTTTTTGATTGTGATTATCTACTGTTGGTTCTTGACTCGTTTCTTTATCTTTATCTTTATCTTGATTTTGATTTTGGTTTTGATTCTTTTCCTGTTCTTTTTCTGAATCAGGTTCAGGATTTTTTGGTTTCTCATTTTGATTTTCTTGATCGGTGTTTGAATCCGGTTGTTGACCGTTACCCTGTACTTCTTTATCTGGTTTTTCTTTCTTCACAATAGTAACTTTAGCACTTTTTTGTTTTGGCTCTATTGAAATATTACCAGGACCACTCACTTGAATGGAAATATCTTTCGTTCCTGGAGATACATTTTGCAGATTAATTACCGCTGTTATTTGAGCAGCTGTTATTTTATCTACTATACTTGCTTCTCCTGAAATATCAACACTTATCTTTCCATCTTGCGGCGAAAGTAGCTGAGCAGTAACATCTTTAGAAAGTCCATTTTGCTGGATTGGGATACCATCAATCGTTTTTGTTTTCGTTTGTTTTGTTTTTTGCACTCCCACCGAAACCTTCACTTGATTCGGTTTTGCACTTGTTACACCCTTGGGTAATAAAACAGAGGCATCGAATGTTGTAGACTCTGTCAATTGACTAAGATCTACTTCGACCCCCTCTAGCGATTGTATATTATCCAAAATATCTTTTGGACCAACTATAGTTACTTCTCTCGGCTCAACACTGATATTTGTAACTGCCAATCCTTCTGCTAAACTCCCCTTCTTCGTATACGTTACAGGAACAGTTTTTTCAGTATTATTGGCTGTAGTTTGCGTTGCCACATTCAACGTTACACTAATCTTAGATGGACTTGTTCTTACATTTAAACGTTTTCCTTCTTTATTGTATAATGTAACTTCGGGCGTTTTTGTAACAGTTTTATTAACACCTTTTAAATCAACATACGCTTTGGCAGATGAAATACTTTCAATTTCTTCTTTCGTCCCAACTACCTCAACAGTATCCGGTTTAAGGCTTGATTTTTCTAGTGTAGTCCCCGCTGGCATCTGATCCTCATTTGATAATTTCAGATCTACATGAACATATTTTCTCGCCTTTTCATGAAGAGTAACTTTAATTGTTGATGGCTGAACTGTTCCTTTCACATCATCTGGAAGCCCGTTCGTTTTTAAAGAAATCTCATAAGTTCCTTTTGGACTATCTCGCAAATCAATCGGTATATCAAATTGTTTTTTTGCTTTTGCTGTAGCAACTGATGCTTTTGGGCCTTCTAATTTCACCTTAACGCCCTCTGCTGGAATACCACTTACAATATATTTCTCCTCATCATACTTAAGATTAATAGCATAATTAGTTAATGTTTCTTTCGTATCATTTGCAAAAGGTAATATACCTGATGTCGTATTTTTTTCAGTTAACGTCGCTGACATAAAAAGCATACACGCCAATAGTAATGAGATCCCTTTTAAAAACCAATGATTCTCCATTAACTTATCCATGACGCTTTCTCCTCCAATTCCATAAAGACGAAGAAGTCGTTTTTTCGTTTCCACTAAATTCAGCTAATAACATATCCTTCAGCTGTTCTGTCTTCAAATCACGATGCAACTTACCATTTTTCGTTAAAGAAATTTGACCAGTTTCTTCAGACACAACTACTGTAATACTATCAGTAACTTCACTAACTCCCATGGCAGCACGATGTCTAGTTCCTAATTCTTTAGAAATAAACGGACTTTCTGATAATGGAAGATAGCATGCTGCTGCTTTAATTGTACTTCCTTGCATAATTACCGCTCCGTCATGAAGAGGTGTATTTGGAATAAAAATATTAATAAGTAATTCCGATGATACGTTTGCATTAAGCGGAATACCCGTTTCCACATAATCACCCATACCGGTCTCTTTTGACAAAGTAATTAATGCACCAATTCTACGTTTCCCCATATATTCGGTTGCTTTTGCTATCGCTGTTGCAACCATTTCAGGTTCATCATCCTCATTTGTTCCAACACGCGAAAATAAACTTCCGCGCCCTAGCTGCTCAAGTGCTCTTCGCAATTCTGGCTGAAAGATAATAATAACGGCTAAAAATCCCCACGTTAATACTTGTTCAGTTAGCCAAGATAGCGTACGCAATTCAAGGAAAATACTTATCATCTTAACGACGATAATAACTGTAATCCCTTTTAAAAGTTGAACAGCTTTCGTCCCTCGGATTATAAGAATTAGCTTATATATAATAAACCATACAATGGCAATATCTAATGCCGTACTAAGATATTTCAAAATGGTCGTATCTTCAAAAGGCATGCTATCCCTTCCTCCTACTTACGAGCAATTCTATCCATATATTGAAATATTGTTTTATGCTCTATCTGTATGTATTTCCAACAACTAGTTAATTATACCATACATGAAACAAACGACAATTACAAACAACCCCCTTTAGCTCAAATTGGTAAGATGTCAAACATTTTTATTGTACAGTATAATATAAATCATTATTATACGCCTATTTTCAAATAAAAAAAGCAACTTCTCAGTTGCTTTTCTTACATTTATTTTAGTTTTTCACCGAATAAAGAACCCATTAAAGCAACTGCTGTTGTTGCCGTTCTATTTCTCTCATCTAAAATCGTATTTACCTCAACAAATTCAGCAGATGTGATAATATCAGCTTCTGCTAACATTTCCATCGCCAAATGACTTTCACGATAAGATAGACCGCCAATTACAGGCGTTCCAACACCTGGTGCATCATGAGGATCAAGACCGTCTAAATCTAATGATAAGTGTACACCATCAGTATGAGATAAATATGCGATTGTTTCTTCCATAACAGCCGTCATCCCCATACGATCAATTTCATGCATTGAGAACACTTTAATACCTTCATTGCGAATGAAATCTTTTTCTCCTTCATCCAATGCACGCGCACCGATAATTACGACATTCTCTTTTTTCACCTTTGGATATGCTCCGTACAAATCTACAAGTGAAGAATGTCCATAACCTAAACTTGCTGCAAGTGACATACCATGAATATTTCCAGATGGTGAAGTTTCCTCTGTATTTAAATCACCGTGTGCATCATACCAAATAACGCCTAAGTTTTTATAATGTTTTGCTACACCAGCTAATGTACCGATAGCAATACTATGGTCACCACCTAATACAAGTGGAAAACGACCTTCTTCTATAATATGATCCACCTTACTTGCTAATTCATTACATACAGTTGCAACTTGTGTAAGGTTTCTTAATTTTGTATTTTCATCTATCTCTTTTTCTCTCTCTATACATATATCTCCCATATCTTTAACGTCATATCCAATTTCTTCAATTCTTTCAATTACCCCTGCATAACGGATCGCGCTCGGTCCCATATCAACTCCACGACGCATCTGTCCTAAATCCATTGGAACTCCAATAACTGAGATTTCTTTTTTCATAGATAGTATCCCCCTTTTATGCCTTCACTAAATATTTTAAATCTTTTATATAGTCTGACTCAACTCGACATTTTTCTGTATGGATATACAATTTATTCACTTATATTCATACTGAAAACCAAATTTCAAGACTATTCTATGTATAAAGTTAACTTAATGAAACAATCGCAATCACTATTATTAAATAATAATAATAAAACACTCCTACATTTAGAAGTGTTTTTCTGATGCTATTTTCCATACTATTGCAATATTTTTTGTTGTCATTTCGATATTTTCTTCTGCTACTTTATATGCTTCTTCTAGTGTCATCGGTCTCGTTGTAATACTAAATACCGCATCTATTCCTTTCTCGTACACAGCTGAATAATCAGATGATACAGACCCTCCAATAGCAATTACAGGCACAGAAAAACGTTTTGCACGCCCCGCAACACCCACAGGAGCCTTTCCATATGCAGTTTGTTTATCTATTCTACCTTCACCAGTTATAATGAGATTTGCATCTTCTATATGTTTATCGAAATTTGTATAATCTAATACAATTTCAATGCCCCTCCGCAAGTCTCCCTTTAACACTGAAATAACAGCCGCTCCCATTCCTCCCGCTGCCCCTGCACCAGGTATTTCAGATACATCAAAAGATACATATCGTTTAAGCATATTCGCATAATGTTGTAAATTCTCATCTAGCTCTTTCATCATCTCTACATTTGCACCCTTTTGTCTCCCAAATATGAAAGATGCTCCCTGCATTCCGACTAATGGATTATCCACATCACATGCCGCTTCTATCTTTACCCCCTTTAAGCGTGGGTCCATTCGTGAAAAATCAATAGCAACAATCGAATGTAATGTGCCTCCAGATGGATCTATTATTTCACCCTTGTCATTTATAAATCTTACTCCTAAAGCTGCTAACATACCTGCCCCACCATCATTTGTAGCACTTCCTCCAAGTCCTAAAATTATGTACTCCACTCCTTGATCTAACGCATGTAATATAAGTTCTCCTGTTCCTTTTGTCGTTGTAATAAGTGGGTTGCGCTTTTCAACTGGAACGTGCTGTAATCCTGATGCTGCTGCCATTTCAATAAACGCTGTCTTTTTATCTTTAGAAATGCCATAAAAAGCTTGTATACCTTCTCTAAGCGGTCCTGTCACACTAATTGATATAATTCTCCCCCCTGTAGCATCAACAAGTGATTCAACCGTCCCTTCTCCTCCATCTCCAATTGGTATTTTCACATACTCTGCATTAGGAAAAATTGCTCTAAAACCTCTTTCAATAGCTCCACATACTTCTATAGCTTTTAGGCTTTCTTTATATGAATCAGATGCAATAACAACTTTCACAATTATCTCCCCATCCCTTATTTTTACGTTTTCTTCATTTTAAACGACAAGTATAAAAGCTGTCTTTTTAAACACAAAAAAAGCTTACATCATATGATGTAAGCTTTTTTATTTAGATGGAGCCTAGCGGGATCGAACCGCTGACCTCCTGCGTGCAAGGCAGGCGCTCTCCCAGCTGAGCTAAGGCCCCTTATTAATTAAGCGGAAGACGGGATTCGAACCCGCGACCCCAACCTTGGCAAGGTTGTATTCTACCACTGAACTACTTCCGCAAAAATGATGAGCCATGAAGGACTCGAACCTTCGACCCTCTGATTAAAAGTCAGATGCTCTACCAACTGAGCTAATGGCTCGTAAATGGCTGGGCTAGCTGGATTCGAACCAGCGCATGACGGAGTCAAAGTCCGTTGCCTTACCGCTTGGCTATAGCCCATTAATATTTACTAGTATGGTTATCTTTTCAAAAAAATAAACCCTCTCAGGTTATTTTAAAGAAAATGGTGGAGGGGGGCAGATTCGAACTGCCGAACCCGAAGGAGCGGATTTACAGTCCGCCGCGTTTAGCCACTTCGCTACCCCTCCGACATTTTAAATATATATGGTGGAGGATGACGGGATCGAACCGCCGACCCCCTGCTTGTAAGGCAGGTGCTCTCCCAGCTGAGCTAATCCTCCAAAAGTGGTGACCCGTACGGGATTCGAACCCGTGTTACCGCCGTGAAAGGGCGGTGTCTTAACCACTTGACCAACGGGCCAAAAAAGTTTTAAACCTATTCCCAAGCTTCCAACCGGGCTTGAACCGGTGACCTCTTCCTTACCATGGAAGTGCTCTACCAGCTGAGCTATGGAAGCATAATGGCTCCGCAGGTAGGACTCGAACCTACGACCGATCGGTTAACAGCCGATAGCTCTACCACTGAGCTACTGCGGAATAATATTAGCCTGGCAACGTCCTACTCTCACAGGGACAAGGTCCCAACTACCATCGGCGCTAGAGAGCTTAACTTCCGTGTTCGGTATGGGAACGGGTGTGACCTCTCTGCCATCATTACCAGACTTTTATCATTATAAACATTTCTTTCGAAATGTCAAGAAGAAATTTCAATGCATATTCCTTCAAAACTAGATAACATTGCTACATATTATATGGTTAAGTCCTCGATCTATTAGTATTCGTCAGCTCCACATGTCACCATGCTTCCACCTCGAACCTATCAACCTGATCATCTTTCAGGGATCTTACTAGCTTACGCTATGGGAAATCTCATCTTGAGGGGGGCTTCATGCTTAGATGCTTTCAGCACTTATCCCTTCCGCACATAGCTACCCAGCTATGCCCTTGGCAGAACAACTGGTACACCAGCGGTGCGTCCATCCCGGTCCTCTCGTACTAAGGACAGCTCCTCTCAAATTTCCTACGCCCACGACGGATAGGGACCGAACTGTCTCACGACGTTCTGAACCCAGCTCGCGTACCGCTTTAATGGGCGAACAGCCCAACCCTTGGGACCGACTACAGCCCCAGGATGCGATGAGCCGACATCGAGGTGCCAAACCTCCCCGTCGATGTGGACTCTTGGGGGAGATAAGCCTGTTATCCCCGGGGTAGCTTTTATCCGTTGAGCGA
>NZ_JBBOTY010000001.1:85000-150000 GCF_038005805.1 Bacillus sp. FSL R9-9497 | reverse complement strand
ATTAAGAATGCAACATTCTTCCTTTCTGCTGCATGGGCCGAAAGACACCCCGATATTGTAGAGCGAATCATGAAAGACGGACACGAAATTGGTAGTATGGGGTACAATTACACATCCTATACTTCTCTAGAGACAAATGAAATAAGACGAGACCTTTTACGAGCACAAGATGTTTTTACGAAACTTGGTGTAAAACAAGTCAAGCTGTTACGTCCACCTAGTGGCGAATTTAACAAAGCAACCCTTAAAATCGCAGAATCACTTGGATACACCGTCGTGCATTGGAGTAATAATTCAAACGATTGGAAAAACCCAGGTGTAAATAACATCGTTTCCACTGTCTCTAATAATTTGAAAGGTGGAGATATCGTCTTATTACACGCATCCGATTCTGCCCTTCAAACAAATAGAGCTTTACCGCTGCTCCTGCAAAAAATAAAAAGTGATGGATATGAGCAAATATCCGTGTCACAA
Organism: Bacillus sp. FSL R9-9497; assembly: GCF_038005805.1. Lineage (NCBI taxonomy): Bacteria > Bacillati > Bacillota > Bacilli > Caryophanales > Bacillaceae > Bacillus > Bacillus sp. FSL R9-9497. Next base: position 149,526 of record NZ_JBBOTY010000001.1, on the reverse strand, counting down.
CTTATTTCCAACACAAGTACGAAAAGTGAAGATGTGAAGTAGCTTCTTCCCTACTACTCTTCACGCATAAAAAGCTCTACTACCTTTCAAGAAGGTGGTAGAGCTTTTTTAATCATACTATTTCCAGCATTATAACTGCTGGTGTATAAAACCTCTCTCTATTAAGCTGATTTACTTGTTTTTCCGATTAAACGATGTAATACAAGTAATTGATACGCATTACATAACAATAGCGGTATAACCATTAAATATAGCCAATCTGTATCATTAATCCGAAGCGCCGGTACCCATTCAAGGATTGTTACAACAACCATAAAGAACAGAGCTGGCACAAATGCTTTTTTATTTGTTTCTTTACTTTTTACATAAGCAACAATTGCTCCAAACACAAATAATATTCCAGCAACAAGTATGTTATTCCCTAACGAGACTTCCCCATTTGCAATAAGTACAGATCTTAAATACACAAAATCAAATAATACGAATGCAATAAAGAAGAGCTGGACTGCATTCCATAAAGAAGATGAGCGAAACATCCCTAGTCCAAAACGGTGGATTGTTAAATATGCAAAGAATCCCATTTGACTTATAACACTAAAAATAAATCCTACACCCATCAGCCAGAAAGATACTGCTAAAATCTCCTTACCGTCGAAATTTTGAAAAAATTCATTGTACTTGTCCCACTCCAAAACAAAACCAATAATAACTGTGCTAATCCCACCAAGAAACAACGTCGTTAAAAATAGTCGTACCCACTTGCGGCTATTCACAACACATCCCCCATTATCCTTATATTTCTAATTAAATTGTATCAATGACAATTTCAAAAAGCTAGCCATGTTCATGTATAAATTCCTTAAAGATATTTATATTAAAAAGAGAGAACTGTGCTGAAAGGAGTTCCAACTTATGAAACGGATGCTATTCATTTTCGTTTCTTCTTTTCTACTTATCGCACTTGCAGCATGCGCACAAGGAAAAGAAACGAAATCCGAACTAGATTACGATCAAACAAAGAAAATGATTGTTGATATTTTAAAAACAGATCAAGGTAAGAAAGCTATTCAAGATGTATTAACTGATGAAAAAATGAAACAAGCACTCATACTAGATGAAACAGTAGTAAAGAAAACGATTGAAGATGCCATGGTATCCGATAAAGGGCAACAATTCTGGGAAAAGCTCTTTAAAGATCCTGAGTTCTCATCAAAGTTTGCTAAAAGTATGGGGAAAGAACAAACTCAATTAATGAAAACCTTACTAAAAGACCCTGAATACCAAGCAGGTGTTATAGAAATTATGAAAAATCCTGAAGTAGAAAAAATGATGTTACAAACAATGAAGAGTAAAGAATACCGTCAATATCTACAACAAGTACTAACAGAAACTGCTGAAAGTCCACTCTTCCAAGCCAAGATGATTGATATCATTAGTAAAGGTGTGCAAAAAGCTGAAAAAGGCGGATCTGGTAAGAAAGAAGCAGGCGGTGACGGTGGTTCTCAAGGCGAGAAGAAGGAAGAACAGTAAAAAATAATAACTATAATAACGAGTGAACAATGTATACATTGTTCACTCGTTATTACTTTATCTTACTATTAACAGACAAAATGGACCCCCTCTAGTTAAGCGAAAGGTTTACTAACAACAAAAGCCTTATTGTTGTCAGTAACAGGTGAACCCCACTGATTAAAGTTTCACTTTATTTTTGTGTAACAGCTGTTTTATCAATTACTGTTTCAGCTATTTTACTATAAATAATGCCCGTTGTATGTGTATCTTCATATACTGAAGGAGCAAAGTCTTCTTTATTCCAATCGGGTTGTTGTAGCGGAATTCGACCAAGAACATTCGTTTGTAATTCGGTAGCTAACTTATCTCCCCCGCCTTTTCCAAATACATATTCTTTCTCACCAGTTACCTTACTTTCAAAATATGCCATATTCTCAACAACACCAAGAATACTATGTTCAGTGCGCAATGCCATCGCTCCAGCACGCGCTGCTACAAACGCAGCTGTTGGATGAGGCGTCGTTACAATAATCTCTTTGCAAGATGGCAACATTGAGTGCACATCTAACGCAACATCACCTGTGCCTGGTGGCAAATCTAGTACTAAATAATCTAAATCGCCCCATTCTACTTCTGTGAAGAAGTGGTTTAACATTTTCCCAAGCATAGGTCCTCTCCAAATAACTGGTGCATTATCCTCTACAAAGAAGCCCATTGAGATTACCTTTACACCTAAACGTTCCACCGGAATTATCTTGTCACCTCTTACGATAGGACGTTTTTCTATCCCCATCATGTCTGGCACACTAAAACCGTAAATGTCCGCATCGATAATACCAACTTTTTTTCCTAAACGAGCTAAAGCAACTGCAAGGTTAACGGAAACAGTTGATTTTCCCACGCCACCTTTTCCACTCGCTACCGCTAAGAATGTTGTTTTTGAATTAGGTGACAATAAAGATTCACTTTGCTCTTCTTCTTGTTCCGGTGCAAACTGAGCTAATTCCTCTTCTGTAAATTCTGCAAAACGAAGTCCAACTGTTGCTGCCCCAAGTTCTTTTACTAACTTTACAATTCCAGACTGCAACTGCATTTGTTCCGCTGTACCGGTTTTTACGATTGCAATTTTGACACTCACATGTTCCTTCTCTGGCTTGACTGTTACCTCTTTAATTGCACTTGTTTCTTTTAAAGTTTTATGTAAAAACGGATCTACAATCCCTTCTAACGCTTCAACCACTTGCTCTTTCGTTACCATAATTAGCCCAGCCCCCTGTATGAAAAATAACGTAATGTTAATTGAATTTATCTCTGCTTATTCTTGAAATAAATGCGTTTACATTTCCAGTATAACATATTTTCCGAAAACTTCGTTAACGAGAGAAGCTCAAAAAAATCCTCCTTATTCTGGAGGATTTCCTTTTTCCGTGAAATAACGTAATATACCACGGTATATTGCAGCTGCTACCTTTTGCTGGTATTTCTCCGAATTTAACATATACCTTTCGTTCACATTCGATAAAAAGCCAGCTTCAATTAAAGCACCTGGTGTTTTAGAATACTTTAATAAATACACATGCGAAATAGTCTTAGCAGAACGATTCGTGTTCTCTAAACTTGTTCTCAATTCAGCCTGTATAAATTTTGCAGCACGTTCATTTTCAATTGAAGAGCGGTAATAGAACGTTTGTGCGCCTTTCGATCCACTACTAGTTAAAGCATTTAAATGAATACTTGCAAAAAAGTCTACATCAGGTTTATTGATGATTTCTACACGTTTTTTTAAATCCTCTGCTTTACGTCTGCTATATGACTTTGTATCTTTGTTAGCTAAATCATAATCTCCCTCACGCGTTAAAATGACTAGTGCACCTTGTTCTTGTAAATAGTCTTGTACCTTTTTTGTAATTTCAAGCGTAATATCCTTTTCTATAATATCCTTTCCACCAACAGCCCCTCCATCTGGTCCACCATGCCCAGCATCTAATACGATTACTTTCCCTGATAAGGGTAAATTCCAAGCACGCCACGATTTTGTAATTTGAAATTCTTGTTTGACTAAAAAAAACAATACAACCGCAGCGAGTGCAAAAGAGATAATTCGAATTCTCTTCATACCTTTCCTCCTCCAGCTAGTCCCTCTAATTACTTATATGGGACAAGAGGAAAGTTTATGCTTGTCTTAATGAAGCTTTAATCGATATCTTCTTTCACCTTTTTCATACCCTTCTTGCCACCACAATCCTATAAACTGCTGACAAGATTCAAAAAGTAATTCCTCATCTTTCAACTTTATTTCTCGCATAGTCATACTCGTTAAAAATTGAAATAGCGTTTCAGTTAATTGTTGTTCTTCTTCTAAAGCTCTATATTTCACATCAAAAAACGATTCACCATAATAACCAAATTTACTATATCTCGCTCCTAATAAATAAGATTCTATCCCTAATTCAATACAGTAATCTTCATACTGACGATGAAGCTCTTGCATTTGAAAGGCATCACGAATATTTGAACGCAATGTTTTTAATGATAATTCCCGCAACATCTTCCGCTCGTATTTTAACTGCTTTTCTTTTTGTTTTTCTTGTAAGCTGACAATGACATTCATAGTACTTATAAACCTCCCTAATACGTATTAGTCTAAACTTCTAAAGAAGAAGCATACGCGTGGCGGTAGCACTAAAATATTCCAAGCTATAAAAATTGCAAAAGAGGAATGAAACATAAAAAAACCCCAACCAAAATGGTTGGGGTTTGTAGTTCGCAAAAATTAACGTTTTGAGAACTGAGGTGCACGACGTGCGCCTTTAAGACCGTATTTTTTACGCTCTTTCATACGTGCGTCACGAGTTAATAGACCTGCACGTTTTAGTGTTAGACGGTATTCTGGATCAGCTTTTAATAAAGCGCGAGAAATACCGTGACGAATAGCACCAGCTTGACCAGTGTATCCACCACCATTTACGTTTACAAGTACATCGTAGTTACCTAAAGTTTCTGTTGCAACTAGAGGTTGTTTCACTACTTCACGTAATGCAGCAAATGGGATATAGTTTTCAAAATCACGACCGTTAATGATAACGCGTCCTTCGCCTGGAACTAGGCGTACGCGCGCTACTGAACTCTTACGACGTCCAGTGCCATAGTATTGAACCTGTGCCAAAGTAAGCCCTCCTTTAATTAATTATCCGCGAAGTTCGTAAACTTCTGGTTTTTGTGCTTGGTGTGGATGCTCTGCTCCAGCATACACGTTAAGTTTCTTAGAAACTTGACGGCCTAAGCGTCCTTTTGGAAGCATGCCTTTAATTGCAAGCTCTAACATTTGTACAGGGTAGTTTGTACGCATTTCAAGAGCTGTTCTTTGCTTAAGTCCACCTGGGTGGTTAGTGTGACGGTAGTAAATTTTATCGTTTAATTTATTACCTGTTAAATGAATTTTCTCAGCGTTAATAATAATTACATGATCACCCGTGTCAACGTGTGGTGTAAATGTAGGTTTGTTTTTACCACGTAAAATGGATGCTACTTCACTAGCAAGGCGACCTAAAGTTTGACCTTCAGCATCAACCACATACCATTTACGCTCAACTTCGTTAGCTTTTGCCATAAAAGTCGTACGCATGTGTTTCCCTCCTCGTTATCTTTTCCATAGAAAAAATCTATTGTTTATCTTAAACACGATTTCCTTCCGGGGCTAATCGTGGTTTTAGAAACAATACCATATGTTATGATATACTTTTGAGTTTCTAATGTCAAGCAAATGTTACACCAGGATTAGTTGTTATAGTTTACCTCCCATAAGTAAAGCCCATGACCTGGAGCCATCTTTCCAGCAAACTGACGATTTTGTTTCGCTAAAATCTCTGGAATGCTATCAGGATCAAGCTTTCCTTGCCCTACGCTAAGTAACGTACCAACAATAATTCTGACCATATTATATAAAAATCCATTACCTACAAAACGAAAAATTATTTCATCATCTTGTTCAATTAACTCGATTTCATAAATTGTTCGCACTTTATCTTTTTTGTCAGTTTTTGCCGAACAAAAAGAAGTGAAATCATGCGTTCCAATAAAATAAGGAATTGCTTTTCTTATAGAGTTGATTTCGAGCGGGTATGGATATTGATATACGTAATTTCTACGGAATACATCCGCAGTCTTTGATAATAATACACGATAACGATATTCTTTTTTCTCAACACCGTAACGTGCATGAAATTCTTCTGTTTTTTTCTCTACTTGCCTAATAACAATATCATCTGGCAACATTGTGTTTAAAGCATTACTCCATTGCCACTCTTCAAGAGACAAAGGAGTATCAAAGTGTATTACTTGTCCTTTTGCATGAACTGTAGAATCTGTTCTACCAGATGCCTGAACACGAACAAGTTCTCCCTTATGCAATTTCTGCAATGCTTTTTCTATCTCCTGTTGAACAGTACGATGGTTCGGCTGAATTTGATAACCACAAAAATGCATGCCATCATATGCAACCGTACATTTTATTCTATCCATTTCTCTATTCTCCATTACGATCGCACCCATGCCAAAATACAAGCTAAACAAAATAAGCTGACAATCGTTACTGTATCGCTTGTTTTCCAGCGTAGTTGCCTAAATTTAGTACGTCCTTCACCACTTTGATATCCACGAGCTTCCATCGCAACGGCTAAGTCCTCTGCACGCTTAAAAGCACTGATAAACAGAGGAACGAGCAGTGAAATAATAGCTTTCATTCTATCTTTTATCGGTCCCCCGGCAAAATCAATACCACGTGACGCTTGTGCTTTCATTATTTTACTCGTTTCATCCATTAATGTCGGGATAAAACGAAGAGAAATTGACATCATTAATGCGATTTCATGAACAGGAACCTTTATACGCTTCAACGGCTTTAATAACGTCTCCAAACCATCTGTAATTTCAATAGGTGTCGTCGTTAACGTTAATAATGTCGTCATTAAAATAATAACGAAGAATCGTACAGAAATGTATATCCCTTGCTCTAATCCTTTTTCATATATCGAAAACCAACCAAGCTGGAATAGTACATCCCCCTCTTTATTTGTAAAAATATGCAGGAAAAATGTAAAAAGAAAAATCCATAAAATTGGTTTTAAGCCCGAAAGTACATAACGAATCGGCACTTTTGCAAAAAATAAAGCAATGAGTGCATATAAAAATAAAAATCCATATGAAATCGCATTATTTGCTAAGAAAACAACAAATACATATAAAAAGACAATCAGCAGCTTCGTACGTGGATCAAGTTGATGAATAAGTGAATTCCCCGGGATATATCTCCCAATAATCAACTGCTGCATGATTCATGACCACCTTTTCGTATCACCTGCACAACTTCATGAGTAAGATCCTCTAAAGATAAGGTAGCCTTTGGAATTGAAATACCAAACTTCTCTTCAATTGCACGTTTATACTTTAATGACATAGGAAGATCCACACCAATTTTCTCTAGTTCATCAGCATGTGAAAATACTTCCTCTGCACTTCCTTGCAAAAAGACCGTTCCTTTATGCATAACTACAATCTGCTCCGCATACTGAGCAGCATCCTCCATATTATGCGTTACAAGGATAACTGTAAGACCCTTCTCCTTGTGCAGCTTATAAAACATCTCCATAAGTTCGTTCTGCCCTTTTGGATCTAGTCCTGCTGTAGGTTCATCTAATACAAGCACTTCAGGTTCCATCGCCAGTACACCCGCTATAGCAACACGTCTCATTTGTCCACCACTTAATTCGAACGGAGAACGTGTTAACAGTTCCGGTTCTAGCCCTACAAGTTCAATTGCCTTTCTAGCCTTTTGCCTTGCTTCGTCTACAGATACTCCAAAATTAGTAGGGCCGAAACAAATATCTTTCTCCACAGTCTCTTCAAACAACTGATGTTCTGGGAATTGAAAGACAACCCCTACTTTTTTACGTAGTGGCTTTAGCTTTTTTTCTTTCTTTCCTGCCGAAATCAAATGTTCACCAATTTGAACTGTACCATTTGTCGGCTGCAATAAACCATTTAAATGTTGAATCATCGTCGACTTACCTGAACCAGTATGACCGATAATGGCATAATAGCCCCCACTTGGAAACGACACGTCTACATCATAAAGTGCGCGTCTTTCAAATGGAGTTTTATATTGATAACGATGCTCTACTTTTTGGAATGTAATCTCCAAAGTTCGTTCACCAAGCTTTCCATTGTAAGATGCGTATTTTGCAAGAGAATTTCATTTCTTTTTAATAATTCTGCTATTTTCACTGAAAACGGTACATCTAAGCCAATTTCTTGGAGCATATGAGAGGATTTGAAAATTTTTTCTGGAGTCCCTTCCTCTAATATTTCTCCCTTATTTAAAATAATGACACGATCTGACTGTGCCGCTTCTTCTAAATCGTGCGTAATCGATAACACAGTAATACCTTTTTGAGTAACAAGCTGTCTAACCGTTTCTACTACTTCACGTCTCCCTTGAGGGTCTAACATTGACGTTGCTTCATCTAATATTAAAATAGATGGTTGAAGTGCTAAAACGCCTGCTATTGCCACTCGCTGCTTTTGCCCACCGGATAAGGAATGAGGCTCATCATTAAGAAAATCTTCCATACGGACAAGTTGCAAGGCCTGTTCTAATCTTTCAATCATTTGTTCTCTTGGCATTCCGATATTCTCTAAGCCAAATACAACATCATCTTGCACTGTTGTTCCAACAAATTGATTATCTGGATTTTGAAATACCATTCCAATTTGTTTTCGAACATCCCATACCGTTTCCTCTGATAAAACCATTGTATCATTTATTATAATAGTCCCTGCTTCTGGCAAAAACAAACCATTCAATAATTTTGCAAGTGTAGACTTTCCTGAACCGTTTTGTCCAATAATAGATACCCATTCTCCCTCATATAAGGAAAATGAAACATCTTTTAATGCATAAGTGGCTGCCCCAGGATATTGAAATGATATATTTTTTATCCGAAGTTTCTCTTTTTTCAATAGAAGGCACCCTTTCCTTCGCCAAGTTAGCCTATTTTTATATTTAAAAAAAAGGGCCATGACCAGTTTCTTGAAAAGAACTGTCCTGCCCTTTTAATTATCATTATACTAACTCGATAATTACCATTGGTGCTGCGTCTCCGCGACGTGGACCAATTTTTGCAATACGAGTGTATCCGCCTTGGCGCTCAGCATAGCGTGGAGCTACATCAGCGAATAGTTTTTGAAGTGCATCTTGACCAGTCTCAGCGTTAGCTACTTCATTGCGAATGAAAGCTGCTGCTTGACGACGAGCATGAAGATCTCCGCGTTTACCTAAAGTGATCATTTTTTCCACTACAGAACGAAGTTCTTTTGCACGAGTTTCTGTCGTTTGGATGCGCTCGTTGATAATTAAATCAGTAGCTAAATCACGTAACATAGCTTTACGTTGCGCACTTGTACGGCCTAATTTTCTGTATGCCATTCGTAGTTCCCTCCTTTGTTGATGGGTTTAAATCCTCAGTCGTCTTTACGTAAACCTAAACCTAATTCCTCAAGTTTATGTTTAACTTCTTCTAAGGATTTACGTCCTAAGTTACGAACTTTCATCATATCTTCTTCTGTTTTGTTCGCAAGCTCTTGTACAGTATTAATTCCTGCACGTTTTAGGCAATTATAAGAACGAACAGAAAGGTCTAGTTCTTCGATAGTCATCTCAAGAACTTTCTCTTTTTGATCTTCTTCCTTCTCGACCATAATCTCAGCATTTTGTGCTTCATCAGTTAAACCAACAAAGATATTTAAATGCTCAGTTAAGATTTTGGCACCTAAAGAGATAGCTTCTTTTGGCCCGATGCTTCCATCCGTCCATACATCAAGCGTAAGCTTATCATAATTAGCCACTTGTCCGACACGTGTCTTTTCCACTTGGTAAGTCACACGTGATACCGGAGTATAAATAGAATCAATAGGAATTACTCCTATTGGTTGATCTTCGCTTTTATTTGCATCAGCTGGCGTATACCCACGGCCACGCTTTGCAGTTAAACGCACGCGGAAATGCGCATCTTTTGCTAACGTTGCAATGTGTAAATCTGGATTTAAGATTTCTACATCACTATCGTGAGTAATATCAGCAGCTGTGACAATACCTTCGCCCTGTACATCAATTTCCAACGTCTTCTCTTCTTCAGAGTAGATTTTAAGAGCTAACTTTTTCAAGTTTAAGATGATCGTCGTAACGTCTTCTACTACGCCCTCAACTGTTGAAAATTCATGTAATACGCCATCGATTTGGATAGCAGTAACAGCGGCACCAGGGAGTGAGGATAAAAGAATACGACGTAAGGAGTTACCCAAAGTAGTACCATATCCACGCTCAAGCGGTTCAATTACGAATTTACCATATTTAGCATCTTCGTTAAGTTCAACCGTTTCGATTTTCGGCTTTTCGATTTCAATCATTAACTAAACCCTCCTTCAAAACGTCGAAACCCCGGTTAAACAAAGGTATAACCCCTGTCTAACCGAAAGTCCCCCTTAGGCAGTTCCCGATTGTGCACAACAAGCGATGTTTCTGTACGAAATTTCTCGATAATGCATCATATCCATTATAGACAAAAGGGAAAATTCTATACAGAAAAATTACACACGACGACGTTTTGGTGGACGACATCCATTATGAGGAACTGGAGTAACATCTCTAATTGCTGTTACTTCTAGACCTGCAGCTTGAAGAGCACGAATTGCAGCTTCACGACCAGCACCAGGACCTTTAACAGTAACCTCTAAAGTTTTTAAACCGTGTTCCATTGCAGCTTTAGCAGCAGTTTCAGCAGCCATTTGCGCAGCGAATGGAGTAGATTTACGAGATCCACGGAAACCAAGTGCACCAGCACTAGACCAAGAAAGTGCGTTACCGTGAGTATCTGTAAGTGTTACGATTGTGTTGTTGAAAGTAGAACGAATATGAGCTATACCAGCTTCAATATTCTTTTTCACACGTTTTTTACGAGTGTTTGTTTTACGTGCCATTGTTAGTTCAACCTCCTTTACTTATTATTTCTTTTTATTTGCTACTGTACGACGTGGACCTTTACGTGTACGAGCATTGTTTTTAGAGTTTTGACCACGAACTGGTAAACCACGACGGTGACGAAGACCACGGTAAGAACCGATCTCCATTAGACGTTTGATGTTAAGAGATACTTCACGACGAAGGTCTCCCTCAACTTTAATACGATCGATGATATCACGGATACGTCCTAATTCGTCTTCCGTTAAATCACGAACTCGTGTTTCTTCAGAAATACCTGCTTCAGCAAGAATTTTTTCAGCAGTTGTGCGACCAATGCCGAATACGTAAGTTAAAGAAATAACAACGCGTTTGTCTCGAGGAATATCTACACCTGCGATACGTGCCATTACGAATGCACCTCCTTCTGATTAACCTTGTTTTTGTTTATGTTTAGGGTTTTCACAAATAACCATTACTTTTCCACGTCTACGAATAACTTTACATTTTTCGCAGATTGGTTTAACTGACGGTCTTACTTTCATGTCTCGAACCTCCTTAAAGATTACGGAGTGCTATATTATTTAAAACGGTACGTAATACGACCACGATTTAAATCGTACGGAGATAATTCTACCGTAACTTTGTCTCCTGGTAAAATACGAATGAAGTTCATACGGATTTTACCAGAAACGTGAGCCAATACGACATGCCCATTCTCTAATTCTACTTTGAACATAGCATTTGGCAACGTTTCAAGAACGGTACCTTCGACTTCAATTACATCATCTTTAGCCATTCAATAGTTCTCCCTTCTTCAAATCAGTAACATTTTACACTGCTCTGAAATCCCGGAGAGCCAGCTACTTATAAAGTGGTAAGGATTTCGTATCCTGCTTCTGTAAGAGCAATCGTGTGCTCAAAATGGGCACACCATTTACCATCTACCGTTACCACTGTCCAGTCATCAGATAGTGTTTTTACATATCGTCTTCCTTGATTCACCATCGGCTCAACACAGATGACCATTCCCGGCTTTAATCTAGGGCCTCTATTTGGTGGACCATAGTGCGGGATTTGAGGGTCCTCATGTAAGTCTTGCCCGATTCCGTGACCAACATACTCCCTAACGATCGAGAATCCATTCTCTTCAGCATGGGTTTGAACCGCATGTGAGATATTTGATAATCTCTCGCCTGGTTTTACTTGTTCTAGACCAAGATACAACGATTTTTCTGTGACATCAAGTAGCTTTTGAACAGATTCAGAAATGTTTCCAACTGGATACGTCCATGCAGAATCTCCATGGTACCCATTGTATTTCGCACCAATATCGATACTGATGATATCGCCCTCTTTGAGCTTGCGCTTCCCTGGAATTCCGTGTACAAGCTCTTCATTTACAGAAGCACATATGCTCCCCGGAAATCCGTTGTATCCTTTAAAAGATGGCGTAGCACCATATTTTTGAATCGTCTTTTCCGCTATTTGATCGAGCTCTTTCGTTGTAATTCCTGGAGTAATGTGCTGTTTCAACTCTTGATGAGTCAAAGCAACGATCCTGCCAGCTTCTCGCATGATTTCTATCTCGCGAGGAGTTTTGCAGATTATCATTACGCTAAGCCTCCGATGAGAACATCGATATCAGCAAATACTTTATTGATATCTTGCTCACCATTAATGCTTTGTAAGTAACCAAGCTCTTCGTAGAAATCAAGCAAAGGTTTTGTTTGCTTAATATTTACATCTAAACGATTTGCTACAGTTTCTTCATTGTCATCAGAGCGTTGATATAATTCGCCACCACATTTATCGCACACATCAGCTTTTGCTGGTGGATTGAATTCTAAGTGGTAAGTCGCACCGCACTCTTTACAAATGCGACGGCCTGTAAGGCGTTTTAATAACAACCCTGAATCCACATTAATGTTTAAAACATAGTCGATTTTTTTGCCAAGATCTTTCATAATTTCTTCAAGAGCTGATGCTTGTGCAACAGTTCGTGGGAAACCGTCTAGTAAGAAACCTCTTACGCAGTCGTCTTGACTTAAACGTTCACGAACGATTCCGATTGTAACTTCATCTGGAACAAGTGCACCTTTATCAATAAAAGATTTTGCTTGTAGACCCATTTCAGTTTCAGCCTTCATAGCTGCACGGAACATGTCTCCTGTTGAAATGTGAGGGATGTTATACTTGGCAACAATCTGTTCGGCTTGTGTACCTTTACCAGCACCAGGAAGCCCCATTAAAATTAAGTTCATCCTTGTTCCCCCTCAGAGTACATGAGCATGTAGGGAAGACAATTCTTCCCACTTACTCACTGCTTGATAAACCCTTTGTAATGGCGTTTTACCAGTTGGCTTTCTAGCTGCTTCATTGTTTCTAAAGCAACGCCGACAACGATTAACATACTCGTTCCACCGATCTGTGCAGACGGAGGAAGATTTCCCAATTTCGTAAAGATAACTGGTAAGATTGCAATCGCTGCTAGGAAAATTGATCCTACAAAGGTCAAACGATACAAGATTTTTGTTAGATATTGTTCCGTATTCTTACCCGGACGAATACCTGGAACATATCCACCTTGCTTGTTTAGATTCTCTGACATTTGCTCTGGATTAACCTGAACAAATGCATAGAAATATGTGAAGGCTACAATGAGCGCAACATATATGATCATTCCCACTGGGTGAGAATAGTTAAAGTTTGCAATAATCCACTGCGATACATCATGTTTCGGGAAGAACTGTGCAATAGTCGGAGGCGTAATTAAGAATGAAACAGCAAAAATTACTGGAATAACACCAGCACTATTTACCTTAAGCGGTAAATGTGTGTTTTGTGCTCCAGCATAACCACCATTTCCTCCTGTTACACGCTTCGCATATTGAATTGGAATCTTTCTAACAGCCTGTTGAATGAAAATAACACCCACAATAACTGCTAGCACAGCTAGTAAAATCAATGCAACTTTAACGATACTCATGAACAATTGATCTCCGATATTTTGAAACTGTTGCTGATACACTTGAGATATAACACTTGGGATCGCTGCGGCAATACCGCCAAAGATAAGGATGGAAATACCATTACCTACACCTTTAGCTGTAATCTGTTCACCTAACCACATTAAAAATGCAGTACCAGCAGTCAGTACCGTAGCAATGTATAAATAAGTGCTCCAACCTGGATTCAAAATTAATTGTCCACCTACCATACCGTTAAAACCGATTGACATACCAAACCCCTGAATAAACGCAAGAACAATTGTAAAGTAACGCGTGAATTGCGTTAATTTACGACGGCCCATTTCACCTTGCTTCGACCATTCCGAAAATTTAGGAACAACATCCATCTGCAATAATTGCACGATGATGGATGCTGTAATATACGGCATGATTCCCATCGCAAAGATGGAGAAGTTTTTCAAGGCTCCACCGCCAAATGTATTTAGAATACCTAAAGCATTTAATTGATCTTGTGCCTTCAGTACGTCTCCATTTGTAAATGGCACGGGGATAAACGTGCCAATCCTGAATACGATTAACATCGCTAAAGTGAATAATATTTTACGTCTTATCTCAGCAACGCGCATAAAGTTGGAGATTGTACGAAACATTAGATCACCTCAACTGATCCGCCAGCTGCTTCAATTGCTTCTTTAGCACTTGAAGAGAACTTGTGCGCTTTAACAGTTAGTTTTTTCTCTACTGCTCCGCTTGCAAGAACTTTAACACCGTCGTTTAACTTGCTGATAACGCCAGTTTCCAGCAATAATTCAGGTGTTACTTCTGTACCATCTTCAAAACGATTTAACGTTGATAAGTTTACAATAGCAAACTCTTTACGGTTAATGTTTGTGAAGCCGCGTTTTGGTAAACGACGGAATAATGGAGTTTGACCACCTTCGAAGCCAAGACGAACACCGCCGCCAGAACGTGCGTTTTGTCCTTTATGACCTTTACCAGCAGTTTTACCGTTACCAGAACCGATACCACGACCGACACGGTTACGTACTTTACGAGAACCTTCTGCAGGTTTTAATTCATGAAGTTTCATTCCCAGGCACCTCCTTATATTAATGAGTTATCCTTAAGCTTCTTTTACAGTTACAAGGTGAGAAACTTTGTTGATCATACCAAGAATAGCAGGAGTTTCTTCCTTAACTACAGTTGAATTCAACTTTTTAAGACCTAAAGCTTCTACCGTCGCACGTTGATCTTGTGGACGACCAATTACACTACGAGTGAGGGTAATTTCTAACTTTTTCGCCATTTGTTTTCCCTCCTTAACCTAGTAGCTCTTCTACAGATTTACCGCGTAATTTTGCAACATCTTCAGCGCGCTTAAGTTCGCTTAATCCGTTCACAGTAGCGCGAATCATGTTGATTGGTGTGTTAGAACCAAGAGATTTCGAAAGAATATCTTGTACACCAGCTAATTCAAGGACCGCACGAACAGGTCCACCAGCAATAACACCAGTACCCTCAGCAGCAGGTTTTAAGAATACTTCACCAGCGCCAAAATGACCGTTGATTGTGTGTGGAATTGTTGTACCAACTAATGGTACAGCGATTAAGTTTTTCTTAGCGTCTTCGATAGCTTTACGGATTGCGTCTGGTACCTCTTGTGCTTTACCAGTACCGAATCCAACATGACCGTTTTTATCGCCAACTACAACTAGTGCAGCAAAGCGGAAACGACGACCACCCTTAACAACTTTCGCGACACGATTTATCGTAACTACACGTTCTTCAAGTTCTAATTTACTTGGGTCAATGCGATGCATCAATTTTCCCTCCTTTGACCATTAAAATTGTAATCCAGCCTCACGAGCAGCCTCAGCTAGAGCTTTAACACGGCCATGGTATAAGTAACCACCGCGATCAAATACTACTTCTTTAACGCCTTTCTCTACAGCACGCTTAGCAACTGATTCTCCAACTTTCGTAGCAGCTTCAATATTGCTAGTACCGTTAAGAGCAAGGTCTTTATCAAGAGTAGATGCACTTACTAACGTTACACCATTCACATCATCAATAACTTGAGCGTAAATATGTTGGTTAGAACGGAACACGTTTAAACGTGGACGCTCTGCAGTACCAGTAAGTTTAGCACGTACACGTGCATGTCTTTTCTTACGAGTCGCATTTTTATCAGCTTTAGTGATCATTCTTGTCACTCCTTTCTCTCACCTAACGGGTTTACTTAGCAGTTTTACCTTCTTTACGACGAACAACTTCGCCTTCGTAACGAATACCTTTACCTTTGTAAGGCTCAGGAGCACGTACAGCACGGATGTTAGCAGCGAATTCGCCAACACGTTGCTTGTCGATACCTTTAATTACGATCTTAGTTGGTGCAGGTACTTCAACTTCAAGACCTGCTTCCGGAGTCATTTCTACTGGATGAGAATAACCTACGCTTAATACAAGTTTATCACCTTGTTTTTGAGCACGGTAACCAACACCGACTAATTCAAGTCCGCGTGCGAAACCTTCAGTTACACCTTCAACCATGTTTCCGATTAAAGCACGAGTTGTACCGTGTAATGCACGGTGTTCCTTCTGTTCAGATGGACGCTCAACTGTTAATGTATTCTCTTCAATTTTGATAAGCATATCAGCATTGAAAGTACGAGTTAATTCACCTTTAGGGCCTTTTACTGTTACAGTATTGTCTTCTGCAACTGTAATAGTAACACCTGCAGGGATTTCAAGAATCTTTTTACCAATACGAGACATGTGGTCACACCTCCGTTCGTTTTAAATATATATTACCAAACGTATGCTACTACTTCTCCACCAGTTTGTAATTGACGAGCGTCTTTGTCTGTCATTACTCCCTTAGATGTAGAAACAAGAGCGATACCTAATCCGTTAAGTACACGTGGTACTTCGTCAGCTTTAGCGTAAACGCGTAAGCCAGGTTTACTGATACGTTTTAATCCAGTGATTACACGTTCATTGTTTGCACCATATTTCAGGAAAATACGAAGGATACCTTGTTTGTTATCCTCGATGTATTCTACATCACGAATGAAACCTTCACGTTTTAAAAGTTCAGCGATCTCTTTTTTGATTTTAGAAGCAGGAACCTCTAATTTCTCATGACGTACCATGTTCGCATTACGGATGCGAGTAAGCATGTCTGCAATTGGATCTGTCATCACCATGTGTTTTACCTCCTTCCCATTTGTGGGTTTTACCAACTAGCTTTTTTAACACCAGGAATTTGACCTTTATATGCAAGTTCACGGAAACAAATACGGCAAAGTTTAAATTTGCGGTATACAGAATGCGGACGACCGCAGCGTTCGCAACGTGTATACTCTTGTACTTTAAACTTAGGAGTACGCTTTTGTTTCGCTATCATAGATTTTTTAGCCACGTTTTCGCCTCCTCTACTTAGCGTTGGCTTCCATTATTTTTGGAATGGCATACCGAATTGTGTTAAAAGTTCACGAGCTTCTTCATCAGTTTTCGCTGTAGTAACGATTACGATGTCCATACCGCGGACTTTGCTTACTTTATCATAATCAATCTCAGGGAAAATAAGTTGCTCTTTAACACCTAATGTATAGTTTCCACGACCATCGAATGATTTCTTAGAAACACCACGGAAATCACGTACACGTGGTAAAGAAACTGATACTAATTTGTCGAAGAACTCATACATTTGCTCGCCGCGTAAAGTTACTTTCGCACCGATTGGCATACCTTCACGAAGACGGAAACCAGCGATTGATTTTTTAGCACGAGTTACAACAGGTTTTTGACCTGTGATTTGTGTTAATTCTTCTACTGCGTTGTCTAACGCTTTTGAGTTAGATACCGCGTCACCAACACCAGTGTTGATTACGATCTTTTCGATTTTTGGTACCTGCATTACAGATTTATAGTTAAACTTGCTCACTAGAGCAGGAGTAATTTCCTTTTGGAACTTCTCTTTAAGGCGATTCAATGAAGTGACCTCCTTTCTTAAGAAAATTATTTATCTAATAATTCACCAGATTTTTTTGCAATACGAACTTTTTTACCATCTTCTACTTTGAAGCCTACACGAGTAGGTTCACCTGTTTTCGGATCTAAAATCATAACGTTAGAAACGTGAATAGGTGCTTCTTTAGTAATAATTCCACCTTGTGGATTTAATTGAGATGGCTTAGAGTGCTTCTTAACGATATTGACACCCTCAACGATAACACGGTTTTGCTTTGGGAAAGCCACAAGGATAACGCCTTGTTTTCCTTTGTCTTTACCAGTGATTACCTGTACTTTATCACCTTTTTTTACATGCATCTTAATTCTGCACCTCCTTAGCAAGGCAATACCTTAAATTATAGAACTTCTGGAGCTAAAGAAACGATCTTCATGAAGTTGCTATCACGTAATTCACGAGCTACTGGTCCGAAGATACGAGTACCACGTGGGCTCTTATCGTCTTTAATGATAACCGCTGCGTTTTCATCAAATTTGATGTAAGAACCGTCCGGACGACGAGCTCCGCTCTTCGTACGTACCACTACTGCTTTAACAACGTCACCTTTTTTAACAACGCCACCTGGTGTTGCTTGTTTTACCGTAGCAACGATAATGTCACCAATGTTAGCATATTTACGACCAGAGCCGCCTAATACTTTAATTGTTAAAAGTTCACGTGCACCAGAGTTGTCAGCAACTTTCAAACGAGATTCTTGTTGGATCATGTTATGAAACCTCCCTTCGGACTAAAAATTCCGATTCGTCTATTTAGATAATAACCGCTTCTTCAACGATTTCAACTAAACGGAAACGCTTAGTAGCAGAAAGCGGGCGAGTTTCCATGATTTTAACGATATCGCCAAGTTTCGCTTGGTTTTGCTCATCATGGGCTTTGTACTTCTTAGAATACTTAACACGTTTTCCGTACAAGGAATGAGTTTTGTAAGTTTCAACTAAAACTGTAATCGTTTTGTCCATTTTGTCAGACACTACACGACCAGTATAAACTTTGCGTTGGTTACGTTCGCTCACTATGCAAACCTCCCCTCAATTTATCGATTAATTCCGATCTCTCTTTCACGAACTACAGTTTTCATACGAGCAATTGCTTTACGCACTTCACGAATGCGAGTTGGATTCTCTAATTGTCCTGTAGCAAGTTGGAAGCGAAGATTAAACAACTCTTCCTTTAAAGCTTTAACTTTTGTTTCGATTTCGGCAGTGGTTAATTCACGAATATCATTAGTTTTCATTAGATTCACCACCATTTTCTTCACGTTTTACGAATTTACATTTCACAGGTAACTTGTGAGCTGCAAGACGTAATGCTTCGCGTGCTACCTCTTCAGATACACCCGCGATTTCGAACATAATTTTCCCAGGTTTTACTACTGCTACCCAGCCTTCTGGTGCCCCTTTACCGGAACCCATACGTACTTCTAGAGGTTTTGCAGTGTAAGGTTTAGAAGGGAAAATTTTAATCCATACTTTACCGCCACGTTTCATGTAACGAGTCATTGCACGACGAGCAGCTTCGATTTGACGGTTTGTAATCCATGAAGCAGCTTGTGCTTGTAAACCGAATTCACCGAAAGCAATTTCAGTTCCACCTTTAGCACGACCACGCATTTTACCACGATGCTCTCTACGATATTTTACGCGTTTTGGCATTAACATATTATTTTCCTCCTTCCTCAGAAGCTTTCTTTTTTGTAGGAAGGACTTCTCCACGGTAGATCCATACTTTTACGCCTAATTTACCGTATGTTGTATCAGCTTCAACTGCTGCATAGTCAATATCAGCGCGAAGTGTATGAAGTGGAACAGTTCCTTCACTGTAAGATTCTGCACGAGCGATATCAGCTCCGCCAAGACGACCAGAAACCTGTGTTTTAATACCTTTAGCACCTGCACGCATAGCACGTTGAATAACTTGCTTTTGTGCACGACGGAATGATACACGGTTTTCTAATTGACGAGCGATGTTTTCGCCTACTAATTTAGCGTTAAGATCAGCTCTCTTAACTTCTAAAATGTTGATGTGTACACGCTTGCCTGTTAATTGGTTAAGAGCTTTACGAAGTGCTTCAACTTCAGTACCACCTTTACCAATTACCATACCAGGTTTTGCAGTGTGAATTGTAACATTTACACGATTTGCTGCACGTTCGATTTCTACTTTAGCAACAGCAGAATCTTTTAAGCGTACATTAATGTACTCACGGATTTTGATGTCTTCATGTAATAATGTAGCGTAATCTTTCTCAGCGAACCAACGAGATTCCCAGTCACGGATAACGCCGACACGAAGACCAATTGGATTAACCTTTTGACCCATCGATTATCCCTCCTTCTTTTCTGATACCACAACTGTGATGTGGCTTGTGCGTTTGTTAATTTGGCTTGCACGACCCATTGCACGTGGACGGAAACGTTTTAACGTTGGACCTTCGTCAACGAAAACTTTTTCAACAACTAGGTTGTTAATGTCCATCTCATAATTGTGCTCTGCATTTGCGATTGCAGATTTTAAAACTTTTTCTACAACTGGAGAAGCAGTTTTTGGTGTGTGGTTAAGGATAGCAATCGCTTCACCCACTTGCTTACCTCGGATTAAGTCTACTACTAAACGAACTTTACGAGGAGCAATACGAACTGTTCTCGCTACTGCTTTAGCTTGCATTGAAGTGCCTCCTCTCATTATCTTCTAGTTTTCTTATCGTCAGCAAGGTGACCTTTGTACGTACGAGTTGGTGCGAATTCACCTAACTTATGGCCAACCATATCCTCAGTGATGTACACAGGTACGTGTTTACGACCATCATATACAGCGATTGTGTGTCCGATGAACTGAGGGAAGATTGTTGAACGGCGAGACCAAGTTTTAACAACTTGTTTTTGCTCAGATGCAACTAATTTTTCCATTTTGCTCATTAAGTGATCATCGACAAATGGTCCTTTTTTTAAGCTACGAGCCATTTTGGTGCCTCCCTTCGTGATTGGCGTACGGTTCTAGAAATGAACCGTACTACAATCCCATTATTTTTTACGACGACGAACGATGAATTTGTCAGACGCTTTGTTTTTCTTACGAGTCTTGAATCCAAGAGTTGGTTTACCCCATGGAGACATTGGAGACTTACGTCCGATTGGAGAACGTCCTTCACCACCACCGTGTGGGTGATCAACCGGGTTCATTACAGAACCACGAACTGTTGGGCGTTTACCTAACCAGCGAGAGCGACCTGCTTTACCGATTTTGATAAGTTCGTGTTGTTCGTTACCTACTTGACCGATTGAAGCGCGACAAGCAGATAATACAAGACGTACTTCACCAGAAGTTAAACGTACAAGTACGTATTTACCTTCTTTACCAAGTACTTGAGCAGATGTACCAGCAGAACGAACTAATTGTCCACCACGACCAGGCTTAAGCTCGATGTTATGAACAACAGTACCTACTGGAATGTTGATTAATGGTAATGCGTTACCGATTTTAATGTCAGCTTCTGGGCCAGACATAACTTCCATACCTACTTCTAAAGATTTAGGAGCAAGAATGTAACGTTTTTCACCGTCAACGTAGTTAATTAATGCGATATTCGCAGAGCGGTTTGGATCGTATTCGATCGTAGCAACGCGTCCTGGAATTCCATCTTTGTTACGCTTAAAGTCGATGATACGGTATTGACGCTTATGTCCGCCACCTTGATGACGTACAGTGATTTTACCTTGGTTATTACGACCAGCCTTCTTGCTTAAAGGAGCAAGTAATGACTTTTCGGGTCTATCAGTCGTGATTTCAGCGAAATCATTCGTAGTCATATTACGACGACCGTTAGTAGTTGGATTATACTTTTTGATTCCCATCTCAATTTCCCTCCTTCTTTAGTAAGAATTAAACGCCTTGGAAGATTTCGATTTCTTTGCTGTCAGCAGTTAGCTTAACGATTGCTTTACGACGACGGCTAGTAAAACCAGCGTGACGACCAACGCGTTTTGCTTTCGGCTTGTAGTTCATGATGTTCACTTTTTCTACTTTAACACCAAAGATCGCTTCAAGAGCATCTTTAACTTCTGTTTTATTAGATTTAACGTCCACATCGAACGTGTATTTTTTTTCAGCCATCATTTCCATAGAACGTTCAGTGATAACTGGGCGCTTAATGATATCACGAGGATCTCTCATTATGCAAGCACCTCCTCTACTTTTTCCACTGCCGCTTTTGTCATGATTAGCTTATCATGATGAAGCACGTCTAAAACGTTTACGCCATCAGCAGTGATTACTGTTACTCCAGGGATATTGCGAGCAGATAACTCTACAGATTCGTTTGCATCAGCAGTTACGATAAGAGCTTTCTTCTCAACAGTTAATCCTTTAAGTACTGCTAGCATATCTTTTGTTTTTGGTGCATTTAACACTAGGTCTTCAAGAACTACAATGTTGTTCTCAACTACTTTAGTAGCTAATGCAGATTTGATTGCTAAACGACGAACTTTCTTAGGAAGTTTGTACGCATAGCTTCTTGGTGTAGGTCCGAATACCGTACCACCACCACGCCATTGAGGAGAGCGGATAGACCCTTGACGAGCACGTCCAGTTCCTTTTTGACGCCATGGTTTACGACCACCACCGCGAACTTCAGAGCGAGTTTTTACTTTGTGTGTACCTTGACGTAAAGATGCACGTTGCATCATTACAGCTTCGAAAAGTACAGCTTCATTTGGTTCGATACCGAAAATAGCTTCAGCTAATTCGATTTCACCAACCTGTGAACCAGTTTGGTTATATACAGTAACTTTTGGCATTGGAATTCCTCCTTCCTATTGTGAATTATTTGCTAACCTTCACAGCGCCTTGAACAACTACAAGAGATTTCTTAGCACCTGGAACGTTACCTTTTACTAGTAATAAGTTGCGCTCAGTGTCAACTTGAACGATTTCTAAGTTTTGGATAGTAACTTGGTCTCCACCCATACGTCCAGCAAGTTTTTTGCCTTTGAATACACGGTTCGGAGCAACTGGGCCCATTGAACCTGGACGACGGTGATAGCGAGAACCATGAGACATAGGTCCGCGAGATTGTCCGTGGCGTTTGATAACACCTTGGAAACCTTTACCTTTAGAAATTCCTGTTACATCAACGATTTCACCTGTAGCGAATACGTCAACTTTTACCTCTTGACCAACCTCTAATCCGTCCACGTCTGCATCGCGGATTTCGCGAATGAAGCGCTTAGGAGTTGTAGATGCTTTAGCAGTGTGGCCTTGTTCAGGCTTGTTAGTTAACTTTTCACGTTTATCTTCAAATCCTAACTGGATTGCATTGTAGCCATCAGTTTCAGTTGTTTTCTTTTGAAGAACAACGTTTGGATTAGCAGCGATAACTGTTACTGGGATTAACTCACCGTTCTCAGCAAATACTTGAGTCATACCGATCTTTCTTCCTAAGATTCCTTTGGTCATGAGTTACACCTCCTACATTTTTAAGTTATATAAATTATAGTTTGATTTCGATATCTACACCAGATGGTAAGTCTAAACGCATTAATGAATCTACTGTTTGTGGAGTAGGACTCACGATGTCGATTAGACGTTTGTGCGTGCGCATTTCGAATTGCTCACGAGAATCTTTGTACTTATGAACAGCACGAAGAATTGTGTAAACAGTTTTTTCAGTTGGTAATGGGATCGGACCAGAAACTGTTGCCCCAGAACGCTTAGCTGTTTCTACAATTTTCTCAGCTGACTGATCAAGAATACGGTGATCGTAAGCTTTTAAACGGATACGAATTTTTTCTTTTGCCATTATTTTCCCTCCTTCGTTCGCCTATTTCTAAAATAGACCTTCTCCATGGAAATTTCCCCACACCATGCCATGGCAAAGCGGCCGGGTGTGTCAGCAACCTTCCACTTCATCGCAGTCAAAGACCAACATTGTTTATTATACAATGTTATTCGTCTAGATGCAAGCATCTTTTTGTTTGCATCTGCTTTTCTCTACTTTTGCTATTATACATGGCACTTTAAAGAATTTCAAGTTTTCATCTAACAGAATTCATTTTACAGTTTCTGGATTATCTTTTATTGTTTTTATATTACTATAGAAGAAACTCGTCAAAACAAAAAACACTCTCTTCTCCCTTATATAAACGCAAACAAAAAACCTAAGGGAAAATCCCTTAGGTTTTTTTATATCAGTTAAGATTACTCAACGATAGTAGCAACTACACCGTAACCTACTGTACGTCCACCTTCACGAATAGAGAATTTAGTTCCCTCTTCGATAGCGATTGGAGCGATAAGTTCGATAGTCATTTCGATGTTGTCACCAGGCATTACCATTTCAGTACCTTCTGGTAATTGGATGATACCAGTTACGTCAGTTGTACGGAAGTAGAACTGAGGACGGTAGTTAGCGAAGAATGGAGTGTGACGTCCACCTTCTTCTTTAGATAATACGAAAACTTCAGCTTTGAATTTAGCGTGAGCTTTTACAGAACCGCTTTTTGCAAGTACTTGTCCACGTTGGATGTCTTCACGAGCAACCCCACGAAGTAAAGCACCGATGTTGTCTCCAGCTTGAGCTTGGTCAAGAAGTTTACGGAACATCTCTACACCAGTTACAGTTGTAGAAGCATTTTCTTCAGCAAGACCGATGATTTCTACTACGTCACCAACTTTAACGATACCGCGCTCAACACGACCAGTAGCAACTGTACCACGACCTGTGATAGAGAATACGTCCTCTACAGGCATTAAGAATGGTTTGTCAGTTTCACGTTCTGGAGTTGGGATGTAAGCATCAACTTCAGCCATTAATTCAATGATTTTTGCTTCCCAATCAGCTTCTCCTTGAAGAGCTTTAAGAGCAGAACCTTTGATTACAGGAATGTCGTCGCCTGGGAATCCGTATTCAGATAATAGGTCGCGAACTTCCATTTCTACTAATTCTAATAATTCTTCGTCATCTACCATGTCGCATTTGTTTAAGAATACAACGATGTAAGGAACACCTACTTGACGAGAAAGAAGGATGTGCTCACGTGTTTGAGGCATTGGGCCATCAGCAGCAGATACTACTAAGATACCGCCGTCCATTTGAGCAGCACCAGTGATCATGTTTTTAACATAGTCAGCGTGACCTGGGCAGTCAACGTGTGCATAGTGACGAGTTTCAGTTTCGTACTCAACGTGTGCAGTTGAGATTGTGATACCGCGCTCTCTTTCTTCTGGAGCAGCATCGATTTGATCGTATCCGCGTGCTTCAGCACCACCAGCTTTTGCAAGAACTGTAGTGATCGCAGCAGTTAATGTAGTTTTACCATGGTCAACGTGGCCGATTGTACCGATGTTAACATGGGGTTTAGAACGTTCGAATTTAGCTTTAGCCATTCTAAATTCCTCCTTAGTTTATATAGGTTATTTTATATTTAGACTAGAAAGCGAAACTTACGTCCCACTTTCTAAGCTTACATAAGTAGTTATACTTGAACAATCGATAAAAATCAATTATTCACCTTTATTTTTTTTGATAATTTCTTCAGAAACAGACTTTGGTACTTCTTCATAGTGGTCAAACACCATAGAGAATGTTCCGCGTCCTTGAGTGTTAGAACGTAATGACGTTGCATAACCGAACATTTCAGAAAGTGGAACCATAGCGCGAACAACTTGTGCGTTACCGCGAGCTTCCATACCTTCTACACGTCCACGACGAGATGTTACGTCACCCATAATGTCACCCATGTACTCTTCAGGAATTACAACTTCAACTTTCATCATTGGCTCAAGAATTACTGGGCTACATTTAGAAACCGCAGCTTTAAGTGCCATAGATGCAGCGATTTTGAACGCCATCTCAGATGAATCGACATCATGGTAAGATCCGTCAACTAATGCAGCTTTAATGTCAACTAGTGGATAACCAGCTAGTACACCATTTTTAAGTGCATCTTCAAGACCTGCTCCAACAGCTGGGATGTATTCACGAGGAACTACACCACCGACGATCTTGTTTTCGAATTCGAATCCTTTACCTTCTTCGTTAGGTTCAAACTCAATCCAAACGTGACCGAATTGTCCACGACCACCAGATTGACGAGCGAACTTACCTTCAACTTTCGCAGCAGCGCGGAAAGTCTCACGGTATGCTACCTGAGGAGCACCAACGTTTGCTTCCACTTTGAATTCACGGCGCATACGGTCAACGATGATATCAAGGTGAAGTTCACCCATACCAGCGATGATAGTTTGGCCAGTTTCTTGGTCAGTGTGAGCACGGAATGTTGGATCTTCTTCAGAAAGCTTAGATAATGCTGTACCCATCTTATCTTGGTCAGCTTTAGATTTTGGTTCGATAGCTACAGAGATAACTGGCTCTGGGAATTCCATAGACTCAAGGATAACAAGGCTCTTCTCGTCACAAAGAGTATCACCAGTAGTAGTATCTTTTAAACCTACAGCAGCAGCGATATCACCAGCGTAAACTGTTGAAATCTCTTCACGGCTGTTAGCGTGCATTTGTAGGATACGACCTACACGCTCACGCTTACCTTTAGTTGAGTTTTTCACGTATGATCCAGAGTTTAACACACCAGAGTACACACGGAAGAACGTTAACTTACCAACATAAGGGTCAGTCATGATTTTGAATGCTAAAGCTGCGAATGGTTCTTCATCGCTAGACTTACGTTCTACTTCTTCATCTGTATCCGGTAGAGTACCTTTAATAGCAGGTACATCTAGTGGAGATGGAAGGTAGTCGATAACTGCGTCTAACAGAATTTGAACACCTTTGTTTTTGAATGCAGAACCACAGATTACTGGGAAGAATTCTACAGAAGTTGTAGCCTTACGGATACCAGCTTTAAGCTCTTCTACAGTGATTTCTTCACCTTCTAGGTACTTCATCATCATTTCTTCATCAAGCTCAGCTACCGCTTCAATAAGTTTTCCACGGTATTCTTCAGCTAATTCTTTGTGCTCTTCAGGAATTTCAACACGTTGAATGTCTGTTCCTAAATCGTTACCGTACATGTAAGCACACTCTTCAACAAGGTCAATGATACCATTGAACTCATCTTCAGCACCGATTGGTAACTGAATTGGATGTGCGTTTGCTTGTAAACGATCGTGGATTGTTCCTACAGAGTATAAGAAATCTGCACCGATCTTATCCATTTTGTTAACGAATACGATACGAGGTACGCCGTAAGTAGTAGCCTGACGCCAAACAGTTTCTGTTTGTGGTTCTACACCAGATTGCGCATCAAGTACTGCTACAGCGCCATCAAGTACGCGTAAAGAACGTTCTACTTCTACTGTGAAATCTACGTGTCCTGGAGTATCAATGATGTTTACACGATGACCTTTCCATTGTGCTGTAGTTGCAGCAGAAGTAATTGTGATACCACGCTCTTGCTCTTGCTCCATCCAGTCCATCTGAGATGCACCTTCGTGAGTTTCACCGATTTTATGAATACGTCCTGTGTAGTACAGAATACGCTCAGTTGCTGTTGTTTTACCAGCATCGATGTGAGCCATGATACCAATATTACGAGTGTTTTCTAAAGAGAACTCTCTTGCCATTTGGTGTCTTGCTCCTTCCATATATGGATTGGATTTTTTTATTTTAAGTAGCAAAAAAGCCACTTTATATTGTTACACATGTCAGTATGTCCAGTACTCTCATTATGTAAAACGAGCGCCCGATGAAAGGGAGAGGCATTCTCCCTCTCCACACTTCCATAAGCGACAAATAAAGCGGTTTATGCTTACATTTATTTTACGTTGAATCCTACCAACGGTAATGAGCAAATGCTTTGTTAGCTTCTGCCATTTTATGAGTGTCTTCACGTTTCTTAACAGATGCACCAGCGTTGTTAGCTGCATCTAAGATTTCGTTAGCAAGACGCTCTTCCATAGTTTTTTCACCACGAAGACGAGCGTAGTTTACTAACCAACGAAGACCTAAAGTTGTACGGCGTTCTGGACGAACCTCAACTGGAACTTGGTAGTTAGCACCACCAACACGACGAGCGCGTACTTCAAGAACAGGCATGATGTTCTTAAGAGCTTGCTCGAATACTTCCATTGGCTCTTTACCAGTACGTTCGTTTACGATATCGAACGCATTATAAAGAATTGTTTGAGATTTACCTTTTTTACCGTCAACCATCATTTTGTTGATAAGGCGTGTTACTAGCTTAGAATTGTACATTGGATCTGGTAACACGTCACGTTTCGCAACAGGTCCTTTACGAGGCATATTGAGTTCCTCCTTTCATTTTAAAGTTATTATTTTTTAGCAGGTTTTGGTCTCTTAGTACCATATTTAGAACGTCCTTGCATACGTTTGTCAACACCAGCTGTGTCAAGCGCACCACGAACGATGTGGTAACGTACCCCCGGTAAATCCTTTACACGACCACCGCGAATTAATACTACGCTATGCTCTTGTAGGTTATGACCGATACCTGGGATGTAAGCTGTAACCTCGATACCGTTTGTTAAACGTACACGAGCGTATTTACGTAACGCTGAGTTAGGTTTCTTTGGAGTCATTGTACCAACACGAGTACATACACCACGTTTTTGAGGTGCAGAGATATCAGTTGATTTTTTCTTTAAAGAGTTAAAACCTTTGTTTAACGCAGGTGATTTAGATTTCCATACTTTATCAGTACGACCATTTCTCACTAATTGGTTAATAGTAGGCATTTGATTATCCTCCCTTCGCATGTTTGTATGACCACATATCCAGGTGGTTCATTATTAGTTGAAAACAAAGTTTTTGCAAGGAAGAGCAAATGCTCTCTCCTCACAAAAACAGTTTTAACTTATTATTCCTATTGCTGAAGCTCCCACTTGAATCCCCGAAGCTTTACCAAGCTTACGAACTGATTCAACTTTTGTTATGGGCACGTTATATTGCATTGCAACACGAATGATAGCATGGGTTAACCGCATGTCAGCATCCTCTGCGATGACAACTTCTTTAACTGTACCATTTTTGATTGCTTCCAATGTGCGTTTATGACCAACGACTACATTTTCAGCAGTTGATACTTTTTGATAAGACATATAAATATCCTCCAAAGCATCGTTCAGGAGCAACCTTGATTATAGTAACATTTTGACTCATACAATGTCAACTAAGATTAATTGTTTTTATACAAAATTTATACCGGAAAATTTTACTGTTCCACATAAACCTCATCGTTTTCTACATTCATGTCATCTTGTGTTGTTTTTACAAGATCCACTTTGCGATAACGATTCATACCTGTTCCAGCAGGAACAAGTTTACCGATAATAACATTTTCTTTTAATCCTAGAAGTTCATCGCGTTTACCCTTAATTGCTGCATCAGTTAAGACACGAGTTGTTTCTTGGAACGATGCTGCAGATAAGAATGAATCTGTTTCAAGTGAAGCTTTTGTAATACCAAGTAGAACAGGTCTAGCCGTTGCTGGTTGCTTACCTTGCAGTAAGACCTTAGCATTCGCATCAGTAAACTGATGGATATCTAGTAATGTTCCTGGTAATACATCTGTTTCACCTGCATCACTTACACGAACTTTACGTAACATTTGACGTACCATTACTTCTACGTGTTTGTCACCAATTTCTACCCCTTGCATACGGTATACTTTTTGAACTTCACGTAATAAGTATTCTTGAACCGCCGTAATGTCCGTTACTTTTAGTAATTCTTTCGGATCAATAGAACCTTCTGTTAACTCTTTACCGTGGCTAATTGGCTGTCCTGGAGTTACTTTCAGACGAGCACCGTAAGGAATAGCATACGTACGAGCTTCAACTTCACCCTGCACAACTACTTCTTGGCGATCTTTAACGTCGTTGATCGCTGCGATAACACCGTCGATTTCACTGATAACTGCCTGACCTTTCGGATTACGAGCTTCGAAAATCTCTTGGATACGAGGTAAACCTTGAGTGATATCATCTCCGGCAACCCCACCTGTATGGAATGTACGCATCGTTAACTGTGTTCCTGGCTCACCGATAGATTGAGCTGCGATAATACCTACCGCTTCTCCTACTTCTACGTCTGTTCCAGTTGCTAAGTTACGACCGTAACACTTCTTACATACACCGTGGCGAGTGTTACACGTAAACGCTGAACGAATGTTTACAGTTTCAACACCCGAATTTTCAACGATATGAGCAATATCTTCAGTAATTAATTGATTTTCAGCAACTAATACTTCACCTGTTTCAGGATGTTTTACAGTTTTTCTTGCAAAACGTCCAACAAGACGATCATATAATGACTCGATAACTTCATTACCCTCTTTAATCGCACCAATTAATAAACCGCGATCTGTTCCACAATCATCTTCACGAACGATTACATCTTGTGCAACGTCAACAAGACGACGTGTTAAGTAACCAGAATCGGCAGTTTTAAGTGCTGTATCGGCAAGACCTTTACGCGCACCATGCGTAGAGATGAAGTACTCAAGTACTGTTAAACCTTCACGGAAACTCGATTTGATTGGAAGTTCGATGATACGACCAGATGGATTGGCCATAAGACCACGCATACCAGCAAGCTGAGTAAAGTTAGATGCGTTACCACGGGCACCTGAGTCACTCATCATGAAGATTGGGTTGCGTTTATTCAAGGATTTCATCAGTTTTCCTTGGATAACATCTTTTGCATTACTCCAAATAGAGATAACGCGATCGTAACGTTCTTCTTCCGTGATTAAACCGCGACGGAATTGTTTAATTACATTATCTACTTTTGCTTGTGCTTCGTGGAGAATTTCATCTTTTTCGCCTAATACAAGAATGTCAGATACCCCAACTGTAATACCAGCTTTTGTAGAGTACTTGAATCCTAAGTTTTTCATACGGTCAAGCATGCGAGACGTTTCTGTAATTTGGAAACGTTTGAACACTTCCGCAATGATGTTACCAAGGATCTTCTTGCTAAATGGCGCCACTTCTTCGCGACTAGCAATAATTTCTTTAATGTTCGCACCTTTTTCAACGAAATATTTCGCTGGTGTTTCTTTTTCAAGGTTTGAATTTGTTGGTTCATTAATATAAGGGAACGACTCTGGTAAGATTTCGTTAAATATTAATTTACCAACTGTTGTTAATAGAAGCATACTCTTTTGCTCTTCAGTAAATGTTGCGTTGTTTACTGCACTTGCAGCTACTGCAACACGTGTATGAAGATGAACATATCCATTTTGATATGCAAGCAATGCTTCGTTTGCATCTTTAAAGACCATACCTTCACCGATTGCACCTTCACGCTCAAGTGTTAAGTAATAGTTACCTAATACCATATCCTGAGATGGAGTAACAACTGGTTTACCGTCTTTCGGGTTCAAGATGTTTTGTGCCGCTAACATAAGAAGACGAGCTTCAGCTTGAGCTTCTGATGATAAAGGTACGTGAACGGCCATTTGGTCACCGTCAAAGTCCGCGTTGTATGCAGTACATACAAGTGGGTGTAGACGGATTGCGCGACCTTCTACTAATGTAGGTTCAAACGCCTGGATACCAAGACGGTGAAGTGTTGGTGCGCGGTTTAGAAGTACTGGATGTTCTTTAATCACAGACTCTAAAACGTCCCAAACTTCAGGTTGTACACGCTCGATTTTACGTTTCGCACTCTTAATGTTATGTGCTAATCCTTTTTCAACTAACTCTTTCATTACGAAAGGTTTGAACAGTTCAAGCGCCATTTCTTTTGGTAATCCACATTGATACATCTTTAAGTTCGGTCCTACAACGATTACAGAACGACCAGAGTAGTCAACACGTTTACCTAATAAGTTTTGACGGAAACGTCCTTGTTTACCTTTAAGCATGTGAGATAGTGATTTTAATGGACGATTACCTGGTCCAGTAACTGGACGGCCACGACGACCATTATCGATTAATGCGTCTACAGCTTCTTGTAACATACGTTTTTCGTTTTGAACGATGATGCTTGGTGCACCTAAGTCCAATAGACGTTTTAAACGATTGTTACGGTTAATTACACGACGGTATAAGTCGTTTAAGTCAGAAGTAGCAAAACGTCCACCGTCTAACTGTACCATTGGGCGTAGTTCTGGTGGGATTACTGGTAGAACATCTAAGATCATCCAAGACGGTTCATTTCCAGAGTTACGGAATGCTTCTAATACTTCTAGACGTTTAATAGCACGAGTACGGCGTTGTCCTTGTGCTGTTTTTAATTCTTCTTTTAAGAAGTCTACTTCTTTATCTAAATCGATGTCTTGTAGTAGCTTTTTAATTGCTTCTGCACCCATAGCAGCTTGGAATGTGCTACCATATCGATCACGATATGCACGGTATTCTTTTTCAGAAAGTAATTGCTTCTTATCAAGTGGTGTATCTCCACTTTCTGTTACAACATAAGAAGCGAAATAAATTACTTCTTCAAGCGCGCGAGGGGACATGTCTAAGACAAGTCCCATGCGGCTCGGGATACCTTTGAAATACCAAATATGAGATACAGGAGCAGCTAATTCGATATGACCCATACGTTCACGACGTACTTTTGCACGCGTTACTTCAACGCCACATCGATCACAAACTACACCTTTATAACGTACACGTTTGTATTTTCCGCAATGACATTCCCAGTCCTTTTGTGGTCCGAAAATACGCTCACAGAACAAGCCATCTTTTTCAGGCTTTAACGTACGATAGTTAATAGTTTCTGGTTTCTTAACTTCACCGTATGACCAAGAACGAATCTTGTCAGGTGAAGCAAGTCCAATCTTCATATATTCAAAGTTATTTACATCTATCAAGGGGCCTACCTCCCTTTTAGTCTACAGGTTATCCCAATTATTCCTTAGTTGTCTCAACTTCGACATTCAATTTATCTGCTGATTGATGATCATCGTCATCTTCTGTATCACGCATTTCAATTTCTGTATCGTCGCTAGACATCATTTTAACGTCCATACCTAAACTTTGCAGCTCTTTAATCAATACTTTGAATGATTCAGGAACGCCTGGTTCTGGAACATTTTCGCCTTTAACAATTGCTTCATAAGTCTTAACACGTCCAACAACATCATCAGACTTCACTGTTAAGATTTCTTGAAGAGTATAAGCAGCACCGTATGCTTCAAGTGCCCAAACCTCCATCTCACCGAAACGCTGTCCACCGAACTGAGCTTTACCTCCAAGAGGTTGCTGCGTTACAAGTGAGTATGGTCCAGTAGAACGAGCATGAAGTTTATCGTCAACCATGTGCGCAAGTTTGATCATATACATGACACCAACAGATACGCGGTTATCGAATGGTTCACCAGTACGTCCGTCATACAGGATTGTTTTCGCGTCATTTGCCATACCAGCTTCTTCAATTGTGCCCCAAACATCTTCCTCACGAGCACCATCAAATACTGGTGTTGCAATGTGAATGCCAAGGTATCTTGCTGCCATACCAAGATGAAGTTCTAATACCTGACCGATATTCATACGAGATGGTACCCCTAATGGGTTTAACATGATATCGATTGGCGTACCGTCTGGTAAGTAAGGCATATCTTCTTCTGGTAAAATACGAGAAATAACACCTTTGTTACCGTGACGTCCGGCCATCTTGTCACCTTCAGAGATTTTACGTTTTTGAACGATATATGCACGTACAAGTTGATTCACACCTGGTGGTAATTCATCGCCATCTTCACGGTTGAATACTTTTACATCTAAGATAATACCGCCACCACCGTGTGGTACACGTAGTGATGTATCACGTACTTCACGTGCTTTTTCTCCAAAGATAGCATGTAATAGACGTTCTTCAGCTGTTAATTCTGTTACACCTTTAGGTGTTACTTTACCAACAAGTAAATCGCCATCTTTTACTTCAGCACCAACGCGAATGATACCGCGCTCGTCAAGGTTACGTAATGCGTCTTCCCCAACGTTTGGAATGTCACGTGTAATTTCTTCTGGTCCAAGCTTCGTATCACGAGCTTCTGATTCATATTCTTCAATATGAATAGAAGTGTACACATCATCTTTTACAAGGCGCTCACTCATGATGATCGCATCCTCGTAGTTATAACCGTCCCAAGTCATGAAGCCAACAAGCACGTTACGTCCAAGTGCTAGTTCACCTAATTCCATAGAAGGACCATCCGCAAGGATTTCACCTTTTACAACTTCATTTCCAACACTTACGATTGGACGTTGGTTGTAACAAGTTCCTTGGTTAGAACGAATGAATTTTTGCATTTTGTAGCGATCTAAGTCGCCTTTTACTGTTTGACCGTCAACTTCTACATAGCGACGTACCCAAACTTCACGTGCTTCTACGCGCTCAACAACACCAGGATGTTTACAGATTACTGCAGCACCTGAGTCTTTTGCTGATACGTACTCCATACCTGTACCTACAATCGGAGATTCCGGATTCATTAACGGAACCGCCTGACGTTGCATGTTCGCTCCCATAAGTGCGCGGTTAGAGTCATCGTTTTCTAAGAACGGAATACAAGCTGTCGCTGCCGACACTACTTGTTTTGGAGATACATCCATGTAGTCGATGCGTTCTCTATTTGTGACAATGTTTTCACCACGGAAACGAGCTACGATATCTTCACTTAGGAATTCACCTTCGTCAGATAATTTCATATTCGCTTGGGCTACAACATAGTTATCTTCTTCATCTGCTGTTAAGTAATCAACATGCCCTGTTACAAGACCAGTTTCTGGGTCAACACGACGGTATGGTGTTTCAATGAAACCAAACTCATTTACTTTCGCGAACGAAGATAATGAGTTAATCAAACCGATGTTTGGTCCCTCTGGTGTTTCAATCGGACACATACGACCGTAGTGGGAGTAATGAACGTCACGCACTTCAAAGCCTGCGCGCTCACGCGTTAAACCACCAGGTCCTAATGCAGATAGTCTTCGTTTGTGAGTTAACTCTGCTAATGGGTTTGTTTGGTCCATAAACTGAGATAACTGAGAACTTCCGAAGAACTCTTTAATAGATGCAATAACAGGACGAATATTAATTAGTGCCTGTGGTGTAATTGCATTTGTATCTTGAATCGACATTCTCTCACGAACAACACGTTCCATACGAGAAAGACCGATACGGAATTGATTTTGTAATAGTTCTCCAACAGAACGCAGACGACGGTTTCCTAAATGGTCAATATCATCTGTATCCCCTACTTTGTATAGTAGGTTGAAGAAGTAACTGATAGAAGCAAGGATATCACCTGGTGTGATGTGTTTCACATCACGAGTAATGTTTGCATTACCAATTACATTAATTACGCGTTCGCCTTCCGACTCAGGAGCATAAATCTTAATAGATTGCAGCTCAACATCGCCTTCTACCACTCCACCCATTGGTTTCGCTGTTTTGAATCCAATGTTTTTCTCTAAGTAAGGTAAAATGCGATCAAGTGTACGACGATCTAAGATTGTTCCTTCTGCCGCTAAAATTTCACCAGTTTCTGGATCCACTAATGTTTCAGCTAAACGTTGATTAAACAACCTGTTTTTAATGTGTAACTTCTTGTTGATCTTATAGCGACCTACATTTGCTAAATCGTAGCGCTTTGGATCGAAGAAACGAGACACAAGTAAGCTCTTAGCATTTTCTACTGTTGGTGGTTCACCAGGACGTAGACGCTCATAAATTTCAAGCAATGCTTTTTCTGTGCTATCTGTGTTGTCTTTTTCTAATGTGTTGCTTAAGTATTCGTTATCACCTAAAAGCTCGGTGATTTCTTGATCAGAGCCAAACCCTAATGCGCGTAACAAAACAGTTACAGGAAGTTTACGCGTACGGTCAATACGCACATATACAACATCCTTAGCATCTGTCTCATACTCTAACCAAGCTCCGCGGTTTGGAATTACAGTAGCAGTAAAACCACGTTTTCCGTTTTTATCCACTTTGCCACTATAGTATACGCTTGGAGAGCGAACTAACTGGGAAACGATAACACGTTCTGCACCGTTAATTACGAATGTTCCAGTCTCTGTCATGAGTGGGAAATCTCCCATGAACACATCTTGTTCTTTTACTTCACCAGTTTCCTTGTTGATTAGACGCACTTTTACACGAAGTGGTGCTGCATACGTCACATCACGCTCTTTGCATTCGTCTACAGAGTATTTAGGTTCACCTAAGCTGTAGTCGATAAATTCAAGCGATAGATTTCCCGTAAAGTCTTCAATCGGAGAAATGTCTTGGAACATTTCTCGCAAACCCTCATCAAGAAACCACTGATAAGAAGAGGTTTGAATTTCGATAAGATTTGGTAACTCTAATACTTCACTAATACGGGCATAACTTCTTCGTTGGCGGTGGCGTCCGTATTGAACTAGTTGACCTGTCAACTGCTTCACCCCTCAAATCATGAGTATTATAAATGCACAAAAAAATTTGTGCAAAATCACAAATAAATACAACTACTGCTATTAGCGTAGTCTCTTTCTCTTAAAGATAAATACGTTGAGTCTTTCTACCTGCTCAAAAAAGAAAAATGGCTTCTATAAGAAAACCATCATTCTGTTTCATAATCTGCTGATTTTACTATCTTTTCCAAGAGAAACAAAAATATACATCTTTCTCAACGCAGAAAATCATATATTGGCATTGTATAATGTTAACATAGCCAAAAATAACCGTCAACGTTTTTTTGATTTTATGATATAATATCCTTTTTTCTTTTCTACAACCTCAACTTCAGAAAATACTTCTTCTAGTTTTTTTAGCGCAGACGGTGCACCTTGTTTCTTTTGAATAACAATCCAAAGTTCTCCACCCGGAACTAAATACTCCACAGCTTTTTCTAAAATCTCATGTACGATATCTTTACCCGCACGAATTGGAGGGTTAGATAGAATAGCAGCATACTTACCATCTACATTTTCATAGACGCTACTTTGAAAAATACGTATATTCTCGATTTTGTTATTAGCGGCGTTTTCTTTCGCAAGCCCAAGTGCCCTCTCGTTCACATCCACCATGTGAACTTCACGACCTTGAAACTCTTTCGCTAACGACAAACCAATAGGACCGTATCCGCAACCTACGTCTAATATATCACCTTTAATATCTGGCATTTGAAACGCTTCAATTAAAAGACGGGAACCAAAGTCCACTTCGTTTTTCGAGAACACCCCATGGTCAGATAAGAAAGTAAATCGAGATCCACGAAGGGCAAACTCCCATCGCTTACGATCACTTTTACTAGAAGGGTCGTTAGAAAAATAATGGTCTGCCATATGGCCACCTCTTTTCTTTACAGTTAAAAAAAAAGCTCGCATGAGAGCGAGCTTTTTTTAAAGCATCAAAAGTTAATTACTTAACTTCTACAGCAGCGCCAACTTCTTCAAGTTTAGCTTTAATTTCTTCAGCTTCTTCTTTAGCAGCAGCTTCTTTGATTACTTTTGGAGTGTTGTCAACTAATTCTTTAGCTTCTTTTAAGCCAAGACCAGTGATTTCACGAACAACTTTGATAACTTTGATTTTTTGTGCACCAGCGCTAGTTAGTTCCACATCAAATTCAGTTTTCTCAGCAGCAGCTTCTCCAGCGCCACCAGCAACAGCTACAGGAGCAGCAGCAGTTACGCCGAATTCTTCCTCGATAGCTTTTACTAAGTCGTTAAGTTCTAATACAGTCATAGATTTAACTGCTTCAATGATTTGTTCTTTAGTCATTGTAAATATCCTCCCTTAAATAGGTTTGTATTGTTTTATCGATAATACGTAATTATCTTTTAAAAAATTAAGCGCCTTGCTCTTCCTTTTGGTCTGCAACTGCTTTAGTAGCAAGTGCAAGGTTACGGATTGGAGCTTGAAGAACGCTAAGAAGCATAGAAAGTAAGCCTTCACGTGATGGAAGAGTAGCGATTGCTTTAACCTCATCAAGTGTTACAAGTTTACCTTCGATTACGCCCGCTTTAATTTCTAAAGCTTCATGATCTTTAGCGAAGTCGTTTAATACTTTCGCAGGAGCAACTACATCCTCGTTACTGAACGCGATTGCGTTTGGTCCTGTTAAGAATTCATTTAACTCAGCCATTTCAGCAGATTCTGCAGCACGACGAGTTAGAGAGTTTTTGTAAACTTTGAACTCAACGCCAGCTTCACGTAATTGCTTACGTAATTCTGTTGCTTCAGAAACTGTTAAACCACGGTAGTCAACAACGATTGTAGATTTACTAGCGCGAAGTTTGTCCGCGATTTCAGTTACAACTTGTTGTTTAGTTTCGAT
Organism: Bacillus sp. FSL R9-9497; assembly: GCF_038005805.1. Lineage (NCBI taxonomy): Bacteria > Bacillati > Bacillota > Bacilli > Caryophanales > Bacillaceae > Bacillus > Bacillus sp. FSL R9-9497. Next base: position 111,747 of record NZ_JBBOTY010000001.1, on the reverse strand, counting down.
TACTTTGCTCATGTTATTACACCTCCTGTAGATTATATAGAAGATGTACCGAAAGTGCACTAAAAACCTCCATGCCCAACTTGTAGACATGGAGGCATATAGTCACAGAAAAAAGATTCCGCTTCGTATATTAACACCTAGGTAGGAAATTAAGTCTATTGACACCTACTGTCTACGGTACACTAATTAAATTCACAACATAAATGATTATATTAAAACTTCTTTATGAAGTCAACTTCCAAAATTTACGCTAATGTAGAAACGTCTACACGTACGCCAGGTCCCATTGTAGAAGCAACTGTTACGTTCTTCATGTAAGTACCTTTTGCAGCAGCTGGCTTAACTTTTTGTAAAGTGTCAGCAATTGTTTTGAAGTTTTCTACTAATTTAGCATCTTCGAAAGATACCTTACCGATTGGAACGTGGATGTTACCAGCTTTATCAACGCGGTATTCAACTTTACCAGCTTTGATTTCGTTAACAGCTTTAGTTACATCGAAAGTAACTGTTCCAGTTTTAGGGTTTGGCATTAAACCTTTAGGTCCTAATACGCGACCAAGTTTACCAACTTCACCCATCATGTCAGGAGTTGCTACTACTACATCGAAATCGAACCAACCTTGTTGGATTTTACCGATGTAATCAGTATCGCCTACGAAGTCAGCTCCAGCAGCTTCAGCTTCTTTAGCTTTTTCACCTTTAGCAAATACTAATACACGTTGTACTTTACCAGTACCGTGTGGAAGAACAACTGCGCCACGGATTTGTTGGTCAGCTTTCTTAGGGTCAACACCTAAACGGAATGCAGCTTCTACAGTTGCATCAAATTTAGCTGTGTTTGTTTTCTTTACTAATTCTACTGCTTCTGTTGCAGAGTAAGCAGCTGCACGATCAACAAGCTTTGCAGCTTCTACGTACTTTTTACCTCTTTTAGCCATTTTTATTTCCTCCTCGAATGTGGTTTTAGCGGAATAACCTCCCACGTTTACGCCTGTTTTCAGGTATAACCTGAGGATGAGCGCCATCCATTTATTTAAAAACGATAATCATTTACGATAATAAAGGTTGCGAATTGGAATTCCAGACCCGCAACCTTTTTTAAAAACAAATCGAATTAGTCTTCGATAACGATGCCCATACTGCGTGCAGTACCTTCAACCATACGCATTGCAGCTTCTACGCTAGCAGCGTTTAGGTCAGGCATTTTAGTTTCAGCGATTTCGCGTACTTTATCACGCTTAACAGTTGCCACTTTATTACGGTTTGGTTCACCAGAACCAGACTCAATACCAGCTACTTTCTTAAGAAGAACAGCAGCAGGAGGAGTTTTAGTAATGAAAGTGAATGAACGGTCCTCAAATACCGTAATTTCAACAGGGATGATAAGACCAGCTTGATCTGCTGTACGAGCGTTAAACTCTTTACAGAAGCCCATGATGTTAACACCTGCTTGTCCTAATGCTGGACCAACTGGTGGAGCTGGGTTAGCTTTACCTGCAGGAATTTGAAGCTTTACCATTTTAATTACCTTTTTAGCCACGAGACACACCTCCTTAAGTCCGTGATGTGGTCAATTGGACAGTGATTTGCCCTCCCACGTCATATTTTATCTGTAAGGATAAAATCTTTCAAAAAACGTCTCCGATAACGAAGACGTACTGACTTAAAAGATATTATCACTTTTTACAATTCATTTCAAGTTTCATTTTATAATTTTTCAATTTGATGGAAGTCAAGTTCAACTGGAGTCTCGCGACCAAACATGTCCACAAGCACGCTAACCTTTTTCTTCTCCACATCAATTTCTTCAATAGCACCTGTATAATCTGCGAATGGCCCCTCATTTACACGTACTGTCTCATGAAGTTCAAAGTCGAAATCAACCACTTCGTTGTCCATTCCCATATGTTTCATAATGGTAACAACTTCCTCTTCTAATAGAGGTGATGGTTTAGATCCAGAACCAGAAGAACCAACGAACCCAGTTACACCTGGCGTGTTACGTACAACATACCAAGAGTCATCAGTCATGATTAATTCTACTAATACATAACCTGGGAACACTTTTCTTTTCATTAATTTTTCTTTTCCGTTTTTCATTTCTACTTCTACTTCTTCCGGGACAACAACACGGAAAATTTTATCTTGCATACCCATTGATTCTACACGTTTCTCTAGGTTTGCTTTTACTTTATTTTCATATCCAGAATAAGTATGGACAACATACCAACTTTTTTCCATTCATTTAGGACGAGCGTCCTTCCCTCCCTGACGTACATTTTTTTGCGCAAATGAAAAAACCCGTTCACCGGGCTTTTACACAGTTCTTATAAATAACATTATATCATGGATAAGTGCTTCTTATTCAAGAATTAACCAAGAATTAACCGAATTAAAGAAGAAATGCCCATATCAACTACTGCGAAGAAAATCGCAAAGAACACAACTGTAGCAACAACAGTCGCTGTTGAGCGGAGTAATTCATCTTTTTTAGGCCAACTTACTTTTTTCATTTCGCGACCTACATCGCCGAAAAAGTTCGTTAAACGCATCTGCGGGACCTCCAGTGTATTATTTCAATTATTTATTTTGTTTCCTTGTGAACTGTATGCTGATTGCATGTTTTACAAAACTTTTTTATTTCAAGTCGCTCTATTGAGCTCGTATCTTTCATAGTAGAGTAGTTTCGATTTTTACACTCTTCACATGAGAGTACAACTTTTTTCCTCATTAGTTACACCAACCTTGTAACATTATGTCCCTAAAAATGTATCATACAATAAAAGACAATGTCAATGACATGCATTTTGTACTCTCTACAAAAGAAAACAGGTGATTTATTTTACACCTGCAGCACTTGTTACTTCTTATGAATTTAAAGTTGTACTTTCTCTCATTTCCATATATCGTTCCAATTTCCTCTTTACTCGTTGTAAAGCGTTATCAATAGATTTCACATGCCTGTTTAACTGTTCTGAAATCTCTTGATAAGAACGACCATCTAAATATAAAGAAAGCACTTTTCTTTCTAAATCGCTTAATAATTCAGATATTTTTGATTCTATGTCTGTATATTCTTCCTGGCTAATGATCATCTCTTCAGGATCAGTCACCTTCGCTTCAGAAATAACATCCAATAACGTTCGATCAGATTCCTCATCGTAAATCGGCTTATCTAAAGACACATACGAATTTAAAGGAATATGTTTTTGTCTTGTTGCCGTTTTAATAGCGGTAATAATTTGTCGAGTGATACATAGTTCAGCAAATGCTTTGAATGAAGACAGCTTGTCCTCTTTATAATCACGAATTGCTTTAAACAACCCTATCATACCTTCTTGAACAATGTCTTCTCGATCGGCACCCACTAAAAAGTAAGATCTTGATTTCGCACGAACAAAGTTCTTATACTTGTGAATTAAATATTCTAGAGCGTCAGTATTACCTTTTCGAACTAACTCAACGATTGCCTCATCCTCTAAATCACGAAATGTAACGTCGCCTATACTTACGAAGCCTGCTTCCACCTTGATCCCTCCGACCGCTATTTATTTAGCAATATTATACAGTAAAAAGATAAAGAGCGTCAATGCTTCAACGCTCTCCTCTTCTTAATTTTTCTAATTTTTCTGTAATATCCTTACTAAATATCTTTCGCATGGCAGGCTGCTGTTCTTTCGCGTCTTTTGTACGCCTTCTTACTTGTTGTTCCATCGCTTGTACTTCCAACTCTAATTCACGCGCAGATTTTCGAAGGGCACCTTGCCCAAATATAACCCATTGTTCTGTATAATCAGAAGTCGCAACATATATTTGTGTATTTATATTTCTAAGCTCTATTGCAAGTTGCTCTATCTTTTCGTCTGCAGTTTGATTCTTTCGTGTGAATATTACTTCTACACGAGATTGTTTCATCTTTTTTTCAATACCATGGACTGTATAGGCATCAAAGACTATCATCACTTTTGTGCCTGTATAACCTTGATAATCCGCCATCTTATCAATAAGCGCATCTCTTGATGATTGTAAATCTACATCCCGCAGTTTCTTCAAATCTCCCCAAGCTCCGATAATGTTGTAACCGTCAACGATTAAAATATCGTTCATTTTTTATTTACCAATTTCGTGACGTTTACGATATACCTCATACATTAACAAACTTGCGGCTACTGAAGCATTTAAGGATGTAACTTTACCAACCATCGGTAGAGTGATTAAGAAATCACACTTTTCACCAATAATACGACTCATACCTTTTCCTTCACTACCAATTACTAATCCAATCGGCATTGTACCATCTAAATTACGGTAATCCGTTTTCCCTTTGGCATCTGTACCAGCAATCCAAAGTCCACGCTCTTTTAATTCATCAATTGTACGAGATAAGTTTGTTACGCGCGCAACAGGAATGTATTCAATCGCTCCTGTTGATGCTTTCGCAACTGATGCTGTAAGTCCCACAGCTCTTCTCTTCGGAATAATAATTCCATGAGCTCCTGTTGCATCAGCAGTACGCATAATAGAACCTAGGTTATGCGGATCTTCAATCTCATCTAAAATCAAGAAGAACGGATCTTCATTACGTTTTTCTGCCACTTTGAATAAATCTTCTAACTCTGCATACTGATATGCAGCTACTTGAGCAATTACACCTTGATGATTACCCTCAACTAATTGATCTAACTTTTTCTTTGGTGCATGTTGTAAAATAATCTTATTTTCTTTCGCTAACGCTAGTACAATTTGTACTTGTCCTTTGGCAGCACCTTCTGCGATCCAAATTTTATTAATATCTCTCCCTGATCTTAACGCTTCAATTACAGGGTTACGTCCGATAATATATTCACTAGTCATGATGATGTGCCCCCTTCCTTTTCTTCTAAAACTGCAATTGCCTTATATACAATTTCGTCTAATCTTTCACGATTATTTAATAAATGATGATAACCAATTAGTGCTTCAAAGGCTGTACTATGTCGATATGTTTGTACATCCGTATTTTTCGGAACTGTACCTGAATTTGCATTACGCCCTCTTCTTAATACCGCCTCTTCTTCCTCTGTCAAAAATGCCGTCTCTAATAAATGATAAACAACTTTCGCCTGTGCTTTTGCTGAAACAAAGCTCGTCCCTAAGCGATGTAATTGATTAGGGCGAACTTTTCCTTTTTGAAGGAGGTGATAGCGGATATATTGTTCATATACCGCATCACCCATATACGCTAACGCCAAGCTGTTTAATTGCTTTGCATCAATCATCCTTATCCTCTTTTCCATCTTGTACCTTGAGCGGTATCTTCTAAAATAATATTACGTTCTTTTAAATCGTCACGAATTTGATCAGACAATGCGAAATCGCGATTTTTACGAGCTTCAATGCGCTTTTGGATAAGCTCTTCAATTTCTTCATCCAGTAATTCTTCTTTTGATAATTCTAATCCTAAAATATCAAATAACGTTTCCAGTTGTTTTACGTATGCTTCAATCACAACTTTAGATGTATGCTCTTCAAGTAAATATTGATTTGCATGATTTGCTACGTTGTATAATTCGGTAATTGCATTTGCAGTGTTAAAGTCATCATTCATTGCCTCTTCAAATGCAGTCTGGAATTTCTCTATTTCAGCTAACCATTTCTCATTATGGTCCGTTAAATCCGTACTACTCTCCATACGATGCTTTAAGTTTCCATAAGCTGTTTTAATTCTTTCCAGTCCATTATTCGTACTTTGTAATAACTCTTCACTAAAGTTAATCGGGTGACGATAGTGTACTGATAACATAAAGAATCTAATTAACTGCGGGTCGTATTGCTTAATAATATCGTGAACTAAAATAAAGTTACCAAGCGATTTAGACATCTTCTCATTGTTAATATTAATATATCCATTATGCATCCAGTAACGTGCAAACGTTTTTCCAGTCAATGCCTCTGACTGCGCAATTTCATTTTCATGATGCGGGAACGCCAAATCTTGCCCACCAGCATGAATGTCAATTGTATCCCCTAAGTACTTACGCGCCATTGCTGAGCATTCAATATGCCATCCTGGACGTCCTTGCCCCCAAGGGCTTTCCCAGAAGATTTCTCCTTCTTTCGCAGCTTTCCATAAAGCAAAATCAAGAGGGTCTTGTTTCTTTTCCCCTACCTCAATACGAGCACCGTGACGTAAATCTGCGATTGGTTGATGTGATAATTTACCGTAACCTTCGAATTCCTTCGTCTTAAAGTACACATCACCCTCTGATTCATATGCATACCCTTTATTCACAAGTTCTTGAATAAATTCAATAATGATATCCATATTTTCTGTTACACGAGGATGAACTGTTGCATGTTTGCAACCTAGTGCTGTTACATCTTCAAAGTACGCTTCAACAAAACGATCAGCAATCGTTGGTACATCTTCACCTAATTCATTTGCCGCTTTAATTAATTTATCATCTACGTCCGTAAAGTTAGATACATATTGCACATCGTATCCTTTGTATTCTAAATAACGACGCACTGTATCGAATACCATAGGAGGTCTTGCATTCCCAATATGAATGTAGTTATAAACTGTAGGTCCGCATACATACATCTTTACCTTATTTTCTTCTAATGGAACAAACTCTTCTTTTTGACGTGTTAACGTATTATAAATGTGAATAGTCATTTTTATCCTTCCTTTCTACCTTTAATTCCAATTGTTTCTTCAATTTATCAAGTTCTACTTCCATAGCCTTTAATTTATCAAAAATCGGATCTGGAAGGTCAGAGTGATTTAATTCTTGACCAATCTTTACTCCATTTTGAATAACGACACGGCCAGGTATACCTACAACTGTAGAATGTGCAGGAACTTCTTTTAATACGACAGACCCTGCTCCGATTTTAGAATTCTCTCCCACAGTAATAGACCCAAGAACTTTAGCACCCGTCGCAATTAATACATTATCCTGAATTGTTGGGTGCCTCTTCCCTTTTTCTTTTCCTGTACCACCTAATGTAACCCCTTGATAAATCGTTACATTATCACCAATTTCACAAGTTTCTCCAATTACAACTCCCATTCCATGATCTATAAAAAAGCGTCGACCAATAGTTGCTCCTGGATGGATCTCAATGCCAGTAAAAAAGCGACTCACTTGTGAAACAAAACGTGCAAGAAAGAAAAAATTCCTTTTATAAAAAGCATGTGCAATTCGATGGGCCCAAACTGCATGTAATCCAGAGTAAGTTAAAATGACTTCGAAATAACCTCTTGCCGCTGGATCCTGTTCAAAAACGACTTCAATATCTTCCCGAAGCCTCTTAAACATCGGTGTTCCCTCCCCTTTATGGGCTGCTTTTTTGTCGAACGAACTAACTCCCCTAACTCATCACTTCTCCCCTAATTCTTTATATAAGGGGAGAAATTCTATATCTCTACCTATTTACACGGTATAAAAAAAAGGCGTCTCTGTCATATTGACAGAGACGCCTTTTAAGCGCGGTTCCACTCTGTTTAGGCTTAAAAAAGCCTCAAACTCATCCATGATAACGGTGTACACCGCTTCTGCTTACTTTGCGGCCTAAGACGTCCCACGAAGCAATTCGCTGTTCAGCAGAAGACTCGAAGGGGCATTTCAAAAATCCGCTTATAAACCACTCCCAGCCTAAAGGTGGTTCTCTCTGTAAAAAGCCTGATTTTCTACTTCTCCTTCTCGTCGCTTTTCCTTATTAGATTTTAGGTATACTTATTATATTTCTAAATCTAGAAAATGTTAACCAATTACTTTTTGAAGACGATTTAAAACTTTTTCTTTTCCAAGAAGTGCAATAGCATTCGGAAGCTCTGGACCATGCGTTTGTCCTGTAGTTGCAACACGGATTGGCATAAATAAATTTTTACCTTTATGTCCTGTTTCCTTTTGAACTGCTTTAATTGCTGCCTTAATTGCTGCTGGCTCCATTGCTTCTAGAGCTTCTATTTGACCAGCAAATGCACGAAGTACTTCAGGTACTTGTTCACCATTTAATACTTCTTGTCCTTCTTCTTCATAATCAACATGATCTTTAAAGAACATTTCAGAAAGCTCTACAATTTCAGCTCCAAAACTCATTTGTTCATGGTATAAAGCAATTACATCACGAATCCAAGCTTGGTCTTGTTCGCTTAAAGTTTCTCCCACACGTCCAGCTTTCACTAAATGCGGTAAGCTTAACTCTACAACCGTATCTAAATCTTGCTTTTTCATATACTGGTTGTTCATCCATTTTAGTTTTTGAGAATCAAATAATGCAGGTGATTTTGATAAACGAGCTGCATCGAACATTTTGATAAACTCATCTTTAGAGAAGATTTCTTCTTCTCCTACCGGAGACCAACCTAGTAGTGCAATAAAGTTAAAGATTGCTTCTGGAAGATACCCAAGCTCTTTATATTGCTCAATAAATTGAATAATAGATTCATCACGCTTACTTAACTTTTTACGACTTTCATTAACAATTAGAGTCATATGACCGAATTGTGGAATATCCCAGCCGAAAGCTTCATAAATCATCATTTGTTTCGGTGTATTTGAAATATGATCATCACCACGAAGTACATGTGTAATTTCCATTAGATGATCATCTACTGCTACTGCAAAGTTATAAGTTGGAATTCCATCTTTTTTCACAATAACAAAATCACCGAAATCATTTGAATGGAACGCAACTTCATCTTTTACGATATCTTTGAATGTGTAGTCACGATCAGCTGGTACACGGAAACGAATACTTGGAATACGTCCCTCAGCTTCAAATTCTTTCACTTGTTCTTCAGTTAATTCACGGTGGTTACCTGCGTAACGAGGTGTTTCACCGCGAGCGATTTGTCCTTCACGCTCTGCTTCTAGCTCTTCTTCTGTCATGTAACATTTATAAGCTAGACCACGCTCTAATAAATCTTCATATAATTTTTTATAAATATCTAAACGCTCTGTTTGGCGATATGGTCCAAATTCACCACCAACATCAACACCTTCATCCCAGTCCATACCGAGCCATTTCAAGTATTTTAATTGGCTTTCTTCTCCACCAGCCACGTTACGTTTTACATCAGTATCTTCAATACGAATAATAAATTTGCCATCTAAATGACGAGCAAATAAATAATTAAATAATGCCGTACGCGCATTTCCGATATGTAAGTGTCCTGTTGGACTTGGCGCGTAGCGCACTCTCACTTGCTTTTCCATAATTGGTACACCTTCCATTCTTAATGTCAACACATTCTATAATTGTACACCAAAAAAATGTGATTATCCATCTTACGAATTAAAAACCATTATTTTTTCTGTAATAAAACAACCGCTTGAGAAGCAATCCCTTCTTCTCTACCTGTAAATCCTAATTTTTCTGTTGTTGTTGCCTTTACATTAATGTTATTGATAGACGTTTCTAACAGTTCACTAATGCGCTTACGCATGCTCTCAATATGTGGTGCCATTTTTGGTTTTTGAGCAATAATTGTACAATCTAAATTTCCTAACTCGTAACCTTGTTCACGCACAAATTCCCAAACTTTTTGTAACAATACAGCTGAATCTGCATCTTTAAAAGCTGGGTCTGTATCAGGAAAATGCTTTCCGATATCTCCTGCTGCAATCGCACCTAAACATGCATCAGCAATCGTATGTAACAATACATCTGCATCTGAATGACCGATTAATCCTTTCTCGTGTGGAATTGTAATTCCACCGATAATCAACGGACGCCCTTCCGCAAATTCATGTACATCAAAACCTTGTCCAATTCGAAACATCCTTACTTCCTCCTTAAGCTAAACTACTGAGCTTTATGACTCTATATTATATCGCTATCCTTATAAAGAAAAGCCCGGCTGTTGCCGAGCTTTTCTTTATTAACACATCATCAACTTTATTTCTTCTGAACACGAAGGAAACTTTCAGCAATTAGTAGATCTTCCGGAGTCGTCACTTTAATATTATAGTAACTCCCCTCCACTACACCAACTTGCTTCCCAACGCGTTCTACGAGACTTGCATCATCTGTGCCAAGAAAACAACTTTGCTTTGCGCTTCTATGAGCTTCTAGCAAAAGAGAAACAGAGAATCCTTGTGGTGTTTGTACAGCGTTAAGTTGAGACCGCTCTACCGTTTCTACAACAACACCCTGCTCTACTTTCTTAACAGTATCTTTTACTGGCACTGCACAAATGGAAGCTCCATATTTTTCTGCTGCAGTTAATACATCGCGAATCACTTTATTCGTTACGAACGGGCGCGCCCCGTCATGAACAAGAACATATTCGACACCACTCGCATACTGAAGTGCGTTATATACGCTATCTTGTCTTTCGGCTCCACCCTGAATAAATTGTACGTGCTTTTCAATCTGGTACTTCTGCACCAACTCTTCAAAATACGGGCGTTCTTCTTCGTTAATTGCCATAATAATACTTTTGCACGCTTTATCTTTTTCAAAAGCACGCAATGTGTGCACAATAATTGGTACTTCATCTATAAGTAAAAATAACTTATTTTTACCAGCACCCATTCGTTTCCCTTGGCCCGCTGCCGGAATAATTAATGTATACATATTAATAATCCTCTACTTATAATGCTTTTTCTAGCAATTTACGTTTTGCGAAAATCATACGACCAGCCGATGTTTGTAATACGCTAGTAACAAGTACATCAAGTTGTGAACCCACATACTCTCTACCATCTTCTACTACAATCATCGTACCATCATCTAAGTATGCAACACCTTGATTCTGTTCTTTACCATCTTTCACAACATAAACACTTAATTCTTCACCAGGGAGTACGACTGGTTTAATCGCATTAGCTAAATCATTAATGTTTAACACCGTAACCCCTTGTAATTCAGAAACTTTGTTTAAATTGAAATCGTTTGTTACTACAGTTCCACCAGTGATTTTTGCCAACTTTACAAGCTTGCTATCTACTTCTTGGATATCATCGAAATCGCCTTCATAAATTTCTACCGGAATTGGCATCTCCTTTTGAATACGATTTAAAATGTCTAGTCCTCTGCGGCCACGATTACGCTTTAAAGCATCTGAAGAATCGGCAATATGCTGAAGCTCTTCTAATACGAATTGTGGAATGACGATTGTTCCTTCTAAAAACTTTGTTTGGCAAATATCTGCAATACGTCCATCAATAATTACACTCGTATCGAGAATTTTCCAATGAGTCGTAGATTTTTCTGCTTCGACCTCTACCTCTTCATTCTCACTATTGTTTTTCTTCTTACCTCCGCGTTGGGGTAATGTAAATAATCCTAGCAATTCATTCCTCTTTTTAAATCCTACTTGGAATCCTAAATATCCAAGTAAAAGGGTGAAGAACACTTGCAACACCGTACTAATAACTGGAATTGTAAATTCACGAATTGGTATCAAAATTAAATATGCAACAATAAGACCAGAGATTAATCCTAATGTACCAAATAAAACATCTGCTACAGGCGCCTTTACAAGAGCCTCTTCAATATGCTTAATAAGTTGAACAATATAATCTACAAGCCAAAATGTTGTTAAAAATAAAATAATTGCACCAATAATTGCACGAACATACGATCCTTCCAACAAAGGAACCGCACCGATATCTAATACATTAATAATTTTTGGGATTAAGTAAATCCCTAACGCTCCCCCGATCACTAAAAAGAAGAGCTGTACAATCCGTTTTAACATCCAACCACCTCCTACTCATTATTAACCATTGTTTCGCTAATCAAAACGCCGAATGCAAAAGCGGACGTGTTTTTTTGTAAATAGTTTTATTTACCAATATATCATATCATATACCAAAAATGTTCTAGTGTCGTTATATTATAGAATCAATGTAATATTCTTAATTGTGTCTACTCATATAGAGATGCTCTTGAATTCTTTTTAGACCTTCTCGTATTTTCTTCGCTCTCACTTCTCCAATTCCTTCCACATCATCCAATTCATTAATAGTTGCTCGGCAAACACCTTGCAATGTTTTAAATCGATTAATTAAATTTTCGATAATAAGTGGCGGAACACGAGAAATCTTGCTTGTGATTCGGTATCCTCTAGGTGTCACACTTTCTTCTAAACTTGTTTGTCCTGAATACCCGAGTAATTTAACTAAATCACTATCCTCTAAAAGTTGTGTATTTGCAAGATCTTGTAACTTTTTCAAGATTTGATGATGGTCTTGTGTTTTCTCCTGGTGATAATCTTTAATTAACAATGCTGCCTCTGCCTCTAAATCAGCTAGTAATTCTGTAAGCTGTAAACGAATTAACCTACCTTCTGTTCCTAGCTCATGAATATAGCTCAATATTTCATTTTTTATACGCAGCACCATTTCAACACTATGTAAAACGTGAACCACCTCGGACATTGTAACGACCTCTTCAAATTCTAGAATACCCAAATTCGTAATGCCGTCATTCCATACAGCCTTATATTTTTCTAGCGTTTGAATTGCTTGATTTGCCTTCGTTAAAATGACACCTATATCTTTTAATGTATAACGTAAGTTCCCTTGATATAGCGTAATTACATTACGTCTTTGTGAAATGGCCACAACAAGGCTGCCCGTCTGCTTTGCTACACGCTCTGCTGTTCGGTGACGCATACCTGTTTCAATAGAATCAATAGATGAATCCGGAACTAACTGTGCGTTTGCAATTAAAATTTTACTTCCAGTTTCATTTAAAATAAGTGCTCCATCCATTTTTGCTAATTCATATAAACTAGCAGGAGAGAATGCGCAATTAATATGAAAACCACCATCAACAATGCTTTTAATCTGCTCATTATACCCAAGAACAATTAGTCCCCCTGTTTGTGCGCGAAGTACATTATCTATCCCTTCGCGCAGTGGTGTTCCCGGGGCCACGAGCTGTAAAATATTAATTATACTTTTGACACGTTGCTTATTTTCTTCCATAGCCTAGCCTCCTAATGTCAAACGAAGCGCTTCTCCTAAATTAGAAACACCTACAACCTCAATCCCCTCTGGAATTGTCCACCCCCCTAAATTTTTTCTAGGAATGATAGCACGTTGAAATCCTAATTTAGCTGCTTCTTGTACACGTTGTTCGATTCTTGATACTCTTCTTATTTCTCCAGTTAATCCAACTTCTCCTATTACCGCATCAGTTGGTGCCGTAGATTTATCTCTAAAACTTGAAGCTATACTTAAGGCAACAGCTAAATCAATTGCCGGTTCATCTAATTTCAAACCACCAGCTACTTTTAAATACGCATCTTGATTTTGTAATAGTAAACCTGTTCTTTTCTCTAGTACCGCCATAATAAGCGAGACACGATTATGATCAATTCCTGTCGCCATTCTTCGAGGATTTCCAAAACTAGTAGGGGAAATTAATGCCTGTATTTCTACTAAAACTGGTCTTGTTCCTTCCATTGAGGCAACTACTGTTGAACCTGCAACTCCAACTGGTCTTTCCTCAAGGAAAATTTCAGAAGGATTTAAGACTTCTGCAAGGCCAAGTTCTTTCATTTCAAAGATACCCATTTCATTCGTAGAACCAAAACGATTCTTTACAGCTCGTAAAATACGATATGTATGGTGTCGATCTCCTTCAAAGTAAAGAACTGCATCGACCATATGTTCTAGCATACGCGGTCCCGCAATTGCACCTTCTTTTGTCACATGCCCTACGATAAAAATTGGGATTCCCTTTGTTTTTGCAAGTTTCATTAATTCTGCTGTACATTCACGTACTTGCGCCACACTACCAGGAGCTGATGTCACTTCAGGTAAATGTATCGTTTGAATAGAATCAATAACAACAAAAGCAGGATTCATCTCTTCAATATGTGCTGCAATACGCTGTAAATCTGTCTCTGATACAACAAATAGATTACTACCATTTACATGTAAACGATCTGCACGAAGTTTAATCTGCTTTGCTGACTCCTCACCTGATATATACAATACATCATATGAAGCATCTGCTAATTGCGAGGAAATCTGTAATAATAACGTTGATTTTCCAATCCCAGGGTCCCCACCAATAAGTACTAAAGATCCATCTACAATTCCGCCACCTAGTACACGGTTAAACTCCTGAAATTTTGTTTCAATACGTGCCTCAGACTTTGTTTCTACTTCTGTAAGACGTCTTGGTTTTGTTACTTCTGTTTGAATTGCATTTGCATAATTTAGGCGTCTGGATGATACAACGGGTTCCATCTCTTCAACAAGCGAATTCCATTGACCACACCCTGGACATTTACCCATATATTTTGGTGATTGATAACCACACTCTTGACATGTGAATTTTGTTTTCTTTTTAGCCATATCTTTTTATATTTCACTTCGCTTTCATCTATAAACATTTGACCTTCTCGTACAAGAAAGAGGGCTATCTCGTAGCCCTCTTAGTTTGTCTATACTTATTTTACCTTTTCAGCACTATGAATGACAAATGTTTCCCCTTCTACATCAAAGATAACTTTTTGCCCTTTCTCAATAGCACCTTTTAAAAGTTCTTCCGATAGTCTATCTTCTACATGCTTCTGAATTGCTCTACGTAGTGGACGAGCACCATATTCACGATCAAACCCTTTATCAGCAATAGCTGCAATCGCCCCTTCTGTTAATTGCAATTCAATTTCTTGTTCTTTTAAGCGATTCACTAACTGATTTACCATAAGAGTCACAATTTCTTGAATATGTTTTTTCTCAAGCATATGGAATACGATAATTTCATCAATACGGTTTAAGAATTCTGGACGAAATGCCTTTTTCAGCTCATCCATTACTTTACCTTTCATATCCGAATAATCACGGCTTTCATCTTGTACGTTAAATCCAAGATGTTTGTTACGTTTTAACGCCTCAGCACCAACGTTAGACGTCATAATAACAATCGTATTACGGAAGTCAACTGTACGTCCTTTAGAATCAGTTAAACGACCATCTTCCAATACCTGTAGTAAAATATTAAATACATCGGGATGCGCCTTCTCTACTTCATCTAATAGGACAACTGAATACGGCTTACGACGAACCTTCTCTGTTAATTGTCCGCCTTCTTCATACCCAACATATCCTGGAGGAGAACCAACTAAGCGAGAAGTTGAATGTTTCTCCATATACTCAGACATATCAATGCGAATCATTGCATCCTCATCACCGAACATAGATTCTGCCAATGCTCTTGCTAATTCTGTTTTACCTACACCTGTTGGTCCTAAGAAAATAAATGAACCAATTGGACGTTTCGGATCTTTTAGTCCTGCTCTTGCACGACGAACAGCTTTCGCTACAGCCACTACCGCTTCATCCTGGCCGATGACACGATCATGAAGAATGGATTCTAAGTTTAATAATTTATCAGTCTCTGTTTGTGCAAGTTTAGAAACAGGGATACGTGTCCATGTAGAAACGACATTTGCAATATCTTCTACCGTAACCTCTGAATTTTCTTTTCCTTGTTGCTCTTTCCACTGACGCTTTGTATCTTCCAATTTCTCACGTAAGCGTTGTTCCATATCACGTAAGGAAGCAGCCTTTTCAAACTCTTGACTTTGTACAGCCGCATCTTTTTCTTTTCGAATTTCCTCAAGCTTCACTTCAAGCTCTTTTAAGTTTGGTGGTGTTGTATAAGAGCGTAAGCGAACCTTTGAAGCAGCTTCATCAATTAAATCAATTGCTTTATCCGGTAAGAAACGATCCGTAATATAACGATCAGAAAGTTTTACAGCTGCATCAATTGCATCATCTGTAATAGACACACGGTGATGCGCCTCATAACGATCGCGTAAACCTTTCAAGATTTGAGTTGATTCTTCTAGACTCGGCTCATCAACATGAATTGGCTGGAAACGTCTCTCTAAAGCTGCATCCTTTTCAATATATTTACGATACTCATCTAAAGTTGTCGCACCAATACATTGTAATTCTCCGCGTGCTAAAGATGGTTTTAAAATATTTGATGCATCGATTGCACCTTCTGCTCCACCTGCACCGATTAATGTATGAAGTTCATCAATAAATAGAATAATATTCCCTGCTTGACGTATTTCATCCATTACTTTCTTTAAACGATCTTCAAACTCACCACGATATTTCGTCCCAGCTACCACTGTTCCCATATCTAGTGTCATAACACGCTTATCTCTTAACGTTTCAGGAACTTCATTATTTACGATTTGCTGTGCTAACCCTTCAGCAATTGCTGTTTTACCTACACCAGGCTCTCCAATTAACACTGGATTGTTTTTTGTTCTACGGCTTAACACTTCAATTACACGTTGAATTTCTTTACTACGTCCAATAACAGGATCCAAACGATTCTCACGTGCAACAACTGTTAAGTCGCGCGCTAAACTGTCTAGTGTCGGTGTATTGGCATTTGTCGATGAACCACCTTGGTGACCTGAACTCGCTTCGTTACTTCCAAGAAGTTGTAACACTTGTTGTCTTGCTTTGTTGAGGCTTACGCCTAAATTATTTAAAACACGTGCCGCTACACCTTCACCTTCACGGATTAAGCCAAGTAAAATATGTTCTGTTCCAACGTAAGAATGTCCTAGCTTACGCGCTTCATCCATAGACAATTCAATAACTTTTTTAGCACGAGGTGTATAATGTACAGTTTGAGAAGCTTCTGTTCCACGTCCAATTAACGCTTCTACCTCTTTTTGCACTTTTTCCGGGCTCAATCCAAGAGCAATTAACGCTTTTGCTGCAATTCCTTCACCTTCGCGTACAAGCCCAAGTAAAATATGTTCTGTTCCAATATTATTATGCCCAATGCGAATTGCTTCCTCTTGAGATAAAGCTAATACTTTCTGTGCTCTTTCTGTAAATCTTCCAAACATCATAGAAATCGCCTCCTACTTGCGCTTAGTTTTTTTCAATACGTAATCGCTCACGGATTAAGGTTGCTCTTCGATAATCTCTTTCTTCTGGTCCTAAAGGTCCTCCTGCGTATTGTTGTAAAATACCTGGTTGCGTAAGAACCATTAGCTCAGTCAAAATATTTCTCGATATACCTTTTATATATCCTAGATCAATACCAAGTCGTACATCCGATAAGCAAGTTGCCGCTTCTGCAGATTGAATTAAACGACTGTTTGCTAGTATACCGTAAGAACGATAAACCTTATCTTCAAGCTCAATACTCGAATTTTGTACAATTAATTCTCTGGCCAATTTTTCTTGTTGTATAATTTGCTGCATGACACTCTTTAAATCTGCAATAATATCTACTTCGGATTTCCCTAGCGTCATTTGATTTGATACTTGAAATATATTACCTAACGCTTCGCTACCTTCACCGTATATTCCTCTTACTACTAACCCTAATTTTTGAATTACTTGTATAATACGGCTAATTCTTTTTGTTAAAACCAGCCCTGGTAAATGAATCATTACAGAAGCTCTTAATCCTGTACCAACGTTAGTAGGACAACTCGTAATATATCCAAGTGATTCATCAAAAGCATATTCAACCTCTTTCTCAATCCAATTATCTATTTGATTAGCGCTTTGAAGCGCCTTTGATAACTGTAGCCCTGGAAATAGGCACTGAATCCTAATGTGGTCTTCCTCATTAAGCATCACACTAATGTGTTCGCTTTCTGATAACAGACATGCTCCATATTCGGTCCCTGCGAGATTTGGACTAATTAAATGCTTTTCGACTAAAACTCTCCTTTGAAGAGGCGTTAATTCATTCATTTTTAATAATCCAAACTTCCCAAAGGGCTCTACCGATTTATTTATAAATTTCTTTTTAAATAATTCTTGAACCTGTTGAGCTTCCTCTTCGTTTTGCATAGTAGAAAATTGATATTGCTTAAAATTACGAGCCAAACGAATTCGACTACTTAAAACAATATCAGAATCAGGGCCATCCCCCTTCATCCATGGACTAATCGCTTCATTCATAATTTTGTCCAGTGACATAGAACTACTCCCCCTCTCTATGCTCACTAAGCTGAGTTTCAAGCCCTCGAATTTCATCTCTTACCTCAGCAGCTTTCTCAAACTCCTCATTCTGTACATATTGTTTCAGAATAAGTTTTAGTTCATCTAATTCTTTCTTTAAGTGGATATTTCCTTCCATTCGTTCCGGAATTTTTCCACAATGTTCTGTATGTCCACCATGAAGTCGCTTTAACAATGGGTTTAAGTGTCCTTTAAATGTATCGTAACAAGAAGCACAACCAAAGCGTCCCACTTTTGTAAAATGTTCATATGTCATCTTACAATCTGGACATCTTACTGTATTTGTATTTGAAAACCCGTTTTTTTCTTCTCCAAACATTGTTGATTCACCGTGTAATAAACCAGCAAATACATCATGAAATGAAAAGTTAGACTGTGATGATTGAAAGAAAGACGTATAGCCACTTTGCTCCGCACATTGCTCACAAAGATGAACTTCCGCCTTCTTCTCGTTGATTACTTTTGTATAATGTAAAGTTGCTGGTCTTATATTACAGTTTTGACAAGTCATCAATATCCCCACCTTTAAAATAGGAACGATCTACCTCATGATACTTTTCATACATTACTAGATTGTCCTCTTTCCTTAATCCATTTAGATAAAAGTACATGCTCTTTTTCAAAACTTCTACAATATTTAACTGCCCTATCTTAATTATCATTCTTTTACAAAAGCTGTATTTATTTATATTTCAGTGTTCTTAACATTGCGCATAATATTCGAGCCCTAAGTTCATCTCGAGAAGGAATATCCATTGATAATACAGAACGATCTAGTACACTTAACATTAGTTTTGCTTCACGGCCTGTTATAATTCCCTCTTCTAATAAACGTATAATCATACTCTCTGCATTCCCTTGTGCAACGCTATGATCAATCATATGAAGCATTTGATCAATAATGTCTATATCATCATGCAGTTTGACTTTTATAATGCGAATGTAACCTCCACCACCACGTTTACTTTCTACTATAAATCCTCTTTCTAATGTAAAACGGGTATTGATTACATAATTGATTTGAGATGGTACGCACTCGAATCGATCCGCAATCTCATTTCTTTTGATTTCAATCACATTATTATTACTTAAGTCAATAACTTGCTTTAGATATTGCTCAATGATATCAGATATATTTCTCATTTATCCGCCACCTTTATTGACTTTGACTATCTTTGACTTTAATTATATACGTATTAATAAAATTTGCAACTCTTTTGCTTATTCACTATCCTAGCCACATTCCCCTGTATTTAATCAACATGGTAATTATTTAAGCACATTTTTTTAATTACTATGGATTATAAAAGAAAACACGAAAAAACACGAGTCATTTGACTCGTGTTTAGTTGCTTGGCGACGTCCTACTCTCACAGGGACAAGGTCCCAACTACCATCGGCGCTAGAGAGCTTAACTTCCGTGTTCGGTATGGGAACGGGTGTGACCTCTCTGCCATCATCACCAAACTATTGAAGGCATATTCCTTCAAAACTAGATAACATTTGCTACATATTATATGGTTAAGTCCTCGATCTATTAGTATTCGTCAGCTCCACATGTCACCATGCTTCCACCTCGAACCTATCAACCTGATCATCTTTCAGGGATCTTACTAGCTTACGCTATGGGAAATCTCATCTTGAGGGGGGCTTCATGCTTAGATGCTTTCAGCACTTATCCCTTCCGCACATAGCTACCCAGCTATGCCCTTGGCAGAACAACTGGTACACCAGCGGTGCGTCCATCCCGGTCCTCTCGTACTAAGGACAGCTCCTCTCAAATTTCCTACGCCCACGACGGATAGGGACCGAACTGTCTCACGACGTTCTGAACCCAGCTCGCGTACCGCTTTAATGGGCGAACAGCCCAACCCTTGGGACCGACTACAGCCCCAGGATGCGATGAGCCGACATCGAGGTGCCAAACCTCCCCGTCGATGTGGACTCTTGGGGGAGATAAGCCTGTTATCCCCGGGGTAGCTTTTATCCGTTGAGCGATGGCCCTTCCATGCGGAACCACCGGATCACTAAGCCCGACTTTCGTCCCTGCTCGACTTGTAGGTCTCGCAGTCAAGCTCCCTTATGCCTTTGCACTCTACGAATGATTTCCAACCATTCTGAGGGAACCTTTGGGCGCCTCCGTTACACTTTAGGAGGCGACCGCCCCAGTCAAACTGCCCACCTGACACTGTCTCCCGGGTCGATAAGACCCGTAGGTTAGAATTTCAATACAGTCAGGGCGGTATCCCACCAGCGCCTCCACCGAAGCTAGCGCTCCGGTTTCAATGGCTCCCGCCTATCCTGTACAAACTGTACCAAAATTCAATATCAGGCTACAGTAAAGCTCCACGGGGTCTTTCCGTCCTGTCGCGGGTAACCTGCATCTTCACAGGTACTATAATTTCACCGAGTCTCTGGTTGAGACAGTGCCCAAATCGTTACACCTTTCGTGCGGGTCGGAACTTACCCGACAAGGAATTTCGCTACCTTAGGACCGTTATAGTTACGGCCGCCGTTTACTGGGGCTTCAGTTCAGAGCTTCGCTTACGCTAACCCCTCTCCTTAACCTTCCAGCACCGGGCAGGTGTCACCCCCTATACTTCGCCTTACGGCTTCGCAGAGAGCTGTGTTTTTGCTAAACAGTCGCTTGGGCCTATTCACTGCGGCTTTCCGTTAAGAAAGCACCCCTTCTCCCGAAGTTACGGGGTCATTTTGCCGAGTTCCTTAACCAGAGTTCTCTCGCACACCTTAGGATTCTCTCCTCGCCTACCTGTGTCGGTTTGCGGTACAGGCACCTTTTATCTCGCTAGAAGCTTTTCTTGGCAGCGGGGAATCAAAGACTTCGCTCCATAAGGAGCTTCCCCATCACAGCTCAGCCTTTACGATAAGCGGATTTGCCTACTTATCAGCCTAACTGCTTGGACGTGCACAACCAATCGCACGCTTCTTCTATCCTTCTGCGTCCCTCCATTGCTCAAACGATAAAGAGGTGGTACAGGAATATCAACCTGTTGTCCATCGCCTACGCCTGTCGGCCTCGGCTTAGGTCCTGACTAACCCTGAGCGGACGAGCCTTCCTCAGGAAACCTTAGGCATTCGGTGGACGGGATTCTCACCCGTCTTTCGCTACTCATACCGGCATTCTCACTTCTAAGCACTCCACCAGTCCTTACGGTCTGACTTCACTGTCCTTAGAACGCTCCCCTACCACTGATACCATTCGGTATCAATCCGCAGCTTCGGTGGTGTATTTAGCCCCGGTACATTTTCGGCGCAGAGTCACTCGACTAGTGAGCTATTACGCACTCTTTAAATGGTGGCTGCTTCTAAGCCAACATCCTAGTTGTCTAAGCAACTCCACATCCTTTTCCACTTAATACACACTTTGGGACCTTAGCTGGCGGTCTGGGCTGTTTCCCTTTTGACTACGGATCTTATCACTCGCAGTCTGACTCCTAAGGATAAGTCATTGGCATTCGGAGTTTGACTGAATTCGGTAATCCGATGAGGACCCCTAGTCCAATCAGTGCTCTACCTCCAAGACTCTTACACTTAAGGCTAGCCCTAAAGCTATTTCGGGGAGAACCAGCTATCTCCAGGTTCGATTGGAATTTCTCCGCTACCCACACCTCATCCCCGCACTTTTCAACGTGCGTGGGTTCGGGCCTCCATTCAGTGTTACCTGAACTTCACCCTGGACATGGGTAGATCACCTGGTTTCGGGTCTACGACCACGTACTAAACGCCCTATTCAGACTCGCTTTCGCTGCGGCTCCGCCTCTTCAGCTTAACCTCGCACGGGATCGTAACTCGCCGGTTCATTCTACAAAAGGCACGCCATCACCCGTTAACGGGCTCTGACTATTTGTAGGCACACGGTTTCAGGATCTCTTTCACTCCCCTTCCGGGGTGCTTTTCACCTTTCCCTCACGGTACTGGTTCACTATCGATCACTAGGGAGTATTTAGCCTTGGGAGATGGTCCTCCCAGATTCCGACGGAATTTCACGTGTTCCGCCGTACTCAGGATACATTCAAGAGAGAACGAAGTTTCGACTACGGGGTTGTTACCCTCTACGACGGACCTTTCCAGGTCGCTTCGTCTACCTCGTTCCTTTGTAACTCCGTATAGAATGTCCTACAACCCCAAGAGGCAAGCCTCTTGGTTTGGGCTATGTTCCGTTTCGCTCGCCGCTACTCAGGAAATCGCATTTGCTTTCTCTTCCTCCAGGTACTTAGATGTTTCAGTTCCCTGGGTCTGTCTTCCTTACCCTATGTATTCAGATAAGGATACCATACCATTACGTATGGTGGGTTTCCCCATTCGGAAATCTTCGGATCAAAGCTTACTTACAGCTCCCCGAAGCATATCGGCGTTAGTCCCGTCCTTCATCGACTCCTAGTGTCAAGGCATCCACCGTGCGCCCTTTCTAACTTAACCAAACTAAAATTAAAAAATATGAGCTACACTGTTATCTAGTTTTCAAAGAACATACATTTATATTTGAGAGATAGTTCTCTCAAAACTGAACAAAACGAAACACGGAAACTTATATTGATGAACAGCGTTCATCAATTCTCCATAGAAAGGAGGTGATCCAGCCGCACCTTCCGATACGGCTACCTTGTTACGACTTCACCCCAATCATCTGTCCCACCTTAGGCGGCTGGCTCCAAAAAGGTTACCCCACCGACTTCGGGTGTTACAAACTCTCGTGGTGTGACGGGCGGTGTGTACAAGGCCCGGGAACGTATTCACCGCGGCATGCTGATCCGCGATTACTAGCGATTCCAGCTTCATGTAGGCGAGTTGCAGCCTACAATCCGAACTGAGAACGGTTTTATGAGATTAGCTCCACCTCGCGGTCTTGCAGCTCTTTGTACCGTCCATTGTAGCACGTGTGTAGCCCAGGTCATAAGGGGCATGATGATTTGACGTCATCCCCACCTTCCTCCGGTTTGTCACCGGCAGTCACCTTAGAGTGCCCAACTTAATGATGGCAACTAAGATCAAGGGTTGCGCTCGTTGCGGGACTTAACCCAACATCTCACGACACGAGCTGACGACAACCATGCACCACCTGTCACTCTGCTCCCGAAGGAGAAGCCCTATCTCTAGGGTTTTCAGAGGATGTCAAGACCTGGTAAGGTTCTTCGCGTTGCTTCGAATTAAACCACATGCTCCACCGCTTGTGCGGGCCCCCGTCAATTCCTTTGAGTTTCAGCCTTGCGGCCGTACTCCCCAGGCGGAGTGCTTAATGCGTTAACTTCAGCACTAAAGGGCGGAAACCCTCTAACACTTAGCACTCATCGTTTACGGCGTGGACTACCAGGGTATCTAATCCTGTTTGCTCCCCACGCTTTCGCGCCTCAGTGTCAGTTACAGACCAGAAAGTCGCCTTCGCCACTGGTGTTCCTCCATATCTCTACGCATTTCACCGCTACACATGGAATTCCACTTTCCTCTTCTGCACTCAAGTCTCCCAGTTTCCAATGACCCTCCACGGTTGAGCCGTGGGCTTTCACATCAGACTTAAGAAACCACCTGCGCGCGCTTTACGCCCAATAATTCCGGATAACGCTTGCCACCTACGTATTACCGCGGCTGCTGGCACGTAGTTAGCCGTGGCTTTCTGGTTAGGTACCGTCAAGGTGCCAGCTTATTCAACTAGCACTTGTTCTTCCCTAACAACAGAGTTTTACGACCCGAAAGCCTTCATCACTCACGCGGCGTTGCTCCGTCAGACTTTCGTCCATTGCGGAAGATTCCCTACTGCTGCCTCCCGTAGGAGTCTGGGCCGTGTCTCAGTCCCAGTGTGGCCGATCACCCTCTCAGGTCGGCTACGCATCGTTGCCTTGGTGAGCCGTTACCTCACCAACTAGCTAATGCGACGCGGGTCCATCCATAAGTGACAGCCGAAGCCGCCTTTCAATTTCGAACCATGCAGTTCAAAATGTTATCCGGTATTAGCCCCGGTTTCCCGGAGTTATCCCAGTCTTATGGGCAGGTTACCCACGTGTTACTCACCCGTCCGCCGCTAACTTCATAAGAGCAAGCTCTTAATCCATTCGCTCGACTTGCATGTATTAGGCACGCCGCCAGCGTTCATCCTGAGCCAGGATCAAACTCTCCAATAAAGTTAGTTTGTCTAGCATCTAAAATAAAAATTGACGTTTCACGTTGTTTGTTTCGTTCAGTTTTCAAAGAACTAATGGTGGAGCCTAGCGGGATCGAACCGCTGACCTCCTGCGTGCAAGGCAGGCGCTCTCCCAGCTGAGCTAAGGCCCCAAACAAGTATCGGGAAGACAGGATTTGAACCTGCGACCCCCTGGTCCCAAACCAGGTGCTCTACCAAGCTGAGCCACTTCCCGAAAGAAAACGCGCCCGAGAGGAGTCGAACCCCTAACCTCTTGATCCGTAGTCAAACGCTCTATCCAATTGAGCTACGGGCGCATATGGTGCCGAGGGCGGGGGTCGAACCCGCACGGTGGTCACCCACCGCAGGATTTTAAGTCCTGTGCGTCTGCCTGTTCCGCCACCCCGGCATGTCATATTGAAAATTGGAGCGGAAGACGGGATTCGAACCCGCGACCCCAACCTTGGCAAGGTTGTATTCTACCACTGAACTACTTCCGCAAGACATGTTTGAGATATTTTATTAAAAGTGCGGGTGAAGGGAGTCGAACCCCCACGCCAAAGGCGCTAGATCCTAAGTCTAGTGCGTCTGCCAATTCCGCCACACCCGCATATTAATTAAAATGGTGAGCCATGAAGGACTCGAACCTTCGACCCTCTGATTAAAAGTCAGATGCTCTACCAACTGAGCTAATGGCTCTTACAATAAAAACTGGTGCCGACTAGAGGACTTGAACCCCCAACCTACTGATTACAAGTCAGTTGCTCTACCAATTGAGCTAAGTCGGCTAAATGGTGGAGGATGACGGGATCGAACCGCCGACCCCCTGCTTGTAAGGCAGGTGCTCTCCCAGCTGAGCTAATCCTCCATTTTGCCTGGCAACGTCCTACTCTCACAGGGACAAGGTCCCAACTACCATCGGCGCTAGAGAGCTTAACTTCCGTGTTCGGTATGGGAACGGGTGTGACCTCTCTGCCATCATTACCAGACTGTATTCATTTAAGACAAGAATCATTTTAACTTATTTAACTTTTAAAGTCAACAAGTTTTTTATATTCTTTCAAAACTAGATAACATTGCTTCATATTATATGGTTAAGTCCTCGATCTATTAGTATTCGTCAGCTCCACATGTCACCATGCTTCCACCTCGAACCTATCAACCTGATCATCTTTCAGGGATCTTACTAGCTTACGCTATGGGAAATCTCATCTTGAGGGGGGCTTCATGCTTAGATGCTTTCAGCACTTATCCCTTCCGCACATAGCTACCCAGCTATGCCCTTGGCAGAACAACTGGTACACCAGCGGTGCGTCCATCCCGGTCCTCTCGTACTAAGGACAGCTCCTCTCAAATTTCCTACGCCCACGACGGATAGGGACCGAACTGTCTCACGACGTTCTGAACCCAGCTCGCGTACCGCTTTAATGGGCGAACAGCCCAACCCTTGGGACCGACTACAGCCCCAGGATGCGATGAGCCGACATCGAGGTGCCAAACCTCCCCGTCGATGTGGACTCTTGGGGGAGATAAGCCTGTTATCCCCGGGGTAGCTTTTATCCGTTGAGCGATGGCCCTTCCATGCGGAACCACCGGATCACTAAGCCCGACTTTCGTCCCTGCTCGACTTGTAGGTCTCGCAGTCAAGCTCCCTTATGCCTTTGCACTCTACGAATGATTTCCAACCATTCTGAGGGAACCTTTGGGCGCCTCCGTTACACTTTAGGAGGCGACCGCCCCAGTCAAACTGCCCACCTGACACTGTCTCCCGGGTCGATAAGACCCGTAGGTTAGAATTTCAATACAGTCAGGGCGGTATCCCACCAGCGCCTCCACCGAAGCTAGCGCTCCGGTTTCAATGGCTCCCGCCTATCCTGTACAAACTGTACCAAAATTCAATATCAGGCTACAGTAAAGCTCCACGGGGTCTTTCCGTCCTGTCGCGGGTAACCTGCATCTTCACAGGTACTATAATTTCACCGAGTCTCTGGTTGAGACAGTGCCCAAATCGTTACACCTTTCGTGCGGGTCGGAACTTACCCGACAAGGAATTTCGCTACCTTAGGACCGTTATAGTTACGGCCGCCGTTTACTGGGGCTTCAGTTCAGAGCTTCGCTTACGCTAACCCCTCTCCTTAACCTTCCAGCACCGGGCAGGTGTCACCCCCTATACTTCGCCTTACGGCTTCGCAGAGAGCTGTGTTTTTGCTAAACAGTCGCTTGGGCCTATTCACTGCGGCTTTCCGTTAAGAAAGCACCCCTTCTCCCGAAGTTACGGGGTCATTTTGCCGAGTTCCTTAACCAGAGTTCTCTCGCACACCTTAGGATTCTCTCCTCGCCTACCTGTGTCGGTTTGCGGTACAGGCACCTTTTATCTCGCTAGAAGCTTTTCTTGGCAGCGGGGAATCAAAGACTTCGCTCCATAAGGAGCTTCCCCATCACAGCTCAGCCTTCACGATAAGCGGATTTGCCTACTTATCAGCCTAACTGCTTGGACGTGCACAACCAATCGCACGCTTCTTCTATCCTTCTGCGTCCCTCCATTGCTCAAACGATAAAGAGGTGGTACAGGAATATCAACCTGTTGTCCATCGCCTACGCCTGTCGGCCTCGGCTTAGGTCCTGACTAACCCTGAGCGGAC
>NZ_JBBOTY010000001.1:32500-80000 GCF_038005805.1 Bacillus sp. FSL R9-9497 | reverse complement strand
CTCAACTAGAAAAACTGCCAGCAACTAACTGGCAGCTCTTCTTTCTTTCACGTAATTATAGGAAGTGTATAGAAGAATGTCAATCTCCTATGTCCATTATTAACCAACGTAAATTGTTTGTTGTTTCGCTTCCACTTCTTCTACAAATGTACCTAACACATTCGCAAGGTCTTCCCGTGTGTTACAAGCATTAATACCATTACGTACACTCGCATTACCACGAACACCTTTTAAATACCAAGCTGCATGTTTTCTCATCTCTCTTACAGCGACACTTTCATTCTTTAAGTTGATAAGACGATCTAGATGCAACATACATACATCAATTTTCTCGCGCACTGTTGGTTCCGGCATTAATTCACCTGTCTCCAAATACTTTACCGTACGATAAATCATCCACGGATCTCCAAGAGCAGCACGACCAATCATAACACCATCTACACCAATTTCATCAAGCATACGCTTTGCATCTTGCGGCGTTGCGACATCACCATTTCCGATAACCGGGATATTTACAGCTTGTTTTACTTGTTTAATAATATCCCAATCCGCTTTTCCTTCATACATTTGCACTCGTGTACGTCCGTGAACCGCCACAGCTTGGCCACCAGCACGCTCAACAGCCCTAGCATTTTCTATTGCGAAAATATGTTCTTCATCCCAACCGATACGCATTTTAACTGTAACCGGCTTTTCAACAGCATCTACAACCGCTGCTACCATTTCATATATTTTATTCGGGTCTAAAAGCCACCTTGCCCCAGCATCACATTTAACGATTTTCGGCACTGGACAACCCATATTAATATCAATTATGTCTGCTGTCGTATATTTATCTACATATTTCGCAGCATCTACAAGAGTTTCTTTCTCTCCACCAAAAATTTGTAAACTTAATGGCTTTTCTCTCTCGTCGATATATAACATATCTAATGTTCTTTTATTATTAAGTAATATTGCCTTATCACTTACCATTTCAGCACAAACTAAGCCGGCACCAAATTCTTTTACTGTTAAACGGAATGCAGAGTTACACACTCCCGCCATCGGTGCTAGTACAACCGGATTTTTCATCTCGATATTTGCAATCTTTAACAATCAATCTACTCCTTCCTGTACAATCACTTTGGCATTAATTCCTCTATCGAAACATTTAATGCCTTAGCAACTTCTACTACAAAATCTTGAGAAGGCGATCTATTCCCTCTCTCAACCTCACCTAAAACAGATACAGATACCCCTAGTGCTTTAGCAAAACCTTCTTGTGTGTAACCTTTTAGCTTTCGAAAAGCACGAATGCGTCTTCCCCATTTTTCTGCTTCCATACCGTTACTCCCTCTCGCCTTTTCATTTCTTCTACTTGTGAACATGAAATGTTTTGTTTTATGTCTTGATTAATTTCTAACAACGGAACGATAACAAAAGCTCTTTCAAACATCCGCGGATGCGGAACAATAAGATTCTCTGCTTCAATATTCTCTTGATTATAAAGTAAAATGTCAAGGTCGATAGTCCTCGGCCCCCACCTAATTTCCCTTTTTCTTCCTAGGTCATTTTCTACTTTTTGTGTTACTTTCAATAATTCTTGTGGTGATAAATTGGTAGAAATTTTTATAACTAAATTTAAAAAGCAACTTTGGTCAGTATAGCCAACTGGCTCAGTTTCATATACAGATGAAATATCATCAACCTGAATATAAGGATTTTTATTTAAAAACTGAATCGCTTCGGTTAGATACGTATAACGCTCTCCAATATTTGACCCTAATGCAATGTAAGCTATATTGTTCATGGACGTTCTCTCGTAATTTCTACTGCTACAGCACGATAATGACCCGGTATCGGTGGATCCGGCTTAATTACCTTAATTGTACAGCGCGAAATACTTTCATATTGTTTTAATATATCTGCAGCAATATTTTCAGCGATACTCTCCACAAGCTTATACTTTCTATCCTCAACAACTTTTCTACATAATTCGAAAAGCTCTCCATAATTGACCGAATGCTCTAAGTCATCACTTTCCCCTGCACGCTTTAAATCCAACTCCACCGTTAAGTCAACTTTAAATCTCTGACCTAATTTATTCTCCTCTGGGAACACGCCATGATAACCATAAAACTCCATATCATGGATATAAATTTTATCCAATTACCTTACCTCCTTACCAATCATCGCATCCATCATTTTAGCCATACGCGCCATTTCTTTCACATCATGGACACGAACAAACTCACAGCCCTTTTCAATACCAAGACAAACAGTAGCTCCCGTTCCCTCAAGGCGTTCCTCTACTGGCAAATCTAATACGTGCCCAATAAAGGACTTTCTCGAAGTACCTAAGAGAACCGGATAACCTAGCACATTTAACTGTTCTAAATTACGCATCGCCTCTAAGTTCTGCTCAGGTGTTTTAGCAAAACCGATACCTGGATCTAAAATAATATTCTCATCTCGCACACCAGCATTTTTAGCAATTTTAATACTGTCATACAAATCAGCAATCATATCCGCCATTAAATTACGATAATTCATGTTATCGCGGTTATGCATTAAAATGATAGGTACATCGTAATGAGCTGCGACTTCAGCAATTTTCGGCTCCGCCTTCGCTCCCCAAATATCATTAATAATATGAGCACCAGCCTCAATTGCTTGCTTTGCAACTTCAGCTTTATATGTATCGATAGATATAGGCAACTTTACTTCTTTTGAAACTGCTTGAATCATCGGGACAACTCGCTTTATTTCTTCTTCTACTGATACTTTAGCAAAACCTGGGCGAGTAGATTCGCCACCAATATCAATAATATGAGCACCTTCACCTTGCATTTTTTTTGCGTGACGTACCGCAGCATCTACCTCGTTGTAACTCCCACCATCAGAAAACGAATCTGGTGTTACATTTAAAATCCCCATAATTAATGTCTTTTCATTTAAATTCAATGTATATTCGCCGCAGCGTAAATCATAATCCCACTTCAAACTACACATCTCCTCTTCGTAATTCATTTCTGCTCCATAATTTCTCTCTTTGCATTCCATAAAGGTACATTAAACTTTTTGTAACCACTCCTACTTTACCCGGGAAATCCTGCGCTTCTATACGATAAAGCGGAACAATTTCTTGAATGGAGTTTGTTACGAAGACTTCATCCGCTGAAAGTAGCTCATCTTTTGTAAAGAAACCTTCCTTTACTTCTATATTTAATTCTTCAGCACTCTTTATAATAAACGCACGAGTGATACCATTTAAAATCCCTGTCTCTAACGAAGGTGTATATAAAACATCACCTTTCACAAAAAATAGATTGGAAACAATACCCTCTGCAACATAACCTGCTTCAGTAAGAAAAATACCTTCCTTACTCACAACATTTCCAATTTCACGCTTCCCTAAAATATTATTTAAATAATGATGAGACTTCAGGCGAAATGTTCCTTCCGGTGTATTTCGCACTTGTTTTAGAATAACACCTTCTTTTTCCACTACATCTCCTGGAGCTGTTAAAGGTTTTATAAAAACAATAACCGAAGGCTCTTCATACATTTCCGTTTGTAATCCTATTTCATCTATACCCGCTGATACATTAAAACGTACATATGCATGCTCCAATTCATTCTTAGCGAGTAAATTTTTTAAAATAAGCATCACGTCATTTTTTGTCATTGTCCATTTAATTTGCAATGTATCCAGCGCTTCTATTAAACGGTCATAATGATCATCCAATAAGAAAGGATGACCATTATAAATACGAAACGTTTCAAAAACTCCAAGACCATATAAATAACCATGATCATAAGGAGAAATTTTCGCTTCACTTGCTTCTACATACTGACCATTTACGTAAATTAACATAATGTTGCACTTGGACTGTATTTACGAATGAAATTCTGTAACAACTCTTTCCCATGAGAAGTCATAATAGATTCCGGATGGAATTGCACACCCTCTATCGGCAATGTCTTATGACGAAGTGCCATAATTTCTCCTTCCTCTGTCCAAGATGTTACCTCTAAGCAATCGGGTAACGTCTCTTTCTTAACAATAAGGGAATGATAGCGCGTCGCAGTAAACGGATTAGGAATATCCGAAAAAATCGTCTTTCCATCATGATGCATAAGCGACGTTTTCCCATGCATTAATCGTTCTGCACGGACAACCTCTCCACCAAACACTTGTGCAATGGATTGATGCCCAAGACAAACTCCAAAAATCGGAATCTTTCCAGCAAAGTATTTAATAACTTCCATACTAATCCCCGCTTCATTAGGACTACATGGACCTGGAGAAATCATTAGAAAATCTGGTTTCATATTCTCAATATCTGAAATGGTCACTTCATCGTTACGTTTAACAACGAGCTCTTGTCCAAGTTCTCCAAGAAACTGCACTAAATTAAATGTAAAAGAATCATAATTATCAATCATTAATATCATTTCTCTCACCTAACCGTTTCTTCGCTACGTTCTTTTGCACGCCATAAAGCAATCGCCTTTTTTAACGACTCTTTATATTCATTTTCTGGATTTGAATCAATTACAATTCCCGCCCCTGCTTGCACATGAGCTTTTCCATCTTTAGCAAGAAGTGTTCTAATTACAATATTCAATTCTGTATCTCCAGAATAACCAATCCAACCGATTGAACCTGTATAAATCCCTCTCCGAACAGGTTCTAATTCCTCAACAATTTCCATCGTACGTATTTTCGGGGCACCAGTAATTGTTCCCCCAGGGAATACAGCCTTCACTAAATCAAAAGCATCTTTATCTTCTTCCACCTCACCACGTACATTAGAAACAATATGCATAACATGTGAGTATTTCTCAATCACCATAAATTCATCTACTTCTACAGTGCCATATTTACAAACACGTCCTAAATCATTTCTTTCTAAATCCACAAGCATTACATGCTCTGCTCTTTCTTTTTCGTTCTCAATTAATTCTCTTGCTAATTCTTCATCCTCTTGCTCATCCGCGCCTCTAGATCTCGTTCCAGCAATTGGTCTTGTACTTACTTCAGTTCCTTGTTTCTTAATTAACAACTCTGGCGATCCACTAACAATTTGAAAATCCCCAAGCTCCAGGTAACCCATATATGGAGATGGATTAATTTCACGAAGACTTGTATAAATTTCTAGTGGGTGTGTCTGTAACGTTCTTTCTTGTCTCGTCGACAAGTTTACTTGGAACACATCACCCGCCCCAATATATTCTTGAATACATTCAACTGCCTTCATAAAGCTGGCTTCAGTAAAAGCAACTGCTTCACTTTTCTTTTCAGGACTTTCAAAGGGCACGGTCACTTCAGGCGCTTCTGTCATCCAAAGACTCTTCCACTCATTTAGCCGTTCTTTTGCCTCTTCATATTTATCTACATAATGCGTAATAACCCATAACACTTTTTCTTTTTGATCATAGACAAATACGTCATCAAATAATAAAAAGAAGATGTCAGGTATATTAATATCATCTTCCGCAAGAGAAGGTAGCTTTTCAATATAACGGATACAGTCATAACTGAAATAGCCAATTGCACCACCTTGAAAAGGCGGATACTCTGGGTTATAGTCCGTCTTCCATTGTTCCATATATTCTTGCATTAAATCTAACGGATTCCCCCGTTTTATTGTTTCCTTACCACTTTCACTTATATGTAACGTTTCATCCTTCCCTCGGATTACCGCTACTGGGTTCAGCCCTACAATGTTATAACGACCGCCACGGCCGCTTTCTAACAAAATATGTTGCGATTTACCCTGAGAAAGAAATTTATATTGCTTAAAGAAATCTAACTGATATGGAATAGAAAGCGCTAAAGATTTTCTTCGTTGCATATCAACACCCCGTCTTCTTTTATCCCACCCTCTTAGATTAACCAGCTCAAACTACATAAGTTATTTATATAGAGATTGATTATACTCGAAGGCTAGTGAAAATAATTTAATTATACTACCTCTTATTTTACATGAAGTTTTCTAGTCATTCACTCTTTTCCTATTTCCAATCCCAAAAGAAAAAGCACCCTTTTTCAAGGATGCTTTTTCAATCGCGTTTAATTATGATTCAAATTGATAAAGTGGTGTACTTAAATAACGTTCACCGTTACTCGGGATAATAACAAGTACCTTTTTCCCTTTACCTAACTTTTTCGCAACTTCTGTTGCTGCATAAATAACTGCACCTGAAGAGATACCAACTAAAATACCTTCCTCTTTAGCCACTCTTCTCGCATATTCAAATGCTTGCTCTGTTTTCACTTGAATAATTTCATCATATACTTCTACATCCAACGTCTCCGGAATAAATCCCGCCCCAATTCCTTGGATTTTATGTGGACCTGGTTTCCCACCAGATAATACTGGTGAATCTGCAGGTTCTACTGCATAAATTTTAATATCTTTATACGCTTCCTTCAGTACTTCACCCGCACCAGTAATCGTTCCACCTGTACCAATACCTGCAATAAACGCATCTAATTGGTCGCCCATTTGTTCAATAATTTCTGGACCTGTTGTTAAACGGTGAATTTCTGGATTCGATTGGTTTTTGAACTGTTGTGGTATAAAGTAGCCATGCTCTTTTGCTAATTCAGTCGCTTTACGAATTGCTCCACCCATTCCTTCAGGCCCTGGAGTCAATACTAATTCCGCACCGTAAGCACGTAATAAATTACGACGCTCAATACTCATTGTTTCTGGCATTACTAAGATTGCATTATATCCTTTAGCAGCCGCTACCATCGCTAAACCAATTCCTGTGTTACCACTTGTCGGCTCAATGATTGTATCGCCTTCTTTTAATAATCCATTTTTTTCAGCATCTTCAATCATAGCTAATGCGATACGATCTTTAACGCTACTCCCCGGATTCATAAATTCTAATTTTAAGTATATATCTGCGCTGTCTGATTCTACGATGCGGTTCAACTTGACGATCGGCGTTTTCCCGATTAATTCTGAAACTGATTGTGCCACTCGCATTCCTGTCACTCCTAACACCGAGTATTTTTATTGGTTTTATCTATATTTAGATTTTGTCAGAAAATTCCCTGTTTGTCAATTCATTTGGAGGATTGCTCCTCTTAATTCCCTTATTACAAATTCTCGATTAAATTTGTAATATCTTCTTTAGAGAACGTGTATCGTTCATTACAGAAATGACAGTGCACTTCTGTCTCTTCCTCTTCTTCACGAACTTGCTCTAACTCTGTTTTACCTAAACTAATTAATACACTCTCAATACGCTCGCGTGAGCATGTGCAATTAAATTGAACATCCATCGTTTCTAATACTTTTACTTTATCTTCTCCAAGAACTGCATATAGTAGCTCTTCCGGAGAAAGGCCTTGTTCAATCAACGTTGATACAGGGGGAATTTTTTGTAAACGGTCTTCAATAAATGAAATCGTTTCATCTTGCGCACCCGGCATAATTTGAAGGATAAATCCACCTGCCGCTAATATGCTATCATCTCCATTTACAAGAACACCAACACCTACAGAAGAAGGCGTTTGTTCAGAAACTGCAAAATAATACGTAAAGTCTTCTCCTAATTCTCCTGAAACGATTGGAGATTGACCAATAAACGGCTCACGCATTCCAATATCTTTAATTACAGTTACAAACCCCTCTGTACCTACCGCTTGATATACACGTAACTTCCCTTGTTCTGTTCCTTCAAAATCAACATGCGGATTCGTTACATAACCACGTACATCTCCATTTGCATGAGCATCTACTAAGATAGGACCAATCGGACCGTTACCTTCTACCTTAATCGTTAACTTTTGCTCACCTTTTAACATTGCGCCCATCATTGTACCCGCAGTTAAAGAACGCCCTAGTGCCGCTGAAGCTGTTCTCCATGTATCATGACGTCTTTGCGCCTCACTTACTGTATTTGTTGTACGTACACTATACGCACGCACTTCTCCATCAAACGCTAACGCTTTTACTAAATAATCTTTCATACGTATTTATTCACCTTTCTCATGCTGTAAATTTGCATTACGTTCATATAACATGTACAAACCTTTTAACGTTAAAAATGGATCTACAATATCAATTACATTCGATTCTTCGGAAATTAATTTTGCTAATCCACCTGTTGCAATAACTTTAGGTTCTTGTCTAGCTTCTTCTTTCATACGCTTAACAATACCTTCCACTTGTCCAACATAACCATAAAGAATACCCGATTGCATCGCACTTACTGTATTTTTCCCAACTACACTGCTTGGTTTTGTAATTTCGATACGAGGAAGTTTTGCTGCTCTGCTATATAAAGCCTCTGCTGAAATCATAATTCCTGGCGTAATAACTCCACCCATATAA
The DNA here is from genome assembly GCF_038005805.1 of Bacillus sp. FSL R9-9497. Classification (NCBI taxonomy): domain Bacteria; kingdom Bacillati; phylum Bacillota; class Bacilli; order Caryophanales; family Bacillaceae; genus Bacillus; species Bacillus sp. FSL R9-9497. The sequence continues at coordinate 71,658 of NZ_JBBOTY010000001.1, read as the reverse complement.
TGCTTTTCTTCGTTAATATAACAATATGTAGTAGCCGTACCAAAATCAACAATAATAAGCGGACTTCCATATAAGTGGATTCCTGCTACTGCATTTACAATTCGGTCTGCGCCTACTTCACGCGGATTTTCATATTTAATATTTAGCCCTGTTTTTATCCCAGGCCCTACTACAAGCGGTTTAATTTTAAAATATTTTTCACACATGCGCTCTAAAGCAAACATAATTGGTGGTACGACTGAAGACACAATAATACCTTTCACATCTTCAAACGAAAGACCTTCATGCTCAAGCAATTGCTTTACAAGCATTCCATATTCATCTTCTGTCTTATGACGATCTGTTTCCATGCGCCAATGCTGACGAAGTTCCCCCTCTTCAAACACACCTAGTACAGCATTTGTGTTCCCTACATCCAATACAAAAATCATATTCTCACCACTTATCTTATTTAATCTATATTTGTGCAGTATGTATAAAACTTATAAAAACATCATATCACACATACTTATATAATCAGCTTTCCTATCCTCATCATTTTACAAAAAGATCGCTCTCTATTTCAATTTTTAATACTAGTTTTACTTAAATTACTTTATCCACTAAGTTCTCAATAGTAATTAATAAAGGTTTTAACAAACAAAAAAGGAGTGACGATAGTCACTCCTTCGTTTCTTACTTATCTTCTTTATCTTCATCGTCTTTCTTCATGTTGATGTTTACTTTCACATCATCTGAAGATGTTGGACGTTCTGGCAATCTGCCGTAATCACATAAATGATTGATTTGCTCAGCATCTAACGTTTCTACTTCAAGTAACGTTTTTGCAATAAGATCTAGCTTATCACGATTTTCAGTAAGAATGTCTTTTGCACGAGCATAACATTCTTTCATAATCGTTTGCATTTCTACATCGATATCGTGTGCAATTGCATCACTGTAGTTTTGCTCTGAATGGAAGTCTCTTCCTAAGAACACTTGACCACCTTGCGAACTACCAAATTGCATTGGTCCAAGCTTATCACTCATACCGAATTCTGTAACCATACGTCTCGCAATGCCCGTCGCACGTTGGAAGTCGTTGTGAGCACCTGTACTCACTTCACCAAATACAATCTCCTCAGCTACTCGACCACCAAGTAAACCAGTGATTTTATCAAGTAACTCTGGCTTTGTCATGAAGTAACGATCTTCTTTCGGAAGCATTACTGCATATCCACCAGCTTGACCACGAGGGACAATTGTTACTTTATGAACGACATCAGCTTCATCAAGAACAACACCAATTACAGTATGACCCGCTTCATGGAAAGCAACGATATTACGTTCTTTTTCAGAGATAACACGACTTTTCTTAGCCGGACCTGCAATAACGCGATCCGTTGCTTCATCAATGTCACTCATATCAATTTTCTTCTTATCTTGACGCGCAGCTACTAAAGCAGCTTCGTTTAATAAGTTTTCAAGATCAGCACCAGAGAATCCTGGCGTACGAGTTGCAATTGCTCTTAAGTTGATATTCTCATCAAGCGGTTTATTACGAGCATGCACCTTCAGTACAGCTTCACGGCCATTTACATCTGGACGATCTACTGTAATTTGACGGTCAAAACGACCTGGACGTAATAATGCTGGATCAAGAATATCAGGACGGTTTGTCGCAGCGATGATAATAATACCTTCGTTTGCACCGAATCCATCCATTTCAACAAGTAATTGGTTCAACGTTTGCTCACGCTCATCATGGCCACCACCAAGACCTGCGCCACGTTGACGCCCTACTGCATCAATTTCATCAATGAAAATGATACAAGGAGCATTTTTCTTTGCATTTTCAAATAAATCACGTACACGTGATGCACCGACACCGACAAACATCTCTACGAAGTCAGAACCACTGATAGAGAAGAATGGAACGCCAGCCTCACCTGCAACAGCACGTGCTAATAAAGTTTTACCTGTACCTGGAGGTCCAACTAATAGGACACCCTTTGGAATACGAGCACCAACTTCAGAGAACTTACGAGGGTCTTTCAAGAATTCAACTACCTCAACAAGTTCTTGTTTCTCTTCATCCGCACCAGCAACATCTCTGAAACGAACTTTTTTCTTTTCATCATTATATAACTTCGCCTTACTTTTCCCGAAGTTCATAACACGGCTACCGCCGCCTTGAGCTTGGTTTAATAAGAAGAAGAATAAAATGAAGATGATGACAAATGGAATGATTGAAGTAAAGAATGTTACCCAAGCACTTGTTTCTTCTGCTGGTTGATACTTAACTTCGGCACCTTTCGCTTTATCATTAATTTTCTTTTGTAATTCCTCAGTATTTGGTGCATAAGTAACAAATTGTTCTCCTTGGCTAGAGTTATTAAATTGTCCTTTTACCTCAAATACACCATTTTTCGGTTGAAGTTGCACATTACGCACTTCACCGCTTTCTAGTTTAGTAATGAATTTGTCGTAGCTAACTGATGTCGTTTTTTGTGTCGAACCATTAAAATAGCTCACGATTCCAATTACTACTAAGAATATCAGTAAATAAAAGATGGTATTACGGAAGATACGATTCATTCCTAACCTCCTCTCACGGCATAAACACTATAGTAAATCGTAACATAGAAAAACTTTCCTATACAATTGTGAAGCCTATATTTAATTAATTTGAGTAAACGCTTGGTTTTAATACGCCTACATAAGGAAGATTACGGTACTGCTCTTTATAATCTAATCCATATCCTACTACAAATTCATGTGGAACAGTAAATCCAACATAATCCGCTTTCAGATCAACCTTACGGCCTGTTGGCTTATCTAATAATGTAACAATTTTTACAGACTTCGCTTTACGATATTTGAATAAGTCTACTAAGTAGCTTAGTGTAAGACCACTATCAATAATATCTTCGACGATTAAAATATCGCGACCTTCTACAGAAGTATCAAGATCTTTTAAAATTTTCACTTCGCCTGTTGAAACTGTAGAGTGACCGTAACTAGATACAGCCATAAAATCCATTTCAAGATATGTATCTGTTCTCTTTAATAAATCTGCCATGAATGGCATTGCGCCTTTTAATACACCAATTGCAAGAGGTACTGTGTTTTTATAATCCTCTGCAACAATTGCACCTAGTTCGCGCACCTTTTCTTGTATTTGCTCTTCAGAAATTAATACTTTTTCGATATCTTGATTCATCATTTCATTATCCTCCCGGAAGACTCCTTGCTTTTGTAGTGAATAATCATATATTTATCCTTCTTTGCCATCTCTTTCGAAATTGCAAATGCAGATCGCTTCAACAAGGGTACCCAAATAATGGTCCCACTTGCATCACAAACGACCGGCCATTCTTCTCTTTTTTCTTTCGGTACTTTTGCTTCGATAAAAATAGCTTTTATCTTTTTCGTGCCATTCATACCTTGTATTGACATGCGATCTCCATTTTCCCTAGAACGAATACGAAGTGGATATGATATATCATTATACTTAGCAACAAATACTGTTTCATTCATGTTACTTGGTATATCTTCGCTCACCTCTGTTACAAATTCATCCCCGTTCAATAGCGTAATGGTCCCGGGTACTGATAAATCTTGTAAAAAAGGAGAAACAATTTCTTGTTTAAATCTAAAGCTACACTCCTCGTATGTACGAACAATTTTCAAATCACCTGGAAAATCAAGTGAACCTGAAGGTTGTGTCCGCTTAAAAAACTCAATCACCTTGTCAATATGTATGGAAGAAAGAGAAGATGGAATCTTATATTCATAAAGATAGTTTAATATTAGTTGAATCCCTCTTCTTTGTAAAGGCATAGACATGGATTCAAAGGCAGGAATTGATAAGCTAATTTGTTTATCACTTTTTTTTGTAATTACTTTATTCATTTTTTCAAAAGCTAATTCCTGCAAATAAGCCTCATCCTCTTGCATCTGCACGCTAAATTTTTGGAATTTCTCATGCACTTGTGGATTTTCTTCTTTCAAATGAGGAAGGACATATTTACGTAATCGATTCCTTGTATATACTTCCTTTTTATTACTCGGATCTATACGTGGCATTAAATTTAGCTTATTACAGTAATCAACAATTTCTTCCTTCGTTACCCCAAGTAACGGCCTAATTAAATACCCATTATGAAAAGGACGCTTCACTGCAATTCCTGCATATCCTTTCGGAGTACTCCCTCTTACAAGACGCATTAAAATTGTCTCGACTTGATCATCTCCATGATGTCCAAGAGCAACATATCTTGCATCATATTTCTTCATTATTCTTTCCAAAAATGCATATCTGCATTCTCTAGCAGCAACCTGTGCATTCATTCCGTATTGCTGTTGATATTGTGATACATTAATCCTTATCGTTTCACAAATAATTCCCAGTTCTTCACAAAGGCCCTGCACAAACCGTAAATCCTCATGAGATTCATCACCTCTAAACATATGATCCACATGAGCTACTACAATTTCCAACTGTTTTTCCACTCTTTTTTCTAATAAATAATATAAAAGCGCTAACGAGTCAGGACCACCAGAAACTCCCACAACAATTGTTGAATCATTCTTTAATACATCATGCTGCTTTACAAAGTCATCTACTTTTTCAACAAATGTATCTTTCAACTTCGTAATCACCTTTCATTAAACAAGAACAGCAACGTTAGTTGCCTTGTCTACAATGGTACAACTTTTACAAACATTGTGCAAAAAAAAGATATACAAAAATTACATTTTTATCTTACATCCTCCGTGTATATTCACAAAATTAATAACATTACCTTTTTCCACAAAAAAACCTAGGTATTCACCTAGGTTTTTAAAATCAAATTATAGATAAACATTCCACTTACATTTTACTGCGCCTGCATTCCTACAATCGGAATCGTAGCCCACTTCGGCATATTTTTCTTCACTTTTGCCACTACAATAGTCATATCATCATTTATATAACCATCACAAGAGCGAATCACTTCTTCCATAATGATATCAGCAATTTCTTGCGGGTCTTCGGTTTGCAATTCTTTAATTTTTCGTTTCATCCACAATTCATGATTCTCCACGTGCTGTGCTCCTTCAAAAATCCCATCGCTCATCATAATAAGAATATCGCCCGTTTTTAATTGTTCACCCACCACATCAACTTCAACATCTTCAATGATTCCCATCGGCAAATTACTTGCTTCAATTTTCAAAATATTATTTGCGCGTTTAACAAAACTCGGCGTCGATCCAATCTTTAAAAACCTTGCACTCGCATCCCGCAAATCTACCATAGCTAAATCTAACGTCGTAAACATCTCTTCTGTCGTTCTCAAAGAAAGAATTGAATTGATAGACTTAATTGCTATTTCTTCATCAATGCCCGATTGGAGTATTTTTTGTAATAATTTCACCGTTTCCTTACTTTCCATATGAGCCCTTTGCCCATTCCCCATACCATCACTAATTGCAAGTGCATATTTACCAACACTTAAATCCATCATCGCATAAGAGTCACCCGAAACAAATCCACCGCCTTTTGCAGCTGTAGCCAATCCTGTATCAAGAGAATACGTCTTCGCCGAACCAAATGATATTAAACTATGGCCATTTGGATAAGAAGACTTTTCTTCATGTTTAACGACAATATTTTCTTTAAGGATATCCGAAAGCATCGGTGCAACTAACTTTTCACATTCACCATGTTCATTAGATGCAACTGGAATTAACATTTCAATATCAATACTTCCTCTATCTAAACAATAAATATCAACATGCTCTACTTCGACACCAAAATCACGGAATGCTTGCATAATCTGTTCTTCCTGCACTTGATGATTTTCACGCTCTCGTTGTATCTCCTTAGCAAAATCCTCCATAACCTTTGATACACCTAATAATTGCTCCGCTACTATTCTACGATTTTCCTTCATTTGTTTTCGTAATTTTTGTCCCTCATAGAAGTGATCTAATTCACCCGCTACTAAATCCGTCACTTTTTTCCCTCTCACACAATGCTTGTCCCACTCACGAACTAATTTACGATTATGTTGCAGGGTTCCTTCTTCCGTTTCATTCATTATTTGTTTCATATAATCGTACGTTTTATCAAAATTCACTACCCAGCATTGATCCTTTTTAAAGCATGTTTGACATGTTTTCGCAGTAATTGTACTCAAAAACAAATCTGCTTCTGTCTCTTTATCTTCTTCCTCTACATACCCATATACAGAAAAGCTATTAGATAAAGCAGCAAATACATTTGCAAATTGGTTGATTTTATTTGCTGTAACATCACGCATCCTTCTTAAATACTGTTGTTGATCTTGCGAATGCTCTTGTGTACCTGGCATAAATTTAGCAATACGATCCAAAACAAGCTTCGGTGTTAATAAGAAGATAACAATCGCTACACCTGACTCAATTAAAGTTGTTACAATATTTGTCTGTTTGTCCACATATAATGTAATTAAGCTTGTCCCAATTAATAAACCTAAACTAACACCTAAACGCTTCCCTTCTTTTAACAATCCACCAAGCAATCCAGAGAAAGCAAGAAGGCTAAGCTGAGACAAGCTAGACACATTTGCTAAACTTAATATTAGTCCTGTTACAACCCCTACTGTGGATCCTGTGGCAGCACCCGCAATAAATGCAAATACTAGCACTAAATACCTTGTAAAAATATGTTGAATAGAAGCATCATATACAAACCAATCTGTTGTACCCGTTAAAACAGATGCTAGTAATATAATCAAACAAACAATTTCTTCCGTCTCTAATGCCTGTTGTTTTCCTTTCCTTTCCACTAAAAGCGGGACGCTTTGTAAAAATATCATAGTTAATACGAAACTAAGCCCAGCCTCAATGGTACTAACGAGTAAATCGTACATGGTGACAGTTTGTTGCGCAAAATATACAACAACTAAGTGTGCGGTTAATGCGGAGATAAATACTTGAAATGGAACAAGTCCAACAGTTTTACGTGTAAATCGACTAAAGAAGATATTATAAATGAAGAAGGTAAAGATAGATGCAAAGGTAAAAAACAAATTATCTATCGATACCGAAAGAGCTCCTCCCATTAGAGCTAAAAATGCTAGCGGCATCTTATCCCGCTTCATAACATAAACAGCAGCAAAAAATGGGAGTGCAAACGGTAAAATATTTGTTAATATATATGCTCGTCCCAAAAGAAAACCAATAACAACAATAATAAATCCCCATCTAAAGAAAACTTGCTCAAATTTCATTCGCAACTTACTCGTCCACTTTATTCCTCCAAGCTGACTCTCATTCATTGCCAATGCACTTGTATTCATAGTATTCCTTCCTGCTTTAGGCATATTTTTAACACCACCTGCATAGTTTAATTACTGTCATTATAAAAGATGATTGTTGGTTTTTTTGTCAAAACAACAGTTTTCACTTTTATAATCGTTCGACTTTTTATTCGAAATAACTCTACAGATATACACGGTATGTAAGTTATTTTTGAGATTTTAATTAAATATTCAGAAAATATAGGGTGATTTTGTAGAAGTGTTGTATATCTTAATTTATTTAACAAAAAAAGATCATGCAAATTTGCATGATCTTTTTAGATGACCCGTACGGGATTCGAACCCGTGTTACCGCCGTGAAAGGGCGGTGTCTTAACCACTTGACCAACGGGCCGTTAAATTAAATATAGCGGCGGAGGGGATCGAACCCCCGACCTCACGGGTATGAACCGTACGCTCTAGCCAGCTGAGCTACACCGCCATGTCGTCTTATTTAACGGACAATTAGTATCTTACATCAGATACTAATTAAAGTCAACACATCTCAAAAACTTTTTTAAAAATATTTTTAACATATAAAAAAGCACCCTGAGCCATCACTCTGGGTACCTCTCTATATGTTAAAAACTAAACGTCCTTATTATCCGCGACGCGCGCCACGGCCACCACGTTTAGACTCTGTGTTACGCTTTAAAGAAGTTAAACGATCTTCGCTATCTTTTAAGAAGCGTGCCATCTTTTGCTCAAATGTTTCTTTCGGAGCTCGGTCGTTACCGCCACCGCGATTATCTCTGTTGAAAGAGCGATTATTACGTTGTGGACGTCCAGAACGTTGTTGATCACCACCGCGTTGGTATTCACCGCGTGGACGATCTCCTTCTGTTTTTTCACGTTCTTTCGCTTTTTTGATAGATAAACCAATCTTTCCATCTTTTTCAACATTAATAACTTTTACTTCTACTTGGTCGCCCACTTTTAAGTGATCGTTAATATCTTTTACATAGTTATCAGCAACTTCACTAATATGAACAAGACCCGTTAAGCCCTCTGGCAGCTCCACAAAAGCCCCAAAATTTGTAATACCTGTTACTTTACCCTGTAACTTGCTGCCTACCTCGATTGACATAAAAAAAATGCTCCTCCTTAGTGGTTAAAAAGTCAAATTTTACTTTATTATATATAATCCTAAAATATAGTGTCAATAAGACATACTCTACTTAGAAACAGGAAAAATTATCTCCCCTTTACCAGAGAAGAAATAATCCCTTCTAGCAATCTTTAATACGTACTCTTCATCATTTAACTTTTGAACTTCGTCTTTTAGACTTTTTTCTTTATTCGTTAATGAATCCAGTTCTTTTTTCATGTCCTTAACTTTTGCTTCTTTTGCTTTAATGGAACTGTTTTGTTGATAAAACGTTACACTAATACTCGCAATAATTGTAAAAGTAAAGACAAGAAAAACCGCTAAACGGCGATAAAGTCGCTTCCTGTTCTCATCCGTTTGTATTATATGCTCTTTAACAGGATTTGGACTCTGTTTTTCGATTGTTCTTTGTCTCAGTTCCCTCATTTCCGAGGTCCCCCTAACTTCTTTTTTATATGCTCCCATAGTTGGAAGATATGTCCCTTCAATTTTGCTATATATTGCAGGAACCCTATATGTTTCACTATAAAAAGTTTAACACGATTAGGGAGAAGTTTCCATATGAGCGAAGCAATAAATCGAACAGGCCAGAAAAAAACTTTCCATATGAAAAGTAATATCCAAATCACCATTTTCCATAACACATGTCCAATTGAAAGCAGTATACGAAATAAGAATAATATAAATGCAATAAATAGCTGCGCTATAATAATAACAGGTTTTATCATGAGTAGCTGTATAATTCGAACAAAAAAATATGTTGTTTGCATAAAAATATAGATGAGAAAATTTAACAGCTTCATGTATAGTGCCTTCAGTAAGCTTTGATATGCCGCAAAACCACATAATAATGCCAAAAACACATATATACGTAGCTCAGCTTCATTTACGAGAAGCAATACATAAAAGACGGATAATGCTTGGACAATCCAAAATAATATATCATGTATAAATACAAGCCAACGTTTACGTTCTTGGCGCTTTAAAAAACGTTGATATGTATCTAAAGACGCTCCAATCCAAGCACCCATTCCAATCATTGAAAGCATTGTATACAACTGAATTGTTAAGCTCATTTAAACAACTTACTAAAGAAACCTTTAGTTTTTTCCCCTTGATTTTCATCAATATACAGCATCTCATTAACTTTCCCTTTAATCGACACAATACCTTTTTCCACATCTAAATTTTTCATTTGTAAATTTTGACCACGAATTGTTAAAAAACCCATTACGGTCTCTAGTAAAAACTCTTCGCTATCAAAACTCTCTACCTGCTTCACACCGGTAATATCAATTATACGCCTGCCACGCATAATAATGTCATGCTCTACAGAAACATTTTGTTGATTAGAAGACGTAGGTGAGTAACCATTATTCACGTAAATCCCCCCATAGGTTTTTACTAGCTAATAGTAATGTATGAGGGGATAAATGATTTTAGAACAAGCCTTCTTCCGCTTTTACTTTTTCTTCACGAACTAAGCTATACATATTTGCTGCATCTTCTTTTTTAGTTGTTTCTTTTAATTCATTTATTTTCACAGTCACTATTTTTTGACCAAAACGAATTGTTAATTCATCAGCTACTTTCACATCAGAACTCGCTTTTGCCACTTGACCATTAATAGATATTCTTCCTTGATCAGCTACTTCTTTCGCTAATGTTCTTCTTTTAATTAAACGTGATACTTTTAAAAACTTATCTAGACGCATATCAAATCCCCCTATTAACGCTCTGTTTGTTTCGCTTCTTCCCATAAAACATCTAACTGTTCTAATGATAAATCTTTCATCTCTTTATTCATTTCAGCTACTTTTGCCTCCATGTATAAAAAACGACCAGTAAATTTCTCATTAGTTGAACGTAACGCCTCTTCTGGATCTATTTTGTAATGACGAGCTATATTAACAAATGCAAATAGTAAATCACCAAACTCACCTAGCATCTTTTTCTCATCCATATTTGTAACCTCTTGTTGGAACTCTTGCCATTCTTCCAAAGCTTTTTCTATCATCGGTTGCACATCAACCCAATCAAATCCAACCTTACCAGCTTTCTTCTGGATTTCATAGGCGCGTAGTAACTGCGGCAAACTTTTGGGAACGCCATTTAAAACAGATTCTTTCACGAATCCTTTTTCTTGTTTTTTAATTTCTTCCCAATTTGCAATCACTTCATCAGCGTTGTTTACATCCGTATTTCCAAACACATGCGGATGGCGACGAACCATTTTCTCAGATAGAGTTCGAATGATATCATCTATAGAGAACCAACCTTCATCTTCTCCGATTTGAGCATGAAGCATAACTTGTAATAATATATCACCTAATTCTTCTACTAAGTGATCATCATCCTCTTCATCGATTGCTTCCAACACTTCATAAGCTTCCTCAATTAAATATTTCTTTAATGATTGATGTGTTTGCTTTTTATCCCACGGACAACCATTTGGACCACGAAGTTCCGCAATAATTTCTCTAAGAACATCAAACTGTTGATACAAGGACGCACGCTCCTGAACTGGCGGCACGTACACACTCGTTAAATTATTCAATTCCGTTTCATGATCTAACATGTACAACGGTACCTTCTTTACTTGTTCAAATGAAGTTCCTGCAGCTGTTACGATATACACTTCATAATCATCTGGTAACATCTCCATTAATGTTAATTTCACATCAGATGCAACGAATGCATCATATACTTGGCAAAAGATTAAATGTTGACGCAGTTCTAATTGCCCTCTTTCAAATGATGTAGCATCAAGTAATTGGAATCCTTCAATCGGATCAATCTTTAGACTTGCAAACATAGGATCAAGGAAACTTTGTCCACCCTCAATTCGCACTTCAACATTTGAAACCTCTCCTTTTTCCAACAGTAGCTGAACTGTTCTTTCTGCTACAAGTGGATGCCCGGGAACAGCATAGATAATTTCTGTACCTTCAGCTTGTTCTAGCAATTTATTCGCAATTGTTTCATATACAATTTCAAACGTATCATGTGCTTCATATACAGCATCAAAAGACGTATATTGTACGCCTTCTTTCTCCAATTCTTCTATAACTGGATGTTCTTTCGTTCTAACAAACAGATGGTCTGCTTCTTTTATTTTTCGATATACACCCATCGTTAGCTGATCTAATTCACCAGCTCCTAAACCTAAAACAGTAATGATTCCACTCACAACCAGTCACCTCTATCCACTCTTCTTCAATGAACCTTCTTTTTTCTCTTGTTTCATAACGGTTCCTAATTCTTTTTTTGTAAATACACGTAATTTCAAAATAAAAAACATATATGTCAATCCGCCAATGGCTACACCTAACAACGCTTCAAGTGTCGCGCTTCCTCTATGTTCCGTATCAATTACTAATCCAGACATCTGTAACACACGTGTGAACATCATTAATACAAATCCCATACAGATACCACTAATTACTATCCCTAACATATTTCGCTTATTGATAAGTGACCCTGATACAGCTCTCGTAAGCAACAAAGTATTTAGTCCAGAGATTATAATTAACGCACATAAAGTCGCAAAGGCTGCACCTTTCACACCAAAATAAGGCATGAATATATAATTTAACGCTAACTTTAAGCAACCTCCAAATACAACAAATAATGCTGGCTTAAACGTTTGCCCCAATCCTTGTAAAATAGAAGCTGTCGTAATTGACAATGAACTAAATAAAATAGATAACGATAAAATAGATAAAACATCTGATCCATCACTGTTTTCAAACAACATAATATTCGTAGGTTGAATAATACAAGTTAGTCCAATAGCTGCTGCAAGTCCAATAACACATGTTATTTTCACTGCTAACTTTACCTTTTCTTGAATAAAGGAAAGATCTCCTCTTTCCTTCGCCGCTGTAATAATCGGAATAAGTGACAACGAGAAAGAAGTCGTCACAACAGTACCTAATTGCATTAGCGGAATACTTCTATCATAAACACCCTTTAATACCTTTGCATTTTCAGCCTGTTCTCCCGCACCAATAAGTAAGCTGTAAAAGGACACTGAATCAGCCATCTGTATAAAAATAAGCACTAAATTACTAACACAAATCGCTAACCCCTGCCAAAAAAGGATTTTAACTATCTTCCTTTTACCCTTAATTCTCGCTGCACTTTTGAAGAATATAGAACGAAAATCTTGACGCATATACAATATAAGTACAATAATCCCAATAAGTCCACCCGCAATTGAGCCTAACATAGCCCCTGCACCAACTGTATATAAATCAAATCCGTGAGCAATTAGGAATAGCGATAAAAATACAATAATAGAAACTCGAATTGTTTGTTCTATTACTTGCGAAACAGCCGTTGGCATCATATTGTTGAATCCTTGAAAATACCCTCTTGCTACAGACAAAAATGGCATCAATAAGAATGAAAATGAAATAACACGTAGTAATTTATCTAAGTGTATATCGCCCATAGCTACCGCAATTGTTTCGGCCCCAAAAAACAATGTAAAGAAGCCTATAAAACCAATTCCTAATAAGAACCAAAAAGATACACAAATAATTTCTTCTGCTTCTTTTTGTTTTCCCCGCTCTAGTCGTTCTGCAACCATTTTCGAAATGATAACAGGAAATCCATAAGTAGCTAAAATTAAACAAAATCCATAAAACGGGTAAATTTGTTGGTAAATATAAAACCCAATATCCCCCGCTATATTTTGATATGGAATACGGTAAAAAGCGCTTAATACTTTTGTAACGAAACTTGCAATCGTTAATATAATAGCCCCACGCCAAAAGGCTTGATACTTCTTCGCTTCCATACAAGAAAACTCCTTTTCTATTCTCACCTCTCGTATTATATCATAAAGAAAAGAACAAACTCCCTTCCCAACACGGGTAATAATGAGTTCCTACACGTTAAAAATATTCAACGAAAAAAGGTAGCAAAGTGCTACCTTCATTCAATATACATATATCTCCAAATAATTGATTTCTCAAAAAGAAAGATCATAATTAGGAAAGATTGCTACTTCTAAAATCAATATACCCTTACTGTTCCATTTGTTTCGCTAAGAAACTGGCAGCAGTATTAACCGCTTTATGCTCGATCTCGCTTATAATAGCTTCTTTTGAAAAAATAATGACGGCTCCAATCGGATCTCCGTTTGCAACAATCGGTCCAACTGTATAAGAATGAACCTTTTCTGTTACACCATCAATAATGGAAATATCACTTTCATCCGTCATAATAACAGACTTTCGTTCTTCCATCGTTTTTTCAATTAAATCGCCAACACTTTTATTTAAGTATTCTTTTTTCGATACGCCTGATACTGCGATGATAGAATCTCGATCACACACAAGCACATTATGTCCTAAGCTGTCATATAAAGCATCAGCATATTCTTTTGCAAAATCACCTAGCTCACTAATTGGAGAATACTTCTTTAAAATTACCTCTCCATCGCGATCAACAAATATTTCTAGTGGGTCTCCTTCTCGAATACGTAAAGTTCTACGAATTTCCTTCGGGATTACGACCCTGCCTAAATCATCAATTCGACGTACGATTCCAGTTGCTTTCATTCTAATGCTGCCTCACTTTCTACTGATGATCAAAGTGGTGAATTTACCTGTTCATGTAAAAATCACCAACTGTTAGATATAGTATTTTACACATTAGTTCTTCTATGCACGTCGAATTGTATTTTTTTATCTTATTTTAGGCATTTATTACTTCTTTTTTTACATCTGGCAAGCCTTTTAATAAATTTTCAGCAATCGTTAACCACTTCGATGTCTCTAAGCCATTTGTTTTCATAACAATTTTCAATTGTGATCCTTCCATTCCTAAACCGATCATACGTCCAAAACTATTTCCGAGCATGAATAATTTTCCACCATCAATATTTTGACTTGCTTGTTCAGAAAACAGGAATGTTACTTCAAATTTATTCTGCTTAATTAATTCAATTTTTTCTTTCATTGCCAACACTTTAATATTTGCAATTTGTAATAAATAACCAACTTCTTGTGGATAATCGCCAAATCTATCGATCATTTCTTCCTGCAATTCTTCAATATCCTCAATTGCAGAAACACCTCTAAATTGTTTATACATCATAATTTTTTGCTTACTATCTGAAATATAAGCATCTGGTAAGTATGCATCTACCTCTAAGTCAATTTCAACATTAACTATATTTTCAGCCCCATCTGTTCCTCTACGCTGTTCAATTGCATCTTTTAACATTTGAGAATATAGATCAAATCCGACAGAATCAATAAATCCATGCTGTTCTGCCCCTAACAAATTACCTGCTCCACGAATAGATAAATCTCTCATCGCAATTTTGAAACCAGATCCAAGTTCCGTGAACTCTTTAATTGCTTGTAGACGCTTCTCTGCAACCTCTGACAGCACTTTGTCACGTTTATATGCAAAGTATGCATATGCAACACGATTAGAACGTCCAACACGCCCACGAAGCTGATACAACTGTGATAATCCCATACGATCTGCATCAAATACAATTAACGTATTTACATTCGGGATATCTACACCCGTCTCAATAATTGTTGTACTTACAAGAACATCATGCTGTCCTTCTAAAAATGATAGCATAACAGACTCTAATTCGCTTTCGTTCATTTTCCCATGTGCGTACGTTACGCGGGCATCTGGAACTAACATCGAAATTTCATCTGCTTTTCTTTCAATATCCTCTACACGATTATATAGGAAGTAAACTTGACCACCTCTTGCAAGCTCTCGCTCTATCGCCTCTCGCATTAACGCTGGATTATACTCGACTACATACGTTTGGACTGGGAAACGATTTTCTGGTGGTGTCTCAATAACAGATAAGTCGCGCACACCAAGCATAGACATATGAAGCGTCCGCGGAATCGGAGTTGCCGTTAATGTTAATACGTCAACATTCGCCTTCAATTGTTTAATTTTTTCTTTATGTGTCACACCAAATCTTTGTTCTTCATCAATAATAAGAAGCCCTAAATCTTTATACGTAACATCTTTAGATAAAATACGATGTGTTCCGATTACAATATCTACTGTTCCATCCTTTAAGCCCTTAATTGTTTCATTTTGTTGTTTTCTCGTACGGAATCTACTTAATAAGCCTATATTGATCGGATAATCTTGAAAACGCTCTCGAATTGTTTCATAGTGTTGCTGCGCAAGAATCGTTGTCGGTACTAAAATTGCAACTTGTTTTTCATCCATAATTGCTTTAAATGCCGCACGAATAGCCACTTCAGTCTTTCCATACCCTACGTCACCACAAAGGAGCCTATCCATCGGGCGTCCGCGTTCCATATCTTTTTTAATCTCGTCAATAGAACGTAACTGATCCTCTGTCTCTTGATACGGGAAAGATGATTCGAACTCTTGTTGTTCTGCCGTATCTGGCGTATATGCATAGCCTTTTGAAGCTTCGCGCTCAGCATATAGTTTAATTAGGTCATCCGCAATGTCTTGTACAGATTTTTCAACTTTCGTTTTAACCTTTTTCCAATCATTCCCACCTAATTTGTAAACTTTCGGATCCTTACCTTCAGATCCTACATATTTTTGAACTTGATCAATTTGTTCAATTGGAACGTATAGCTTATCATTACCTTGATATTTAATATTTAAATAATCTTTATGAACACCATTAATCTCTAATGTCTCAATACCTAAAAATTTACCTATACCATGATTTACATGAACTACATAATCTCCAACTTTTAATTCCGAATAACTTTTAATACGTTCAGCATTCGATAACTTTTGTTTACGTTGTGATTTTTTAACTTTCTTATGAAAAAGCTCCTTTTCAGTAATGACAACAAGCTTTTGCATCGGCATTTCAAATCCTGCATGTAAATCACCTACAGCAATTTGTAATCTTCCAGGCAATAAAATATCTGTACCTTCTACAATATCTGCCTCAATATCATAATCACTTAAAATATGTTGTAATTTTTTCACACGTTCATCATCTGTTCCGAGTACAACAGTCGTAAAATGCCCTTCATTCCATCTATCAATTTCTGTTTTTAACAAATTCATCTGTCCATGGAAATCTTGCATTGTTTTACATGTTACATTAACAATATTTTGCGGATGTGTGTGTGCGATATGACGCAAGAATAACGTTAAATATACAAAACTTCTTTTTTTATGATGAAGAAACCCCTCGAATGGGTGAGAGAAAGATAAATCTTGAATAATTGTTCCTTCACCAAGAAGTGATATATACCATTCCGCCTCTTCTGTTTCAAGATGTGATGCTGTTTCTTGAATACGGGAAATCTCATCTAAAATTACAACACCATCTTCTGGTAAATAATCTATCAGACTAGCAGGTTCTTTATAGAAAATAGATAAGTATTTAAACATCTGTTCTATACTTTGCCCGTTTTTCAACATCTCAATTTCATGACTTACCGTCTCAAGCACTTTAGTCTTTAGTTTATCATCAGAAAGTTTTTGCATCGTCTTAGTCAAGCCTTCTTCAAGATGCTGAATTCCTGATTTTAATTCTTCCTGTGAAAATAAAAACTCTGTTGCCGGACCAAACCTAACGCTTTCTTTTTTACCTTGAGAACGCTGTTCATCCACATCAAATAATCGAATAGAATCGACTTCTGTATCAAAGAATTCAATACGAAATGGTAGTTCTTCAGTTAAAGGATATATATCTAATATTCCCCCACGCAAACTGAACTCCCCTGGAGCTTCTACCATCGACTTACGTTCATAGCCAATATGATGTAAAGTATGCAAGAGCGCATCTAAATCAATCTCTTGCCCTAGATTGATTTCAACTTGCTTTTGCTTCCACAATTCTTTTATTGGTAAAAATCTACGCAATCCTGCCACTGGCGCTACAATGATTCCATTCTCTCCCGCAGCCAAGCGGTTTAACACTTCTATACGTTGCGCCTTCAATTCTGGACTTGCAACTCCAATTTCCGATGCTATCAGTTCATTCACTGGATATAACCACACATCTTTTTCACCAAGTAACGCCACTAAATCTTCATGTACTTTTTGTGCTTGGTATAAGTTATGTGTCACGATTAATTGTGATTTTTTTGTTTTTTTATATAAAGCCGCCATTAATAATGAACGAGAAGACGTTGCCATCCCTGATATAAGTTGTTCTTTTAACCCATCTTCTAACCCATTAATAACCGATTGTATCTCTTCATTTTTATAAAATTGCTCTAATAAACCTATCATTTTTAAAACTCCTCTCAACATAAAGAGCAAGTCATTCTATTTTATGCAAATATTTTGGAAAAGGAAAACAGAAAAATGCTTTGGACATGCCAAAGCGACAACATTTTATTGCAGAAATTTTTCATACTCATAATACTCAGGATAAGATGCGAGCGTTTCTTGACACGATTCACAAATCGTTTTTATATATATATTTCCATTCTCATGAAAATGAATCATTTCTACTACTTCTTGCTCCGTTAGTTGAAATAAAACGTCGCTATATACTTTTTCTGCGTTAATGGAGCCTACATTACCTCCGCAGTGTCTGCAATAATAATACCCTTCCATACTAGCCTCCTAAAAATTCAATTACTACTAGTATGGGTAAAACAAAAGAGAAATATTCCCAATCTTATTTTTAACTATTGAAAGTATTCATGATTTGAAGAAAAGGCTTATTTAGCCACTCTTCACATGCATCCGCTGCTTTTTCAATAGAATGGTTAACATCCGGAATCTCTTCAGATGTAAAGCGTCCTAATACATAATCGACTACCTTCATTCCATTTTTCGGGCGATCAATTCCCATACGGATACGTTGAAATTCTTGTGTTCCTAGGTGCGAAATCGTTGACTTTACACCATTATGTCCACCAGCACTACCTTTCATGCGAAGACGCAATTTACCTACAGGAATGTCTAAATCGTCGTACATAACAACGAAGTCCTCAACATCAATTTTATAATAATCCATGAGTGGACGAATACTTTCCCCAGATAAATTCATGTATGTTAGCGGCTTTAATAAGATTACCTTTTCTCCATTAACAAACCCTGCACCAAATACACCTTTAAATTTTTGTTCATTCAAAGAAATGTTCCAACGCTTCGCAAGTTCATCAATGGCCATAAATCCAATATTATGCCTTGTTAATTCATATTCTCTACCTGGGTTCCCAAGTCCTACTATCAATTTCATTCTTGTACCACTACTTTCTTTTTTCGATACGAAAAGACGTAACCAATTTTGGTTACGTCTCATTCTATCCAATTAATTGAATAATACACTCACAGATTCTTCTTCGTATACACGAATGATTGCTTCTCCGATTAATGGAGCAACTGAAAGTTCATGTACTTTGTCGATTTTCTTCTCTTCCGGTAATACGATAGAGTTCGTTACAACTAACTCTTTAATATTTGAATTTTGAATACGCTCAATTGCTGGACCAGATAATACTGGGTGTGTACAGCAAGCATATACTTCAGAAGCACCGTTCTCAACAAGAGCGTTTGCTGCTAATGTAATTGTACCAGCTGTATCAATGATGTCATCAATTAAAATCGCTGTTTTGCCTTCAATATTACCGATAATGTTCATTACCTCTGAAACGTTCGGGCGAGGACGACGCTTATCAATAATAGCGATTGGCGCTTTTAGACGATCTGCCATTTTTCTCGCACGAGTTACACCACCATGATCAGGAGACACGATTACGATATCTTTAAGACCTTTTGTTTCAAAGTAATCAGAAAGAATCGGTACACCCATTAAGTGGTCGATTGGGATATCAAAGAACCCTTGAATTTGTGGAGCATGTAAATCTAGAGTGATTACACGAGTTGCACCTGCTGTTTCAAGCAAGTTTGCTACAAGTTTCGATGTAATTGGTTCACGAGAACGCGCTTTACGGTCTTGACGCGCATAACCATAGTAAGGAATAACAATATTAATTGTTTTCGCAGATGCACGTTTTAATGCATCGATCATAATAAGTAATTCCATGATATGTTCGTTTACTGGGAAGCTTGTAGATTGAATAATGAATACATCGCAACCACGGATACTTTCTTCAATGTTAATTTGAACTTCTCCATCACTAAAACGATCAACAGAACATTTTCCTAGTCCTACTCCAATATGCTTTGCAATCTGCTCAGCAAGTTCCTTATTAGAGTTTAAAGAGAATACTTTCAAATTAGAATTTAGATATTGAGTCGACATCTAGATTAACCCTCCACATTATTATGATTTTTTCTTATTCAGCAATTGATCAACATAGTCTTCTTTGTTAACTTGACGTGCACGTGCTACCGATAATGCTTTTGATGGAACATTCTCTGTAATTGTAGAGCCTGCCGCCACATAAGCACCATCTTCAACTGTTACTGGAGCAACAAGGTTTGAATTACATCCAATAAATACCCCATTACCAATCACAGTTTTGAATTTATTCTTACCGTCATAGTTCACCGTAATTGAACCACAACCAAGATTCACGTCTTCTCCAACTTGTGCATCCCCGATATAACTCAAGTGTGAAGCTTTACTTCTATTACCAAAGACAGTTTTTTTGATTTCCACGAAGTTTCCAACGCGTACTTCGTCTCCAATAACTGAATCTGGGCGAATATGTGCAAATGGACCAACCGATACTTCTGTACCAAGCTTACTATCATGTACAGTAGATTGTCGAATTGTCGTACGATCTCCAATTTCACTATCGCGAATTACTGTATGCGGTCCAATTTCACAATCAGAACCAATTACAGTGTTCCCCTCAATAATTGTTCCTGGATGAAGAACTGTATCGCTACCGATAATTGCATCAGCAGAAATATAAGTGTTACTTGGATCAATAATTGTAACACCATTTACCATGTTCTTTCGATTGATACGGTTTTTCATAATAATTTCCGCTTGCGATAGAGCGACTCTGTCGTTAACACCTAACGTTTCATCGAACTGCTCTGTTTGATAAGCTGATACGATATGACCTTCATTTTTTAAAATCTCAATAACATCTGGAAGGTAATATTCACCTTGCACGTTATCATTTGAAACTTTAGAAAGTGAAGCAAATAAAGCCTTATTATCAAAACAATACGTACCTGTATTGATTTCTTTAATAGCTAATTCTTTCTCATTTGCATCTTTATGCTCAACAATCTTTTCAACATGACCATTCTCATTACGAACAATACGGCCATATCCAGCAGGCTCTTCTATGTATGCTGTTAGCACCGTCGCCATTGCTCCTGCTTCTTTATGTTGCTGAAGTAATGCTTCCATTGTTTCAGCAGTTATTAGAGGCGTATCACCACAAATAACTAAAGTTGTTCCTTCTTCATTTGCAAGTACATTTGCAGCTTGATCTACAGCATGTGCTGTACCAAGTTGTTCTGCTTGTAATGCAAACTCACTTACGTTCCCTAGCTGTTCTTGTACCATTTCAGCACCATGTCCAACAACCGTTACAAGTTTCTGCAATCCTAATTGAGATACTTGATCGACTACGTGTTGTACCATAGGTTTTCCACATACAGGATGCAGCACTTTGTATAGCTTTGACTTCATACGTGTGCCTTTACCTGCAGCTAGAATCACTGCAAATCTGTTTGACATATAGACCCTCCATCGCAACCTATTTATCCATTAAAGATATTATCCTAAATCATCATATATTTCAAGAAACACATTTTAACTATTAAATTTTACCATAATTCTTATAAGATGTTTTACTCTTTAGTATCTTTTTTAAGAAATAAGCTATACTATTTAAAATGATTTTGAAAAAATTAGTAGTTTCTTCTTTTTATGTTAATAAATTATGAAGTTTCCAAATATAAAGCAAAAAAACAAACCCCTGTAAATGCTTACAGGAGTTTGCTACAAAATTATAAGGCTTTTTGTCAAAAGCCCTTTTCATTCGAATTTTACGAAGCACCTGCTTCTTCAAACTCAACCTCTTCTAACTCGCCTAAACGATGATACTCTGTTAAAACCGCATCTTGAATTTTAGAGCGTGTACCAGAATTAATTGGATGTGCAATGTCACGGAACTCTCCATCTGGAGTACGTTTACTTGGCATTGCTACAAATAATCCATTATTACCATCAATTACACGAATATCATGAACAACAAATTCATGGTCTAGAGTAATAGAGGCAATTGCTCTCATGCGGCCTTCTGTGTTTACGCGGCGTAATCTTACGTCAGTCACTTCCATCTTGTGTTCACCACCCTTTTCTAAATAAGCGATATATTTGTATAAATTCCACAAATTTTCTATTTTCCCTTTAATTTTTTAAAAATTTTTAAGATAAAAATTTTTAAAGTAGTTGAATATAGAGATTAGTGGAGGTTATCGCTTACAAAAGGTTACTTAACTAGGGCGATTACTTCAATTTCAACGGAAACATCTTTCGGTAATTTTGCTACTTGCACACAAGATCGAGCTGGTTTATGAGTAGTGAAATAAGAGCTATACACTTCATTCACAGCATTAAAATCATCCATTTCCTTTAAAAATACTGTTGTTTTTACGACTGTATCAAATGAAGCACCTGCTTCCTCTAATACCGCTTGTAAATTTTGAAATACTTGTTCTGTTTGTACTGTTACATCTCCTGTTACAAGCTCCCCATTTGCCATCAATGGAATTTGTCCTGAGCTATAGAACATGTTATTTACAATAATCCCCTGTGAATAAGGTCCAATTGCTTGTGGTGCCTTGCTTGTTTGAACAACTTTCATACTTTTCACCCTTTTATTATTTATTTTACTCTTTAAAAATAGTGTACGAAAGGCAGTTTGTCCATCTATTTTATAATCTATAAATAAAATAAAAAAAGATAGAGCTATCTGCTCTATCTTTTATTCCGCCTCTACAAGCCCTTCATCAAATGGCGCAAGAGAATAATTCCCTTTTTCCACTTGAATCGTTTTTTCTTTCACATCAACTTCCGATAGACGAATTAATGATACAAAATTATTAATTAGTCGTTCTTCAATATCTGTGGATTCTACTAATACACCAATACCAACAACATTAGCCTTGAACTCTTCTAACATACTCATCATACCTTGAATTGTTCCGCCAGCTTTCATGAAGTCATCAATGATTAAAACATTCGACCCTTCTGGAAGACTGCGTTTCGCTAACGTCATTGTTTGAATTCGTTTAGAAGAACCCGACACATAGTTAATACTAACAGTCGGACCTTCTGTTACCTTATTATCTTTCCTTGCAATTACAACTGGTACATCTAAGTAATTTGCCACTGCATAAGCAAGTGGAATCCCCTTCGTTGCCACCGTCATAACTGCATCAATTGGTTGCCTAGCAAAAACAGAAGCAAACAAACGACCTGCGCCATTAATATGGCGAGGATTACTCAATAAATCTGTCATGTATAAGTAACCGCCAGGCAAAATACGATCTCGGTTTTCAAATAAGCCACAAAGCTCATCAATAATTAGATCTGCCTCTTCTTCACTTATATACGGTATATATTTCACTCCTCCTGCTGCTCCTGGTATCGTTTGCAATGTGCCGACCCCTTGTTGTTCAAACGTTTGCTTAATAATAACTAAATCTTCACTAATGGAAGACTTAGCCGATTGATACCTTTCAGCAAAAAAAGTGAGAGATACTAGCTGACGAGGGTTTTGTAGCAAGTAATAAGTCATATCGACTAATCTTGTACTTCTTCTAATTTTCATACTCTCACCTCAAATCACGAATATTCTAAACAAATCATAACGTATTATACGTCTTTATTCAAGCGTTTCTCGCTCTCCTAATAAACGTACCGCATAGACTTGTTCACAAAATCCTTTTAATCCGTTATAAATGCGATGCATTCGTGAATCATGGTGTACAAGTCCAAATACAGTTGGACCACTTCCACTCATTAATACAGCATCCGCTCCAAATCGCTTCATCTGTGATTTAATACGGGCAACTTCAGGATGCATTCCAAATGTTACATCTTCTAAAACGTTACCAACAGTATCACAAATTCCTTTATAATCACCAGAATTTATGACATCAACCATTTTATCTACATTTGGATGTGTAACTCGATTTAACTTTAAATTTCCATACACATCAGCAGTAGATACACCTATATGTGGTTTCGCTAAAATAACCCAACAAGAAGGCGGAGTCTTTATATGCTCAATTTTCTCTCCTCTTCCAGTGGCAATTGCTGTGCCTCCGTATACACAGAACGATACATCTGATCCAATTTCTGCGCCAAGCTCTGCTAACTCATCAATTGTAAGCCCTAAATTCCATAATTTATTAAGACCACGTAATGTCGCTGCTGCATCACTACTTCCACCTGCTAATCCAGCTGCTACTGGAATCGTTTTTTCAATAGTAATAGATACACCTTTTTTTACATTAAACTTCTCTTTTAATAATTTCGCTGCCTGATAAGCTAAATTTCGTTGGTCGTCTGGGACATACCGATTATGGGATAAAATTTCAATACGGTCTTCTGCTAATTCCGTTAGTTCTAGACGATCTGCTAAATCAATGGTTGTCATAATCATTTTCACTTCATGATATCCGTCTTGTCTTTTTCCCAGTACATCTAACGACAGATTAATCTTTGCTGGTGCTTTCACTAGTAGCTTCAATCTATTCACCCACTCTATGTACTCAATCTTTTATCGTTTATTTTACCATAAATTTATAGTAAGACGATGACACTTCCCTAATTATAACGAAAAGCATTCAGAATGAAACTACTTATGTAAAATGATGGCACCTTTTAGAGTACAAAAAGCCGAGGAATGTCTCCTCGGCTACCGTAGCATAGAAAGTATCTTACAACTACTGGTTTCGTTTCATTAATTGCTGTTCTGCAATTTCTATAGCACGTTTCACCATGTTACCAGCATCTTTCGCACGAATTCCGCCCCATCCTTCTTTCTGAACAACATCATAAAAGCCAAGCTCTTTTGCTAGCTCTTCTTTAAATTGGTTTGACATGACACCTCTTCGTCTACTCAATGCAGAGTCCCTCCTTATTTTGCTACGGTATAGTTAGTATGCAAAATAATATAGCTTTTCATTTATGGGAATATATGTAATGATATACAGATTATAAAATGACCTCATTATGAGGGTCTCCATAAAATGTTAACTCTACTGTCTCTGTTAAAACATCTGCATAACTATAAGATACACGTTGCAACGCATCTTCTTGTTGATCCAATTGTACAACAAAAACGGAGCGGTATGTTTCTGCTAGTACACCTGATTGCTCCACAGTTTTTCTTCTTCCACTATTTGCTTTTAACATAAGTCGCTGTCCAAGATGGTGATCTAATTCGCTTTTAATTTCATCTAAACGTTTTGACATATACTTCGCTACACCTCGCTGTAATTTAGATTGAACACTTAAAGCACGATATATCTATCCTAATTATTAACCGCGATTCACAGCTAATATCATCCTGCGTTTGAATAGATAGAAGAAATACTATATTGTAAAAGTATCATTACGTAGTCTTTACGTTCTTACCTCTTTTTATCCAAATTCATTTAAATCCTTCCATACAAAAAGCAAGATACATATGTATCCTGCTTACTCTTCGTAATGTTGAAAAGGTAATCCCGTTCGTAAAATCCCTCTCGTTTCAATTCCACCTAGTCCCTTTTCACCAGTAATTGTATTACGTACGACATCCCATACATTGACTCTCTCCATAAATGAAGTAAAACTAATTTTACCAACTACATATACAGGATCTAGTGCATGAATATTAATTCTAGATGGTGAACTAGCGAAATTGGCCCCTGCACGAATTAGTGCCTCAAAATGTGATTGACATGCCCCAGCAAAAATAACAAGTTGATCCAATGATGGATATTTTTTTCGCACTTCACGAACAGCCTGTACAAAATGCCTTGAATGCCTATATGCCGCTAAATCTCCCTTCACTCCTTTTGATTTTGTATATGCATCATGCCCTGTAATAACGAGAATGTCTGGGCGAAAGTGATCTATTAAGTCTACTACTTTTTCATGCATCTCCGTTTCTTTACAATGAATACCTTGAACAGGAACGCCAATTTTATTATATAAATCTAAGCACTTGCGCAAATATAAAGGGTCTCCATCTATATGCAATACACGTCCCGGCATTTGAAAATAATTTACCTCACTTGTGTATCCACCAGTTGAAGTATGTTCATGCCTTTGTTTCATCAGTACATAATCTTGTTGAAACAAACGATACGTGCGCTCCATTGTTTCTTTCTCACGCTTCACCCTTTTTTTATGTTCTCTTTGATCTATACTAATTAAATCTTCCAGTGGCGCATCCGCCACCAGTCTAATTTCCTCTCCAAACAATATAGCTATCTCGCCTTTTATTTCTATAATACGAAAAAGAATATCCCTCTTATGAGAATATCGTTCCACTAACTCTCCAACATGTAAAACCATTCTCCTACCTCCAAACTCATTAGGCCATCTTACCTGTTTTTAAAGTATGAATTTAGAGAGAGAAAGGTGACAAAAGGGACAGTTCAACTTGAACTGTCCCTTTCATATTCTTATGATAATTTATGAAGAACTAATGCATTACTTAATGTTGCAAACTCTTCAATAGATAGCGTTTCGCCTCTTCGCTTTGGATCAATTCCTACTTCTGTTAAAATTCGATCCAATAACTCCTTATCTTTCGGGAAACCATTTAAATTATTTGATAAATTATTCATTAAAGTTTTACGGCGCTGTGCGAAACTTGCTCGTACTACTTCAAAGAAGAACGTTTCATCTGTCACCTCTACAACCGGTTTAGGACGCTTTAGAAGGCGGATAATTGCAGAATCAACGTTTGGCTGTGGTACAAACACTGTACGCGGTACAGTCATAACTGTTTCAACCTCTGTATAGTACTGAATGGCAATCGATAAAGAACCATACTCTTTCGTTCCAGGTTTAGCAGCTAAACGATCTCCAACTTCTTTTTGCATCATAACAACAAATCCACGAACTGGTAACTTTTCTTCAAGCAATTTAAATAAAATTGGCGTTGTAATATAGTATGGTAAGTTAGCTACTACCATTACATCTTGCCCTTCTTCAAATTGCTCATTAAATACTTCATGTACATCTGCTTTTAGTACGTCTTTATTAATAACTGTAACATTACCATATGGCGCTAACGTCTCATCTAAAATTGGTAATAGTCTTTGATCAATTTCAAAAGCCACTACTTTTTTAGCACGCTTCGCTAATTGCTCTGTTAATGCACCAATACCTGGTCCAATTTCAATTGCACCACTTTCTGAACCAATTTCTGCATGATCGACAATACGATTTAATACATTTGTATCAATTAAAAAGTTTTGTCCTAAACTTTTTTTGAATGAAAATCCATATTTTTCAACAATGTCTTTTGTACGATTTGGCGTTGCGATATCCTTCATTTTTTTTCCTCCTGTATTACTTGCTTATAAGCTTCTGCAAATGATTCCTTTGAAACTTGAAACATCTGTAATCGTTTATGTAACTGTTTTGCATTTGTATAACCAATCTTTAATAGCTTACCCATTCTTTCTCTGCGGCTCTTTGCCATTTCTCCGCCCACTAAGCCTGCATCGACTAAATCACTCCAACTAATTTCACTTGTGTAAGCTTCCATTTCTTCATGTATATTCTCTAGAGCACGGCGAATCGACTCATTAGAAGCATGTTCAATCCCAACACCCTTTTTCCTTTTAGCAAGCGCTTCTTCCTTCGGTAAAAAAGCATGCTTACAGCCAGGAACCTTGTCAGAAATAATTTTTCGAATACGCTCTCCAGGATAATCCGGATCTGTGAAAATAATAACGCCCCTTTTTTGCTGCGCTAATTTAACTTGCTCAATAACATGATCACCGATTGCTGAACCGTTCGTTTCAATTGTATCCGCATCAACAGCACGCTTAATCGCAACTGTATCATCTTTACCTTCTACAACGATAATCTCTTTTATTTTCATGCTTGCCTCCACACTCATTTCGTCTCTACTTAGTAAAACAAAAAAATGACGACTTTTCCATTATTATTTTCCCCATTCTTATATTTTAAAAAATAGAATAGAAAAATCTTTGTTCCCTGTTCTTATTGTAACACTTCATCATTCACATTTATTTTCTTGATTACTTCTACTAGTTTTTCTCAAAATAAAAAAGAACAGGTTTCCCCCGTTCTTTTTATTCAACACCAAATAAAACTTTTGCATTTTTAGTTGTCATTTCTGCTACTTCCTCATAAGAAATTCCTTTTAAATTCGCAATTTCTTCTGCTACGAGTTTTACATAACTCGGTTCATTTCGTTTCCCGCGAAATGGATGCGGCGTTAAATAGGGACAATCCGTCTCTATTAACAATTTCTCTAACGGAATCTCCGTAGCAACTTCTTTCGGTTTCTTAGCGTTTTTAAATGTAACTGGTCCACCTAACGAAATTAAAAAGTTCATATCAACACATCGCTCTGCTACTTCTACGCTACCGCTAAAGCAATGCATAATGCCCCCTACTTCAGCTGCATTCTCTTCTTCTAGAATATCAACAATATCTTGAGTTGCATCGCGGTTATGTATAATAATCGGCAAATTTACTTTTTTCGCTAATGCAATTTGTTTACGAAATACTTCTTTCTGTATTTCTTTTGGAGACTTATCCCAGTGATAATCTAAGCCCATTTCTCCAAGTGCAACGACTTTAGGATGAGAAGCAAGTTCTTCTAACCAAGCTAAATGTTCTTCTGTCATGTCGATTGCATCAACTGGATGCCAGCCAACCGCAGCGTAAATAAAATCATAGGCTTCAGCTAATTCCATCGCCTTTTTTATCGTTACTTCATCAAAACCAACAACAACTGTATAAGTAACTCCCGCTTCTTTCATTCGGGAAATAACCTCTTGCAAATCTTCTTCGAATTGCTCTGCATTCAAATGTGAATGTGTATCAAACAACATACTACATAACTCCTTTTATATTGAAATCAAGTTTATTCTACAAAAATAAGTTCTTTAATAACTTAACGATAACAATACTACAATCTTAATGCAAAAATAGAGAGTGTAAAAAGAAAAAAGACGCTTCACACATGTTACACGTGAAACATCTCTTTTCTTGTCTTAATTACTTGATTTTCGTACCATTTGGTAGATTTTGGTCGATTGATGCTAATGACAATACGCCATTCTCTTCGCCCGCTAAAATCATACCTTGCGATAATTCACCGCGTAATTTTACAGGTTTTAAGTTTGTTACACAAATAACCTTTTTACCTTTTAAGTCTTCCGGCGAATAGAATTTTGCAATTCCAGAAACAACTTGACGCTTTTCTGTGCCTAAGTCTAGTTGAATTTTTAACAACTTGTCTGCTTTTTTCACAGGTTCAGCAGATAGTACTTCAGCTACGCGTAATTCTACTTTAAAGAAATCATCAATTGTAATTTCTTCTGCCTTCGGTTCTTCTTCTTTTTTCTCTTCTACTTTAGGAGCAGAGCTTTTCATTTGTTCTTTAATGTACTCTACTTCCACTTCCATTTCTAAACGAGGGAAAATTGGGTTTCCTTTTTCTACTTTTGTTCCAGCTGGAATGCAGCCAATTGTAGATAGACTTTCCCAAGATTTATGAGCTTCATCAGTAAGGCCAAGCTGAGCAAACATCTTGCTTGGTGCTACTGTTAAGAATGGCATAAGCATAATACCTGTTTGACGAAGTACTTCTGCTAAATGAGCCATTACAGAGGCTAACTTTTCACGATCATTCTCATCTTTTGCTAATACCCATGGTTGTGTTTCATCAATATATTTATTCGTACGACTAACTAGTTGCCAAATAGATCCTAACGCTACAGAGAACTCCATATTCTCCATTGCTTCTTCTACTTTTTTCAAAGTATCTTGTGCAAACGCTACTAACGTTTCATCAAATTCCGTCACATTTTCTTTAAATGCAGGGATTTCTCCGTTAAAATACTTATCAATCATAGCTACTGTACGATTTAATAAATTACCTAAGTCATTTGCTAAGTCGAAATTAATACGCTCCACAAATCCTTCTGGTGTGAATACGCCATCAGATCCAAATGGAACTTCACGAAGTAGGTAATAACGTAATGCATCTAATCCGTAACGATCGATTAATGTAACTGGATCTACTACGTTTCCTTTTGACTTACTCATCTTTCCATCCTTCATTAAAATCCAGCCATGAGCAAAGACTTTCTTCGGAAGAGGTAAATCTAATGCCATTAAAATTATCGGCCAATAAATTGTATGGAAACGAACAATTTCTTTCCCAACTAAATGCACATCTGCAGGCCAGAATTTTTTATATTTCTCTTCATTTGCTGTTCCATAACCTAACGCCGTAATATAGTTAGATAATGCGTCAACCCATACGTAAATAACGTGTTTTGGGTTACCAGGAACACGAACTCCCCAGTCAAATGAAGTACGAGAAACCGCTAAATCTTCTAATCCTGGTTTAATAAAATTATTAATCATTTCATTTTTACGAGACTCCGGCTGAATGAAATGTGGATTATCTTCATAGAACTTTAATAGTCTGTCGACATATTTACCCATTCTAAAGAAATAAGATTCTTCACGAACAAGTTCTACATCATGACCACTATCTGGGCTTTTTCCTCCAACTACTTTGTCGCCTTCCATAATTGGATCTACTAATTGATGCTCTGTATAGAACGTCTCATCTTGTACAGAATACCAACCTTCATATTCATCAAGATAAATGTCACCTTGATCTACTAATTGCTTAAAGATTTTTTCGACAACATCTTTATGACGATCTTCAGTTGTACGAATAAAATCATCATAAGAAATATCCATCTTCTCCCAAAGCTCTTTGATTCCTGCAACAATGTTATCAACATATGCCTGTGGCGTAATATTTAACTCTTCTGCTTTCTTTTGGATCTTCTGTCCATGCTCATCAGTTCCTGTTAAATAATGCACATTATAACCTTGCATACGCTTATATCGTGCCATCGCATCTCCTGCTACTGTCGTATAAGCATGTCCAATGTGTAATTTTCCACTTGGATAATAAATTGGGGTAGTAATATAAAAGGACTTATTTTCCTCTGTCATTGTTTTGGACCTCCCGAATAACCTCATATGTATTTATAAACAGTATATCAAAAACTCATATATAAAGTGAAACTTTAATCAGTAGGGTTTTGTTCCTCCCCACTAATTATTAGCCCACGTTAATTGGGCTTTTACGAGCAGCCCAAATCTAACTTATCTTCTTTACGCCAACCTAATTTTAAATTTAGGTCTTAATGCTCGATATCTTTATCATCTATTGCTCATATTTCAAAAAAATATACAATATCTACTTTAAATTTATTATTTTTTCAGAAAATAATGTAAATAATTGTGGAATTTCCTCTCAATCTATTATATATAAGAAATAAGAAATCTATAAATCTTTTTAAAAAATATAGAATTTAAGAATTGACGGAAATGTAAATGATTGGTATCATATGTCCATAGGGTATTTTGTCGAAAAATGACGAATCTAAAAATAGACTCGAAACTTATAAACTATTTATTTAGGAGGAAAAAAATTATGAAATCTACTGGTATTGTTCGTAAAGTTGATGAATTAGGTCGTGTAGTAATTCCAATCGAATTACGCCGTACTTTAGGTATTGCAGAAAAGGACGCTCTTGAAATCTATGTTGATGACGAAAAAATCATCTTAAAGAAATATAAACCAAACATGACTTGCCAAGTAACTGGTGAAGTATCTGACGGTAACCTTTCTTTAGCTGAAGGTAAAATCATCTTAAGCAAAGAAGGCGCTGAGCAAATCTTAAACGAACTTCAAGATTATATCGAAACAGCAAAATAAGCTTCTCAATTATGAGAAGCTTATTTTTTATCGACATGATAGATTTGATATACATCTCTTTTCGACAAATCTCGATCTTTAGCGACTGTTTTAATCGCTTCTTTTGAATTCATACTTTTTTCATTTATATAATATTCAATATGATCATATACCGAAAGAGATTCCCACCATTGTTCTTCTGGAGCAGGTTCTTCTGTTGAACCAGCTACTAAAATACAAAACTCACCACGTACTTCATTTTGCTTCGTCCACTCAATTGCTTCTTCGATTGTTCCTCGAATAAATTCCTCAAATTTTTTCGTTAACTCTCGACATAATACAATCTCTCTATTTCCCAACACTTCCTGCATCGAAATTAAAGTATCATCTAAACGATGAGGTGCTTCATAAAACATCATTGTAGTTTGTACATAACGAAGCTTTTCTAACTCCATCTTCCGTTCCTTTTTGTTTCTCTGCAAGAAACCATAGAAATAAAACTGCTTTGTTTCAAGACCAGATGCAATTAATGCTGTAAGGGCTGCATTTGCTCCAGGAAGCGGAATTACATGATATTGCTCAGCTACTGCCTCAACGACAATATCGTAACCTGGATCAGAAATACATGGCATACCAGCGTCACTAACAAGTGCTACATTCTTTCCATCCTCTAATTTCTCTAATAGTTTCTTCCCACTTACTTCTTTATTGTGCTCATGATAACTCGTGACAGGTGTTTCAATTTCAAAATAATTACAAAGTTTTTTCGTTTGTCTCGTATCTTCAGCAGCAATTAAATCAACTTCTTTTAAAATTCGGATTGCACGAAATGTCATATCTTCTAGATTTCCAATAGGAGTTGGTACTAAATATAAAACTCCCTTTTCATTTTGTTGAAAGCTTTTTTGTTGCCACATAGCGTTCTCCTTTTTGCATATATGCCTCTTTTTGTTTTCTCGTTAATTTCTTAAAGTAATACTCCGCTTGCATAGCTGTACGCTTATCATCATGGGTCTCTACATATTTTAAAACGACAGGAAGCCTGACACGTGTATACTTAGCCCCTTTGCCGCTATTATGAGTCTGAATTCTCTTTTCTATATGGTTTGTATATCCAGCATAATAACTTCCATCAGAGCACTCTACCACATAAAAAAAGTGCTTATTCTTCTCCATATAAAATTGAACGTAGCTCCTTTGTATATTCGTTATTGTTCTCATATACAACGAGAGGCGGTAAGATTTTCAAATCTGCATTTCCATCCTTAATTCCTTCAATTAACAATGTATTTGCTTCTTTTCCAACCTTAGGATAAACAAATTGCACACGCTTTGGTTCAATTTTATATTTACGCATTAATGTGACAATGTCTAGTAATCGCCCTGGACGATGTACAAACGCTACTTTCCCACCTTGTTTTACTAACTGACTACTTGCAGATACAACATCTTCTAATGTACACATAATTTCATGACGAGCTATCGCTAAATGTTCATTCATATTTTTCTCTGAAGTTTGAGGTGTTTGAAAATATGGTGGATTACATGTAACAACATCATATTGATGACGCCCAAGTTTCTCTGGCATATCTTTCAAATCTCCATGTATGAGGTGAATTCTTTCTTCCAACCCATTGTATTGAACACTTCTTACTCCCATATCATATAAGCGTTCTTGAATTTCCACACCAGTAATATTTCCTTTTGTTCTTGTACTTAATAGAAGGGGAACAACCGCGTTACCTGTACACAAATCAAGTAAATTCCCCTTTTGAATTGGTACCCATACAAAATCTGCAAGTAAAACGGCATCTAAAGAAAAATTAAATACCGATGGGCTTTGTATAATCTTCATGTCTTGTGCTAATAAGTAATCTAAACGTTCATCTTCATATAAATTCATATACTGCTCCTTTTCTTACCCTTAACCTACCCTATTTCATGTATAAAAAATTACCTTTCCAATTATAATTGGAAAGGTAATTTCACTTTTTATTTAAGAATGACAGACAGAACAAACAATCTCCCTCTTTACGTACACTTCCATAATGTAGATTGCAAATATGAAAACCTTCTTGATACAGTCTCGCTAAATTGTCATAGCCTTCACCAATATCTGTTTTCGGCTTCACTTCTTTACGTTTTTGAGTTTTTTGTTTTTCTTTATTCTGCACTTCTTCAAAACGGTGTCGCAAATTGTTATTTTCCATTTTTATATGCTGGTTTTCTTCCAACAACTCTGCAAGATGCTGTTTTAACTCTCCCAACTGTTTATATAAATGTCCAATTTGCTCTTCCATACTAGAAACCGATTCAAAAATATCTTTTTTCTCCACAAGCACCCACCTCATTAATCTGTGGTTTGACTCGAAACGACCCCTTTATTCACTAACTCATCTAACGTATATTCTACTATCCGTTCCTTGTCTACTAGTTCCACTTGAATTAATCTTTCTAAAATATTTAATCCGATAACACGGCCAGTACCATGCGGGGTTTGTATACGTTGATCTAAATCAGGAAGTTGTTCCTTTGCTGCCTCATATTCATCATTCTCATATTTTAAGCAACACATTAAGCGACCACATAAACCAGAGATTTTTGCAGGATTTAATGATAAATTTTGATCCTTTGCCATTTTAATGGATACAGGTTCAAAATCCCCTAAAAAAGTAGAACAACAAAGCATACGACCACATGGACCAATACCACCTAGCATCTTCGCTTCATCACGAACACCAATTTGTCTTAGTTCAATTCTTGTTCTAAAAATTGCGGCTAAGTCCTTCACTAGTTCGCGGAAATCGATCCGACCATCCGCAGTAAAATAGAAAATAATCTTATTACGATCGAATGTATACTCTACATCTACAAGTTTCATATCAAGATTATGCTCTACTACCTTTTGTTGACAGACTTGATATGCTTCTTTTGCAGCATGTTTGTTCTCTTCAACAATGGTACGATCATTTTCATTTGCAATACGAATAACCTTTTTTAGCGGTAATACAACGTCGTTTTCATCAACTTGTTTTTTGGTAATAACTACTTTTCCGTATTCAATACCTCTTACCGTTTCTACAATGACAAACTCATTTTCAGAGATATCGAACTGATTTGGATCAAAGTAATATACCTTTCCGGCCTTCTTAAAGCGAACACCTACTACATCATACAAAACGGTCATCCCTCCTGCAACCGCAACACTAACTGTTCGAACACAAGCTGCGCATTTACATTAGCGTTGATTCTATTTTTTGCCTCTAATATATTAAAGAGAGCTGATACAATGCGCTTCTGAGCATAGGAAAACGATTCAAACATCTCTTTTTGATCATGAAAAACAAGACGATCTTCTTCTCCAAGTTGAACATATAATAAATCCTTATAAATAAGGAGTAACATATCTAAACCTTGCTGTAATTGTTCTTTCTCTCCAAAGTGTTTTCCCCATTTTTCTTGTACAAAAAAAATAGAGGTTTTATCTTTTTCGAGCGCTTCACATAATTTTATCACTAAAGCTCGTGCTTGTGCAAACCATTCATCACTACATAAAGCTAAAGCTTCATCAAAACTATTTGTAAGTTGAGCAGCAAGTGTCGATAAAGATGCTGTAATCCCTTCATCCTGTAATCTTCTAATTAAAGATTCCGTAGATAACGGTCTAAACGTAACAACTTGGCAACGAGATAAAATCGTATTTAAAATTTGATGACTTTGTTCAGTAAGTAAAATAGCAGTTGTATCACTACTTGGTTCTTCTAAAAATTTCAAAAGTGTATTTGCCGCATTTGCTGTCATACGATCTGCGTGCTCAATAATATATAATTTTTTATTTGCCTCTAATCCTGTTTTTGAAAACTCTTCTTGTAAATCATGAATTTGCTGCTTTTTAATAGATAATCCGTCTGGTTTTACAATATGTAAGTTAGGGTGGTTACCTGAATCAATTCGCTTACAGTTTGTACATACATGGCAGGGCTCTACCCCATTCCGCTCAGAACAGAGGAAACTCTTTGCCATTTGAATTGCTGTCGCAAACTTTCCTGTCCCTTTCCCTCCCTCTAACAAGTAAGCGTGGGATATACGCTCTTTTGCAATGCTATTCATCAACATTTTTACACCGATGGGTTGTATAGCAGAAAGCTGCTCCCACGTCTTCGTCATAATGCATACCTCACTTATTTCATTCTTTCCTTCTATTATAACAATTTATCTTCTATAATCTGAACAACTTCTTCTATAAGTTTTTCCATCGGCTGATCAGCATTTACCAATACAATACGATCCGAGAAACGTTCTACAACTTGTAAATACCCTTCGCGCACACGTTTATGGAAAGAGATATCTTCCATATCTAGTCGATTTACTTCACGTCCTGCATCTTTTTCAATCCGAGCCAAACCAACCTCAGGCTCAATGTCTAGATAAATTGTTAAACTAGGCATACAGTCCTCTGTTGCGAAACGATTTATTTCAAATACCTTATCCATACCCAATCCTCTTGCATAGCCTTGGTATGCTAAAGAGCTATCTATAAAACGATCACATAACACGAGGTAGTTCTCATTAAGTGCTGGCATAACTTTTTCTACTAAATGTTGTCTGCGCGCAGCAGCATAAAGAAGCGCTTCTGTACGTGCTTCCATCATCGTATATTCTTGTTTATGTAAAATCGTCCTAATGTCCTCAGAAATTGCAATACCGCCTGGTTCCCTTGTCGCCATTACCTTTTGTGCTTTTTTTTCAAAATATGGCAATAAGCTTTTAATTAACGTTGTTTTACCTGAACCTTCTGGGCCCTCAATTGTTACAAATAATCCCTTCATCCTAAAACCTACTTTCTATATCATACACTTTCATATATTTCGTATTCCCTTGAAAACGAGCTCCTGCTCTCTCTAAATACATAATTTGCTCTTTATGCCCTGAAGTAATTCTCTCTCCATACATAATCAATGGAATTCCAGGTGGATACGGAATCACCATTTCCGCCGCTATCATTCCAACAGCCTCTTCTATAGATACTATCTTTGTTTTATATCCTTCTAGTTGTTTATACGTATACGGTAAAAGAGAGAACTCACCTTTATAAGTATAACGAATAGATTCTCTCTTGTCTTTCACCTCATAATGTTGCAATGCTACTCGGATCATCTCTATAACCTTCATATACCCCTCATTTGCTTGTAGTGGTAAAATAAATAGGACATTGTACGGATCAGCCATCTCTGTATATATACCGACCTTTTCAAATACAGACTGTAATTCGTACCCTGATAACTGACAACGAGTTTGTACGGTGACCTTTAACTCATCTTGCAACGGATATTCTAAAATGGCGATTTGAGGAATAGAACGTAGTTGTTCCTTAAATCTTCGTAAAAACTCAACAATTTCACTGTGACCTTCTTCTTTTATACGTGCCATTGTAAAGCGTGCTATATCCAAGGAAGCCATAATTGGATACGATGGACTACTAGATTGTAGCATACTTAAATAAGTAGTAACCTTCTCTTCATCTACTAAGTGACTATTTATATGTAAATAGGAACCCATTGTCATTGCGGGTAATGTTTTATGTGCAGAATGAACTACAATATCTGCACCATATGTTAATGCTGACTTCGGGAATGGTTCTCCCAAACACAGATGTGCCCCATGTGCCTCATCTACCAAAACAGGTATTTTATGTGCATGTGCAAAAGCGATGCTTGCCTCTAGATCCATCCCCATACCATAATAATTAGGATGCGTTAAAATGAGTGCTTTCGCATTTGGATACTTTCCAATTGCTTTCTTAATAATTTCGTTACGAACTCCCACTGGTACATTATAAGCTTCGTCAATCCATGGATCTAAAAAAATGGGATTTGCTCCCGCAAGTTTTAAAGCATTAATAATTGATTTATGACAATTTCTTTGTACAAGAACAATATCATGTTCCCCGCAACAAGACAAAATCATTGCTAAGTTCCCGACTGTTGAACCATTAATTAAAAAATAGCTCCTCTTTGTATTATAAACTTCAGCCAATAATTGTTGTGCCTCATCTATACATTCAAACGGACTATGCAAATCATCTAGTCCTGCTAACTCAGTTACATCAATAGATAGAATATCTTTAAACTCTCTTATTGCCTCCTGAGGGAAGTTTAAACCATTCTTATGACCTGGAACATGAAAGGATAACGGCCCTCTTTCTTTAAACTCTATTAACGCCTCATATAAAGGCATACGATTTTGATTCATCTACATCTCTTCCTTATTATTCATTCTCTATCTATTATACAGAACAAAAAAAATAATAGGCATATGCCTATTTAAAAATATGATACTTCTAGTTTTCGAAGCTGCTTTAAATAATGTATATATTTCGGATCATCTGTCTCTGTATTCACCATATCCTTTTCACATTCATAGCATATTAAATTATTATAAACATATATACCTTCTTTTCTTTTCGTCTCACAAACAATACAAACTTCACTTTGTAATTTCATAACCTTCCCTCCCTATTTAAGTGAACCTATTTTATACTTCTAATCCTTAACAATTTACAGAAAAATATACACCCATCTTTTATATAATATGATTAACTCTTGGGCAACGTGTTTGTATTACCCTTACTTCTTTCCTATTCTTTTTAACAATACAAAAAAACACAAGTCAAATGACTTGTGTTTTTAGTTGCTTGGCGACGTCCTACTCTCACAGGGACAAGGTCCCAACTACCATCGGCGCTAGAGAGCTTAACTTCCGTGTTCGGTATGGGAACGGGTGTGACCTCTCTGCCATCATCACCAAACTATGAAGGCATATTCCTTCAAAACTAGATAACATTGCTACATATTATATGGTTAAGTCCTCGATCTATTAGTATTCGTCAGCTCCACATGTCACCATGCTTCCACCTCGAACCTATCAACCTGATCATCTTTCAGGGATCTTACTAGCTTACGCTATGGGAAATCTCATCTTGAGGGGGGCTTCATGCTTAGATGCTTTCAGCACTTATCCCTTCCGCACATAGCTACCCAGCTATGCCCTTGGCAGAACAACTGGTACACCAGCGGTGCGTCCATCCCGGTCCTCTCGTACTAAGGACAGCTCCTCTCAAATTTCCTACGCCCACGACGGATAGGGACCGAACTGTCTCACGACGTTCTGAACCCAGCTCGCGTACCGCTTTAATGGGCGAACAGCCCAACCCTTGGGACCGACTACAGCCCCAGGATGCGATGAGCCGACATCGAGGTGCCAAACCTCCCCGTCGATGTGGACTCTTGGGGGAGATAAGCCTGTTATCCCCGGGGTAGCTTTTATCCGTTGAGCGATGGCCCTTCCATGCGGAACCACCGGATCACTAAGCCCGACTTTCGTCCCTGCTCGACTTGTAGGTCTCGCAGTCAAGCTCCCTTATGCCTTTGCACTCTACGAATGATTTCCAACCATTCTGAGGGAACCTTTGGGCGCCTCCGTTACACTTTAGGAGGCGACCGCCCCAGTCAAACTGCCCACCTGACACTGTCTCCCGGGTCGATAAGACCCGTAGGTTAGAATTTCAATACAGTCAGGGCGGTATCCCACCAGCGCCTCCACCGAAGCTAGCGCTCCGGTTTCAATGGCTCCCGCCTATCCTGTACAAACTGTACCAAAATTCAATATCAGGCTACAGTAAAGCTCCACGGGGTCTTTCCGTCCTGTCGCGGGTAACCTGCATCTTCACAGGTACTATAATTTCACCGAGTCTCTGGTTGAGACAGTGCCCAAATCGTTACACCTTTCGTGCGGGTCGGAACTTACCCGACAAGGAATTTCGCTACCTTAGGACCGTTATAGTTACGGCCG
>NZ_JBBOTY010000001.1:12500-27500 GCF_038005805.1 Bacillus sp. FSL R9-9497 | reverse complement strand
AAATCGCACCACGTAACACATGATATACACCTTGATACTCTTTCATTTTTTCCATCGCGATTACATCTTTCGGTTCTTGCACGACACAAACAACTGATTGATCTCGATGTGAATCATTACAAATATAACAAGGATCACGATCAGTAATATGTCCGCATACAGAACAGTACGCTAAATCTCGCTTCGCATTTACAAGTGCTTTCGCGAAACCTAACACGTCATCTTCTTTCATATCTAATACGAAAAATGCCAATCGAACCGCTGTTTTCGGTCCGATACCTGGCAACTTCATAAAACTATCGATTAGTTTTGATATTGGTTCTGGATAATGCATGTATCAATATCCTCCTAGAACATTCCACCTGGTAAGTTTAAGCCTTTTGTAAATTTACCCATTGTAGAGTTTGAAAGCTCATCAGCCTTTTTAAGTGCATCATTTGTTGCAGCTAACACTAAGTCTTGTAACATTTCGATATCTTCTGGATCTACAACTTCTTCTTTAATCTTCACTTCAAGAATTTGCTTGTGACCATTTGCGATAACTGTAATCATTCCGCCGCCAGCTGTACCTTCAACTGTTTTTTCACCAAGCTCTTCTTGTGCTTTCGCCATGTCCTTTTGCATCTTTTGCATTTGTTTCATCATGTTATTCATATTTCCCATTCCGCCACGCATCATAATTAATTCCTCCTAATTATTATTACTCTTTTATTTCAATGAGTTCTTGCCCTACTAATTTCACTGCCTCTTCTATAAGAGGGTCTTCCCTTTTCTCTGGGCTTTCTTCAGACTCTCCACCTTCACGTTGTAAAAAGTCTTCACGGATTTTACCCCATTCACTTTTTGGAATGGCAATCATATTTAACCTTTTACTTAGCAATTCAAATAAAGCTTGTTCTACTGTATCCATAGCTTCTCGATTTTCGCTCGCCATCTTACAGTGAATCTCATATTGAAATGCTAAAACGTAAGTGTCATCTGAAGCTGCCACTGGTTCGCTATTTTCTAGTAAAACAGCAAACGCTACTTTGTTATATGATTTGAGTCTTCCTAACAACTCACCCCATACAGCTTTTAATTGTTCTAAATCTTGACGCTTCGCTTGTTTTAATACTTCATTTACACGTCCGACAGGAATCTTCATACTTCCTGTTCTTACCGGCTTTGGTGTTGCACGTGTCTCTCTTACTTCCTGTTGTACACCAGCTGGCACACCGTTCTTTTTAACTTGCTCTAACTCTTTCTCCAGTTGCTGCATCCTGTTCATAATTGCTTGCAAACGATCTGTACCATTTGCTTGCATCATAAACTGTTGACACAATTGCACCATAACAACTTCTAAGAAAATACGCGGATGATTTGTCCACTTCATTTCCTGTTGTCCCTTACTAAGGGTATGAATAATCTCATAGATCACTTCCGGTTGCATTTCTTCACTCAACTTACGGAATTGATCATCTACAATTACTCGTTCCAACATATGTTCTAGTTGCGGTGAAGTTTGATATAAAAGCATATCACGATAATAGTAAATGAAATCCTCCATAAAACGAACTGGATCCTTCCCTTTACTCATCATTTCATCTATGATTTGCAATGCTCTTGATACATCATTTTCACGTATGCATTCTACTAAATTGCCTAAGTATTGCTGAGAAACAGATCCTGTTACGGCCAATACATCTTCTGTCGTAACGGTCTCATCACTATAAGATATAGCCTGATCAATAAGACTAAGTGCGTCACGCATACCACCTTCAGCAGCACGCGCAACAATTTGTAATGCCTCATCTTCCACTTGCGTACCTTCATTTGTCACGACCGTTGATAATCTCTCAACAATATCATTCACTGATATTTTTCGGAATTCAAAACGCTGACAACGTGAAATAATTGTAGGCGGGATCTTATGAGGTTCTGTTGTCGCCAAAATAAAGATAACATGTCCTGGCGGCTCTTCTAAGGTTTTTAAAAGCGCATTGAATGCACCCATAGAAAGCATGTGAACTTCATCAATAATGTATACTTTATATTCTACAGCACTTGGAGCATATTTTACTTTATCTCTAATATCTCGAATTTCATCTACACCGTTATTTGAAGCCGCATCAATTTCTAATACATCTGAAATGGATCCTTGTGTAATTCCTAAACAAGAAGGACATTCATTACAAGGTTCAGCTACCGGAGCATGTTCACAGTTAATTGCTTTTGCAAATACTTTTGCAATTGTCGTTTTTCCTGTTCCCCTCGGGCCAGAAAATAAATAAGCATGTGAAACTTTCTCTTGAAGAAGGGCATTTTGCAACGTTTTTGTTACGTGCTTTTGACCGACTACATCTTCGAACTTTTGCGGTCTCCATGTTCGGTATAACGCTTGGTATGACACGAAAATACGGCCTCCCTCAAAGGTTATTATCTCATTTATTATAACCCATTCTGTTTATAGATTCCAAAAGTTATTTTCTATACAAAAAACTCACCTTAATATAAAGGTGAGTTTTGTATACATATATAACTGCCGTGCACCCTCCGTCGATTACGTACCATAAGCGTTACTCAAGCAGTTAGCTCGGTTCAGGCACTCCTGCGGCACACGAGAAGACCCGCTTATTGCTGCTTCCTTCCGGACCTGACAAGGTTCACGGGGTCCCGTTGCGCAGGACCCAAACGTCAACACCACTTACTTAAGGCAGACCTTACAGCAACATAACCTCGAGAGGGGATTCGGCCTCGCTAGAGCGGATTGCGAGTATAGGGCACCGCTACCTCCCCGCTTAGCACGGCAAAGTTAAAACCAATATTCGGTTGCCTTCATTAAAGGCATTATCAGTATAACTTGTTTCTTTATAAAATGCAAATACGTTAGTTCCCATTATTTTTACCTAATTTTTTTATCGCTTTTCTTTTTTTACGAAGTTCTCTAAAAAAGCTTGTTAACAACGTACCGCATTCTTCCTCTAGTACACCAGATACTACTTCACATTGATGATTGAAGCGTTCATCCGTTAAAAGATTCATCAATGTCCCTGCACATCCGCCCTTCGGATCACTTGCACCATATACAACTCGCTTCACTCGTGATAAAACAATTCCACCCGCACACATTGGACAAGGTTCTAATGTTACATACAATGTTGCATCTTCTAAACGCCATGTCCCTAATTTTTTACATGCCTCATCTATCGCTAGCAACTCAGCATGAGCTATTGATCTCTG
Organism: Bacillus sp. FSL R9-9497; assembly: GCF_038005805.1. NCBI lineage: Bacteria > Bacillati > Bacillota > Bacilli > Caryophanales > Bacillaceae > Bacillus > Bacillus sp. FSL R9-9497. The sequence goes on along the minus strand of NZ_JBBOTY010000001.1, from coordinate 24,281 downwards.
CTCAGTTTCCCTTAAATTATGGGCAACACTAATTAACTCACCATCTAACACTATAACTGCTCCAATTGGTACTTCCTGTATTTCCTCTGCCTTTTTAGCTTCTTCTATCGCTAATTGCATAAAATAAATATCTTGATCTTGTTCCATAACATAGTCCTTTCATTACAAATAAAGTACACTTATTTCCATTTACTACACAGGGGATAACTTTTACAAATTCAATCCACCCTAAAAGAAAAAAGAGAGGGGATTACATATGAAAAATACCGCCTTGCTCATTATCGATATGATTAATGACTTTCAATTTTCCCACGGACCCATTCTAGCTAAAAAATGTGAAATTATAACAAACCCTATTTTACAATTAAAGAAAAAAATGAAATCCTTCGGCTGTCCTATAATTTACGTTAATGACCATTATCAACTTTGGAGATCTGATATCGACCAACTTATTACTCATTGTACAAATGAATATAGCGAAAACATAATCCATAAGATTGCTCCAAGTTCTGATGATTACATTTTTATTAAACCACATTATTCCGCTTTTTATGAAACACCTTTAAATTCATTACTAGGTTATTTAAAAATAGAAAATCTAATATTAACAGGGGTTGCCGGAAATATATGTATCCTATTTACAGCTAATGATGCTCATATGAGAAATTATACATTGTATGTACCAGAGGATTGTATCGCCTCTAACAACGACCAAGATAATATACATGCTTTAAAAATAATGGAAACTACATTGAAAGCAACTATAACATCATCAACCAAAATAAAATTTAATTAATACATATATCTATTTTCTAACTTTTTATATCAAATTAACCCGCTCGCTTCCCTCTTGTGCTACAATAATTCTGTTTTGTGTTTTTAGTAGTCACGGTAAATCACTGATTGAAAGGAGGAAACAGCGTGACCGGAGTACCATTTATCACGGTTGAAGGACCAATTGGTGTTGGAAAAACTTCACTTGCGAAGGAAATTTCAACTCACATGCAACTCCACTTACTAAAAGAGATTGTTGATGAAAATCCCTTTTTAGGAAAGTTCTATGAAGACATCGACGAATGGAGTTTTCAAACAGAGATGTTCTTTCTTTGTAATAGATACAAACAATTAGAAGACATTAACATAAAGTATTTGAATCAAAGGAAACCAGTAGTAGCGGATTACCATATCTTTAAAAATTTAATTTTTGCATCCCGCACATTAAAAGACTCCCAATATGACAAATACATGCAAATTTATCGTATCCTTACACAAGATATGCCTGTGCCAAATGTCATTGTTTATTTAACAGCTAGCCTAGAAACATTGCAAAAACGAATCGCCATGCGCGGAAGAGAATTTGAAAAAAACATGGATCCAAATTACTTACTACAACTCACAAAAGATTATGAAACAGCAATGGATGCTTTTAAAAAAGATCATCCGGAAATACCAGTATTGAAATTTAATGGAGACGATATGGATTTTGTAAAAAATCCTGATGATTTAAACGTCATCCTATCTGCCCTTCAAAATACTCTCTTAAAGGAGTCGAAATAATAATGAATTTAAGGCAAAAATATGATATACCTAATGACGCAGTAATCACTATCGCCGGAACGGTAGGTGTGGGTAAATCAACTATGACAACTGCATTAGCTAATGCTTTAGGTTATCGCACATCATTTGAAAAAGTAGATTCCAATCCATACTTGGACAAGTTCTATGCGGACTTCACTCGCTGGAGCTTCCACCTACAAGTGTACTTTTTAGCAGAGCGATTTAAGGAACAAAAAAGAATTTTTGAATATGGTGGCGGTTTTGTTCAAGATCGTTCCATTTACGAAGACACTGGAATTTTCGCAAAGATGCATCATGAAAAAGGAACAATGACGGAAACTGATTATGAAACATACAAAGGTTTATTTGACGCTATGGTCATGACTCCTTACTTCCCTCATCCAGACTTATTAATTTACTTAGAAGGTTCTTTCGATGATATTGTCGATCGTATTCAAGAACGCGGGCGCCCAATGGAACAGCAAACACCAATTGAGTACTGGAAAGAAATGCATGGACGTTATGAAAACTGGATTAACAACTTTAATTCATGCCCTGTATTACGCTTAAATATTAATGAGTACGATATTTTAAAAGATGGTGATTCAATCGAACCAATCATTAAAAAAATTGGCCATTTTTTAAAACAAACACGTAAACTTGTAAAATAAAAAACCCGTGCATATGCACGGGTTTTCCTATTAAATTACTTCTTCTTTGTTGGAGCAATAATTTCACTCTCAGGTTTTCCTGCGTTAATGCGCTGACGAACAGTACTTGTACTAATATCGTATGCTTCAGCAATTTCTTTAACAGTCATTTCTTTCCCGTTAATTACTGCCGTTAATACTTTACCTGTACGTTTTGGAGCCGCCGCTTTCTTTACAGCTGCTTTTTTAACTTGTTTTGGCGCCTCTACTTTACTCGTAGCTTGTTTTACATCACAAGTACAACCACAAAGTTTACGGAATGTATCATCACTAATAATGCGTGATACGTTTGCACCACTGTTTAAAATTCTATTGTTCTTACAGACAGGACATTGTACATAATATAAAGTTTTTCCATCTAAAGGAAACGTTTGTATAATAAGATCCATGTTGACTCCTTTCATATCTATGAAGATAATCATCGGAATATGAGTGTGTAATAAGGACAAAATTACCTTACACCATACTTTATGATTGGTTTTAAAATAAAAACTCGTTACGTGTTGGTAACGAGTTCTCCAATCTCCACTTATATGCGCTGTTGTCAATTATATCTGGAGGAGGTAGAGGGATTCGAACCCCCGCGCGACTCTCGCCGCCTGTCGGTTTTCAAGACCGATCCCTTCAGCCAGACTTGGGTATACCTCCATATTGACATCAAATATAATATCAAAAGAAAAACAGTTAGTCAACCCTACTAAAATAAATTATGAGGAAAGGAAAATTTTACTTTCCCCTTCCTACATTACAGTACTGACAACGCTCATAATTACCAATCACTCATACCGATGAATGTTTAAATTTACTTAATAACTGTTTTTCCTCCCATATAAGGGCGAAGAACTTCTGGAATTATAATTGTACCATCTTCTTGTTGGTAGTTCTCTAAAATAGCTGCAACCGTACGTCCGATTGCAAGACCAGATCCATTTAATGTATGAACATGTTCTGGTTTTCCATTTGGCTCACGGCGGAAACGGATATTTGCACGTCTCGCTTGGAAAGCTTCAAAATTACTACAAGAAGAAATTTCACGATATGTGCCATAGCTTGGAATCCATACTTCAATATCGTATTTCTTCGCTGCTGTAAATCCTAAATCGCCTGTGCACATGCTCATAACGCGATATGGCAACTCTAATAATTGTAACACGCGTTCTGCATCATTTGTTAATTTTTCTAATTCTTCATAAGAATCTTCTGGTTTTACGAACTTCACAAGCTCTACTTTATTGAACTGATGCTGGCGAATTAAGCCACGTGTATCACGACCAGCTGAACCTGCTTCAGAACGGAAGCAAGAGCTAAATGCAGCATATCTTATAGGCAATTGCTCTTTATTTAAAATCTCATCACGATGCATATTCGTTACAGGTACTTCAGCTGTTGGAATTAAGAAGTAATCTTCACTTTCAATACGGAATGCATCTTCTTCAAACTTTGGAAGTTGTCCTGTTCCCGTCATACTTGCACGGTTTACCATATATGGAGGTAATACTTCTTCATATCCATGCTCATCAGTATGAAGATCAAGCATAAAGCTAATTAAAGCACGCTCTAATCTTGCACCAGCACCTTTGTAAAATACGAAGCGGCTTCCTGTTACTTTCCCAGCGCGTTCAAAATCTAAAATTCCTAAATCAGTAGCAAGATCCCAATGTGGTTTTGGCTCAAAAGTAAATTCTTTCACTTCTCCCCAAGTACGTGCTACTACATTATCATCCTCTGTTTCACCAACTGGAGCAGATTCATGAGGGATATTTGGAATAGATAACATTAATCTTTCTAAGTCTTCTTCAACTGTACGAAGTTCGTTATCAAGATCCTTTACTTTTTCTCCAACCTCACGCATTTCTAAAATTAGAGCTTCTGCATCTTTCTTTTCGCGCTTTAATACAGAAATTTGTTGAGATACTTCGTTACGTTTACTTTTTAATTCTTCTGTCTGAACAAGTAGTTCTCTTCTTCTCGTATCAAGTTCTTCAAAACGGCCGAAATCAGTTAAATCTTCGCCTCTATGCTGTAATTTCGCTTTTACTTCTTCAAAGTTTGTACGTAAAAATTTAATATCAAGCATTATATACTCCTCCTTTTATTTTATAAAACACAAAAAACTCCCGTCCCTATATAAAGGGACGGGAGTTAACCCGCGTTGCCACCCTAGTTGAAAGCATTACCGCTTTCCTCTCAAGTAGAAATAACGGCTCTTCACCGGGAATGCTTACTAATCCAAAAGATATTCCACATTCCATTCCAGGATGGATTCACAAACTGTTTCTATCGATTTCCACCAACCATCGACTCTCTATAAGAAACGACATTTGTTACTATTTCCTATCAACACGCTTATTTTATAAAATTGTTACCATCAATTTACTATAATCTTATACAAGTTGCAAGTTACTTATACAACTTTTTTCATTTTCGCTTCTTTTACCATTTCAACAAAGTATGCTGTCACACGATGATCATCTGTTAATTCCGGATGGAATGAAGCAGCTAAAAACTGATCTTGTCTTACCGCTACCATTCGGTCACCATGCTTAGAAAGCACTTCAACATTATCAGCTACTTCTACAACATACGGCGCACGGATAAATACACCAATGAAGTCTTCACCCACGCCTTCAATTGAAAGCGCAGCTTCAAAACTATCCTTTTGGCGTCCGAACGCATTGCGCTCAACTGTAATATCCATAGCACCAATATGTGCTTCTTCATAGCCAATAAGTGTTTTTGCAAGAAGAATCATCCCTGCACACGTACCAAACATTGGTTTACCAGACTTTGCAAATGTACGAAGTGGTTCCATGAAAGCATACTTATCAATAAGACGGCGCATTGTTGTACTTTCACCGCCTGGTAAAATAAGACCATCAATCTCTTCAAGTTGCTCTATACGCTTTACAACAACAGCTTCTGCACCACTTGCTTCAACTGATTTTATATGCTCACGAACTGCACCTTGAAGACCTAGTACACCTATTTTCACCATTTTAAAGTTCTCCTTTAATTACCATCCACGCTCTTGCATGCGTTGTTCTGGTAATAACGTTGAAATTTCGACACCCTTCATTGCATTACCTAATCCTTTAGAAAGGCTTGCAATTAGTTCGTAATCTTCATAATGAGTCGTTGCTTCAACGATTGCACGTGCAAATTTCTCTGGGTTTTCTGATTTGAAGATACCAGATCCAACAAATACCCCATCAGCACCAAGTTGCATCATTAACGCTGCATCTGCTGGTGTTGCTACACCACCTGCCGCAAAGTTTACAACTGGTAAGCGACCAAGACGTTTAATTTCAAGTAATACTTCGTAAGGAGCGCCAGTATTTTTTGCATATGTCATTAACTCATCTTCACGTAGACTCGCAACTTGACGGATTTCTGCATTGACTTGGCGCATATGACGCACTGCCTCTACAATGTTTCCTGTTCCCGGTTCACCTTTTGTACGAAGCATAGATGCACCTTCTGCAATACGACGTGCAGCTTCTCCGATATCACGGCAACCACATACAAATGGAACTGTGTAATCACGTTTATTTAAATGGTATACTTCATCAGCAGGAGTTAATACTTCACTCTCATCGATATAGTCTACCCCTAATGATTCTAATACACGTGCTTCTACAAGGTGACCGATACGGCATTTTGCCATAACCGGAATTGACACCGCACCCATAACTTCTTCAACAATTGTTGGGTCTGCCATACGAGAAACGCCACCTGCTGCACGAATATCTGCTGGTACACGCTCTAATGCCATAACGGCAACTGCGCCTGCCTCTTCTGCAATTTTTGCTTGTTCAGCGTTAACTACGTCCATAATAACGCCGCCTTTTTGCATTTCTGCCATTCCACGTTTTACACGTTCTGTCCCTGTTACATTTGTCATGTACAAAAACCCCCCTAGGTGAATTGCTTTCCCCCGTTAAAGGCGAAAATTAAGAATACTCTTACATTCTACCACTAACTATCAGATGCTTGTCTACTACTTTTTCATAAAGTCGGTATGAAAAATAGGAATAAAAAAAAGCTCCTATCATGAGGAGCTTTTAAAACCAACCTTTTACTGTATCAACAGCACTATTCCACATGCCACTAAAGAATGAACCAATTCCGCGCATAGCACGAGTAAACCAGTTTGCTTCTTCTACTTCAGATGTTGTTACAAGATCAACTTGCAGTGACTTACCAGTTAAAAATCCAGGGTCGTTTGTATCTTTTGGCGTAATTACCATTTGACCAAGCGCAGCCCCCTTTTTAATAGGTGCTTCTTGTCCCTTACTTGATTCTTTTAATTCCGTTTTATAAACATCTTTACTTCCTTTTGGCACTGGAAGTGAAATAGCTTGTTTCGTTTGAACTGCTACATCTTTATCTTTCGCATTTTCTACTCGTACTGTTTCTTGTCCTTTTACTGAAGAACCTTTTTTATACATTTGTTTTACTTCAAAGTTAGCAAACCCATAATCATATAGCTTCTTTGTTTCATCAAAACGTGCTGTATGAGAACTTGTTTTAATAACTACAGAAATAAAACGCATTCCGTTTCTTTCAACCGTACCAGTGAAGCAATCTCCTGCTTCTGGAGTTGAGCCTGTTTTTAGGCCGTCTACGCCATCATATTCTTTAACTAAGCCCTTTAACATCCAGTTCCAGTTCGACATTGCAAACTTCTCTTTTTCTGGACGGAATTCTTTTTTAGGGATTTTTGCTGTATCTAACACTTTTGGATAATCTTTAATTAAATGTTGTGCTAAAGTTGCAACATCCTTTGCAGACATTTTATTTTCTTCATCCGCTGTTGTTCCTTCAGGATGCATTCCCTTTAAATCTTTATTCGTTAAACCTGTAGAATTGACAAATTTATAATTTTTCAACCCTAGTTCTTTCGATTTATCATTCATCATTTTTACGAAGTCTACTTCTTTACCTGCAATTGCTTCTGCTAATGCAATTGTTGCACCATTTGCAGAAAAGATTGCCATTGCCTCGTATAACTCTTTTACTGTATAAGAGCCACCATTTTCTAATGCAACATTTGATAATGAAGCATCTTGTGAAACCTTATATGCATATTCAGAAACCTTAATTTTCTGGTCCCACTTAAGTTTTCCTTTATCCACTGCTTCGTGAACTAAATATTCACTCATCATCTTTGTCATACTAGCAATGGATAATAATTCATCTGCATTCTTTTGATATAAAATTTTCCCAGAATTCGCTTCTACTAAAATTGCCGCACCTGCTTCAATGTTTAAAGCGGCTCCTGTTTCAGCTGATGCATTGCTATATGGCATAAAAATGCTACAAGCTAGTGTAAGCACTGTTACCAAAGCAATGAATCTTTTGCAAAACATACCTTTCACTTTTGCTACCCCCAATATCTATGTACTCACATAACCGTTATTCTAACATAATCAAAAAAAAATAGACAGAGATATCAAATCTCTGTCTATTTGTATATAAGACATTATAATGAGTAGTTTGGAGCCTCTTTTGTAATTTGTACGTGATGAGGATGACTTTCACGTAAGCCAGCACCTGACATACGAATGAATTGTGCATTTTCGCGTAAGAATTCTAAATCCTGTGCTCCACAATATCCCATACCTGCACGTAAGCCACCAACTAATTGGTGAACTGTATCTGCTAAAGGTCCTTTATATGGTACTCGTCCTTCAATACCTTCTGGGACAAGTTTTTTATTGCCTTCTTGGAAGTAACGATCTTTACTTCCTTTTTCCATCGCACCGACAGAACCCATACCACGATACACTTTAAATTGACGACCTTGGTAAATTTCAGTTTCTCCAGGGCTTTCTGCAACACCTGCAAACATGCTACCTAGCATAACAACATGTGCTCCTGCCGCTAAAGCTTTCACCATATCACCAGAGTACTTAATACCGCCATCAGCAATAACTGGAATGCCGTGTTTACGAGCTTCTGTTGCACAATCATAAACCGCAGTTAATTGTGGTACACCAACACCGGCTACAACGCGTGTTGTACAAATAGAACCTGGTCCAATACCAACTTTAACTACGTTTGCACCAGCTTCAATTAGTGCTTTCGTTGCTTCAGCAGTAGCAACATTTCCAGCGATAATATTTAGTGATGGATATTTAGCACGAACTTCTTTTACCTTATCAATAACACCTTTAGAATGCCCATGTGCTGTATCAAGTACAATTGCATCTACACTAGCTTTTACTAATGCATCGATGCGAAGCATAGCATCCGCTGTTACACCAACTGCTGCTCCAACTAATAAGCGTCCTTGCTTATCTTTAGCAGAGTTTGGGAATTCAATTACTTTTTCAATATCTTTTATTGTAATAAGCCCTTGTAATACACCGTTATTATCAACAAGAGGGAGTTTTTCAATTTTATACTTTTGTAGGATCTTTTCAGCTTCTTCCAGTGTAGTACCAACTGGAGCTGTAATTAATTGTTCTTTTGTCATTACGTCAGAAATTTTGATTGAGTAGTCTTGGATGAAGCGCATATCACGGTTTGTAATAATACCAACTAATTTTCGCTCATCTAAATTATTTACAACCGGTACACCTGAGATACGATATTTTCCCATAAGATGTTCTGCATCATATACTTGATGTTCTGGAGTTAAGAAGAAAGGATCTGAAATAACGCCGCTTTCAGAGCGCTTTACTTTATCAACTTGCTCTGCTTGTTGCTCAATAGACATATTCTTATGAATAATTCCTAAACCACCCTGGCGAGCCATTGCAATAGCCATGTCAGCTTCTGTTACTGTATCCATTCCTGCACTAATTAACGGGATGTTTAGCTGTAAGCTTTCAGATAAAACTGTTTTAACACTTACTTCTCTTGGTAATATATCTGACCTAGCTGGTACAAGTAATACATCATCAAAAGTCAAACCTTCTTTAACAAATTTAGATTCCCACATAATTGTTCCCCCTATGATACCAGAAATTATTATTAGTAGCTTATCAATTGGTTAAAATACTGTCAAGGACGTATATATATGTTAGAATTTTTAGACAATAAAAGGAGCGTAATATATGCATCAAACATCTTGTACTTGGCAGCAGTTAAGTTTCTTTTTTTCATCTCAAAACGTACAACGTTATCTTGCCCGTTGTTACGAAAAATCCTCTATTCAGGATGCCGAAAAAAAAAGTTTTGAAAATTGTTATCCCTTTATTTATTACTTAGAACACGGGAAAAATTATTATGAATTATATAAGACAGCTCCATTTTCCATTCAACCAATGTTGTTATTTTATGGAATTAGTCAACTTTTTAAAGCATGCCTACTAACTATTGACCCTAACTATCCTGAATCCACTACTGTTTTAGCTCATGGCGTTACAACTCGCAAACGAAAAAAACAAGGGTATCAATTTTTAGAAGATGAGGTGAAGGTACAAAAAAACGGATTATTTACTCATGTTGCAGAACAACTATTTCACATGAAACACTTAGAAGCAGAAAAATTTAACATGTTAGAATTAATGGGAAATATTCCAGAATTACAAAATTTATTTCGTTATAGTCAAAAAGGATCAACTTTATATAAAATCGATTCAACAATTAAAAATGAGCTCTCCTTTTCAGTCAACCTACTAGATCGATTACATATGACTAAAGAGAGATTTTCTCGTTACATTGAAACATCTTGTAAGCATTTATCAATACAGCACGTACCTGAGAAGACTAATGAATCGAATTTACTTTTTACAGCGCCCATTCAATCATGGAATCCTATGTACAGTACTCCTTTATACTATGAACATCTTACTAATACTTATTATTTGCCACTTACGACTGATCCTAGAAATCCTAAGCCAATATTACCTGAACTCCTCATTCATTATTTATTGCTCTATAATTTAAGCATGATTTCTAGGTATGAAACAGATTGGTGGTATGACTTACTTGGCAGTTATAGTTCTGAAGATTATCCATTTATTTATCAATTTCTAAGTATTTCTGCTCAAAAAATCCCTTACTATATTTCAAATTTTTTATTAATGGAACCAAATCTATTTCATGGGAAATAAAAAAACACAAGTCAAATGACTTGTGTTTTTAGTTGCTTGGCGACGTCCTACTCTCACAGGGACAAGGTCCCAACTACCATCGGCGCTAGAGAGCTTAACTTCCGTGTTCGGTATGGGAACGGGTGTGACCTCTCTGCCATCATCACCAAACTATGAAGGCATATTCCTTCAAAACTAGATAACATTGCTACATATTATATGGTTAAGTCCTCGATCTATTAGTATTCGTCAGCTCCACATGTCACCATGCTTCCACCTCGAACCTATCAACCTGATCATCTTTCAGGGATCTTACTAGCTTACGCTATGGGAAATCTCATCTTGAGGGGGGCTTCATGCTTAGATGCTTTCAGCACTTATCCCTTCCGCACATAGCTACCCAGCTATGCCCTTGGCAGAACAACTGGTACACCAGCGGTGCGTCCATCCCGGTCCTCTCGTACTAAGGACAGCTCCTCTCAAATTTCCTACGCCCACGACGGATAGGGACCGAACTGTCTCACGACGTTCTGAACCCAGCTCGCGTACCGCTTTAATGGGCGAACAGCCCAACCCTTGGGACCGACTACAGCCCCAGGATGCGATGAGCCGACATCGAGGTGCCAAACCTCCCCGTCGATGTGGACTCTTGGGGGAGATAAGCCTGTTATCCCCGGGGTAGCTTTTATCCGTTGAGCGATGGCCCTTCCATGCGGAACCACCGGATCACTAAGCCCGACTTTCGTCCCTGCTCGACTTGTAGGTCTCGCAGTCAAGCTCCCTTATGCCTTTGCACTCTACGAATGATTTCCAACCATTCTGAGGGAACCTTTGGGCGCCTCCGTTACACTTTAGGAGGCGACCGCCCCAGTCAAACTGCCCACCTGACACTGTCTCCCGGGTCGATAAGACCCGTAGGTTAGAATTTCAATACAGTCAGGGCGGTATCCCACCAGCGCCTCCACCGAAGCTAGCGCTCCGGTTTCAATGGCTCCCGCCTATCCTGTACAAACTGTACCAAAATTCAATATCAGGCTACAGTAAAGCTCCACGGGGTCTTTCCGTCCTGTCGCGGGTAACCTGCATCTTCACAGGTACTATAATTTCACCGAGTCTCTGGTTGAGACAGTGCCCAAATCGTTACACCTTTCGTGCGGGTCGGAACTTACCCGACAAGGAATTTCGCTACCTTAGGACCGTTATAGTTACGGCCGCCGTTTACTGGGGCTTCAGTTCAGAGCTTCGCTTACGCTAACCCCTCTCCTTAACCTTCCAGCACCGGGCAGGTGTCACCCCCTATACTTCGCCTTACGGCTTCGCAGAGAGCTGTGTTTTTGCTAAACAGTCGCTTGGGCCTATTCACTGCGGCTTTCCGTTAAGAAAGCACCCCTTCTCCCGAAGTTACGGGGTCATTTTGCCGAGTTCCTTAACCAGAGTTCTCTCGCACACCTTAGGATTCTCTCCTCGCCTAC
>NZ_JBBOTY010000001.1:0-7500 GCF_038005805.1 Bacillus sp. FSL R9-9497 | reverse complement strand
TCCAGTTAAACGTTGCAGACGCATATCTAAAATCGCTTGCGCTTGTTTCTCACTTAAACCAAAACGTTCCATTAAGCCTTGCTTGGCAATATCTGCCGTTTTTGAACTACGAATTAACGTAATAACTTCATCAAGATGATCTAAAGCAATTCGTAATCCTTCTAAAATATGAGCACGTGCTTCTGCTTTTTCTAATTCATAAGCAGTACGTCTACGAATTACTACCTTCTGATGCTCTAAATAATGATATAGATTTTGTTTTAAATTTAGTACTTGTGGCTCCCCATTTACAAGAGACAACATATTAATACCGAAACTTGTTTGAAGCGCTGTATGTTTATATAGATTGTTTAATAGTACGTTTGCATTAGCATCACGACGTACTTCCATGACAATACGCATACCATTACGATCTGATTCATCACGTAAATCTGTAATACCTTCAATTTTCTTATCGCGAACTAATTCTGCGATTTTTTCAATTAATCGTGCCTTATTAACTTGATAAGGTAGTTCAGTTACGATAATAGATTGTTTACCGTTTGACTTCTCTTCAATTTCAACCTTAGCACGAAGCATAATGGAACCGCGACCTGTTTCATAAGCTCTTCGAATTCCACTTCTTCCTAAAATTAAACCTGCCGTCGGAAAGTCTGGACCGGGAATATATTCCATTAATTCCGCGATAGTAATATCAGGATTATGACTTAATGCCAGCACACCATCAATTACTTCGCCAAGCTGATGCGGCGGTATATTTGTTGCCATACCAACAGCAATACCTGTTGTACCGTTTACTAATAAATTAGGGAAACGCGCTGGTAGTACTATCGGTTCTCTTTCGGAACCATCATAGTTATCTTGATAATCAATTGTATTTTTTGAAATATCACGTATTAATTCCATAGAAATCTTAGACATTCTTGCCTCTGTATAACGCATTGCCGCTGCTGAATCTCCATCTACAGAACCGAAGTTACCATGCCCATCTACAAGCATATAACGTTGACTAAAATCTTGCGCCATACGTACCATTGTTTCATAAACGGCTGAATCACCATGAGGGTGATACTTACCGATTACTTCACCGACAATACGTGCTGATTTCTTATACGCTTTATCAGCTGTAATTCCTAAATCATTCATCGCATATAAAACCCTACGATGCACAGGTTTTAATCCATCACGAACATCTGGTAATGCACGAGATACGATAACACTCATTGCGTAATCTAAAAATGAGGTACGCATTTCATGACTAATATTAATTTCTCGAATTCGTGCTTGTTGTTGATTGTCTGACATCAACGAGCACCTCCTCTTACATTTCCGTTACACATACATTGATTTATATGTAGAAGACAGGAATACTTAGATTCCTGTCATTACTCATTTAAATATCAAGGTTCTTCACGTATTTTGCATTCTCTTGGATAAAGTTACGACGTGGCTCTACTTTATCTCCCATTAAAATTTCAAATGTTTCGTCTGCTTCAATTGCATCTTGAAGGGAAACTTGAAGTAATGAACGTACTTCTGGGTCCATTGTCGTCTCCCATAGCTGAGTTGGATTCATTTCCCCTAGACCTTTATAACGCTGAATCCCTGGCTTAGGTTGGGCCGGTAATTCTGCTAAGATTTTTTCAAGTTCCTTATCGTTGTAAGCATATTGAATTTTTTTACCTTGTTGTATTTTAAACAACGGCGGCTGTGCAATATAGATATAACCACACTCAATTATTTGACGCATATAACGATAGAAGAACGTTAATAATAGGGTACGAATATGTGCACCATCAACATCGGCATCGGTCATAATAATAACTTTATGATAGCGTGCTTTTTCAATATCGAAGTCTCCACCAATATTTGTACCGATCGCCGTAATAATTGTACGAACTTCATCATTTGATAAAATCTTATCTAAGCGTGCCTTTTCCACATTAATAATTTTACCCTTCAGCGGTAAAATTGCTTGGAAATGACGATCGCGTCCTTGTTTTGCAGATCCACCCGCAGAGTCACCCTCTACGATGTAAATTTCACTAATTGCTGGATCTTTCGAAGAGCAATCAGCTAATTTACCAGGTAAACTTGAAACTTCTAACGCACTCTTTCGACGTGTCAATTCACGCGCTTTTTTCGCAGCTACACGTGCACGTGCAGCCATCGTACCTTTTTCTACAATTTTTCGCGCTACATTAGGATTTTCTAGTAAGAACTTTTCAAACGCCTCTGAGAATACAGACTCTGTAATTGTTCTCGCTTCACTATTCCCAAGTTTTGTCTTCGTTTGTCCTTCAAATTGTGGATTTGGATGCTTGATTGATACAATTGCTGTTAAACCTTCACGAACATCCTCACCAGTTAAATTACTGTCCGCATCTTTTAAAATGCTATTTTTACGACCATAGTCGTTGATTACACGAGTTAAAGCTGTTTTAAAACCTACCTCATGTGTACCACCTTCATACGTATGGATGTTATTCGTAAATGAGTAAATATTATTTGTGTATCCCTCGTTATATTGAAGAGAAACCTCAACCTGAATACCATCTTTTGAACCTTCTACGTACACAGGCTCTTCATGAATCGGTTGTTTTGAGCGATTTAAATGCTCAACGTATGATTTAATTCCACCTTCGTAATGGAATTCTTTCTTTTGCTTATGTTCACGTTTATCTTCAATTGTTAATTTAATATTACGATTTAAAAACGCTAATTCACGCATACGAGTTGCTAACGTATCAAAATCGTATACTGTTGTTTCTTGGAAAATTTCCGGATCTGGTTTAAATCGAGTTATTGTTCCTGTTTGATCTGTGTCACCAATGACTTTTAAATCCGCAACCGGAATACCTCTTTCGTATTTTTGGTAATGGATTTTACCTTCACGATGTACAAATACTTCTAATTCTGTTGATAGAGCATTTACAACCGATGCCCCAACACCATGTAAACCACCAGAAACTTTATAACCGCCACCGCCAAATTTACCACCGGCGTGGAGAACAGTCATAATAACTTCTACAGCTGGACGTCCCATTTTTTCTTGTATACCAACCGGAATACCACGCCCATTATCCGTTACACGAATACTATTATCTTCTTCGATACTAACATTAATTTCATCACAATAACCTGCAAGTGCTTCATCAATACTATTATCTACGATTTCCCACACAAGATGGTGAAGCCCTTTTCCACTTGTAGATCCAATATACATACCAGGGCGTTTCCGAACTGCCTCTAGTCCTTCAAGCACCTGTATCTGACTTTCATCATATGCATTTTCTTGCATTTGCTTTTGTTCCATTGACACAAAGATCACCTACTTTTCCATTTAAACAGGGGTTATTCCCTATCTATTTCACAATCTACAGTGCCGTTCGTTACATGAATTGTTTTCGCTTCTTTTAATGTTTCGTGTTCAATTCCGTCGACACTCGTCGTTGTAACAAATGTTTGCACTTTTCCTTGAATTGTATTTAAAAGATGTGATTGACGATAATCATCTAATTCTGATAAAACATCATCCAACAAAAGGATTGGATATTCTTTAACCTCTGAATAAATCAATTCAATTTCAGCTAATTTTAGGGATAGTGCGGTCGTTCGTTGTTGTCCTTGCGAACCAAAGACTTGAACATTTTTACTATTAACGAAGAATTGTAAATCATCACGATGAGGACCAATTAAAGTCGTACCACGGAAAATTTCACGTTGTTTCACAGATTGAAAACTTTCATAGTATACTTCTTTTATTTTCGACAAATCCATTGATTCTGATACATCTACACTTGGTTTATAGACAATTTCTAACTCTTCTAATCCACGGCTTATACCTCGATGAATTGGAGCTGCCCATTCCTGTAGCAAATGCAAAAATTCAAAACGTTTTTGCAGTATCTTCGCACCATGCTCAATTAGTTGAAGTGTAAATACATCCAACATCGTTTCCTCATTCTTACTATTCCCTTGCATTTTTTTCAACAAATGATTTCGTTGCGTGAGCACCTTTTGATATTGACTTAATTCATACAAATATACAGGAGCTATTTGTCCTAATTCCATATCTAAAAAGCGTCTTCTTACTTGAGGGCTTCCTTTTACAAGATTTAAATCTTCTGGGGCAAACATGACAACATTCATCACGCCAATATATTGACTTAACTTTCGTTGTTCAAGTTGATTTAATTTTGCCTTTTTACCTTTTTTCGAAATATTTAATTCCAAGGACAAAGAACTGTTTCTTTTTTGTAATTTCCCTTTTATTTGACCAAAATCTTCATCCCAGCGGATAAGTTCGCGATCATTAGAGGTTCTATGAGATTTCGCCATCGCTAAAACATAAATAGCTTCCATCAAGTTAGTTTTCCCTTGTGCATTTTCGCCGATAATTACATTTACCTTATCTTCAAAGGAAAGCTCTAATTTTTCATAATTGCGATAGTTTTTTAATTGTATTTCTGAAATAAACAAAGGGCTCCCCCTTTATGCCTGAACTTGGAAAGTTCCGCTTCCTGGAATTTCAATAACATCATTCGCATATAGTTTGCGACCTCTTCTATTTTCAAGTTCGTTGTTCACGTACACTTCATATTCTTGTAAAAACCATTTTACAGCGCCACCTGTATCAATTACATCAGCTAACTTTAAAAATTGTCCTAGTGTAATATACTCTGTTGAAATTTTAATACGTTTCATAAAATCGCTCACTTTCTGAAAGTGTTCATTCTTTCATTGTACTAAATAAACTAGCATTAGGAAAGTAATACCCAAAAATCAAATAAGGGCCACTAGCATCTTTAAACTAGCAACCCTTATTCCTTACCTAGTAAGTACGAACCGGTAAAATTAATTGAATAATTGAATCATCATTTACTGTACGAATTAAGAACGGTCTCATTGCCCCAGTAAAGCTAACTTTAATCTCTGTACTATCCAAAGCTTTTAATGCATCCATCATATATTTTGCACTAAAAGATATTTTTAACTCTTCTCCATCTACTTTTTCGCATTGTACTTCTTCGACAACTTTTCCGATTTCTGGTGAATTCGAAGAAATCTCTAGCATTTCTTGCTCTAAAGTTGATAATTTAACAACGTTATTGCGGCCATCTCTTGCTAATAGTGAAGCACGATCAATTGCTTGTAGGAATTCTTTTGTATTCACAAAAATATCCGTTTTACTCTCTGCCGGAATTAAACGTGTCGTATCAGGATAATTTCCTTCTAACAATCTTGAGAAGAATAATAAATGTTTTGTACGGAATAATACTTGATACTCCGTAATAACGATATCTACCATTTCTTCAGACTCATCTAAAATTTTACTTAATTCATTTAAGCTCTTACCTGGAATAACAACATTAGCTTGGAACTCATCTGCAATATTATGTCCTTCAATTTTTGCTTTTCTAAGTGCCAGTCTATGACTATCTGTTGCAATACAAGTTAACTCGCTGTTATATACCTTCCAGTTTACACCTGTCAAGATCGGTCTTGTTTCAGAAGTAGAAACTGCAAATACAGTTTGTCTGATCATATGTTTAAGTAAATCTGTTGGTATTTTAAATACATGATGTTCTTCAATCTGTGGCAGTAACGGATATTCTGCAGAATCTAAACCATTTAAGTTAAACTCTGATTTTCCAGATTTTATTTTTGTCATAAAATGATTTTCCACAGAAATTTCGACAGTGTCTTTAGGTAGTTTTTTTACAATCTCACTAAAATATTTTGCTTGTAAAACAATGCTTCCTGATTGAGCTATTTCTACGATTTCTTTTCCATCTTCTTCGACTGGAATAAACGATTCAATAGAAATATCAGCATCGCTTCCTGTTAATGTAACCCCTTCTTCAGTAGCTACAACTTTAATTCCCGTAAGAATGGGGATTGTTGTACGAGAAGAAACTGCCTTCATTACATCTTGTACACCTCTTACAAGATAGTCTTTTTGTATTGTAAAACGCATAAAGAAAAACCTCCGGTAAGTATAAGATTTTATTTAATTAATAAAGATAAAAAAATAGTAGTAATAGTAATAGGGCTTGTGGATATGTGGATAACCTCTATAAAGGATGTAAAAACAGTCTATCTACATGTGGATAGACTGTGCGTAAAACAAGGTAAGTTATTCACACTATTCAGCTACTACTTTAAAATACCATTAATTTCTTCAACTTGCTTTTGTAATTGCGTATCGGTTTTTAGTAGTTTAGAGATTTTTTCATGGGCATGGATAACTGTTGTATGATCACGTCCACCAAATTCTTCACCTATTTTTGGTAAAGAGGAATCTGTAAGCTCGCGCGATAAATACATTGCAATTTGGCGAGGAAACGCAACTGATTTTGTACGTTTTTTCGCTTTAAAATCTTCTAATTTCACTTGATAAACATCCCCGACAGCTTTTTGAATATCATAAATAGAGATAATTTTCGGCTTAGAATTTGGAATAATATCTTTAAGTGCTTCAGCTGCTAAATCAGCATTAATATCTTTATTAATTAAAGATGAATAAGCTACAACTCGGATAAGTGCACCTTCTAATTCACGAATATTTGAATCAATTTGATTTGCGATATAAAGCATAACTTCATTTGGTATATCAAGCCCTTCAGCTTTTGCTTTTTTGCGTAAAATCGCAATTCGTGTCTCTAAATCTGGTGGCGTAATATCTGTAATAAGTCCCCATTCAAAGCGGGAACGAAGACGATCTTCTAAAGTCGGAATTTCTTTTGGTGGTCGATCACTAGAAATTACAATTTGTTTACTTTCTTCGTGTAATGCATTAAATGTATGGAAAAACTCTTCTTGAGTTTGTTCTTTTCCAGCAAGAAATTGAATATCATCTATCAATAAAACATCTACGTTGCGATATTTATTACGAAAATCAACAGCTTTATTATCACGAATAGAGTTAATAAATTCATTCGTGAATTTTTCTGATGATAAATATACAACTTTTGCATTTGGATTATGTTCAATTACATAATGACCAATCGCGTGCATTAAATGCGTCTTTCCAAGCCCAACTCCCCCGTAAATAAAGAGTGGATTATACGCTTTAGCTGGCGCCTCGGCTACAGCTAATGAAGCTGCATGGGCAAAACGGTTACCAGAACCGATAACAAATGTATCAAATGTATATTTTGGATTTAACATGCTCTGTGGTAAATGAGCTGAATCATCTTGTGCAGGATTCCGCTTAACTGGAGGAAGATCAATGTCCTCTTCAGCTTGACTTTGGGGAATAATAAAGCGAATTGCTAATTTTGCCCCTGTTAAATCGTATAGTGTTTCTGAAATTAGTTCTGAGTAATGAGATTCTAGCCAGTCACGAGCAAATTCATTTGGAGCTGTAATCGTTAATACGTCTTTCTTCAAGTTATGAGCCGTTGTTGATTTTAACCATGTCTCATAACTAGGCTTGCTTACCTTTTTTTCTAATTCTTTTAAGGCACTATTCCATAAATCAGAGATATTTTCCAA